>CAWKZU010000011.1:0-62616 GCA_963854585.1 Gammaproteobacteria bacterium | reverse complement strand
ATATTCGGTTCGCGCGCGCTCCATAAATTTCAAGTAGTTGGCATAATAAACAATACCGCCGGCATCAGTGTCTTCAATATAGACACGCATTGGCACACTAAATTCAGTCATCCATGATATCCATCTGTTGCTGAATTCGTTTAGGGCTTTTAAGACCAAAATGCTCGTAGGCCATTCGTGTTGCCATTCGACCCCGAGACGTTCTCATTAAATAGCCCTGCTGAATCAAATAGGGCTCAATGACATCTTCTATGGTGCCCCTCTCTTCACTCAGCGCTGCCGCCAGACTATCAACCCCAACTGGCCCACCATCGAACTTCTCTATTAAGGTAAGTAGTAATCGTCGATCAAGGTGGTCAAATCCACTTTTATCAACATTTAACATGTTCAACGCCGCATCAGCGACCGACTTGGTAATTATGCCATCTGCCTTTACTTCAGCATAGTCACGAACCCGGCGTAGTAGTCGATTAGCAATGCGCGGCGTACCCCGCGCACGGCAAGCGATTTCGCGAGCGCCCTCGTCGTCTATTTTGACATTGGTAATGCCGCTGGCTCTCTTGACGATACTACCCAAGTCTTCCTCTGAGTAAAACTCAAGCCTTTGCACGATGCCAAATCTGTCTCTCAAAGGAGAGGTAAGTAAACCTGCACGAGTCGTCGCGCCAACCAACGTAAAAGGAGGTAAATCTAACTTTATTGAACGCGCGGCAGGCCCTTCTCCGATCACGATATCTAATTGATAGTCTTCTAACGCGGGATACAGAATTTCCTCGACCACGGGGCTCAAACGGTGAATTTCATCAATAAATAAGACGTCGCCAGACTCAAGATTAGTTAGCAACGCTGCAAGATCGCCGGCTTTTTCAAGCACGGGACCAGACGTAGTTTTAAGGTCTACCTGCATTTCATGGGCGATGATATGTGCCAAGGTAGTTTTACCCAACCCTGGCGGGCCAAAAACCAATGTGTGGTCAAGCGGCTCCGATCGCCTGCGAGCCGCCTCAATAAAGATCTCTAGTTGCTCCTTAACTACCGGCTGGCCTACGTATTCATCAAGAGTTACAGGCCTCAAGGCACGGTCATAACGCTCTTCAGAGGCAGAAATATCGGGTGAAATTAAGCGATCAGGCTCTATCATTGGGTAGCATCTCAAGGTTAGCTACAAGCATACAGTGGTGCCGTTATTTTTTCACTAGGGGCGCAATGGAATGTATCGGATTTATGCTCTAAAGCAGCCTATCTCGACACCATGTTTTTTAGTGCGCGCCTAATCAGCTGCTCTGTACTCGTTATCTCTTCATCCGACACACGACTAATCATCTTAGCGGCGTCCTGAGGCTTGTAACCCAGTGCGGTCAAGGCACTTTCCGCCTCCTGCTTAATGTCGGGGTGCTTACCTGCCGTCGCACTTCCAGAGTCGTTAACCTGGGCAACATCAACTTTGTCACGCATTTCAATCACTAATCGTTCAGCCGTCTTTTTACCTACCCCAGGTAATTTAACTAGGGTTGCAATATCGTTGTTATGCACTGCTAGTGCAAACTCACCTGCAGACATTCCAGACAGGATTGCCAACGCCATTTTGGGGCCGACACCATTAACCTTAATTAACTGTCGAAATAGTGCCCTCTCTTCCAGGGTCGCAAAACCAAATAAAAGCTGTGCATCTTCACGAACGACAAAATGGGTATGCAATGTGACTGCGCCCCCGATCTCTGGGATCTCAAAAAAAGTCCCTAGAGACACTAGCACCTCATAGCCGATACCCTGTACGTCAACCAGCAGATCCGGAGCTTGCTTGGCTATAATGATGCCTTTAATTTGTCCGATCATATTGTATAAATCTCTTCTATTGGTAGCTGAATATTATTTAAGTCTACCACGTGCAAACCCAGTTACCCCGCTACTGGCAAAGACTGCCTGAGAACGCATGCTATGACTATGACAGATCGCCACGGCCAGCGCGTCAGCGGCATCTTCGGAGGGAGACTGAGGTAATTTTAAGAGTTGGGTAACCATCATCTGGACTTGCTTTTTATCAGCTGCGCCCGTCCCTACCACGGCTTGTTTAACACTTCTGGCTGAATATTCTCCAACCTTTAAGTCCGCATTGACGCCTGCCACTATAGCCGCCCCCCGAGCCTGGCCGAGCTTCAGCGCTGCTCGTGGATCTTTTGCAAAAAACACCTCTTCAATCGCCATCTGCTCTGGATTGTATTCACCGATAATCTGACTGACGCCATCAAATATTATTTTCAATCGATCGGGAAGTGACTTTTCGGGCAACCGAATAATACCACTAGTGACGTATTTTAGTTTGCCACTCTCAAAGTCAATTATTCCATAACCGGTGCGGCGCGATCCTGGGTCAATTCCTAAAATTCGAGTCATCATTAATCTTGGTAGTCACTGTCATGTGAGTGTTGCAACACAGCGAGATAGAGTCAACTAATAAAAAGCCCCCTGAACATAATCCAGGAGGCTTTTAGTAACGCACTGATGACTAATGATTATTTAGCCGGTTTAGCTTTTGGTGCTGCCTTGGCTTTTGGTGCTGCCTTAGCTTTTGGTGCTGCCTTAGCTTTTGGTGCTGCCTTAGCTTTTGGTGCTGCCTTGGCTTTTGGTGCTGCCTTAGCTTTTGGTGCTGCCTTAGCTTTTGGTGTAGGCGCTTCTTCAGCTACTGGGGCCTCTTCAACGACTGGAGCTTCTTCAGCTACTGGAGCTTCTTCAACGACTGGAGCTTCTTCAGCTACTGGAGTTTCTTCAGCTACTGGAGTTTCTTCAGCTACTGGAGCCTCTTCAACGACTGGAGCCTCTTCAACGACTGGAGCTTCTTCAACCACTGGAGCTTCTTCAACGACTGGAGCTTCTTCAACGACTGGAGCTTCTTCAACAGCTGCGACTTCTTCCACTGGAGCTTCTTCAACCACTGGTTCAGCAGGCATCACTGCTTTAATTAAACCTTCAGCCAATAGGATCTTGATTTTTTCGTCAGCATTGACCCAGTTTCTATTAGAATCTTTTACCGCATAACGACCAGAACTCTTCTGGTAAACAATATAATCTTTCGTCTTTTTTATAACTTTCATCGGTACTACCTCATTTAATGATTACTCGTTTGAGTACTTATAGCCGCAAAATATCAACGACCATCCTTTCTTACATTTATCATTTACCACCTACTACAACTACCTTTACATATAAACCAATGATGGAGCAAACCGAGTATCACTCATCAATCTGCGCGAGTATCTCGCTAGTAATTTCGGCATTAGTATATACATTTTGTACATCGTCTAAATCTTCTAGGGCATCAATAAGCCCAAGTGACTTTTCTGCGCCGTCCTTATCCATGATTACTGTCGTGTCTGCAATCATCGTTACCTCAGCGTGAGCAGACTCAAAGCCTGCTCTAATCAACGCGTCTTTGACATTCAAAAACTCTTCCCAGCTAGTTTCAATATCGACAGAACCATCTTTATTTAGCGTGAGGTCCTCAGCACCAGCCTCTAACGCCGCGTCCATCAGCTTATCTTGGTCTACACCCGGCTCATAACTAAGCTGGCCAATCCGTTTAAATAAATAAGCTACCGACCCATCAGTGCCTAAATTACCACCCCGCTTACTAAAAGCATGCCTTACATCGCCAACCGTACGGTTACGATTATCAGTCATGCACTCAACCAATACTGCTACACCACCTGGGGCGTAGCCCTCATAGGTGATCTCATCATAATTATCTCCCTCGCCAGAACCCGCGCCTCGCGCAACAGCCTTATCGACGGTATCACGCTTCATATTGGCCCCAAGGGCCTTGTCAATCGCAGCCCGAAGACGAGGGTTATCTTCAGGGGTAGGACCACCAGCCTTCGCTGCGACAACGAGCTCACGAATAACCTTAGTAAATACCTTTCCTCGTTTAGCATCTTGAGACGCCTTACGATGCTTGATATTGGCCCATTTGCTATGGCCTGCCATAAGTTATCTAGCGCCTAATCTTCTTTTTTGCGTAAGCGTATATTTAACTCTCGCAACTGCGCCGCATCGACATTGCTTGGCGCATCCGTTAGTAAACAGGCTGCTGATTGCGTTTTGGGGAAAGCTATCACATCTCTAATAGAATCTGTTCTCAGCATTAACATCATTAATCGATCTAGACCAAAGGCGACACCACCGTGAGGAGGCGCACCAAACTTTAATGCATCAAGTAAAAACCCAAACTTCTCTCTTTGCTCGGTTTCATTAATTCCCAGGACATCAAATACAACTGCTTGCATTTTTTGATCGTGAATACGTATCGACCCACCGCCCAGTTCAACGCCATTAAGAACCATGTCATAAGCTCTGGATAGCGCATTAGCGGGATCCGACTGAAGATCCTCAATTGAACATGAGGGTGCTGTAAACGGATGATGTAATGGTGTTAAACCACCATTATCAGTCGCTTCAAACATCGGGAAGTCGATCACCCACATAGGTGCCCACTCAGAGGTGTAAAGATTAAGATCCGCACCAACCTTACATCGCAATGCGCCTAAAGCTTCTGAAACCACTGAGGATTTGTCAGCGCCGAAGAATACGATGTCACCATTTTGAGCGCCGAGGCGTTCCATGATGCCTAAGGTCACATCATTACCCAGAAACTTAATAATCGGTGATTGCAAACCATCGATGCCATTTTCAATGGCATTCACTTTTATCCAAGCAAGGCCTTTAGCACCATATATACTGACAAATTTAGTGTAGTCATCTATTTGTCTACGCGATATTTCAGATCCACCGGGTACCTTTAATGCCGCTACCCTGCATGCTGGATCATTAGCTGGACCAGCAAACACCTTAAATTCAATATCTTTCAATAAGTCTTTAATTTCAACCAGCTCTAACGGTATACGCAAGTCGGGTTTGTCTGACCCAAACCGATCCATCGCCTCTGCGTATGTCATACGCGGGAAAGACTGGAATTCAACACCCATATGCTCAGCGAAGATCTGTGTAATCATAGTCTCACTGGTAGACATGATGTCTTCTTCATCAACAAACGAAGCTTCAATATCAATTTGGGTGAATTCTGGCTGGCGGTCTGCTCTAAGGTCTTCATCACGGAAACACTTAGCGATCTGATAATAACGATCGAAACCCGCCACCATTAACATTTGTTTGAACAACTGAGGTGACTGGGGCATCGCGAAAAACTGGCCCGCGTGAGTCCGCGAAGGAATTAAATAATCTCGAGCCCCTTCAGGCGTTGCTCTGGTCATAATAGGCGTTTCAATATCTAAAAATCCGTCACCAACCAAATAATTACGAATCGACGAGGTTATCTTGGACCGGAAGCGTAAACTGTTTTGCATTTCGGTACGACGCAAGTCCATATAACGATATTTGAGCCGCACATCTTCCCCAACCGTGACATGGTCATCCAACTGGAAAGGGGGAGTTTGAGCGCTATTAAGAATTTCAAGCACAGTGCCGTAAACCTCAATTTCACCCGTGGCCATGTTCTTATTAAACGTTGCGTCACTTCGTGAACGAACCTTACCGGTAACTTTTAGTACATATTCTGACCGAACACTGTCAGCAAGATCAAAAAACTCTCCTGCGTCAGAGTCAAAAACAACCTGCACGATTCCCTCTCGGTCACGTAAATCAAGAAAGATAACGCCACCATGATCGCGACGGCGATCTACCCAGCCGCTAAGCGTAATCTCTTTATTAATGTGAGAACTTCTCACTAATCCGCAATAGGTTGATCGATCCATTAGTCTTTTATTCCTGCTAGTAAAGTTTATTGCGAACCCGAGGTTACGCTTGACGTGGGACTACTCTTATCAGCGCCGCTTTTATCGCTTGCTGTCGCCGCAGACGCACTGCCTGAATCTGAGGACTGTTCGCCACTTATATTTTTCTTGTTACCGCTCTTAAAATCAGTCTCATACCAGCCAGTTCCGCTAAGTCTAAAGCCCGCTGCAGATATCTGTTTTTTTAGTTTAGCCTGACAACACTTAGGGCAATCCACCAGTGGAGCATCGCTCATTTTTTGCAAAGCCTCCATCTTATGCGCGCATGATTGACAGAGATATTCGTAAATCGGCATAACCTGAATTCCTACCTAGTCATTGGTTAATATCTATCTGGGCTAATAAGCCCTACAAAAGCGCGGCGAAGTATACATCAGCAGTGCCTCTGTGAGAATGGCATTAACCAACCAGATTATATATACACACATAATGTCAGCAAAGTTCATTAATTATTGGCAAGAAATAGGTTCAGCGTCTATAAATAGAAAAAATAATCACGGAATTAACCAGCGAAATGGACTTAACTACATATATCCTAACAACGAAAGGACTAATATATGCTAACTAAGGCCCCTAAAGCCCATTCCTCGTCGAAAGATATGCCCCCAATTACTCATCGATACCATAAACAAGACATCGTTAGTGATCTTGCCGAAAACTCAGGCTTGACCAAGGCTCAGATCAGCGGTGTACTCGATGAGCTTACAATCTTGATCCAGCGCCATCTTATGGAGGGATCTGTCGAAGAATTTATTCTCGCTGGGCTCATCAAGATGGATACGACTAAAAAAGAGGCCAAAGAAGCCTATACCGGAGTCAACACTTTCACGGGTAAAACGATTGAATTCAGCGCTCAACCCGCCAAAACTGTCGTCAAAGTGCATGCTTTGAAAGGTCTAAGGGATATGGTTAAATAAATATTTATACGCCTACAACCCAGGGGCGTTATTGCAAGAAAAACGCTTTTTTCGACTACCTTACCCGATCCAATTGATCTAGCTGCTGGTTAAGCCGCGAGATGTCAGCTTGCCACTCACATTCTTGATAATAGCTGTAATCTCAGCATTTGTGTACGCAGTGGCTGGGACCTGACCCCACACCGGCTTTGGCCAGCATGCGTCATTACGAAACCTGCACACATGGTGTATGTGCAGTTGAGGTACCATGTTGCCAATGGCTGCAATATTGAGCTTATCGGGACTAAACAGACTTACAAGCGCCCTTGATATCCAATCAGATTCTTGTATTAACTGGTAACGATCGTCAGCAGAGAGCTCATACAACTCCTCTATTCCATACCGTTTTGGTACCAATATCAGCCAAGGGTAGTTAGCATCTTTACTTAGTAGCAACAAGGATAATGGTAGTTCCCCTATTTTTACCGTATCTGACTCAAGTGTTGGGTGTAATTCAAACATTTTGCATCCTTAAAGAGCTTTACTGTATACCGCGACGATTCTGCATCGTAAAATGATATCATTAGTCACCAGCCAATATTTAAGAGAAACCATGCGCGCCAGTCAATATTTAATAACAACTAAGAAAGATTCCCCCGCAGATGCTGAAGTCATTAGCCATAAGCTAATGCTCCGTGCCGGCATGATTCGTAAAGTAGCTTCTGGTCTATACTCATGGATGCCGCTCGGTTTGCGAGTCTTTAGAAAAGTTGAATCTATCGTTCGACAAGAAATGGACCGAGCTGGAGCTCTTGAAATGCTAATGCCCGTAGTGCAGCCCGCTGACCTGTGGGCTGAATCTGGGCGCTGGGGTCAGTTTGGGCCTGAATTATTGCGCATCAAAGATCGACATGACCGTGAGTTCTGCCTTGGCCCTACTCACGAAGAAGTGATCACCGATATTATTAGAAACGAGATTAGTAGTTACAAACAATTACCGGCTAACTTCTATCAAATACAAACTAAATTTCGTGATGAGCGACGGCCTCGTTTCGGAGTGATGCGCACTCGAGAGTTTTGCATGAAAGATGCCTACTCTTTCCATAGCAACCCAACTTCTCTGCAAGAAACATACGATGTGATGCATAAAACCTATTCCACTATCTTTGAGCGAGTTGGTTTAACTTTTCGCGCGGTACTCGCAGATACCGGCAGCATTGGTGGCAGTCATTCTCATGAGTTCCACGTTCTTGCAGAGTCCGGGGAAGATGCGATTGTATTTTCAAGTGAGGGTGACTACGCCGCTAATATAGAAAAAGCAGAAGCCCTATCCCCTGAGGGAGAGGCCCCTAGCCCACAATTAGAACTGACTGAAATCCCAACCCCCGGTGTTCATACTATTGCTGATCTTTGTCAGCTTTTAGATGTTGAACCTGAGAAGACGCTAAAATCTCTTATTATAAGTACCGAAGATGATACGGGTAAGACACAGCTCTATGGGCTAATGTTACGCGGTGATCACGAACTTAATGAAGTCAAAGCTCAAGGGGTTTTAGGACTTAAGTCAAAAATCAGTTTCGCCACCGAAGAGCAGATTAAAGATACTCTCAAATGCTCTCCAGGGTCGATCGGACCGGTCAACCTCGTCCTGCCTTTAGTGGTAGATCCAAGCGCTGCAGTGCTCAGTGACTTTGCCTGCGGTGCAAATCGCGATGGTTACCACTTTACCGGAGCCAACTGGCAACGAGATACTGCTGACTATGTCATCGCTGACATTCGTAATGTTGTGGCAGGTGATGCAAGTCCCGATGGTAAGGGCATTTTGGAAATAAAGCGCGGCATTGAAGTGGGTCACATATTCCAGCTAGGCACAAAATATAGTGAGGCGATGAAAGCCACTGTATTGGATGAGAATGGTAAGGAGCAGTATATGAGCATGGGCTGCTATGGCATTGGCGTTAGCCGAATAGTAGCTGCTGCTATTGAGCAAAATAACGATGAAAATGGCATAATCTGGCCCGAATCTATCGCCCCATTTCAGATTGCTATTGTGCCCATTAATATGCATAAATCTGATGCTGTCAAAGAAACCTGCGAGACGCTTTATGATCAATTAACCGAGTCAGGTTACGAGGTACTCTTCATGGACGAAGCTAAGGCTAGACTTGGTGGTATGCTTGCAAATGTCGAGCTCATTGGGATCCCCCATAGAATTGTTGTGGGTGATAGAGGACTAGAAGCTGGCTCTATAGAATACAGGCATCGTAGAGATACTGAAAATCAACATATTGCCTTAAAAGATACTGTTAATTTCCTAAAAGAGCATGTATTTAAAGCCCGTTAAATGCAAAAGGTGCCCAATAATATGCCCAATAACCTCAGTCCAGTGCAACTTCGTAGGTTGATCCGCAACAACGAGCACATCGGTGCTACATCCGGATTTTGTAAGGGTTATGTTCAATGCAATATGGTCATTTTGCCGGAAGTATTTGCTGAAGACTTTAGACTCTTTTGTCGAGCCAATCCAAAGCCATGTCCACTTATTGCGGTGTCCAAAGTCGGCGAACCCCATCTTGCCGAGTTAGGTCAAGACCTTGACGTTCGAACAGATCTATCGAGTTACAGATTGTTCGAAAATGGCCAGTTAACAACCGAAATGTCTGACATTTCAGCTTTATGGGACAACACTTTAGTCGCTTTCTTAATCGGCTGTTCATTTTCCTTTGAAGACGCCCTGATTGCAGAAGGCTTAGAGGTGCGCAATATTAGCCAAAATCGAAATGTGCCCATGTATCGAACTAACATTGACTGCACTCCCGCTGGACCCTTTAACGGGAAGATGGTGGTTAGCATGCGTCCTTTCAACAACAAAGATACTCAGGAAGCCATTCAGGTAACGGGGCGATTTCCATCGGTGCATGGCGCGCCAATCCATTTTGGTGACCCTAAGCTAATAGGGATAAAAGATATTAATAAGCCAGATTACGGTGATGCCGTAACAATTAACAACGATGAACAACCTGTTTTTTGGGCCTGTGGAGTGACGCCTCAGGTCGCGCTTGAACAGGCAAAACTGCCCTTTTGCATTACTCACAGCCCTGGCTGTATGCTGGTTACAGATATACTCAATAGCACTTTTGATCAGCGCTAATTAATTAGGCCAGAATTTGGTTAGGATACGGTTATGTCTCTACTGTTAAATTGTGATCTAGGCGAAAGCACCCATTCAGATGTCATGGATGTTGACGCCCTTGTAATGCCTCATATCGATCAAGCCAATATTGCTTGCGGTGTCCATGCGGGTAACGCGGACATGATGAGATCAACATTGCTTCTAGCCAAAGAAAACGGTGTTTGCGTGGGTGCCCATCCTAGCTATCCAGATAGAGAAGGCTTCGGGCGTCGTTCAATGACAATGCCCAGCCACGAATTGATCGAGCTAGTACAGTCTCAAATTGCAGCGCTAAGTCAAATTGCAGTCGAGGTAGGCGTTTCGGTTTCTTATGTGAAACCTCACGGCGCCTTGTACAACGATATGATGGTAAATGGGCTTGTTCGCAGCGCCGTAATGCAGGCTGTCAGCTCCTCACCACAGCCGTTAGTGTTTATGCTGCAAGCCACCCCAGATGCCGACATTCATCGCCAAGAAGCTGCCGCTTTTGGTCTAGAGGTTATCTTTGAGGCCTTTGCCGATCGTTGCTATGCTGATAATGGGTCCTTGCTAAGTAGAAAACTCCCTGGCGCCGTACATAGCCGTGAAATGATGCTAGAACAGGTCGCTCAACTTGATAAAAGCGGCACCATAACCACCGTCAGTGGTCATAAGCTATCCATTCAAGCTGATTCAATTTGCGTCCATGGTGACAATGCAGATGGCGTGGCGGCCATTGAAGAAGTCCGCCAGTTACTCCGATGATGGATCATCCATGACAAATAAAGCCGTCAGAATATCGGTCGCCGGAGAAAATTCTCTAATAGTGTATTTTTCCGATCGTGTTGATGCCGCAGTATCAACTCAGATACAAGCTTGTTCGTCGGCTATTCATCTCGCACTGGGCTCTAAGCTCATTGATCTAGTCGCTTCTTACGCCTCTATTTTAGTCATTTATGATGGTCTGCTTACCGATCACTTTGCCGTATCTAAAATCATTCGTGCTGTTACAGCGGACACTTCCAGTCAATCTACTGAGACATCAACAAATCAAGCAGGGAACCTCATTACTCTCCCTGTCTATTACAGCCTTGAATCAGGCCCAGATTTAGCCTCCTTAGCGGAAAAGAAAGGCTTAACAACTAATGAAGTAATAGATATTCATCAAACTACAGAATATCGAGTTTACGCCATTGGTTTCGCTCCTGGCTTTGCGTACTTAGGGGAAGTCGACGAGCGTATAGCGGCACCTAGACTGGCTACACCAAGACTTAAAGTGCCTCGTGGAGCCGTGGCAATTGCGGACCGTCAAACAGCTGTTTATCCTGCTGAATCACCCGGCGGGTGGAACCTAATCGGGCTTTGCCCAACACCCATGTTCGAGGTAAAGGCTGACCCGATCATGCCCGTATCGACAGGAGACAGAGTTATATTTAAAGCCATCAGTAAACAAGAATTTATAGATCTTGGTGGCAGCCTGGATAGTCTGGGAGCACTCAAATGACTGGGCTAAGAGTTATTCAACCAGGCGTTCACAGTTTAATCCAAGATGAGGGTCGCTTTGGCAAACACCATATTGGTCTTACGGTAGGAGGACCCTTAGATCGTCATTCTTTTCGCTGGGCCAACAAATTGTGCTCAAACCCTATTAACACCCCCACTATTGAAGTGACCATCGGCGGCATGGTGCTAGAGTCAACGGTTGATACCTATTTTGTCGTTACCGGGGCCCTCGTCGAGCTTAGCATCAACAAAACCCCGGTAAATTGTTGGACGGCTCATCGGATCAAGCCCGGAGACCGCATTGAGTTAGGTTACACCAAGGTAGGCATGCGATGCTACGTAGGCGTGACTGGGGGCTTTAATGTAGAACCTACATTTGGCAGTTGTTCGACGGTTACCAGAGAGTCGATTGGAGGCTTAACCGGTGACGGTACTCCTCTTGCCAGCGGTGATATCATACCCTGCACTGACACTCTATTGCACCCTCCATCTTTTATGCCAAGCGAAGAGCAGCCTAAAAACCTAACCATAGCCCCTGAATTGACCTGCCTGAGGGTTGTCTTAGGCTACCAGCAAGATTACTTCACAGCGCAACAGAGAAAACAGTTTTTTCACGGACAATACCGTATTTCAGCGCGAAATGATCGGATGGGTTTCAGACTGCTCGGGCCAGACATCAAACCCTCTGTGGGCGGCATTCTGTCTGAAGGTATTTGCCTGGGTGCAATTCAAGTCCCACCTGATGGACAACCGATAATCCTACTCAATGACCGCCAAACCATTGGTGGATACCCCAAAATAGGCTCTGTACTGTCTTTGGATCTCGATAAATTAGCGCAACTTGGGCCAGAAGCCGCTGTGTGTTTTAACGAGGTGAGTATCGAGCAAGCACATAATCTAAAACATCTTGCTGAGATTAGTTTTCAGCAACATAAGGCTACCTCAAACCTAGATACTCTATCCAAAGCAATAGAAAATCTGTTAGTCGCTAGTAACCCTAGGGGCATGAAGACAATGTCATCCTCTATCGAAGACGGATCATACTTAAGAGCCGCGCAACTGATTCACAATGCCCAAGGTAAAATACTGATCGGCACCGGTTTCCCCGTAAACGGTAGCTTTGAAACCGATGGTCCACTGGGCGCAATCTCACTATATCGGGCGATAGAAGCCATTGGTGGCTCTCCAATCTTAGTCTGTGAGACGCCACTATGTACTTTGCTAGAAACCGACTTTCAGACTCTAGAAATCAAAATAGATGGAGACGGTCAAAACCAAGCCCAGAAAGCTCTCGATCACTACCAACCTGCCTTGGTCATTTCCATTGAACGCCCAGGGCTATCTAATGATGGTCGCTACTACAACATGCGTGGTATAGACATTTCAGAGCACTGTGCCGATTATGATAGCTTTCTGTCCCTAGCAACCTGCCCCACTATCGCCATAGGTGATGGGGGTAATGAGATAGGTATGGGAAACATTGCTAAAGCATTAGAACTGCTTGATATTCGTCCGGCAATCACTGGTTGCGACGAGCTTCTTCTTGCTGACATCTCCAACTGGGCTGCCCATGGTTTAGCCGCATTACTATCTGCAATCAGCGGTCAAGATATACTCGCAGACTGGAATAATACCGCGGTACTCCAGATGCTTTCAGACGGCGGCAGTGTGGATGGTGTCACTGGCGAAAACACCCTAACAGAAGATGGTGTCGATTCAGAGGTCAGCCAGGAGCTTGTCACCAATCTAAGAAAGTTATCAGGGTTTTAGCGACTCACCAGATATTTTCAACTAAAAAGCTAATTTAGCCAAAGATTTTCCTTCGAGCGAAGTTAATTAGCGTAATTTTAAAACCAATTAGCTTTGTCTAAAACTGCACTAACTGGTACTATTTTTGATCGATAATATGTAAAACGACCGATCATCTACTCGCTTTTTTTTGGCTCAAATTAATGTAAGGTTTTCCTATGAGTATTGTTTTTCTAAATGGTTCATACATGCCCATGTCAGAGGCAAAGATTTCGCCACTGGATCGTGGCTTTCTTTTCGGTGATGGCATTTATGAGGTTATCCCATCCTACCAAGGAAGTTTATTAGGTTTTGGCCCTCATATTGACCGAATGAACGATGGATTTAAGGGTATTGGCTTGAACATTGATTGGTCGCACCAGCAATGGAAAACGGTTTGTGAAGACCTTGCCTGCAAAAATGGCAACAGTAATTTAGGCATTTACCTACAGGTTAGTCGGGGAGCAGACACCAAACGGTATCATGCGTTCCCTCAAGACGTTGAGCCAACGGTCTTTGGCTTTACCTTTGACATACCTAAGGCACCAGTGGCAGACAAAGCGGTTGCTAAAGGCTATAAGGTATCGACTGCCGAGGACCTGCGGTGGCAGCGCTGCCATATTAAATCGACCGCGCTACTGGGCAATGTTTTGCATTTTCAGCAAGGATACGATCAGGGCAATGATGAGACCTTATTGTTTAACGCCAACAATGAACTCACCGAAGCCAGTTCATGTAATGCCTTTATCATTAAAGATGGAACGCTTATCACTCCGCCTCTAGATAATCAGCTTTTACCTGGGATTACGCGCCATATGTTACTAGATATTCTGCGTAAAGATGGTTCAATTCCGGTTGAAGAACGAATCGTCAGCAAACAAGAAGTAATTAACGCTGATGAGGTCTGGATTACCAGTTCTACCAAAGAGATTGGCGCGGTCATTGAAGTGGACGGAAGCCTCATTGGCGACGGCAAAGTCGGCGATGTCTGGCTGGCAGCTCAAAGGCTATTTTCGGCCCATAAGTTTAATTACTAACGGCACCCACTATTATGACAAGACCTACTGTCGCTATTATTGATTTAAAAGCTCTAAGGGCAAATTTCGCCTTGGTTAAATCATTGGCACCAGAAGCGAGCATTATTCCTATGGTCAAGGCCAACGCTTATGGGCACGGCATGGTAGAGGTATGTCGCGCGTTATCGCAATCTGCGCCAGCCTTTGGTGTTGCATCGATTGATGAAGCTCTGGTCCTTCGGGAGGCAGGCATCAAGCAGCCTATTTTATTACTTGAGGGTACTTTTTCTAGTGATGAAGTTGAAATTGCAGCTGCTAATAATTTTATGCTAATGGTTGAGAATTCCGCCCAAAAAGATGCCATTATCAATGCTTCTATCTCTAACCCAGTGAGCGTATGGCTTGGCGTCGATACAGGTATGCACCGACTCGGGTTTCAGCCTCAAGAAGCTACTCAAACCTATCTTGCGCTTTGCAATACCGACAATGTCGCCAAGCCCATTGTCGCAGCCTCACATTTCGCTTGTGCAGATGATTTAGGTAGTAGTGCGACAAAAAAACAAATGGCCATTTTTGATCGATGGATAACAACCCTGAAACCAACTGCTGGCGATGTTATTGCCGAATCTCTGGCTAACTCTGCAGCAATCCTAGCTTGGTCTGAAACGCATCGCGACTGGCAACGACCTGGCTATATGCTCTATGGAAACTCGCCTTTCTCAGAGGGACAAGATAACGCCAACAAACTTCAACCTGTAATGTCTCTGCAGTCGGCAGTGATTTCCGTGCGTCATATTGAATCTGGCGAATCAGTCGGCTACACCGCTAACTGGACGGCAGGTCGAGACTCAATCATTGCCACGATAACCGTTGGCTATGGTGATGGTTATCCACGTCAGGCGCCCAATGGCACTCCCGTACTTGTTAATGGAGAGCGCTGCCCTCTGGTGGGACGTGTTTCAATGGATATGATTACCGTGGACGTCACTGACCTCAATCCTGTATCTATCGGTGACAAAGTCATTCTTTGGGGGCCTGAACTTTCGGTTAACGAAATTGCCGAATACTGCAACACGATCGGTTACGAACTTCTGACACGCATGCCCTCTCGAGTGCCTCGAGTCTATAGTAACTAGCTGTTAATCTGTATTGCAGTTTCAGATTTAACGTCTTGAATAACAACGTATGTATGGGTTTGGCTGATATCACTGATCGAGGCAAGCTTCTCACCTAAAAAGCGTTGATAATGCTGCATATCGGCCACTCGAATTTTAATCAAATAATCAAAACCTCCAGCCACCATTTGACACTCTTGGACCTCAGGAAGATCAATCATCTGCTGGTTAAAACGCTTAAATGCATCCGTGGTTGAACTCACCAACTGAATCTCGATATAAGCACAGAGGCCAGAATTAACCTTTACGGGATCAATTAGAGCCACATAATCTGTGATGAATCGCTCTTTTTCTAATCTTTTCACTCGCTCTAGACAGGGTGTTGGTGTCAGATTAACTTGGCGTGATAACTCTACATTAGAAATCCTTCCGTTACCTTGCAGTACCGTTAGAATTCGTTTATCGATCCGGTCAAGCTCCGCTAAATTTTTCATTGCCACCTCTTTGTTTAATCCCGATTAAAAACGACGTCTATTACCACCGCCACACGCTCTCTATTTAACAAAATCTTATAAAGCATAATAATCTAATAAATAGCCTTAAGCGATATTATATATGGCAAAAATAACATATATGGAGCCATATACTAAGACTTTTACATGAGAATGCAGAACAATACATGTGACACTGTCTGGGAAAGCTAATGAACCAAGTTCAATTACGACAACACATCCGGAAAACCGCACATATCGATGAGCACCAAGCAGTGAGTCAACTTATCCATCGCAATCCACTGTCGCAAGAGGCTAGAGACGGCATACTTAATTCTGCCCGACAACTCGTCACCGACTGCAGAGCAAACAAAGCCAGTGGCGGAACTCTCGATGCTTTTCTACTCCAGTTTGGCTTATCCAATGGTGAGGGTGTTGCGTTGATGTGCTTAGCCGAAGCGCTTTTGCGTGTCCCTGATGGGCTAACAGCAGACCGCCTAATTGCCGAAAAAATTCGATCAGGGAAGTGGAGTGCTCATCGAGGTCAGTCAGACTCATTATTTGTCAACGCCTCTACCTGGGGGCTTATGTTGACCGGGCACTTAGTCAGCTTAGATACGCATATTACTCAAAATCCAGACAGCTGGATAAGGCGACTTACAGCAACCATGGGTGAGCCGGCCATTCGTGCTGCTGTGATGCAAGCAATGCGTATCATGGGAGGGCAATACGTACTTGGCCGCACTATCACTGAAGGTATCAATCAAGGTCTGAAGAAGAACCATTGTGACACTCTGTTTTCTTTCGACATGCTCGGCGAAGGCGCCCGTACCGATGATGATGCCCGTGCGTACTTGCGGGCCTATAGCCAAGCCATTGATGAGATCGGTGCCGCACGACAAAAAAGCACGGACAATTCTTCAGACATTTATCAGGCAAATGGCATCTCCGTAAAACTTTCTGCTCTGCACCCACGCTACTATTTCGCCCAACACTCACTAGTGATGAACGAACTGTTACCTCGTATCAAGCAACTCTGCCAACAAGCCAAAGGCTATAATATAGGTCTTTCTATTGACGCAGAAGAATCATATCGCCTAGACATATCCCTAGATATCTTTGAACATCTAGCCAACGATGTCGACTTAGCCGGCTGGCAAGGCCTTGGTTTTGTATTGCAAGCCTACCAAAAACGAGCACCCGACACAGCCAAATGGCTCATTGCTGTTGCTAAACAAACCAAGCGGCGATTAATGGTGCGCTTGGTTAAAGGAGCCTATTGGGATGCAGAGATTAAGCATGCCCAAGAGCAAGGACTTGAAAGCTACCCTGTGTTCACCCGAAAATCCAACACCGACCTCTGTTATCAACATTGCGCAGAATTATTGCTGAATGCGCCGCAATCAATATTCCCTCAATTTGCTACGCATAATGCCTATACCGCTTCCATGATATTGGCACTAGCAGGTGATCGTGAGTTTGAATTTCAAAGATTGCATGGCATGGGTCATAGCCTATACCCTCAAATGCAAAAACAGCATCCCGACAGGCCATTTGCGGTCCGAGTCTATGCTCCTATTGGCAACCATAAAGATCTGCTGCCTTACCTTGTTCGTCGACTACTTGAGAACGGCGCAAATAGTTCTTTCGTTAATCGTTTTCTTGATAAGCAGACACCTGTTGAAGAACTTCTCAACGACACACGAACAGAAGTGACGAGTACATTTCCATACCAGCACAAAGGAATACCGATTCCAGAACGGATTTTCGAAGTCGTTGGTGAGATGCGCAAGAACGCTCGAGGTATTGATCTGGATTCGGCCCATGAAACCCAAGCATTGTTAAACCATGCCGAGAAATTTTCAAAAGATTTACTCCTGACGCACTCGATCGTTAATGGTGAAAACGCCGAGCATGAGCTCAAACAGCATTTCAACCCAGCGGACCATTCTGATCTTATTGGCCATTTCAGTGCAGCGAGTCAAGATGACGTTTTGCAGGCACTAGAAACCGCCTACACAGCTCAGTCCAGCTGGAATGCCAAAGGACATACCTATCGTGCGGATATCTTGGACAAAGTCGCAAATTACATGGAGCGCGACTGTGCTAACCTCATCACTATAATAGCGAACGAAGCTGGGCGAACACTTAATGATGGCTTGTCAGAAGTTAGAGAAGCCATTGATTTTTGTCGCTACTATGCCACCCAGGCGCGTCACATGAACATGGAGTCATCGTTAGAATTACAGGGCCAAGGCGTATTTTTATGTATCAGTCCATGGAATTTTCCGCTGGCCATTTTCGTGGGTCAAATTGCCGCAGGCTTAGTCGCGGGCAACACCGTGATTGCCAAACCGGCCATGCAAACGCCCGCTGTAGCCGCCTATGCTATAAAACTATTGCACCTCGCTGGTGTGCCGCACCAGGCATTGCATCTGGTTTTAGGCAGTGGCTCCAAAATAGGTAAGATACTCATTGAAGACCCACGTATTGCAGGAATTGCATTTACCGGTTCAACCGCCACAGCCTTAATCATTAATCGTCAGTTAGCTAGTCGCCCAGGAAATCCTATCCCTTTTATTGCCGAAACGGGTGGTCAAAACTGCATGATAGTAGATTCAACGGCTCTGCCTGAACAAGTGGTTGATGATGTTATCAGCTCCGCGTTTTTAAGCGCGGGCCAACGTTGCTCAGCTCTTCGCGTTCTGTTTATACAGCAGGATATTGCCGATCAGGTACTGACGATGCTATCAGGCGCCATGTCCTCAATTAAAGGTGGCAACCCAAGGCAATTGGACACTGATTTAGGGCCTGTGATCGACATGGATGCAAAGCACACTCTTGATGCTCATATTGACCGGATGACACGAGAGGCGACCTTAATCGCCAAGGTTGAATTCAATGAGTATTGCGACAATGGTAGCTTTGTCGCGCCTCATGTCTTTGAAATAAATTCACTGGATCAGCTTAACGAAGAAGTCTTTGGGCCCGTACTGCATGTCATTCGCTACTCTGCAGGTCAACTCGAGCAAATCATACAACAGATTAATGATACCGGTTATGGGCTTACTCTAGGCATTCACAGCCGTATTGAAGCTTTTGCTGACACGGTCTTTAGAAAAACCATTGCTGGCAATGTCTACATTAACCGAAACATGATCGGAGCCGTCGTTGGTGTTAATCCGTTTGGTGGGCGTGGCCTATCAGGAACTGGACCCAAAGCTGGAGGACCGAATTATCTTTTTCGTTTTTCTTCAGTAAAGGATGAGAGCGGATTATCACTAATGAGTGGAGGCCCCAGCTTTAGCCTACTCGAAAAAGCCAGAAGGAGAAATGAGATAGTTAATGTTTCTCTCGCATCAAAAGCGATGCAGCAGTGGCAAAGCACCTCCATAAAGGCGCGCATTAATATTCTATCTGGAGATGACAGATCTGTTTTACTTAGCCCTGAAACTCAGGCCATTGCCTTAAAGAATATCGCAATACCCATTGATCTTCCTGGCCCAACGGGCGAAGCCAACCAGCTGTCAATGCATGGACGTGGCGTCATGCTCCTGCTGATAAGGGAGACTGATCTGTTTGAATCAGCTCTCAAACAAATCGGTTGCGCATTACTCTGCGGTTGCCCCCTCATTGTCGCAGCCCACCAGAGTTTAAAACCCAAACTAATCAGGATGATGAATAACTACTCTAAAGACGACACTCCAAAACATCTAATAACCATCGTTGACCTTGATGAGTCGGTAGATCTTATTCAGCACCCTGATATTTCTGGAGTAATAGCCAACACCGCGGATACTAATAGTCAATCATTGCGTCAAATCATCGCCAAGCGCAGTAGTAGTATTATCCCATTAATTGAGTGGCCTAAAAATAATCAGGGTTACCACTATCACTGGCTGTTATGGTTCTTAAGCGAACGGACGCGTACCGAAAACTTAGTTGCACGGGGAGGCAATACACAGCTGTTTAATCTAACTGAATAACGTTAGGCGAAATGCCACTCAGTGCGGCCGGCAAAACTATCAGAATTATTAATAAATCGAACAAAGGATGGATCTGCGCGGTAAAAAAAGCTCTTAGAAAAAGCTGCGCCGATCAACTGCTCTTGCTTCGTTTTTGGGTCATTAATGAGTGCTTTGATTTCAGGAAAACGGTCAAAGTACACCTGCTGAGCCTTTTCAGTCTCTGCTTTATTCAGTACTGAGATCCGCACTTGCATCTGCGCACCACAAATTGACTGCCACTGACCGGTGTAATCTGAATAAATGGACGCTGCGGCACGATCTCCCTCGGCCAACGCTTTAACATGCCTGCTATTAGTGGATGACAGGAAGTACAAGGTGAATGGGTCTTGGACGGTGTCAGCGACATAGAGAACCGGCGCAGACCAATCACCTTCATTATCATGGGTAGATAGGGTTAATACCGACTCTTGGCGCAAAAACTGATGCAGCTTAGTGAAGTCTTTAGACATTACCCTGCCAGCGTTGCAGTCTGTCGGATTCTATATCAAACAAATCAAGCACTCGTGCTACCGAGTGATTAATAATGTCATCCACAGTCTTAGGGGATGTGTAAAAGGCAGGTGATGGAGGGCAAATAACGGCCCCTATTTGGCTTGCCTTTAGCATCAGTTCACAGTGGCCGGTATGCAACGGTGACTCACGGGGAACAATGACCAGTTGGCGGCGCTCTTTTAACATCACATCAGCGGCGCGGATAATTAGGTTTTCTGCGTAAGAATTAGCGATGCCCGACAAAGTCTTCATAGAGCAAGGCACCACAATCATGCCTGCGGTTTTGTAGGAGCCACTGGCAATGCTGGCGCCAATATTTTTGTTATTGTGGACCTCATCGGCAAGAGCCTCAACGTCAGCCACAGACCATTCGGTCTCAATGCCGATGTTCATCTTGGCTGCTTGGCTCAAAATGAGATGCGTTTCAACTTCAGGGTCCTTCGCCAGTACTTCAAGCATTCTAATACCATAAATCACACCGCTAGAACCCGACATACCAATAACTAAGCGTTTCATTCACACAACTCCTTAAGAATAGATTTCAATGCAGCGCCAGAGCCACGCCAGATTGTATTTTGCCTTGTTTAAGGCATATTTTCTAGTCAAGCCAGCACCATCAACTGGATCATCCATCACCACTCTATAGGGGTAAGACAATAAGGCCCTCATTAGGATTCATTTTACCCACCACTACGTCAGCATAAACCTTAGTGAACAACTCAAAATTAGCCACCGTCTCTACACTCATCCAGCCTGCGCTCTGTTGCATGCGAGCCATCATAAATGCACCAGTACGCTGATTAAATCCGTCTTGACCCCAGTCACCAATGCGCTTTTGAACATGTGCCGGTGCAAAGAAAAAATTGCTTCGCCCTCGATTAATTTGAGCGGCCAGAGAATCATTGTCAGCCAGGGTTTCCCAGTGGGTCATACCAACGCTGACACAATTGAGCATGTTGTCACCCAAGGCTCCATGTATAGCGCCCAACACTGCCCTATTACCGGCCATATCAACTATTACAGCGGATTTGTTTGCATCAATAGAGCCTAACTCGTCGTAACAGATAATCTCATCATAACAACCTAGAGACTCCACAAAGTCATAGTTTGGTCTGGACGTGATGCCCACAACCCTTGGGGCACTTGCGTCATCTACTAACCCTTGGGCCATGCCTATTGCCGTTTTACTGGACGCACTGAGAACAATTACCTGTTCAGCACCATGATAGCCCTCGTCTTGTAGGGCATCGCATAAACAAAATGAGGTCACATGCAATGGATTTAACAGGGCGCGAACATTGTCACTGGACGCATCGTAGTTAGCCTCACCTGACATTAACAGATAGTTGTTGTACACCGCAGGCAGTTCTGCCCGATGCGGTGCACCATCCATGAAACGCTGCGTGGATACTTTGATTGGCGACATAACTAGAAAATCAGCCGGTGGGAAATAGCCATAAATTCGCTCACCGACCCTCAACCCGTCACGCTTAGAGGCTGTAATTTTCGCGAAGCCCCAAACGGGCAAACAGCCCCACTCACCGCTCTCGTTGGCCGTGGCCGGAAAGAACTTCCAATAGCCTATAGTATCGCCAGCGGCGCCATAGGTGACATTGTTAGCGGTAAAGGCAAAGCGCTCAATACTGACCAAAATGTCGCCGTCTTTTAGGTCAGCTAAGGCTTGAGCCTTGTCTGTCTGAACCAGACGCGACTTGGTTAGATCATTTTTATAGGTTTGAAATTCACTCATTTTCAGCTCCTTGAGCTAGTTCTATATTAAATTGTTGTAACTTGGTGATAGCTGGCATGGCATTGTCTTTAATACGCAGCATAATTTTCATTTTTTGCGGGTCATCTTTGTCAACGCTACTGATTAGCTTAGTAAAACCATCGAGACGATTTTCTCGAGTCCAATCGCGTAGCGGCTTATCTTGCGACCAATTAAATTGGTTCATCATCATAGCCAATGTCATGGGGATAAAGTCCACATCGTTGTTGGGCAATGGCACCAAAGAGCAAAGGCGGTTTTTCTCAGCGTCTGTATCGTAGTTGACCTCAACATAGGCTGCCATCGAAGCACTAAATGCTGGCTGGTAGGCACGTATCATCTGCGGCGTAATACAGTCGCCATCAAATATCGGGGACGGCTTTTTGTGGCCAAACGAACGCTCCAAGCTTGCCGAGCAGTCAACATGTACGTGCCCTGTAGTGGTTGGAATTTCGCCTTTTGATAAGATAATACGGTCTGATTCAATCGCACTAACCTGGCCCATGCGCACAATGCTCTTAATGCGCTGCAACTGTGCAATTTCAGCCTTACTAATTGTGGCCGCGTGAAACATAGTCGGCCGTAGAGCCTGATCTAAACGCAGCAGATAACCGCCTTCTTCAAGGCGATCAAACATATTTTCAATAGAGCTAGCACCTCCAATCGCCTCGTATTGGGCGGCTATGGAACCCACAGACTTGTCGAAGAAAGCCTCTGTTGGTTGCGTATTGGCGCGATCAAGCAACCATGCCTCACGAGAACGTATCCAGGTAATGTCTTCGGGGTCAACATCGCTATCAAGAAGCCATAAACAGGCGTCTATACCCGTTTTACCGCCTCCTATGACAACGTAACCATCCGGCTTCTGAGTCACCTTAGGGAGGTCATTGAGAGGCATAAAGGTCACTTCAGGGGCTATGGTGAAGTTAGGTATGTGGGTGGATGGCACCGCGATGGTTAAAAATGTGGCGTCGACCAACTTCTTGTATGAGACGGCATGTTCTTTACCCGTTAGTTTTGACCTAAACATTCCATCGCCCTCGTATTCGCACATTGGGAAATACTGCACTCTCCCACTGGCTAAAAAGCGTTGTCTCATCACGTCATCAAAGTAAGCGAGTAACTCAGGGCCGGTCGCAAGGTCGGCCATACCTTTATTCAAACCAATATGGTCCATTTCGCCTCGACTCAATTCTTTTGAGCTAACACCAAAAAAAGATGACGGTTGATGTAAGGTCACAAAAGGATAGGCCATATTCCAGTGGCCACCCGGCTTGGCATAGCGATCAACAATAATAATATTGGCATCAGTCTCGGTGAACAAAGTGTCCGCAAAAGCCATGCCGACAAGGCCACTTCCAATGATTAAATAATCAGTTTTTAATGCTTCGATCAAAACCTACTCCCTTGTGCTTTTCTCATTACTCCCTACATTAAATTATACCCCCAAGTGATGCGATCAGCTCACATGAAATTAACGAAAAGAATGATTGCGACCCATGATTTATCTGAATCCATATTTGTTATATTATCCCAGCCCCAATTGGAGATATACATGCGCTATACCCTGTTCTCAACCCCAATACTGTCGGCATTTTTACGCTTTCTGTCCAAAATCATATTAAAATTGATTCGCTGGCGCGTAACAGGAGCCTTACCCGAAGATCACAAAAAATATGTGCTGATTGTCGCGCCACATACCTCTAACTGGGATTTCTTTCTCTTTGTTTTAACTGTGTCAGTCCTTCAACTGCAACCAAGTGTCTTAATTAAAAGTACTCTCTTTATTGGACCTCTTGGCTGGTTTTTACGTTACTGCGGCGCGATTCCTGTCAATCGATCGCAGGCCTCATCGCTAGTAGATTATATCGCCGGGCTTTACCGCGAGCGTGACGAATTCGTGTTAATCATCACCCCGGAGGGAACGCGCAGTCCTAATCCCAAGTGGAAACTTGGCTTTCATTATGTTGCAAGTGCCGCTGAAGTCCCCATTCTCGTGGTGTACGTCGACAGTATGACGCGCACCATTGGTATTGAAGGTCTTATGGAGCCATCCACCGACGTCCAAGCCGACCTGAAAGAATTAAAACAATTTTTTGATACAAAGAGTGGTCTCAAACCTAAGAATTACGCATCCTAGAAGCGCAAGCTTCTGCTACTATTGGTGGCTTGCAAAGACACACACGGGACCACACTCATCGACGATCTGATTTTAGACTGGCTAAATAACAACAAAAGCCATGCATGGGTAATAGTACCTATACTGGCCTTTCTTGAAGCATGCCCTGGCGTTGGCCTGCTTGTTTCTGGTGTAATATTATTAACCGTTAGCACCGTGTTATATACCGAACAGATTGCTACCCTAGCCCAGATACTCCCCCTTGCTTTTCTGGGAGCCTTTATCTCAGATCACCTTGGCTTTTATCTGGGTCGCTGGTTTGGGCCTAAGTTTCACCACACTGCATTTGCTATGAAAAGAATCGATAAAATTCAAAAAGGTGAAGCCTTCATTTCAAAGTATGGAACTTTGTCTGTCGCAGGCGGGCGACTTCTTACCGCGGTACGAAGTATAGTGCCAATGATGGTGGGCGTTAGCGGTGCCAGCCGTATTAAATTTACCATTGCTGACATTCTCGCTTGTAGTATTTGGACTGCCGGGCTTGGACTATTAATCATAGGCTTAGATAACTTATTTAGCTAAACGACGGTACTTCTAATTAACCAAGTTTAACCGCTGTACCAAACACCATAATCTCAGAAGACCCATCCATGATGGCGCTAGTCGTAAAGCGTATACCTACCACCGCATCTGCACCTTTTTCTTTCGCGCTGTCGACTAAACGTCCAATAGCGACATCTCTAGCCTCATTGAGCATTTCCGTATAACCCCGTATTTCACCGCCAACAATGCTTTTTAGACCGGCCATAATGTCACGGCCAATGTGTTTGGCTTGGACTACGTTGCCTGTGACAATACCTAAACTCTCAACAATATTTCTACCGGGGATTGTTTCCGTCGTTACATAAATCATAAACTTTCCTCATATTTTTGTACTGTGATTTCATATTAACAGTCAAAATCTAATTATTCAGCGACCATATGCCATAATTAAAGCAAATCTCAATGACTAATCTATATTTTGAGTTTATATCACCATACAGCACACAAAAAAGCCCGCTTTAGCGGGCTTTTTTAGTCGTCGGCTAAAGCTCTAACTAGCCCATAGACAGTATAACTTTGCCTTTGGCTCGACGCTCAGCAATTGAACCAAAAGCAGAGCTATGGTCATCAAGAGAGTACACTTCAGTCACTAATGGAGTGAACTTGCCTCCGTCAATCATCTCTACAAGTTCTTTAAAGTTCTGCTGTGACGACCGTGGGTCTCGAGCAGACCACGCACCCCAAAAAACGCCAACCAAGGATGCACCTTTAAGTAAGGCCAAGTTAAGTGGCATTTTAGGGATGGGACCTGACGCAAACCCAATCACTAAGAACCGGCCATTCCATGCGATAGCACGAAATGCCTGCTCTGAGAAATCACCACCAACAGGATCATAGACAATATCTGCGCCTTTACCTTTGGTTAGCTCTTTCACTTTCGCTTTAAGATCTTCAGTTGAATAGTTTATTCTCATGTCAGCACCCGCTTCACAGGCAAAATCGAGCTTTTCTTCAGTACTGGCTGCAGCAATGACTGTCGCACCCATAGCCTTGGCTATCTGAATAGTAGCTATGCCTACGCCACCGGCCGCACCCAAGACAAGAACAGTCTCACCCGCTTGCAATTGAGCTCTTTGCTTAAGCGCATAGTATGACGTGCCGTAGGTTACCGCGAAGCCTGCCGCTTGATCAAAGGACATGCTGCCACCCTTGGGAAAGGTTGTATATTCAGAGGTAACAACCTGAGTGGCAAAGGCTCCCATCTGGACCATACCCACTACTTCATCACCAACCTGGCGAGTGGTCACGCCTTCACCCAACTTAGTCACTACACCCGAAACTTCAGTACCTGGAATAAACGGTAGTGGCGGCTTGAATTGATACTTGCCCTCAACCGTTAAGATATCGGGGAAGTTCACGCCGGCAGCTTTAACCTCGATAAGCACCTCACCGGCACCAGGTTCAGGATCCTCACGCGTCTCAATCGTTAAGTCCTGAGTTGATCCGAGTTCGCTACAAACTAATGCTTTCATAATCCTATCCTAATAATTTGTTTATTTATTCTTAAAGTAAGCACTAGCCTTAGCAACAAACTTATCGGTTTGTTGAAAACCGCCCACTAGCATTTTTTGGTTATCAGTGTTCTCAATCGCGTCCATATTAGCTCTTACATTTTCTGGAGTTTGATCTTCTGGCGCTAGGAATATGCCATCGGTTTCATAAATGTGGGTGCGCGCATACCCTCCAGCACCTGCACACAATATGGTGCGGTTAGGTGCTTCATTATCACACAGCGTTAATAGCCCCGTTGTGACCGCTTCAACGGTTAAGACGGCTGAAACCTCATCGGTCAACAAGCCGTCAAGCATACGTGTACCTGCGGTGGGTGAGAGACAGTTAACCTTAATGTCGTATTTGTCGCCTTCAAGCACTAGTGTGTTCATCAAACCAACAACAGCCATTTTCGCTGCACCATAGTTCGCCTGCCCAAAGTTTCCGTACATACCGCTAGAGGAGGTAGTCATAACCACACGGCCGTAGCCCTGCCCACGCATTAATTCCCAAACAGCCTTGGTACAATTAGCCGACCCTATCAGATGGACATCAACCACTAACTGGAAATCATCCATGGTCATTTTGACAAAGCTCTTGTCACGAAGGATCCCGGCATTATTAACTAAGATATCGACGCGACCCCACTTTTCTACTGCTTGAGCCACCATAGCTTCAACCTGAGACAAATCGGCCACGTTGGCACCGTTACTGATGGCTTCGCCACCCGCCTGCTCAATTAACCGCACTGTCTCAAGCGCGGCATCACTTGAACTGCCAGAACCATCTACCGCGCCACCGAGGTCGTTAACCACGACTTTAGCCCCGCGCTCAGCTAAGGCTAGCGCGTGTGAGCGACCTAATCCATTTCCAGCACCGGTAACAATGGCTACTTGTCCGTCATATCTAATTGTCATGCTTTTCCCTTAATTTAATGCTTATTATTTGTTGTATTCACGTAGCTCGCGACGGCCAATCACCATGCGATGCACTGCATCAGGACCATCAGCAAACCGCAGCGTACGCTGAGCGCCATACCAACTGGCCAATGGAGTGTCATCCGACATTCCTATGCCACCATGCATCTGCATGGCCTCGTCAATAATCTTCAGCGCCATGTTAGGTGCAGCAACTTTAATCATCGAGATAAACGGCTGAGCGGCATCGGTACCCATGTTATCCATAAGCCATGCAGCCTTAAGACACAACAAACGCGTCATTTCGATATTGATGCGAGCATCGGCAATAATATCTACGTTACCACCAAGCTTAGCTAACGGTCGCCCAAAGGCTTCACGGCTAACTGCACGCTCGCAAAGAAGCTTTAAAGCAGCTTCAGCAAGACCAATAGAGCGCATGCAATGATGGATTCGGCCAGGCCCGAGACGGCCTTGGGCTACTTCAAAGCCACGACCCATACCTAAAATCATATTTTCTTTGGGTACACGCACGTCGGTAAAGCGCATGTGCATATGACCATGAGGCGCATCATCGATATTCATGACAGTCATGGGCCTTAAGTTTTTCACCCCAGGGGTGTCAAATGGAACCAGAACCTGAGAGTGTTGAGCGTGACGAGGCCCACCAGGGTTGGTATTACACATAACAATTAGAATCTTACAGCGTGGATCACCGGCGCCAGAGATCCAGATTTTTTCTCCGTTTAGTACCCACTCATCACCATCTTCAACACAGCTCATGGCGATGTTAGTAGCATCAGATGAAGCCACTGAAGGCTCAGTCATGGCGTAGGCGGAACGAATCTCTCCATTAAGCAGAGGTGTAAGCCATTTCTCTTTTTGCTCTTCGTTGCAGTAACGTGCCAAGACTTCCATATTGCCGGTATCCGGCGCAGCACAGTTAAATACTTCTGGCGCTAAGAATGAACGTCCTGTCTCTTCTGCTATATAAGCATATTCGACGGTATTAAGACCATAGCCCCCCTCCCAATGGGTCAGGAAAAAGTTCCACAGATTTCTGGATTTTGCCTTACTCTTAAGGGTTTCAAGAATTTCAGTCTGACGATCAGTAAACGCCCAACGATCACCTTTAGCGACTTCTTGGTGATATTCCATTTCTAATGGTGTAATTTCTACGTCAATAAAGTTTTTAACTTCTTCAAGAATCGGTTTGAGCTTGTCACTAATACCTAAATCCATCATTCTTTCCTCATAATGTTAATAATCTATAACTTCAGGTAGTTTAAACCAAAAAAGGGTCGCCTTGATGGCAACCCCTTCATTTATTACTTTTAGTAGCCGCTGATCAGCGCGAAACGATTTGCATGATAATTATAATCACCAAAGAGCATCTGAGCCGGTCGAGCGCGTTTAATGAAAAATCCAATTTCATACTCATCGGTCATGCCGATACCGCCATGCAACTGAATGGCTTCATTAGTCGACAACTCGGCCACCTCACAGAGTTTGGCTTTAGCTATACTGGCAAGAGCTGGGGCCTTTACATCACCTTCATCCAAAGATTGTAGAACCTTCAAAACAACGGACTTACACATCTCAATTTCGCTCCACCAATGAGCAGTTCGATGTTGCAACGCCTGAAAGGAGCCAATTAATGCACCAAATTGCTTACGCTCTTTCATGTACTGAAGCGTACGATCAAAACTTTCTTGAGCAATACCCAAAAGTTCAGCGGCTAAGTGAGCATTGCCCGCATCCAGGGTCGCTGACAATGCACGAAAGCCTCTATTATACTCGCCAAGCAAGGCATCTGCAGTGACTTCGACATCGGTGAAGGTGATGATTGCAGCATTGCGCCCATCAAGCATTTCGGTTCTTTGCACACTAACACCGGGGGCAGTTCGATCTACCAAAAACAGACTAATACCTTTCATATCGCCGGGACTACCGGCAGTACGAGTGGCAACAATGAGTTTATCTGCAGTGCTACCATCAACGACAAAACGTTTCTCGCCATTTAATACATAGCCATCGCCTTTGGCTTCAGCCGGCATAGCGGTCTGCATTGGGTCATGATGAGTTTTTTCATCAACCGCAAGCGCTATGGTCAATTCACCGCCGGCAATCGCACCAAGTAGTTCAGTCTTTTGGTCTTCGCTGCCGGCCAGATTGATTGCGGTAACGCCAAGAATCGCTGTTGATAGCAGAGGAGATGCGGTTAATGTACGTCCGCTCTGCTCAACAATTTGGGCCATACCGACATGACCAAAAGCCAAGCCACCGTATTCTTCAGGCACTAAAATTGCTGCCCAACCCATATTAACCATTTGGCCCCATAGCGTACTTGAATAACCCGCAGCACTGCCGGCATCTCTCTGTGCGCGCAGTTCTGCGACGGGAGCATGCTCAGATAGGAACCCCTGAGCAGACTCTTTAAGCATTTTTTGTTCTTCGTTTAATACCAGTGCCATCCTAAATACCCCTAAAGTCAGTTAACCCAAGCCAAGAATGTTTTTGGCGATAATGTTCAGTTGAACTTCTGAGGTTCCACCTTCAATTGAATTGCCCTTTGTGCGCAACAATGTTCGCGCTGTCCAGCCATTGTTGGATATATCGCCTTCCCAGATGAGATCATCACTGCCACCAATTTTCAACAAGGTCTCAAAACGACGCTTATTAAGTTCGGTACCATAATATTTAAGCATTGCAGAGGTGGCACCAATGCCTTGCCCCGCTTTTGCTTCATCTGTCACACGCTCAGCGGTAAAGGCAAACGCCGCTGCATCAATCTCCCATTTAGCAACATCCGTGCGCATGAACAAGTCATTTAAACGACCATTAGTCGTACCTATGGTCTGCGCAGCAATGGCTCCAAGTGTTTTAGAGCCCGCACCGGTAAGCCCCATACCGCCGATCATTTCACGCTCGTGGGTAAGCAAGTATTTTGCAATCGTCCAACCTTGGTTGACCTCACCGACCACCTGATCTTTCTCGACGCGAACATCGTCCAAAAACGTCTCGCAAAAAGGCGAGCTGCCCGATATGAGTTTAATCGGCTTTGGTGTCACTCCAGGTGTTTCCATATCAAACAACACCAGGCTAATGCCCATTTGTTTCTTCGCATCTGGGTCCGTGCGCAGCAAACAGAACATCCAATCAGCTTTGTCCCCATAGGAAGTCCATACCTTTTGGCCATTGGCGATAAAGTGATCACCCATATCGACCGCCTTACTTTGTAATCCGGCCAAGTCAGACCCAGCATTGGGCTCACTGTACCCTTGGCACCATCTGATCTCGCCACGGATGATCGCCGGCAAATGCTGCTGTTTAAGCTCCTCTGAGCCAAACTTCAATAAAGCGGGACCAATCATCCAGATACCAAAGCTATCAAGCGGGGATCGCGCCCGAATTCGACCCATTTCTTGCTTTAGAACCTTATGTTCTGCTTTTACCAATCCACCACCACCGTAATCAGCGGGCCAATCAGGCGCAGTCCAACCTTTTGAACTCATACGCTCCAACCACAGTTGCTGGTCTTCACTTTCAAAGACCCAATTGCGGCCTCCCCAACAGGCTCCTTCCCCAGCTATTACTGGTGAACGCATGCTTTGGGGACAATTTTCTTCTAACCATTCTCGGGTTTCTTGCCTGAAAACTTCTAAATCACTCACATTAGGCTCCTACTGGTTTATGTAATCTAAAGATGTCCATCGCTGGGAAATGGCGTCACCTTGCCTGAGTATTTTTTAAGAAATTGAACTTACAGTATGTTATGGTAACTTTCAAGCATTTTGGTGACTCACCGCCCACAGATAAGGGCCCCGACGCCTATTGATACTAGCTATCTACTCAGCTTATTATGAGTATCTACTCGGCTCAGCATTAGACTTAATGAAAGTCTATTTGCATCATGCACTGAAATAATTTAATTATATAAAAGAGCAATCTTTCTATGTCTGAACAGCAGAACAAAAGCATCGTACTCGCTAGCCGCCCCATTGGTGAGCCTATCGCCGACAACTTTCGCTTAGAAACAACCTCTATACCAGAGGTCAAAGATGGGCAAGTATTAATCAAGGTTCTCTATCTTTCCTTGGATCCTTATATGCGAGGGCGTATGAGCGCGGCCAAATCCTATGCTGAACCTGTGCCAATCGGTGAGGTTATGCCGGCGGAAACCGCGGGGGTTATTATTGAGTCAAAATCATCTCAATATGCCGTAGGTGAATATGTTTGCTGCCGCTCTGGTTGGCAAGAGTACTTTGTGTCTAACCAAAAAGACCCCATGACTTATAAAGTAGACCCAGAGATCGTCCCACTCTCGGCCTACCTTGGTGTCTGCGGCATGCCTGGCAGAACCGCTTATTTTGGCCTCAAGCGCGAAGGTAAACCTGTGGCCGGCGAAACTCTTGTGGTCTCTGCCGCCTCTGGCGCAGTTGGGTCTGTAGCGGGTCAAATTGGTAAAAGACTTGGACTTCATGTCGTCGGTATCGCTGGTGGTGCGAAAAAATGCGCGTATGTTAAAGATGAGCTCGGCTTCGATGAATGTGTTGATTATAAAGCAATAGATCTTGACGGCGCGCTGAGGGCAGCCTGCCCGAAGGGCATTGACATCTATTTTGAATCTGTTGGTGGTGCCGTTGCCGAAGCCGTTTCCAAACAATTCAATCCTGGCGCACGAGCACCAATCTGTGGCTATATTGCGAGCTACAATGCCACCGACATTGCAAAGGAGCGCACGCCCTTTCATATTTTCGGAGAGCTCGAGACCCCTCCCGAACACAAATTCTTTTTAGTATTTGATCACTACGCCGAGTTTGCCGAGGCCAACAGTGCATTGACCAAGTGGGTTGCGGATGGCGAAATAAAATACCAAGAGACGATGGTCGAAGGGCTCGAACGCGCTCCTGAATACTTCAGTTGGTTATTTAGCGGCAAGAACTTTGGCAAGTTAGTTGTTAAAATAGCGGACGAATAAGCAACGCCCCCCTAACCCCAAGGAAAATTGGAATGAGTGAAGCCCTGAATCAATTACTCGATATTTTAAAGCTGGAAAAAATCGACACCAATCTCTATCGTGGTGTGACGCCGAAGACTACCAGTAAAAGAGTCTTTGGTGGGCAGGTATTCGCTCAGGCCATGCGCGCAGCGCAGGACACTGTAGAATCCGAACGCATCGTTCATTCCCAGCATGCCTATTTTTTGCGCCCTGGCGACCCTTCGGTGCCCATTTTATATGACGTAGACGACATTCGAGACGGTGGTTCATTTACCACTCGCCGAGTCGTTGCCTCTCAGCGCGGCAAAGCGATTTTTAGCACTTCCTTAAGCTTTCAAATATTAGAGTCTGGCTTAAGTCACCAGAGTGTTATGCCGGAGTGCCCTGGCCCCGAAGATTTGCCAGATGATAGCCAAAGCTGGGATAAGATACGTGAGCAATTAGACCCTTCAGCCAAGGTAAGGCCTCCTAAATATGGCCCTAGACTACTGCCCATTCAAATGAGATCGGTTGAGCCCATTGATTACATCAACCCCGTGGCTCGAAAAGCGGAACAATTTGTTTGGATTAAAACTGCGGGCGAGTTGCCTGCAGAACAGGACAGCGGCCTACATAATGCGATCCTCGCCTATGCGTCTGACTTTAGTCTAATGAGCACTGCATTGATGCCTCATGAGGTGAGCATTATGAATCCCAAACTCCAACCAGCATCCTTAGATCATGCTATTTGGTTTCATGATAGCTTTAGGGCGGATGAATGGCTTTTGTATCATATGGATAGCCTGCGTTCTAGTCGCAGTCGAGGACTAAGTCGTGGCACTTTTTACAGCCGTGATGGCCGTTTAGTGGCGAGCACTATCCAAGAAGGGTTGATGCGCCTGCGCGACAGTTAAAACTGTTACATAGCTACTTCCGCAGTGTCTCTTACTTGCGCTAATCTGTTTGCTTTGTGGGCGCTGTCGGCGTGTTTAAAAATGTCACCAACCAGTGGATACCGATGACTAAAATAATGTCTTCAGTGGTCCCTAGCAACCGACTCAAACCTAAGCCGCCTAAGAACACGCCTACGCAGTTAGCTAGTCTCCAGCGCAGAGTGAAGAAGTGTACGCCGGCAAACACCAAATTACTTAAAATAGCGGCCGGGATCACCCCCATAGACACCGTAAGAAAACTAGGCAATATCAATCTAAAGGCAAACTCCTCAACAATTGATATATACAGGAGATATACCAACCAAAATAGCTCGCGTCCGGCAGTGGAATAGCCTCTAACACGCAGATAACCAAGAAAAAATATAACTAGCATTGAGCCGATTACAAAATACCGTGGGTAATCACCTAGAAACGAAGCGGTACTCCACTGGATAGATTCAGTCGCAATAGGCACCAACAAGCATACAAGGGCCGCTAAACCCATGGTTAGTCCGTGTCGAAGAAAGACTTGCCGGAATTTTGTTATATAAATACCACTCAATGATGCCTTGCGCTGGAGGCGACCCTGGGGTCCACCATCCGGTGTAATCTGTTTTGTCATGTCGGCAAACTCATGTTGTTGAGTAGGGTATAGAGGTAACCCAGAGGGTCACAGAAACCCTCATAAATTGGCGTATTTCGCCTGTTTCCCACTGACCTTCTTGACGTAATTACGAGTCTCTTTTCGAATATGACGATTGGTTAGAAACCAATAAAATTCAGAGACTGACATTTTATTTATGCGAGCTAGAGACTTCGTTTTATTTCCCTTTCTATCCAAGCTTAACCAGAGATTACCTGCGCCGCCGTTGTAACTCGAAATAATCGCGTATTCTTTCTTTTTAGGGTGTTTGATCCCCACCAGATAACGGTTCCCTAAGATGCTGAGATAGCCTGCCGCTACCTCAATATTGTTCTTAGGACTATATAAAAAGGATGACGTCGGGGTATGTTTGTAGCCCTTAATAAGGGAGAAGTAATCGCGTCCCGCCGTATCTGCTTTGATCTGCATCAACCCTAAGGCATTGGATCGCGAACGTGCCAATGGGTTAAATGAACTTTCCGTCTCCATAATTGCCATAACCAACGATACAGGGACTTTATGCTGACGACTAGCCGCTTTAGCTAACTTTACGTACTTGCCTCCCGCTATGTCTTTATGGGTCTCAACCATGGCTAGAGACACCTTAAAGCGACCACTCTCACGCGTTTTTCCCTTCAGAAGGTAATCTGCAAATTTACCCGCCCTCCATTCAGAGCCTATCGCCTGACCGGTATGATCAAGTACCTGCTCCCAAAAAAAGGGTCGATTAGTTTTTTCGTTGGTTAGGCCAAAATCTTGAGCCGTTTTAGCATCAATAACGGAGGGGTCAATTTGAGTGAGCAGGACGTCAATGATTGACTGCTTTAATAAGTTTTCCGTTGTAGCGGTGAGCACAATTAGCCCTGTTTCAAAATCAACCAAAGTATTGCTGTCTTTCCCTTCTTTAAACAACAGGACTGACGGCGCATAGGCCCCCTCATCATCTGGAAGAATTTGATATTCCTGCAACAGCTTGGCTACATCATCATCATAGTCGTCGTAATCGCCAGCAATAGAAGGCTTTGCCCACCCAATTAGCAGCAATATTATAGCCAACAATACTGAGGTCAAGAGGCCTGTATTTTTCTGCTTTAGCATTGTCATTTACCGTTGATAGTCGTAAGTAGGATTCTGTTCGATCATGCCCTTACGCATTCTCCTCATACCCTTCAGCCAACGATCATAATCAGCGCCTTTACCTTGAGCATAGGTCGCTAGATCACTATGAGGCATAATTAAGAAAGTCTCCTCCTCCATACCCTCCAAGACTGACTTGGCAGCATCTTCCGCGGTCATCACTTGATCATTACCGCTAACACCTCGCCCACCCTCGGTCATACGCGTCGCTACATAAAGTGGACAAACGACTGACACTTTTATGTTGTCATCACCGTGGGTAATGGCAAGGGATTCTGCAAAGCCTAGCGCAGCTGTCTTGGTTGTAGAATAAGCAGCATCTCCAACCTGACAAAGTAAAGAGGCTCCGGATGCGACATTGACAAGATAGCCGCCGCCGCGCTGTATCATGCCAGGTATGACGGCGCGAGCCGCATACACGTGAGCCATTACATTGACATTCCAGCTGGTTTGCCAGGCCTCATTAGACGCTGAGGCGGCCATCCACCCGGGTGCGTCACTAAAAGAAACGCCCGCATTAGATACAAATATGTCAACTGGCCCTAGCTTGGCCTCAACCGCCAACACAGTAGACTGAATATCAGCCTCTACGCCCACATCTGCGCCTAAACCTAGACCACCACATGCCTTAGCCACTTGTTGAGCCGCTTCAAGCTCAAGGTCAACAACTGCGACTTTTGCGCCCAAGGCCGCGAATTGTTCACACAGAGCCTTGCCGATGCCATTACCACCCCCGGTAACAACCACTACTTTATTATTAAATTCCAACTGGTAACTCCTTTATGAATTTATTATTCCTTTATGGCCAGCGCCTCTAACGCGACCCTGAGTTCTGAAGGTATAGGCACTGACTTGTCAGTGGTACGATCAACAAAGACATGGGTAAAGGTACCCATTGCCGAAGCCTGTTCGGCATCTTTCTTGAAAATCCCTATACCATACTCCACAGAGCTATTACCTAATTTGTTAACCCGCAAACCGGCAGTAAGTGGCTCAGGATAGGATACTGGGGACTTATATTGGCAAGTTGAAGCGACTACAAACCCAATAATATCGGCATTCTGGATATCTAGCCCCCCCTCCTCAATAAGGTACTTATTGGTTACCGAATCAAAATAGCTGTAATAAACAACGTTATTGATGTGGCCATAGATGTCGTTATCCATCCAGCGGGTAGTAATCCGTGAAAAGTACTTATAATTTAATCGTTGATCATCATTCATACTGTGTTCTCCATGCGCCTTAGTAGGCTTGCTGATAAATACCCAAAGCATCTTCAAGATCAAGCTCACGGGGGTTGTTAACGAGCAACCGTTGCTGAAGCATCGAATCCTCTGCCAGCTTGGGTAGGTCACTTTCAGGAATATTCATCTCTCGCAATGTCGTCTGCAGTCCTAGATCAGCCGCCAGAGACAAAAAGTGGTCAGCGAGCATCTCCGTCGCAGCGATAGTATCCTCGGGTAAAATCTGATTAGGCATGATCAAAGGAGCTATTTCGGCATAAAGATCCGACGCTACTGGCCCGTTGAACCGAAGTACATGCGGTAGCACCAATGAATTAGACAGACCATGAGGGATATGATAATTGCCACCCAGCGGATAGGCTAAGGCATGCACCGCGGCAACAGGCGCATTAGCAAAGGCCTGTCCTGCTAACATAGCGCCTAATAACATATCCGCTCTAGCCTCTAAATTACCCCCCTGCTTAACCGCAGTAACAATACTGCCGGATAATAACCGCAGAGCTTCGCGGGCGAGCATATCAGACAGCGGGTTTTTGAGCCGCTTTGACGTATATGCTTCAATGGCGTGCACCATCGCGTCGATTCCTGTGGCTGCCGTAACGTGTGCAGGCAAGCCTACTGTCAACCTAGCGTCCAGAATGATCTTATCAGCTAACAGTGTGCGGCTCACCACACCCGCTTTTGTGGTCTCACCCGTCGTTATAATAGACACCATAGTCGCTTCAGACCCCGTGCCAGCTGTGGTAGGCACCTGAATGAGAGGCAATCGGGGGGATGTGATTTGATCGACGCCATAAATGTCAGATAAAGCTTGCTCGCCGGTGATCAGCACCGCTAATAGCTTGGCCACATCCATAGAGCTACCACCACCAAATCCCACAACTCCATCACAACCAAAAGCCTGTGCCGCTATGACGGCGTCAACTACCACACGCTCAGGAGGATCCGCGATAACATCAGAATAAATACTGTATTCGATCTTATGTGTATCAAGGCTTTTAATAGCTGAATCCAACAAACCCAATTGAATAATTCCCGGATCAGTCACTATTAAGGCACGCTTAATGCCTAGATCAGCAGCCATTCTCCCAAGTTGACTGGAAGTGTCTGCACCGACAACAACATCAGATACCGTACTAAAAAAAAAGTTACTCATAAGTCATAATCCCGAAAAAGGCGCATACATTACTTAATGTAAGGTGTGGGTTTGCTTGACAACCCATTGATAAATAGGTAAAAATAATCTGAAGATAGATCCTTACCTCTTAGATCTGGAAGCCAGTCAGCCAACTCAGGGCTAGCCTCTACCGCCCCCGACAACATGTTCTGGGTTATCTCCGAGTCGATATTACGCACAGTGCCGTCAATCAAACCTTGACGGATATAGGCTCCGAGCTTCTCGCTATTCTCTTTAGTCGCCTTAAGAACCCTTTTCCGATGATCCTGACCTAACGATGGTAGCGCACGATAACGAATTAATGGCCCCTGATCGCTAAATTGAGTGTGGAACAAATAGCGCAGCGATAGCTCAACTTTCTTTAGCCCCGTCTTGCCGACCTCTCCAGCCTCAGAAAGCAGCCCACCCTCCAAATCCAATGTACGATTAAAACATTGATAAAGAAGCTCCTCTTTATTTTTTATATGGTAATAAAAAGCGCCCTTAGTTACGTCCAGAGAACTAGCTATCTCGTCAAGCGAGGTACCTTTGTAACCTTTTTGATTAAAGTGTGCAGAACCCACTCGATAGAAGGCCTCACGTTTATTATGATTTTGAATCTCACGGTTAAAGCTATCTGCATCAATCTCACCTATCGCAGGAAAATCGATATCTTCGAACTCGTGAGGCTCGCTAGCCAATCCGTTAGTGACTAAACTCAGGACACTTGCCATGACCGAATCGGCATTAGCCGCATGTTTCCTATTCATCCAAACCGGGAACCACTGAATAATGGAGAATATAGCCAATGCCACCACGGAAGGGTCTAGGCCAGCAATTACACCCTGCTCAATACCCTCCTCCACCATCGACTGGCAAAGCACGAAGATCTCAGACCAACGCTTAGCAATATCCTGACGATATTCATCATTGAGTGACGAAACTTCGGTCAACAGAGCAAAATGAGGCGATTCGTCCCGCATCGTTGCCGCATATTGCTGCAAATGCCCGCCAATCATGAATATTATCTTATCTAGGCCAGATCCCTTTTGCGCATTAGCCTCAACTGCTCGTCTCAACCACATGTCACAACTAGCTACATAACATTTGTGCACAAGATCTTCTTTATTTCTCACATAGTAATAAAGGCACGTTTTAGTTAAGTTCATCGTGCCTGCGATATCAGCTAAGGTAGTGGCCCGTGAACCCTGCCAATTAAACAATTGCGAGGCTTCAGATAGGATCAGCTGAAATTTTAACTGATGCTGCCGGCCCTTTACGAACGGTGAGGCGATTACATTCTGATCAAGTGAATTCATTCCTAGCCCTTTGAAAACCTAGCTCACTAATAACCACCTGCGCTATAGCCAAGTTCAAAATTTATACTTCGGGGAAGAATAACATACTAGAATGTGGATTTTGTAGTCTAAACTCGTACAGCAGTGATTATGCCAAGCCAATCAACACCGAAACCGTTGCACCAAACCTTAACCACCCGTCATATTCATAAACCGGACAATATCAGTCCGGTTGGGATCAAACTCATGACGCTCCGGCTTAGATTGCAGAGCTTCCAGGATCTTAGCTCGCAATAGCGCTGAATCCCCGGGGTGAGAGCGAATCACTGCACGCAAGTCCATACTCTGCTCGTTACCCAAGCACAGTAATAATCGCCCTTCTGCAGTCATTCTGACGCGATTACAAGAATCACAAAAATTATTCGACATAGGGGAAATGAAACCAATCTTACTATCACTGCCTGCCACTTTGACATATCGCGACGGCCCACCAGTACTCTCCACGCTATCGGTTAAGTCAAACTCGGTTTCAAGCTGGTCGCGCAGAGCCTGACTAGTAATCTGCGTATTAACGCGTTGATGAGATGATATTTCCCCTAGAGGCATTTCCTCGATAAACGAAATATCCATCTGGTTATCTATCGCATACCGCGCTAGATCAAGAACCTCGTCATCATTAAAGCCGGCTAATATGACCGCATTTAATTTGAGCTTTGTAAAATTAGCCGCTTTAGCCGCCCGAATACCTTTATGCCATACATCTAGATCCCCAAGCCGAGTTAATGCCTTAAAACGATCGGGCCGCAGGCTGTCGATACTAATATTGAGCCGGTTCAGACCTGCATCTTTAAGGGGTTGCGCCATTTTAGGTAGCAACATGCCATTGGTGGTCATCGTTACTTCATCTAGGGAAGGAAGATCCGATATTGCACTCACCAGCTTGATTATATCCCTGCGAATAAGAGGCTCACCGCCTGTTAGTCTAATCTTGCGCACGCCCAGCTCAGCAAAAGCTGAGGCAACGTCGCGAAGCTCTTCTAAGGACAGAATCTGCTGACGCGGCAGAAACGTCATATCTTCTGCCATACAGTAGGTACAGCGTAGATTGCAACGATCTGTAACTGACAGGCGTAAATAATCAACCTTACGACCAAAAGGGTCAATCAGCTCGTTGCTCAATGGTGGCAGCTCAGTAGAATCCGTCACTTATTTCTCTTATTTCTTGATTTTAATATGCTGAATAGACTAACACATCTACCAGGTCGTCAACTTGAATATGTTCGCCACTATTTTGCCTAACCAAGACATCACCCCAACAGACCGAAGAAAGCACGCCACTACTTTGATTAGGGTAGATTTCAACGCCCTCACCCTTGTCAGTGCAGCTTAGGCGACCCCGCAGATAAACCTCGCGAGACTCAGCCTCTCGACTAAACAGAGACACTGCTTTCAACATAGGTTTATGCTGGACACTCAGGCCCTGGCTAGCCAACAAAAAAGGTCTGGCAAGCACTGTAAATGTTACAAATACCGAAGCTGGGTTGCCCGGCAAGCCGATAAACGGAGTGTTAGCAACACGCCCAAAAGCTAAGGGTTTACCAGGCTTGATGGCTACCCGCCAGAACTCTATTGATCCAAGGGCTGCGACAGCCTCTTTAACATAATCTTCTTCACCGACTGAAACGCCCCCAGCGCTAATCACAATGTCCGACTTAAGTGAAGCACTATGCAACATGGCTTTAGTCGCTTCGAGTTCATCGGCCACTGTACCCATGTCAACGCAATCCATGCCCAGCGACTGAATAAGACCAGTCAGGGTGGCGCAATTTGAATTATAAATTTGGCCGGGTTTTAATTCAACGCCCGAGTCGACAAGCTCATCTCCTGTTGAAAAAATAGCCACTTTAAGTGGCCTATATACCTCAATTTGGCTAATACCTTGCGATGACAGCAATCCCATCTCTGCAGGACCCAATCGGCTACCTGCAGTTAATATCACTGATTTAGCGGTAATGTCCTGCCCGCGGGGCCTGACATTGGTGTTGGCTAGAATACCAGGCTTCAACTGCACTACATCGCCCTGCTCGCTGCAATTTTCCTGCATGGCTACGGTGTCAGCGCCTTCTGGCATCTCACCGCCGGTAAAGATGCGAGCGGCTGTATTCGCGAGCAAAGGTAGTGGCGCAGCGCCTGCCGGAACGCGCTGGCTGATGGGCAGACTGTAGCTCTGGTTAATCGCATCCCCGTAGCAAAAGGCATAACCATCCATTGCGCTATTATCTGCCGGAGGTACATCAATACAAGCAACCACATCCATTGCTAATATTCGACCCAAACTATGAGTAACCTCGATCGAATGAACCGCTGGCAGTAAAGAGGCTCGCTCGATCAGGCTGGCAATAGCCTGTTGGACTGATTGCATTACTTGACCTTTGACCCAACATGCTGAACGAAATTGCAAGGTTCAAAAGTACTGTCTAGTTGCTCTCTAATAATGCCATTCCAGCCAGTCTTGCAGGCGCCAGTAGAGCCTGGCAAGCAGAAGATGGCCGTCCTGTTCGCAAGTCCAGCAAGACACCTGGACTGAACGGTGGAGGTTCCTATCTCATCATAAGATAATTGACGGAACAGCTCGCCAAAACCTTCGATATGTTTGTCAAAAATGGGCGCCAATGCTTCGGGCGTACTATCACGACCAGTAAAGCCAGTCCCGCCGGTGGTAATCACCACCTCTACATCCTCGTCCGCTATCCAATTGGAGGCAATAGCTCTCATCTGATAAATGTCATCGACAACTATTTTTCGGTCAACGAGTTCGTGCCCGTCATTCTCGATAGCCTCTTGCAACCAAGAGCCAGAACTGTCGGTTTGGAAACAGCGCGTGTCAGAAATAGTCAGTACCGCTATTTTTAAAAATCGTCGTGTAGACGCAGTTGCTTTGCTCATGCTAAATCTCCTAATCAGATGCAGAACCACAGGTTGGGCAGTCTAGGTTACGGTTACAGTCTATTGATAGCCATTGACCGCGCTTACCATCATAACGTGTCATTTCCCCGTGCTGTTCAAAATAGCCTAATAGTAATCTTATCACCGTAGTGGCCTGCATACTCCCCATAATTCCTAGCACAGGCCCAACAACCCCTGAATTAGCGCAGTTCATCATTGGCTCGGCCGAATTATGATCAATAATACAGTCAAAACAAAGGCTTCTGAAGTGACCGAAGTCAAATGCTACTAACTGGCCTTCCCACACAACTGCCGCGGCACTAACAAAAGGAATCTCCTGGGAATAGCAAGCTCGGTTCATTATCTGCCGCGCCTCTAGGTTGTCAGTGCAGTCGACCACCAAATCATATTTATTAGCCAATATTTCACTGCCTATTTCTTGAGGAAAAGCACTCACAACAACCCCTGGATTCAATGCCTCTAGCGCTTGTTTAGCGCAGTCTACCTTAAGCCTTTCACAGTCATCGGTTCGGTACAAAACCTGACGCTGTAAATTCGTTATATCAACATAATCTGGATCACAAAGTCCTATCTGGCCAACGCCCGCAGCGGCCAAATAAAGCGCCACAGGACAACCAAGACCGCCAAGACCTACAATAAGCACTCTGGCATCTGATAACCGCTGTTGGCCTACCTCACCGATGTCATCCATCAAAAGGTGGCGGCTGTAGCGCATAAAATCATCGTCATTTAAGGGCATATAAACTACTCGCTCAATCACTAATCAGCTATTGCTTACTCGAATATAGCTTCTTTTATTCAATACTTCGCCACTGGCGTCAAACAAAACTGCATGGCACTGAGCGAGAATCGACAATGCTATGGACTCTGGCAGTTCTCCTCCCAAATCAAGACCTACAGGGCCATTCACGCGCTCATCGAGCCAATCCAAGTCTGTCACATCACATAACTCCACCACTCTTTCTCGCCGCTCAACAGGGCCTAAAAGGCCGACATAAATTGGATTGGAATGCTTGTGTAAAAAAGCTAACCACTGCGCGTCTAGTTTTAAATTGTGGGTCATTAACATTGCTCCATCTATAGGCGGGCGTCCTTCGGCATAATTCAGTTCCTCAGGCCTGGTCTTGACAATAGTTTCCGCCGATTTAAAAGCACTCGCTCTAGCGTAAGCCGCTCTATGGTCCACTACTGTCACTCGCCACCCTAGCTGCGAAGCCATAGATGCTAGGGGTTCTGCATCCGCGCCACCACCAAAGATCCAAAAGTTGAAAGGTGCATCAATTTTTGAGAGGGAATATCTAGAGTCACCTACGTAAAACGTCTGATGTTGATCTGTGTGTTGAATGCCCTTAATCAGCTCAGCTTGGTCTTGGTCTTTTCCTTGAACAGCTGTTGAGGCCAATTGCTCACCATGACTATCTAACAAGGATATTTCGTTTAGGCCCGTGGAAGTGATGGAAGCTTCAAATTTTTGGACTAGGTAACAGGACTTACCAGCCGTTAGAGTAGCGTACAAAATATCCAGCACCACTCGATGCTTTTCGGTTAGTCTTTGGATCAGCACCCCTATTTTTCCTTTGCAGCCGATTCCAAGCTCTGCCGCAAAAGAATCCTCTTCTCGTAAATCATATTCGGCATAAGCCCCTTTGCCGTTATAGAAAACCTTTTTTACTCGCCTAACAATGTCCGCTTCAAGGCATCCACCGCTAACAAGACCAAAGGACTGCCCGAAAGAGTTCACCATCATTATCGATCCCGGCGAGCGATAACTCGAACCCTCTTTATTCACCACCGTAGCCAAGGCCCATTCACAATCAGATGTATCAGACAAGTAATGCCCTAAAAGTGCGTAATGTGAATGTTTATTTGCCATAAGGTCAAAATCTCTCTGTTAATATCACTAAACGGCGGGCTATTTTCTAAAACTGATACCCGCGCATGCGTTCCGGTCTAAAAATACCCTGCCAACGGCCAAGCCTAGGTAATATATTCGTTATAAAAAGAGACCTAAAGGTCTAGTAACTTTTCAGCCTGCTTAAGATCGTCAGGTGTATTAATATTGAAAAATGGATTAGCAGATGCCTTTGGCCAATCGACATAAACAGCGTCCATTTTATCAAGCAGCGGTTTAAAACCGCCATACTTATCTACTAATAGCGTATTTTTAATCGCGTATGTTTGCCGTTTATGCCACAAAGAGAACGTACCCTGAACAACGCCCTCATAGCGGGCACAAGCCACATCAGAATCAGCCAGTCTAATCTCTCTATATAACCGCGCAACCAAGGATTCAGGAACCAATGGGCCATCACAGGGAACAACCATGAGATACTCGGCGCCTGACAAATCTGTACAGATTAAAGCACTGTATAGCCCGGCCAGCGGACCTGAGAATTTAGCAGTGAGGTCCTCAACCACCGGATACTCAAGATAACCCAATAACGCTTGATCACCACTAACGACCAAAGAGTCAACCTGTGGTGCTAATCGCTTAATCACATGATCTAATAAAGACAAACCCTTCAAGGGCAACAGAGCCTTGCTTGCAACGCCCATCCGGCTAGATTGACCCGCTGCAAGAATAACGGCATCAACATTAATCATGACTGTCCTCGCTCCACTTTGCCGCTGCATCGCTATCGGACGACTTAGCATCTAACCATTGCTCTGACCCCTCAGCTGTTAGCTTTTTCCAGAAAGTCGCCTTAGTTTTAAGATAGTCCATCAAAAACTGAGCGGCATCAAAGGCTGCTTTTCGGTGTTCACTCGCTACGCCTACAAAGACGATCTGGTCATTAGGTGCCAGGTTGCCAATTCGATGAATCACCGTCACTGCGACTAAGTCCCAGCGGGCTTTCGCTTGCATTACGATATCGTCAAGTAAGGTTTCTGTCATTCCAGGATAATGCTGAAGGGTAAGATAATTGACCAATTTCTTAGATTTGGGCTCTCCTGCACTTGACTCAAAATCTCGAACCAACCCGCAAAAAGTTACGACTGCGCCCACTTGCGCGTTGATGTTACGTAATCGCTGATACTCATCAGCCAAACTAAAATCATCAGCTTGCACACAGACTAAGTCGCTCACTACCCCTAACCCCCAGTGACCGGAGGCAAGAACGCTAGTTCATCACCTTCAAACAGCGGCTGATCCCACTTCACAATCATTTTGTTCACAGACACGAGAACCTGAGGTTCTGACAAGGCTTTAGATAACTCTGGGTGATCGGCCTTCATCATCTGTCTAATTCCCAGCGGTGTCGCATCAGATTCTAGGCTAGCGATACAGGTCGGCGCATCTTTGGCTAGGTCCCCTAAGCGACCGAAGAACAACAAATTAATCATCGCTGACTCCCTGTCGATCTGCACTGAGCCAAAGGCCAGACTTGCCGCCAGATTTCTCAAGTAATCTAGTCTCCCGAATGATCATTCCTTTATCAATTCCCTTACACATATCATAAATAGTCAGCGCCGCAATAGAGGCGGCCGTTAAGGCTTCCATTTCCACCCCAGTCTTTCCTGTGGTTTTGCAAAGAGCTCTAACCCACATGACATTCCCCTCTAAATTAATATCAATCGTGATTTGGGACAACGGCAAAGGGTGGCACAATGGAATTAAGTCACTGCACTTTTTGGCCGCCTGAATACCGGCTATTCTGGCGGTGGCGAACAAATCACCTTTTGGTAACCGATCGTCTTGTACCGCAGCGGCAATAGCATCAGTGAGCTCTACTTGAGCCTCAGCCAACGCACTGCGCACAGTATCTTGCTTTGCCGATATATCAACCATATGTGCTTCGCCAAGGCTATTTAGGTGGGTCATTTTGGCCATGATTGGTACCCTTAAATAAGAAATCAAACACTAGCGTTTAGTCTGACCACTATTATGGCAAAAATTTACTAAAGGGCATACGGTTTAAACCATCATCCATGTTTTCATCTAGCACAGCTATTCACTGGATGATAAGATTCTCCGTATTAACGCTACATCTCCCATCATTTAAAGGTTCTGCAGGTATGCTTTACAAGCAATTAACATCTATTTTTCTACTTACGATCACCTGCTTAGTCGAGGCCGGACAACCAACAAAAAGCGCCAACCAACCAAACTTCATTATCATCTATACCGATGATATGGGCTATGCCGACGCCGGTCCTTTCGGCGACCCCTTAATAAACACTCCATCCATCGATTCGCTGGCAGGTGACGGTCAGGTGTGGACTAACTTTTACGCTGCTGCGTCGGTCTGCACGCCGAGCCGCGGGGCTTTATTAACAGGGAAATTGCCAGTCCGAACGGGCTTGTATGGGGACAATATTTCAGTGTTCTTTCCCGGCAGTAAATCGGGCATACCCCATAGTGAAAAAACCATCGCTGAAGTATTTCAAGATAATCGCTACGCGACAGGAATATTCGGCAAATGGCATTTAGGGGATGCTAAAACCTATTACCCAACAAGGCATGGCTTTGACGAATGGCTAGGGATCCCCTACTCCAATGATATGGACTGGGAAATTGAGGGTATAACCTCAAAAAATATTTTCACCCCACCGGAGCAGATAGCCGCTAAATATCAAAAAATAGCACCCAAAATACGAGAAAATATATTCGAACCCGATATTTCTGATTGGCAGGTTCCACTTATTTCTAGCAAAACCAATTTTGACGGGACGTTTACAGATCTTATTCTTGAAAAACCAGCTAATCAAAACTTGATCACTAGGCGCTATACCGAAGAGTCTATTCGTTTTATGACGGAGGCCTCTTCTCAAAACAACCCCTTTTTCCTAATGCTGTCGCACAGTATGCCTCATGTACCATTATTTAGGTCTTCCGCGTTCGCGAACAAAAGCGAGAGAGGACTCTATGGTGATGTCATTGAAGAGATTGACTGGAGCGTCGGCCAAATAATGGCGGCAATAGAAAAGCTAAACATTGCACAAAACACTTACCTTGTTTTTACCAGCGATAACGGCCCCTGGCTGTTGTACGGGAGCCATGCAGGGTCAGCTAAACCTTTAAAAAACGGTAAATCAACGACCTTTGAGGGTGGAATGCGTGTCATGACACTCTTTAGTGGCCCTGGCATTCAACAGGGAGTCATTGAGGGTCTTGGCATGCAAACAGATTTGTATGCAACCTTCTCTCAGCTGGCGGGATTTAAGGCATCCAAAACTGCCCTGGATAGCTTCGACCTTAGCGCCACACTAACACGTGAAGAATCCAGCCCACGAACGTTTGTACCTTTTTACTCTGGCTCAGAATTACGTGCTTTTCGGGTAAATAGGCACAAAATACATTATGTCACTCAGGGCGCCTATGGCAGGGTGCCTAAACGGAAAGAGCACAACCCACCAATGCTAATCGATTTAAAGAATGATATTGGTGAAACGACTGACATCTCTGGAAAAAAACCTGTCATCACCGCAAACATTGACCAATACGCGAAGGTATTTCAACAGTCGATAACCATAAAAAGCTCAATTGTTGACAGTCAATTTAGCGAGTAAATAGGCATATTGAGGTGGTGATGTTACTACTCAGATAGTCGTATTATTTTGCTTTTTGCATTAAGGCTAATTGTATAACTGCCTTGTGAGAAATTGAGGCGAGTCCTACGGTATTATCATCGGCATAATTGCTGACCAAGCTTTTCATCGGAGGCGACCAAAATTTCTCCAGGTGCTCGGCGACCTGCATTGCAACTTCATCGGCAGGCCCGTTCGAGCTCATATTAAGTGAAATTTGATTGACCATTTTGACTAACCGATCGATTTTTGATGCTCTCATGGTGTTTCGCCTACTAATCTTTGTTCGTTTGAATAAATAACATGCCGCCCCTGTCGCGAAAAGCCCACCAAGCTAAGACCACACTCTTTAGCCAAATTAATAGCAAGAGATGTGGGCGCTGACACTGCCGCCAACAAACAGATATTAGCGCTAGCCGCTTTAGACACCATTTCATAACTTGCTCGACTCGTTACCAATACAAAACCATCACGAGTGAAATGATTTCGCGCCATGGTACCAATTAGTTTGTCCAGCGCATTGTGGCGTCCAACATCCTCACGGACAGCCAGTATATTACCCTGAGTGTCACACCAGGCTGCCCCATGCACAGCACCGGTTTCTTTCTGAAGTTCCTGCCAGTCAGCCAGAGCGACAACAGCCCTCTGTAATGCCTTGTGACTTAGCTGTAATAAACTATTAACGGTCTTTGGCGTTGGTATTGCCTGGTCTAATGATTCTGCTCCGCAGAGACCACAGCCTGTCCTACCGACCAAATTTCTTCGCCTTTCTTTTAATCCCACAAAGGCCTCAGCCGTTATAGTGGCATGTAACTCAATACCCTTATCTGTTGTGATTTCTTCAACATCCAGTAGCTGTTTGGTACCGGTAATAATGCCCTCGCTCAAACTAAAACCTGTTACAAAGTCCTCAAGGTCACACGGCGTGGACATCATGACCACATGCGAGATGCCGTTATAAACCATTGCTACTGGCGTTTCAGTCGCTACCTGGTCATCGGCTGCTACCAGTTCACCATCCAGCCATATATGCCTTTTGACACGACTAGCAGGATGAATTGTCTTATTCATTAGTGCCTGGCTTTCGCTAACAACTGCAGCTGTTCAGTATCAAAAGCTTTTTGCCTGGCTTGCCAGCTTGAAGGCGCCGTTACTTTACTAATCTGCACTGCCGTGACCTTATATTCAGGACAATTAGTCGCCCAGTCGCTGTTGTCAGTCGTTATAACGTTGGCGCCTGATACTGGGTGATGAAAGGTCGTGTAAACCACACCAGGCTTTACTCGGCTCGTCACGTCAGCATGCAGCACCGTTTGCCCTACTCTGCTTTGAATGCCAACCCAGTCACCGTGATTAATGCCTCGTTCTTCAGCATCATGAGGATGGATTTCTAAGATATCTTCGTCATGCCATTCGCTATTGTTCGTACGTCTAGTCTGAGCGCCCACATTGTATTGTGACAATATGCGGCCTGTCGTCAGTAACAAGGGAAACTTACGGTTGGCACGCTCTTCAGTGGGCACATATTCAGTAATCGCAAAAAAACCTTTGCCCCGAACAAATTCGCCAACATGCATAACTGGAGTGCCGGCCGGAGTATCGTCATTACAGGGCCATTGGATACTACCCAGTTCATCAAGTTTCTTATAAGAAACGCCGCTAAATGTTGGCGTTAGTTTAGCGATCTCATCCATGATTTCCGACGGATGGTTATAGTGCATATCGCAGCCCAAGGCATTCGCTAATGCCATCGTACCTTCCCAATCAGCTTTACCACTGAGCGGCGGCATAGTTTTACGAACCCGCGAAATACGTCTCTCAGCATTAGTAAATGTGCCGTCTTTCTCCAAAAATGAGGCCCCCGGTAAAAATACATGGGCAAACTTAGCCGTTTCATTAAGGAAGATATCCTGCACGACCAAGCATTCAATTGATTTGAGTGCCGCCTCAACATGATGTGTATTAGGATCAGACTGGGCTATATCTTCGCCCTGGCAGTAAAGCCCTTTAAAGTCACCATCAATGGCAGCATCGAACATATTAGGAATTCGTAGACCTGGCTCTGGGTCAAGAGTCACACCCCATTCATTTTCAAACAGCTTGCGGGTCACTGCGCTCGAGATGTGCCGATAACCTGGCAATTCATGAGGGAAGGAACCCATATCGCAGGACCCCTGAACATTATTTTGACCACGAAGTGGATTAACACCTACGCCTTCGCGGCCAATGTTACCGGTCAACATGGCCAAATTAGCGATCGCCATGACCGCCGTGGATCCCTGACTATGCTCCGTCACACCAAGACCATAGAAAATCGCCCCATTGCCACCGGTGGCATATAAACGAGCCGCAGCACGCAAGTCAGCTGCCGGGACACCGCTAAACTGTTCAGTTTCCTCAGGTGAATGCCGCTTGTCCGCTATAAAAGCCACCCACTTGTCAAAACCTTCCGTATCGCATCGCTCAGCAATATAGTCATGAGCCTGTAACTCTTCGTTCACCACAACATGCGCTAAGGCATTTAGAACGGTGACATTTGTGCCAGGACGAACGGGTAAATGGTAATCTGCTTTGACATGCGGTGCGCTAACCAGTTCGATCTTTCGAGGATCAATAACGATAAGCTTAGCGCCTTCTCTTAGCCGTCGCTTCAATCGTGAACCAAAAACGGGGTGCGCCTCAGTGGGATTGGCACCCATAACAATCACAACGTCTGACTTGGCGACCGAGGCAAATGTTTGCGTACCCGCCGATTCACCAAGCGTCGTTTTAAGCCCAAAGCCGGTTGGCGAATGGCAAACTCGAGCGCAAGTATCGATATTATTATTACCAAAACCGGTACGCACCATTTTTTGCACCAAATAGACCTCTTCATTGGTGCAACGAGAAGAAGATATAGCGCCAATACTGGTGCGCCCATGCTCTTCCTGAATAGACTTAAAGCGCTCGGCCGTATAGGTGACAGCTTCATCCCATGACACCTCACGCCACGCATCATTAATGCTTTCACGAATCATAGGCTTAGTAATGCGATCTTTGTGCGTAGCATAGCCAAAGGCAAAGCGACCTTTAACGCAGGCGTGGCCTTCGTTCGCCTTTCCGTCTTTATAGGGCGTCATGCGCACAACCTCGTTGCCCTTCATCTCAGCTTTAAAGGAACAGCCTACGCCGCAATAGGCACAGGTTGTGACCACTGAATGCTCTGGCTTACCCGCTTCAATAATACTTTTTTCGGTCAATGTTGCGGTTGGGCATGCATCAACACAAGCGCCACAGGACACACAGTCAGATTCCATGAATGATTCAGCCTGACCCGCACTCACCTTAGATTCAAAACCACGACCGTCAATCGTCAAGGCAAAGGTTCCCTGAACTTCTTCACAGGCACGAACACAGCGAGAGCAAACAATGCATTTAGAAGCGTCAAAGGTGAAATAAGGGTTAGATTCATCTTTCTCTGCGATCAAATGGTTTTCACCTTCAAAACCATAACGGACCGCGCGCAGACCAACTTCGCCTGCGGTGTCCTGCAGTTCGCAATCGCCATTGGTCGGGCAAGTTAGGCAATCTAACGGGTGGTCAGAGATATATAACTCCATAACATTACGGCGCAATTTACCAATCTCTTCTGACTGAGTTCGCACCTCCATTCCATCCACCACCGTTGTGGTGCAGGAGGCAGGAAACCCGCGACGGCCTTCAATTTCGACTAGACAGATACGACAAGAGCCAAAAGATTTAAGCGAATCGGTTGCACATAAGCGTGGGACTTTAACCCCACCCTCAGACGCTGCTCGCATAACAGACGTACCCTCAGGTACAGTCACCGAGATGCCATCAATAGTGAGAGTAACTAAGGTTTCACTGTCACTCTGTGGAGTTCCAAAATCTGGCTGAGGTTCGTAAAATTCCAACATATTAATTCTCTCTAGGGCTTTCGCCACCGAAGTCTTCTGCAAAATAAGCTAATGCGCTACGCACTGGGAATGGAGTCATACCACCCATAGCACAAAGAGAACCGAACTCCATGGTGTCACAGAGATCAGTCAACAAAATTAAATTATTATCACGATCTTCATTTTTCACAATGCGGTCAATAACCTCGACTCCGCGAGTCGCGCCTATTCGGCAAGGTGTGCATTTTCCGCACGATTCAACCGCGCAAAATTCCATCGCGAATCGAGCCTGGGCAGCCATATCAACAGTATCGTCAAATACCACAATACCGCCATGACCTATCATCGCTTTAATGGCCGCAAAAGATTCATAATCAAGTGGCGTATCCCATTGAGATTCGGGCAAAAATGCGCCCAAAGGACCACCCATTTGAATAGCACGAATGGGTCTACCGCTATAAGTGCCGCAACCAAAATCCTCAACAACTTCCCGTAATGTTACACCAAAGGCTAATTCAATGACGCCACCACGTTTAACGTTCCCTGCCAGTTGCACGGCTAATGTTCCTCGAGAACGCCCCATGCCAAAGTCTTTATAGGTTTTAGAGCCTTGCTCTAAAATACTGGCCACAGCACCAAGGGTAAGCACATTATTCACCACCGTAGGCTTGCCAAATAACCCTTCAATCGCGGGCAATGGAGGCTTAGCCCTAACCATCCCTCTCTTTCCCTCTAAACTCTCCAAGAGCGATGTCTCTTCACCACAGATATAGGCACCAGCACCGAGTCTAACTTCTAAAAAGAAATCGCAGCCCGAGCTACAGATATTTTCCCCAAGAAAACCAGCTTCAGTCGCATGTTCGATAGCCTGATTTAGAATTTTATGAGCCACAGGGTATTCTGAGCGCAAATAGATATAACCCTGATTGGAACCCACCGCGAGACCGGCAATCGCCATCCCTTCAATGAGCTGGTAAGGATCAGCCTCCATCAACAATCGATCGGCAAATGTACCTGAATCACCTTCGTCGGCATTGCATACGATGTACTTCTGCTCTCCAACAGTATCAAGGACTGTTTGCCATTTGATCCCTGCAGGAAACGCAGCTCCACCGCGACCACGGAGCCCGGAATCTTTAATTTGATCAACGATTTCCTGGCCTTTTAGCTTGATCGCATGAGTGAGGCCGACAAAACCAGACAAACGTTGATAGTTTTCAATGCAGAGAGGGTCACCGACGCCCGCTCGGACAAAGGTAAGCCTCTGTTGCCTCGCAAGGTAGTCAATTTCATTAACCTCGCCTAAGAATAGCGGATGATTCACGGACTTAGTGTTTTTCGTCCGGGAATTCAACGAATCTAGGATACTAGACATATCTGAAGATTTCACCGGACCAAAGCCCAACCGGCTGCCGTCAATCTCCACTTCAAGTAGTGGTTCTAACCAAAACATGCCTCTTGACCCGTTACGGATAATTTCACCCTCGACACCGCGCTCTTTTAGTTCACTGTCCATCGTTAAAGCAACGGAATCTGAGCCAAGCGCCAACGCCGTGGTATCTTGTGGAATAAAGAATGTCATGCTCATTCCTTACCTCCAGCATGAGTAGTAGCTGGAGAACGCAACTCAGCCATCAATTGATCAAAGCTGGCGGCACTCACTCTGGCATGAATATCATCATCAATACGAATGGAGGGCGAACAAGCGCAGTTCCCCAAACAGTAAACCGGCTGCAGAGTTACTTTCCCGTCCTTAGTGGTCTCACCGTACTCAATACCTAAACTCTTTTTAGCGTGGGCTTCGATCTGACGAGACCCCATTGATTGGCAGGCCTCAGCACGGCAAATCTGGACGCAGTGCTGACCTGTAGGACTGGTATTAAAGTCGTGATAAAAACTGATGACACCGTGCACTTCGGCACGAGAAAGGTTAAAACCTTTGGCAATCTGTTCTACTGAGTCATCGGGAATGTAACCAACGTCAAGCTTAACCGCATGCAACAGAGGCATTAAACCCCCTGGCACGCTTTTAAATTGCTCTATGAGTTGGTCAATATTAGTACGTTTATCCAACCTACTTACCTCTGAATGACTGCGTTTATTTGGTGCTATCCATTAACGCCGCATTCTACCATTATCACCCTAATTATTTGCCGCACCTAACCGACTCTTATTTATCTAATAAGGACCACTACTTTAGCGCAGTTTCTCTGCGTGAAAACTTAAATGCTCTTCTATAAAGCTCGCGATAAAAAAGTAGCTATGGTCATACTCTGGCTGTAAACGAATTCGCATGGGAAACGCAGCTACAGCGGCAGTATCAATGAGTAACTGTGTATTGAGCTGTTCAGCTAAGAAGTTATCTGCCTCCCCCTGGTCGATAAGCACGGGCAATGAGCCTTTGGTGCTCTTGGATGACATTTTAACCAGCTCCACGGTATCGTATTCAGCCCACTGTCCATTGTTGTCAGTGGCGTTACCACCGATATACTGCCCCAAGGCCTTTTTGCCCCAGGGGCACTGTATAGGAGCACAAATTGGCGAAAACGCCGATACCGACGAATAGCGCTCTGGATTCTTTAGCGCAATAGTAAGTGCGCCATGCCCGCCCATAGAGTGGCCTGAAACAGACATCTTACTACCGTTGATTGGGAATTGATCATTGATCAGTGCCGGCAATTCATCAACGATATAATCATACATCTTGTAGTGATTGGCCCACGGCGACTCGGTCGCATTCACATAGAATCCAGCGCCAAGGCCAAAGTCATAGGCGCCTTCAGCATCATCAGGTACATCTTCTCCTCGTGGACTGGTGTCAGGACAGACAATGGCAATGCCATGTGCCGCAGCATGCTGTTGCGCACCCGCTTTAGTCACAAAATTCTCGTCAGTACACGTTAAACCAGACAACCAGTAGAGCACTGGGACAGGACCCTTATCCGCCTGAGGCGGCAGGTAAATAGAGAAAGTCATGTCACAATTAAGAGTCGTTGACGGGTGACGATAACGCAACTGCCGCCCACCAAAACTCTGATTGGATCCGATCTGCTCTAAGCTGCTGTCTTTCGCCATTTAGAATTCCACCACTGACCGAATACTTTTGCCTGCATGCATCAGGTCAAAAGCCTTGTTTATATCTTCTAACGGCATTTTATGAGTGATCAAATCATCGATGTTAATTTTTCCATCCATATACCAATCGACAATTCTTGGTACGTCAGTGCGACCCCGTGCTCCACCAAACGCGGTACCGCGCCAAGACCGCCCAGTAACCAACTGAAAGGGACGTGTAGCAATCTCTTTACCTGCGCCGGCAACACCTACAATACAGCTCTCACCCCAGCCCTTGTGACAGCACTCCAAGGCCTGCCGCATCACATCAACATTTCCAATGCATTCAAAACTGTAATCGACCCCGCCACCCGTCATATCAATTATATGATCAACAACGTTTTCTACCTCACTAGGATTGATGAAATCTGTCATTCCAAACTGCTTAGCAAGAGGGATACGCGAAGGATTAAGATCAATGCCAATGATGCGTGTCGCGCCCACCATTTTAGCGCCCTGAACCACGTTTAAACCAATGCCACCCAACCCGAACACTGCTACCGTGGACCCAGCCTCAACCTTCATGGTAAATGCTACAGCCCCAATACCGGTGGTGACACCGCAACCGATATAACAAATTTTATCAAAAGGTGCGTCTTTCCTAACTTTCGCTAATGAAATTTCAGGCAGAACCGAATAATTAGAAAAGGTTGAACAGCCCATATAATGCAATATAGGTTTACCCTCGAAAGAAAAACGGCTGGTACCATCGGGCATCACACCCCGACCTTGAGTTGCCCTGACCGCTTGACACAAATTAGTTTTAGGATTTAAACAAAAATCACATTCTCTGCATTCAGCAGTGTAAAGTGGAATAACGTGATCGCCAGGCTTCAGCGTTTTAACGCCTGGACCAACCTCAACGACCACACCAGCACCTTCATGACCAAGAATAGCCGGAAATGCACCTTCTGGATCGTCTCCAGAAAGCGTGAATGCATCTGTGTGGCAGACACCCGTCGCCTTCATTTCGACCAACACCTCACCGGCTCTTGGCCCTTCCAGATCTACTTCAACGATTTCCAATGGTTTCCCAGCTGCAAAAGCAACGGCTGCGCGTGTTTTCATATCCGTACTCCAAAACAATTTATTTTCAATTTGATCAGCAACTAAATACCGTTCTACTGTTGGTGTATCTTACCTCGTTAACCAAAATATAATAGCCATTGTTGTAGCCTATAGTATGTTCTGATAACGTCGCAGTCGTCACACACAATTAAAAAAGGACCAACACAATGACCACACTTATAATTTATGCACTCGCACTTGCACTCGTTCAGTTTTGGATTTTACCTGCTAGCCTCAACATCAATAACATCACATACCTCCTTTCAAACAGAGATGGGGATGTTGAAACCTCAGTCATGTACAACAGAGTATCCAGAGCCGCCGTAAACTATCAGGAGAGCCTGCCCGCCTTCTTAGCGCTGTGTTTGCTATCTATGCATATGGATGTGGATTTAACAACAACAGCAACTGCATGGTTGGCGTTAAGAGTTGCCTTTGTAGCTTGTTATACCTTTGGTATTACCTATCTTCGGACCCTGATCTGGCTAGGTTCTCTCGCCTGCCTTATTTCTATGGCCTTGCAACTAAGCTAAAAAATATCGTTATGTCGACCCAAGGTTATGCACGCATAACCTTGGGTCATTAATCTGTGGTTTACATTAGCTTTTGATCAATGGCTTCCAATAAAGAATACCGAACGCTAAAACGGCAACAATATCAGTGCTACTAGTGTGACCAACAGCCTTTAGCTTAGAGTAGACCACCGCCAACTCAATAACATGTAACACCAAAAAGACGATCCCCGCCCAAAGTACTCCCGTGCCCAGCGAGCCGCCGAATGGCATGGCGAAGTTAATGACAAACGCCAGCCAAAACCCAGCTAAAATATACATGTTAATCTGCGCAAATTTTTGCATTAATTACTCTCCCAAATAGAATGTTTGTTTTGCAGTATCACAGTCATATATGTTCCACGCAAGCGCTGCAGTCGCACCCGAGGTATAACTAAGTGCTGCCTTAATCGCAAAGTAGGGGCATGGATGTTTGACAGGCGAGGCAATCTTGATTTAGTCTGCTTGGCGGTAAGAATTAATGACTTAAAACTTATATAAAGGAAGCTAATATGGGCACCATTGTCACCTACACCTATAATGATGGCGTAGCCACGATTGCCATGGACGACGGCAAGGCGAATGTACTGTCTCACACCATGTGGGAAGAATTAGAGGCCGCGTTTGATCAAGCTGAAAAAAGCGGTGCCATCGTACTACTCAAAGGAAGGGATGGCATATTTTCTGGCGGATTCGACCTTAAGGAAATGGCTAAAGGGCCTGAGCAAGCGATTTTGTTGACCGCGCGAGGTTCAAAGATGGCGCGGCGAATATTAGCATTCCCTACCCCGGTTATTGCGGTATCCACTGGCCATTGTATCGCAATGGGCGCTTTCTTGATGCTCGCCTGTGACTATAGAATTGGGACAGATGGTGCATTTAAAACGGGACTTAATGAAACTCTAATTGGCATGACCATGCACAATTTTGGGATTGAATTAGCTCGCTATCGCATCTCTGCAAATTACTTCAATCGATGCGTCATTAATGCTGAGATATGGACTCCAACTGGAGCAATAACGGCTGGATTTTATGACCAAATAGTCCCTGCCGAACAGCTCGACCAAGCCTCACAAATGGCTGCCAAAGGATTTTCTCAATTAAATATGACCGCATTTAATGGCACTAAAAACAAGTCTCGTAAAGCCTTCTTGCAATTGCTTGACCAGTGCATTGAATCAGACCTAATTATTCCAGATGGACTGGCCATCTAGCAGACTTAAATAGGTGGCCTTCTATCGAGGGCTGCCTGTTTGAGCAATTCAACTCGAATCAACCACTACCGCTTTCAACTGCCTGATGGCCCGAGTTTAAAAACTTAATAAGCCCCAAGTAGACCAGCGGTGTCAATAGCAGCCAGGGCACTTGACTACTCAGCCGCAGTGTTCGATCATTGATCTCGAGTAAAACTGGGTCAAACCAAGACCCAAGCGGGGAAAATGGCGCCCATGAAAGCGGTTTCCCTTCGCTTAATTGATCATGATATAGAAACATTTCTACTAAGATATTCTGGCCTATAAAGATCACTAAAAGCAGACCAAATACGCCCCAGTCCCATTGTCTATAGATAGAATTTCGACGTCCCATTGCTAACCAAACCAATAACAAGCTACCGCAACAAATTGTACCTGCATCTGCCAACGAATTTAGTAGTCCATTGATATGCAGTGGAAGCATCTGATTTAAAATGTCGACTCGCCGAACCGTAACGCTATCCCCAGCAACCAAGCCATAGTTGAACCATAATTCCCAGCCAAAGGCGCAAACGATAAACATAGTTATGTAGAAAGGAAGCACCCACGCGGGAATAGACTTACGAATATGTAACGTCGGAATGAGGATCAGCGGAAACAAAGCAGAACAGTAAACCACTACCACGAGACGAATCTGCTCAAATGTCAAAATATCCAAAATATCCAAAATGCGGCCCCATCAAATTACGCTAAACAACAGACAGTAAGATATTAGCTTACAATCGGCAATTAAGACAGGCTATAAAAAAGCCCCAGATGACATCTCATCTGGGGCTCGGAGAAACAACCAATTATTTAATTATTGTCCCAAGTTGAGTGATCCTTAAACTTTAAGAAGGCTCTCTTCAATTACAGTAACCCCTTGGGTCTTAGGGGCTATAGGACTAACCAATTAATTAGGAGCTCACAGGCATGCTGTTTAGCTACACTAGTACAAATTTTTAATCACCAACATCGCAACCAAAAAAAGGGCTAACTTTATGAATAGAAATGATAAGACACTAATAGCAAGCCCCTACTCTAGCTACCAAAAGTGGCGAGACGAAAAGCCGATATGGTGGTCTGATGGTGATCTTAAAGGATGGGTACTTAGTCGCTATGATGACGTTCGTACCGTGATGAAAGATGCTAAAACTTTCTCATCCAAGTCGATGGGAGAAATGGAGAGTCAGACAGTCGCCCTGCCACTGTTGACTGACGATCCACCCAGGCACACACAATTGAGAGCTATCGTAAACACGGCTTTCACTACTCGAACACTTAAGGTAATGGAATCAGGAGTTAAGGATCTAGTTGAAGAACTCTTGGATGCTATGAGCGGAAAGAGCGTGGTGGATATTTCGGCCGAATTTACTGGTCCACTTCCGGTAACAGTAATAGCGCATATGATGGGCATTCCCGCCGAACGAGCGGACGATTTTAGACGTTGGTCTGATGCACTTACTGGAACCACTAAATCTCAAGATGTGGCTGAACGTATGCCTCTTGTTATGGAGATGGCTGGGTATTTCACATCCCTTATTCCGGAGCGTCGTGAAAACCCTGGTAAGGATTTGGTCAGTGAAGTCGTGAATGCTGAGGTTGATGGCGAAAGTTTAAATGATCAAGACATCGCAGGTTTCTGTATGTTAATGCTTATTGCCGGGAACGAGACTACTACTAGTGTGCTAGCCAGTTTATTAAATTATCTTGCAGATGATCCAGAAACTTGGCAGAAACTTAGAGAAAACCCAGACAAAATAGATGCTGCTATCGAGGAGATTTTGCGTTATGACGCGCCCGTGCAGTGGGTTAATCGAAAAGCTACTCGGGATGTTGAGTTTCATGGCCAAACCATTAAGGCAGGCGAACCAGTTTATGTCTTTATGGGATCAGCTAACCGTGACCCTCGGCATTACGAGTATGCAGACGAGTTTCGCTTAGACAGGGGTCGCAGTGACCACCATAGCTTTGGACATGGCATTCACTTCTGTATCGGCGCGCCTCTCGGGCGATTAGAGGCTCGGTATGCAATGGAGGGCCTATTAAAGCGCTATAAATCAATCAGCCATGCTCAAAGTGCTATGAACGAGCGCACTCATTCGACAATGCTGCGCGGCTTTCATCACCTGTGGCTTGATCTCGAATCAGCCTAATTAGGAGAGTTAAAAAGTAATGGCGCCACAATACCCAAACCTGGGTCATTAAACAAATAGGTAAAGTAGTTATGAAATACTTATTATTAGCTGTTTTAGTACTAGGCGGTTGTGCCATCCAGAATAGTATCCAAGATATTGAATCTATACTTCTAAGTGAGAACCAATTTATTAAAAGTATACATCTTGGGTATGAGGTCCAATATCGTGTTTTCACTCCTAAAAATTACTCTGAGTTTGATGATTTGCCCTCGATCTATATTACTGATGGGCAAGACTATATTGCCAGCGGAAAGATGCCGCGATTAATGAATAAACTCATTCAAGAAAATAGGATTCGACCAACTATAGGTATTTTCATCGATTCTCGAGATACGAGTGATTTGTTAAAAAATCGTCGAAACTCTCAGTTCGCTTGTAACTATCAATATTTTGAGTTTGTTGCCAAAGAGCTCGTGGCTGAGATTGACTTAAATTACCGAACTTCTCAAAATGCCACGGACAGAGCGATCTTGGGCTTATCTTTTGGGGGACTCAACTCAGCATGCTTTGGTCTCTTAGCCAGTGACATATTCAATGGAATTGCAATGCAATCTCCAGCAACTTTTCCGGTTCCTGATTTAATAAAATATTACGAACAATCGGAACAGCTGCCCTTAAAGTTTTACATCAGTTCAGGAAGTGTTAAGGACTTCAGAATGCCGACTGGCGTTTTTTATAGAGCTATAAAAAATAAAGGTTACCCAGTTAAATACCAAAAGGTGAGAGGGTCACATAATTGGAATAATTGGCGGCCATTACTGGATGATGTCCTGATTTACTTCTTCCCTTCTAAAAAGGTTAGTGGAACTGATCGCAAGGCATAAGAGGTATAACGAGCATGTCTAAGTTAAGCGTAAAAAAAAAGGTTGGATAATGCGTTGTAGTGTATAGAAACACTCTACACCAGTAGGACTGTCCTAGAAAAATAATCAGCATTATCTTTGGTAATTGAGGATGCGAGACAATTTTGATAGCATGATAGCGAAGTATTTACTCCAGCCTTGGAACTGCCTCGATTGGGAATCATTCCGCTAACTCTACGCTAGTCCTGAGGCTGACGGGTCACTAAGACTGATTATGGGTTCAGGTATCCTGATACGCTCTCTGACGTTCTCTGGGGCTTCTATGAACTGTCTATAACCAAGGTTTATGGAGACTGGAAAATAGCTAAACTAGCCTTTACCAATATTGCTTCGGCTTAATAGTGCCCTGTGCGCTTAACTGAATTAACAAGAGAAGAAACTATGGCCGATATTGAAAAAGAGTTTTTAGGACGACAGGTAGATTGGAAAGGTAAATATAAGGCGCCTCCATTTACGCCAAGATTAAAAAATGTAGATCTTGGCACGGAAAATATAGCGGGTGAACGTTATTTTTCGCCTGCGTTTATGCAGCAAGAGTGGGAAAGTGTTTGGAAAAAAACCTGGCAGCTAGTTCATCGTGCTGATGTGTTAGAAGAACCTGGAGCATTTTATACCCATGAATTGGGTAAAGAGTCATTTGTATTTATTCGCGGCAATGATGATGTGATCCGTGGGTTTTATAATGTTTGTAGGCATCGCGGTAACCGATTATGTCAGTTAAGCGAAGGTTATATAGAGAAGTTTTCCTGCCCATATCATGGTTGGCAGTGGAATATAGACGGTTCTCTAAAAAAGGTTGCTGATCCAGAGTTTTTCCGCCAGTTTGACAACGGTATACCTAAAGATGATTTAGGGCTGGTGCCCGTCCAGGTTGATATATGGGAAGGATACCTCTGGTTTAATATGGATCTAGATGCGGGCGCCCTTAAAGAATATTTGGGTGACATTGGCGTCCATCTAGAGAGTTATGATTTTGAGAAATCGACTCTGATAGATTTACAAACGTTTGAATGGAATGGCAATTGGAAGCACGCTTGGGATGCCTTTAACGAGAGTTACCACTTTGCTGCATTACACCCAAATATGGTTGAGATAGGAGAGGGACACGATATTCCCATAGAGCTTCACGGCGTACACTCAAGGATGCTCAATTACAACCGTACCGTCAGTGAAGTACTTGACGAGCGTGATAGTTGGACCGATTTACGTCGCCGATTTATGCTCAGCGCGGAAATGAAAGGTACATCGCCTGATCTTGATGCTAAGCAGGCTTCGGTGCCAGAGGTATTAGGTAAACCTATAGCTGCTAAAGATATCCATCTTCATGAGATTGAATATCGTAGGTCTATTGAGAATGAAACCACCTTACCTTACAAGCAGCTAAATGATGAACAGCTAGTGCATCAGTATCACTACAGCTTTTTCCCTAATACTACGTTCACTCAATCTGCTGATGGCGGTGCGATTTTTAGATACCGTCCGCACCCTTTAGATCCAGGAAAGTGCTATTTTGATCTTTTCATTGTGGCTATTTTGCCAGAGGGTACTGAGGTTCCAGAGCGGGCTGAGCACAAGATTCATCGCTTTGACGATGGCATTGACTATGTGAAAATACTAGAGGGCACTTTTGATCCTGCATTTGCCGAAGTGGTTGGTGAGGATGCATCCAATATGCCTACACTCCAAGCCGGCTGTCAGTCAGACAGTTTTAAAGGGAGTATTTTAGGAGACCAGGAAATACGTTTGCGCCACTTTCACCAAATGATAGATGGGTTTATTGATGGTACGATAACAACTAACAATCTGCCCGCTCAGGATGCATTTTTGGATTAACTGAGAGGATATCAGTAGAGGATCGTAACAGCGATACTAGTTAAAGGGATTAAATTATGTCTGCAAAAGAAAATAGAGCCCTGATTGAGCAATGGTACCAAGCATTAGCGGGTGGCGATTGGCAGACTGTGTCAGATCTCCATGCCGATGATGTAGTTTACCAAATGCTAGGGAGCACTCCAGTGAGTGGCACGCTTATAGGAAAAGAGCAATGTATTGGCGAGATGATCAATAAAAAATTGCTTGGCCAGCTGGACGCTAGCGCCGTAGCATTTGCAAAAAAGTGGCGCATTATGTGTGTTGATGACCACGGTGGTGTCGGTATTATGCAGGGTGGTGGGCCAACGCTTAACGGTGATGTCTATGACCAAACCTACTGCGAAGTATTCACCATCGAAAAGGGCAAGATCGTTGAATTACATGCCTTCTTTGATACGGCATTAGTTGAGCGCTGTCTGTTCCAAAATCCGCTCCAAACTGAGCGTAAGTCTCCACAGATGCCATTTGATTTCTAGCAAAGAAGTTGTGCCGAAACCAATGTAAGGGGTCTATATTGCAGATTAGGTTTTGGACTTACCTAGCAACTTCACAAAATGTAACCTAACAATATTTACAACACTCAGAAACGAAAAAATCCCAGCATCTGCAAGGGATTTAACGATTTGATATGGCGGAGAAAGAGGGATTCGAACCCTCGATACGCTATTAACGTATACACCCTTAGCAGGGGCGCGCCTTCAGCCACTCGGCCACTTCTCCGTATGCTGTTTCGGGTGATTAATATCTATGTAT
>CAWKZU010000010.1:0-64959 GCA_963854585.1 Gammaproteobacteria bacterium | reverse complement strand
CCTAAACCACCACTGGCTCCTAAGACCAAGGCACACCTAGCCGTATCTGTCATCATTTTACTGTACTGCCTGCGTCACATCTCTCACAGCGGGGCTTTCCAGTGACGAGCGCAGAGATTCGGTGGCGATATCTCGCAAAAAAACGGTAGCCTATATTGGCAACCTGCTTAAACACCGGCCAGCGAAGAATACTCACCCATCGGCCTTTACCGACCAGTGTCCAAGAATAATAGGTAACATCTAAACCATATATCATCGCACCATCCTTCCATTGTCCATGCAATATTAGATCGGCTTTCTGTTGGTTAATGTGCGGGAAGCGATCGCTAAAATGAGGGGCATAGATATCCTCAAAGACCATTTTATTATCGCTATCCAGCCGCTGAATATGGTTAATTTCAGCCGCGCAAAGTGGACAGCTTCCATCATAAAAAATAGTCAATTCTGTCACGCTTAAAACTCCATCAACATTAGGGCTACCACCACTAGATGGAGGCCAGTGACCAGTGAGGTCAGTGACAAACGCATTCGCCAATACTGCTCATCAACAGGGTTAACCAGACGTTCTGCCCATAACAGGCTGATAAAACCCAACATCAGCAAAGTAACCGCAAATATCGTCATTATCGGAGCGATATAAATAAGCAACAGCGCACACCAAGCACTCAGGGCTAAAAGATTACTCATCAAAACAATAAGCTTGGCTAAACTTCCATTTTCAACCGTCTGCCAGCTTGCCCAAAGGGTGCCAGACATAAAACTTAAAATCACCGCACTGTAGGCAATAAAAATATAGGGAACATAGAGTCCAAACAGCGCCGCACTTTGCAAGCCAGGGCCAAACCAAAACCCATCAAGCATTAGTAATACCGGCACCACGAAGGGTATTAGTCCGACATAACCCAAAATCCGCATTAGGGTCATCACTGAAGAGTTTTTGTTGTTTGTCATAATTATCTCTCGGCAAGTGCTACATTACGGTCTTAAGACCTAATTAGATTACCTATTTCGGTCGAGTGTTAGGACCTTTTTGTCAGCAAAAATATCAACAACTCTAAACAGTTAAAGACAATGAGGTAAAAAATTAGACCCAGTTCAGATTAGTATTACAGTTGCATTTGAGCGTTTACGTTAGCCCATACAAAAATAGAATCTAACGCAATGGTTGTGTTTGGACCTGTAAGATCGGCCCCGATTGACGATTTCGATCCTGCGGGTTAAGTCTTATAGAAAAGCTATTAAAAAGAGCGTCTAAGCAACGTAAAAGCAATCTTTTTGGCCGTATTAATCGCCCCTGAGGCTGTTTTTCCCTGAGATATCCCCCAAGACACTAAATAATGTGGGTTTTATGATCAGCCCAATACTTATCTCGAAGTAGGCGCTTATAAAGCTTACCAGTAGGATGCCGAGGCAATTCCTCGTCAAAATCGACAGATCTAGGACATTTTATTTCCGCCAACTCCTGCTGACAAAATGCCATTAATTCTTCTTCGAAGTCTGGCCCTACATCAGCCCAATCCATTGGCTGAACAACGGCCTTAACCTCTTCACCAAACTCTTCATTAGGTACCCCAAATACAGCGACATCAGCGACTTTCGGGTGCATAATTAACCGATTTTCCGCTTCTTGTGGATATATATTTACACCGCCTGAAATAATCATAAAGGCTTTTCGGTCTGTCAAATACAAAAACCCCTCTTCGTCAACACGTCCTACATCACCGAGTGTTGTCCAGCCTTTTATATGCTTTGATTCTTTGGTTTTGTCCGGATCATTGTGATATTCGAACACAGGACCATCCGCGAAATAAATGGTTCCTGCCTCTCCAATAGCAACCTCATTACCGTCATCATCACAAATATGTAAAACGCCAACCATGGCCTTACCGACGCTTCCCTTATGAGCCAACCATTCATCGGAGTTGATTGCACAAAAGCCATTGCCTTCTGAGCCAGCATAATATTCAAACATCACCGGCCCCCACCAATCAATCATTTTTTCCTTGATCTCTATCGGGCAGGGAGCCGCCGCATGAATCGCAACCTGCAATGAAGAAATATCATATTTAGTGCGAGCCTCTTCCGACATTTTTAACATTTTAACGAACATAGTAGGAACCCATTGGCTGTGGGTAATCTGATATTTTTCAATCAGGCGTAACGCCTCTTCTTCGTTAAAGTCTTCCATCACTACACTAGTGCCGCCAAAGAGCAACGTTACGAGGTTATAGCGCAGTGGCGCTGCATGATAGAGGGGCGCTGGAGACAAATAAATCGTTTCATTGCCAAAGCCGTAGAGTCCCTTTGACAGCAGTACTAAGTTAGAAGACTCATCTCCCACGTTTATGTCTGGCAAAGGAATTTTAACGCCCTTAGGTTTTCCCGTAGTACCCGATGAGTACAACATATCAATCCCGGTAGCCTCATCAGCAATAGGGTGCTGCAACATCTGATCACGCAAGGACTCATAACTGTCGTAGCCATTTACAGTGCCATTAACCATCAGTCTAGATTCCACGTTAGGCATATCATCTAGTAATTCAGTCGCCAGCCCACCTTTTACAAAAGAACTAATAAACAGCTTTGCGCCACAGTCGTTAATAATATAAGCGGCCTCACCAGCTGTCAGCCGAGAACTAATAGCGGTATAAAACAAACCGGATCGTGCAGCTGCCATGCAAATTTCGAGAAACCGAGCATTATTTTCCATCAATAGCGCAATGTGATCGCCTGTTTGCAACCCCATCGATCTAAATAATTGGGCAGTCTGGCAGGATCGTTCATTTAATTGCTGGTAGGTGACTATTTCACCACTGCCCGCCATAATGTAAGCCGCTTTATGGGGTGTCTGTTTTGCTAAGTCGCCAATGTACATTCAAGATCTCCGATAAAGGTTTGATGCAACTACTCAAATTACAGCTGAAGTAAATCATTTTTTGCATCTAAACCGCAAGCAAGGTCGACATCTAGGGTAGTTTTCGCTACTGTCTAGGCCGTTAATGTATTCATTTCGGAGTATTATCTTGAGCCATATTATTACTGACGTTGTAGCCGGCGTCGGACTTATTACTCTGGACCGCCCAGCGGCCCTAAACGCCCTAAATCTGAACATGATTCGTGACCTAACCAAAACGCTAAACGACTGGCGTGACGACCCAGCCATTGAAGCAGTTGCGGTGCGCGGCTCTAACAAGAATGGTCCTTTTGGTGGGTTTTGTGCTGGTGGTGACATCCGCTTTTTCCACGCTGCGGGAATGTCTGATGATCCTGATTTGGAGGCTTTTTTTACCGAAGAATATCAATTAAATTATTTAATTTTTAACTATCCAAAACCCTATATAGCCTTCATGGACGGCATTGTTATGGGCGGTGGTATGGGTATTTCCCAAGGCGCTACTCTTAGAGTTATCACTGAACGAACCAAAATGGCGATGCCTGAAACCAATATTGGACTATTTCCCGATGTTGGTGGGGGTTATTTTCTTAGCAGATGCCCTGGCAGTAGTGGCGAGTACCTCGCTCTAACTGGAAAACTGTTAGTCGGCGCTGACGCGTTAGATGTTGATCTAGCCGATGGCCTTGCAGACAGCGATGATATGGCTGATCTCTGGGACGGTCTCACCAACAACCCGATGATGTCTGTAACCGCAAGGATTGGCCGTTTACAGAGTCGTCTCAAACGCGGCACCTCTTCAGAGTGGCTAACACCCGAGATTAACTCAATATTTTGCTTAGATAGCGTCAACGATATTGTGCAAGCCTTGACTAAGAGTGATTCCCAATGGGCCGCAGACACCTTGGCAGTATTACAAAAACGCTCGCCTTTGATGCTCCATGTCACCTTGAAACAGCTTCGGCTTGGGCGCTCAATGACGCTAGCAGATGATCTCAGAATGGAAAGAACACTGGTAAGGCACTGCTTTCAAACTGATCATTTGCAACGCTCGGGAACAACGAGTGAAACGATCGAGGGTATTCGCGCATTAGCCATAGACAAAGATCATAGCCCAGCGTGGAACCCAGCCCGTATCGAAGAGGTCACTTCTGCCATGGTTGATCCATTTTTTGAAAGCCCTTGGGCCGCTGAACATCACCCCTTAAAGGACTTAGCCTAAGAGATCCCAGAGAGCGTGATTTATGTCATTTGAACTGATCGAAGAATCCATAATCTGTCCCTTTTGCTGGGAGACTATTACGCTGTTAGTCGATCCTTCGGAATCCCAAATCTACACCGAAGACTGTTTTGTCTGCTGTCGGCCCATTTTGGTGGACACTGAAATACAAGGTGACCATATTCAGGTGAATGTCACGCAGGAAGATCTGGGCTTTTAGCCCAAGGTGTTTTGTTTTTTTAGAACAAAAAACTAAGGGCGTAGGGTTATATCAATAACTCAACCCGTGCCCAAAGATAAAGGTTGGTGCCACGGAATCATCTGGAAGGTCTTCTTTTTGCGCCATCACTGCGTCCATAGAGGAAGGTATCTCAAAGGGTAACTTTCCTTGCGGACTAAATTGACCAAAAATCACGTCAAACAGCAACGAATCATAAACACCAAAGGTGCCAATCAGACCGTCGCTAAGTTGGTTGAGTTCGGTCAAAATAGCAGGACGATTAAGGTCAACCACAGTAATTAGTTGTGCATTCTCGCTGTAACCTTTGGCTTTTTCTAAGACTGCTGCGCTAAAGGCAAGATCGTCATCCGGTAAAATAGTACTCAAAAACTGATCCATTAACTCATCTGAGCCCGGTGCTTGATTTCCATTGAAAATCGTCGGTAAATACAAGACCACTACATCGGCCTGATCCGCGCTATTAACCAATGTTCCATATCGCTTAGCCTGATCCGCATCTAAACCATCAACAAAGATTTTAGTGCCCTCAGCAAGCGGCAGTGCCACTGTATCCGCCATTTTATTATTCAACAACACAATCGATTTGCGCTGTGCTTCTAGTCCAGCAGCAAGGTACTGGGGGGTTTTAATGAGCGCAGGTATGGCGTCTTCATCGACCAATGACTGCTCAAATAGGCCCAGCTCAAACTTGTTGAGTAAAATCCTTCGCACTGACTGGTCTATGCGCGCTTCGCTAAGCTCTCCTGACCTGACTAGATCAATAATATGTTCAGGATCATTCTCGCCACCATATTGGTCGACCCCTGCATCAACGGACTTTTTGTAGCGTCCACGCACCGACATACCCTCTACGCCCCAAGCACGACTCGAGACAATGCCCCAGTCAGTGCAGACCACACCAGTAAACCCTAATTCGTCTCTCAATAAATCAGTGAGTATCATTTTGTTAAAGCCCATGGCGACGTTTTCATCGGTCTGGTCAACAGGCACACCGTAATACGGCATAATCACCCGCAGGCCATTATCAATAGCTTTTTTAAACGGCTCCACATGGTAATCAAAATTGTCTCCCGGGTAGACTTGCCGTTTACCGCTAGGCAAATGGGCGTCTAAACCGAACTCCTGTGGCCCACCCCCAGGGAAATGCTTAACCATAGTCATAACACTTTTGTCTGTTAGCGTAGTACCTTGAAAACCTAACATATAGGCGTTAGTCATCTCGGCAGACAACTGCGCGTCAGACCCAAAGGTTCCAAAATTTCTAGCCCAACGAGGTTCCGTGGCTAAGTCTGCCATAGGGTGTAACGCCATGCGTAAGCCAACTGCGCGGTACTCTGCAGCCGCAATTTCGCCAAAACGCTTAACAAGATCAATATCTCGGGCTGCAGCAAAGCCAAGTTGCGATGGCCAACCGGAAAAACCTTTTACAGAGAACGCGGCAATGCCACCACTGGCTGCCTCATGCAGCGGGTCTGAACTAATCGTCAACGGAATACCCAGTCTGGTTCTTGCCGCTATTTTTTGTAGCCTATTAAGTTTTTCAGCAATCTCTAAAGGCGTTGGCGCACCATAGAAGTTAAAGTGGCTAATATGTTTATCAAATATCTCTACGGCATCTATGTCTACTCGCCCCATGGCAAAGTGAAAGGCCATCAGCGGAAAATCGGGCTTAATAGTAATGGCCGGGTGCATCATCTGACCGACTTTTTCTTCTAAGGTCATTTGCTCAAGCAAGTCCTCCACTCTCTCTGAGGCAGATGCCTGTGTGTTCTCATAAATATCTAAACGCTGGTTTTTATTTAAATCACGATAAGCCAAGCCATCGCTCGTAAGCACTTCCACCTCAGGACCAAGGCTAAGGTAAATGCGAAGTTTATCGTAGGGCTGAAGCAGTAAATTAGCGGTAAACACTGTGGCGACTAGTATTAACGAGAGCACACCATATCCAGAATATTTGAAGATTTTTTTCATGTTAGTCCCTTTTAGAAAGATCAAAGTGTAAACCTAACCTTTTTGGTTTGCACGTCTCGCTCTGAGATTTCATATCACCCAGAAAATACAGCTTAACCACTGTATTTTTTGGCTATTGGAAAAATATAGGCGTCTTTTAAGCGTAGTTGCTGAGTCGGGACCCCGCCTTGCAGTTCGTGCGGCTCGACAACAAGTCATAGAAATTAAGGTATGGGCTAGGCGCTTATGAAAATGAATAAACCCCAATCCCAATAAGACTATTTTTAACACACCTATAACCATGACAGATTTGAAGATGAGCTAATAATGAGTCTTATTGAATACTTCGCATTGCTCCGTCCTGTACTATGTATTTTCTGAAACTAATCTAAAAAGCGACTAATTATGGCTCTTAGCGCAACGATCTATAAAGCGGAAATAAATGTTGTTGATATGGACCGTCATTATTATGAACAGCACAGCCTAACCCTTGCACAACATCCCTCTGAAACGGCTGAGCGGTTAATGCTGCGGCTTTTGGTTTTCGCCCTGCATGCCAGTGATACTATGTCGTTTACTAAAGGATTGAGTACCGATGATGAGCCAGACCTGTGGCAGAAAAGTCTCAGTGATGAAATTGAGCTGTGGGTCGAACTTGGCCTGCCTAGTGAAAAACGTCTAAAAAAAGCCTGTGGTCGTTCACAGCAAGTGATTGTTTATGCCTATGGCGCTGGCTCTGCCAACCTTTGGTGGGAAAAGATTCAGCCGCAGCTTTCGCGCTTTAAAAACCTTACGGTTAAACGTATTGATGCGGCATCCTTGGAACAGTTAAAAGTATTCTTAAAGCGTACTATTGAATTACAGGTTAGTATTCAAGATGATGAGATCACCTGCCTGTCTGCTGATAATGAACTGGTGCTCACGACGGAAATATTGTCGTTGTGTTTATAAGTTAGGCCAACATAAGTTAGGACCTTAGCTTTTGGTGTTACTACTAGGTTTATCATAGAGCTTTTATTAGAAGAATTTGCGGTCTCTTTGGCTAACTAATACGTATTTTTAATATAACAATTACAAATGGGCTCACCATGGCACTATTTAAATTTTTAACTCTTCGTATTGTCGCAATAGCCTCTCTTATTGCCCTGTCAGGCTGCGCCAATAAATTTGCCACGGATGACTATTTAACCCTCGGTGACAAGTACCAGGTGGTGATTGAGCGTGACCATCTTGGGGTACCCCATATTGTTGGTGAACGCGATGTCGATGCGGCTTTTGGTTTTGCCTATGCACAGGCCGAAGATAACTGGCAAATTATTCATGACACTATTCCGTTTTATCGCGGGACTAATGCAGCCATTAATGGAAAAGACGCGGCAACTGTTGACTTTTTAGTCCAGTGGTTGGGTATTTGGGAGACTATTGACCGTGACTATGAGACCCAACTAAAACCTGAAACTCGCGCTTGGATTAGCGCTTTTGTTGATGGCATTAACTATTATGCGGCATTGCATCCTGAGCAGACTAATCCATCGATTTTTCCAATCACTGAAAAAGATGTTATCGCCGGTTACATGTTGCGGCATCTTTTATTTTTCGGTTTTGATGCATCTATTACCGAGCTTTTTGAACCTCAACGACAGCGCCCCGTGAGCCGCGGCCCCGCTGATGCAGATCAACAAGCTAGGCCCATGGCTGAGGGGGTCACTATTGGTAATCTTCCGGTTGGGTCTAACGCTATTGCTGTTTCATCACCGTTTACCGTCGATGGTGCAACGCGCTTGGCCATTAACTCCCACCAGCCCACAACTGGCCCGGTAGCCTGGTATGAAGCCCATATTCAGAGTAAAGAAGGCCTCAATGTTATGGGAGGTTTATTTCCAAGCAGTGCCACCATAGGTGTGGGTTTTACCGAAAATTTAGCCTGGGGTGCAACGGTCAACAAACCTGACTTGGTTGATATTTATGTACTAGACATGGACCCCAACGACCCCATGCGCTACAAACTGGACGGGGAGTGGAAATCTTTAGACGCGAAAGACATCGAGATTGAAGTAAAGCTATTTGGATTTCTTCCATGGACCATCACGGAGACCGGCTTAAAGTCTGAGCATGGTCCTGTCATTCAGAATGAACATGGCACTTATGCGGTGCGTTATGCCGGTATGGGCGAGGTGCGTCAGTTAGAACAGTGGCTGGCGATGAGTAAAGCGCAAAATTTTGAACAATGGCGTGATGCGATGCGCATACAAGCCTTCGCCAGTTTCAATTTTGTCTATGCTGACCGCGAAGGCAATACGATGTTTGTGCACAATTCTCTAACGCCCAAACGGCTGCCTAGTTACGATTGGACACAGTATTTGCCGGGTGATGATAGCCGTCTAATCTGGCAAGACTATATGGCCTTTGATGACCTGCCACAGGTAATTAACCCCACATCAGGCTACTTGCACAGTGCCAATCAAACGCCGTTTCGTGTCAGTGCAGAAACTGACAACCCTAATAAAGATGACTACGGTATTGAAGACGGCTTTCCAACGCGCATGACCAATCGCGCCGATCGTGGTTTGGAGTTATTAGCGGAACTTGAGTCAATCTCAGAACAACAATTCTTTGATATCAAACACGATAAAAAATACAGCGTTAACTCTCGTGCTTACGCTTATTTACAGCAGGCGGCTGCGGCTGATCTTGGCGAAATACAGAGTGATAGTTTACAAAACTACCAGGCGGCACAGACTTTAATTGCTAACTGGGATCTATCCACTGATATTAAAAACCGTGGCGCAGCGCTCAGTGCCTGTGTTCTGGGTGGTGAATGGTTGTCCGAACAAAAAGGTCTTACTGCGCCAACGGCACTGGACGAGTTGATTCGTTGTACTGACCTATTAATCAGCACAATCGGTCGTATTGACCCCCTTTGGGGTGATGTCAACCGGCATGTTCGTGGTGATCTTAATATTCCAGTAGCCGGTGGTCCTGATACATTACGAGCTATTTATAGCATGCGTCTGGATGAAGATGATTTCCTGACTAATGTTGCTGGAGACGGGCTCTATTACCAAGTTTCATGGGATGCCCAAGGGGTAATGAAAGTGCGTGGCGTTCACCAGTATGGTTCAGCAACATTGGATGAGACATCGGTGCACTATGCAGATCAGGCCGAAGACTACGCTAACGAACTTCTGCATGACCCGCTGTTTGATGACACCCGTCGGCAGAGCAAAATAGAGCGGCGCTACCGACCCGGCGAATAGTATTACTGCTGTATCTGGAACTCTGGCGCCGTTGCAGTGCCATAAATAGCGAGATTGTTCCTGTCACATATTGGCTCAGAAATACATGCAGCGCTTTGTAATGTGGTTATTAGTTCTTGCCGTGTGCCCTGATTATCTGTCTGTTTTAATTTTCCACTATTTAGGTAAAAATCCAGATAATCTACTATCGCTGTAGCTTTCGCAATGTCGTCTCCAGCCTGGTCGTCCCAGACAGCATTTAGGCGACTGGTATCCAGCAATACTCTGACTTGATTGCTGGTGAAAGGCTGACGACTATAATGCACAACGCCATTATTTAAAAATTTGTGGTACGCATTGAGCATAGAGTACATTTGGCTCTCAGTAACCAGTGTAAGCTCAGGTGCAACCAATCCTTGACTGGCAAGAGAGCCCGCAGGTGAGTAATCAGGGGAGAAGAAATTAAATACCGATGGTGCACCAAAAGCTTGTTGCCCTACTGCCGTTGCGATATTGCCAAGCTTAATAATGGTAGCTCCGGTCGCAAAGTGGTTAACATATTGATAATTGGTTCCCAGAATATCGGCATCCTCGTCGCCTGCGCCTAACGCAAGTCTAGAATTTGCTTGGAAAAGGCGCATGACTGCGGTCAGTTGTAACAATGGCTCTTTAAATTTACCAAAGGTTGCCGAATTCGCAACAGACGGCGTTCGTGCTTCTGGATCTAATAAAATAGCTTTAATAACCGACTGCATATCGCCTGTCTCGCCAAAGGCAATTGCAACTCTCTGGATATAACCTGGGCTGGGGTTAGACATCACGAATCGTTGAATAAGCCGTCGCGCAATGAACGGCGCGGTGGTGTTATGACCTATCAGACCATCTAAAACTGCACCTAACTCGTCAATCGCTTCGCTTAATTCCTCCCCTGAACTAGCTGAAATAACTAATTGTTCACCCTTATCAGTGAATAGTTTCTTTTCACCGAAATCATGATAACTGGGAAAGAATTTCATCGGCTGGGTCCAGCAATAATGCGCAGAATTAGCTGGGCCACAGCCTGCCCGATCAAACCAACCATTTTCCTTCACGTTAGTGCCATCGTTATCACTCCTATAACTCAAGGCTAAACCGGTAAATACCCGAGCCAGGTTTTGGATAGTTTCATTGTCATAAGTAGCAATCGGAAGATTGTCTTGCCCAAGAAGGATAGATCCATCTTGATTACGGTGAACTAAACCAAAAGTGAACAACTGCATGACTTCTCTAGCATAGTTTTCATCAGGGAATGTACCGTCTGCTTCATTGGCCTTTTTATTGCGCAGATGACTCAAATAAACACCCATCATCGGGTGCATTGTTACATCTTCAATGAGCTGCCGATAACTGCCAAAAGCATTCTTCGCCAAAGTATCCCAGTACGAACCTATTCCGCGAGCCTTCTGACGAATATTACTATCTTCGCGACTAATCACCATTATTTCACTCAATGCAAATACCGTTCGCTGACGCAGTTGATCCTTGGCAAAACTAGCTATTGACCAGAAACTTTCAGGTTTTAATCCCGAATGGTTGTAACTTGGGAAAAGAGCATAGATATGATTATCAAGGTCGAGCATGCTCGTTGTCGGCATCGCAAATTGTTGCTCAATCCATAACTCGTATACTTGCTCACGATTATCCCCATCAATATCTATTAAAGATCTAAGTTCAGCGTAGTCCTCAGGTGTTGCACCGAAAGTAGCCTGAGTTAAGAATCGCACGATATCGTAATCTACGTCTTCTGCAGAGAGTGGAAGCTGTTCTGGTGGCTCAGCTGACGCATCGAAGATTAAAGGGGCGTATATTTCTCCACCGGGGAAGTCTGCCGAATGCACATTGATATAAAACTCACCATTGAACAACGCATCAAGCATCTGTTGTTTAGTTGTAAAAATCCCCCCGGGAGCCAGGTCCCATTCATAGTCACTGACATTGCCGGAGCTTTGTAAATCTTCATCCTTAATATCATGAATAATCGTTCCAGATGGGGACAGATGCAGATGTTGGTCCGTTCGTTGGGTCCCCAAATTAGCATAGGTATATGTTAGCGTCCCTTTGTCATTATCACCTTGCAGGATAAAACTCAGTAACCCCGAAGCAGACGTTGAGATGCCGTCTTGGGCCTTAAAAGTACCCAAAAATAGGCGGCTATTACTACGATCATTTGTCGCTTCGCTAATAATAATCTCTGCGCTAATATTTTCGCTAACGCTGTACCCTGACCCCGTATTGAGGGTTAACATTAAAGTTTCAGGAATCTCGCGTTGATTGTCGACCAAAGCTCGGACTTGAATCGTTAGAGAATTTTGATTTTGAGATAGATTGATCGTGCTTCCAATCGTTGATCCATCTTCATAAAGTATTTCATAATCTGCACTAGAAGCAGATCCAAGACTCGAGTCACTATTTCCTGCTACGGCATAAGAAATACTCAACGCAGCAGCAGCACCTGTACGTTTAATTGTCAATTCAGCTGACGTTTGGTTTCCTTCATATGCCTGGCTTTGAACCACTAGTAAACTGATTTCGGGGGCAGGAGCAGGTGCTAGTGGTGGACTATTATCTGAGGCTCCACCACGCCCTCCGCCACAAGCAGAAAGACTAAAAAGACTGATAACGAGAACTAAAAAATGTCCACTCAATATTTGCATTCTCAGCTAACTCGCTTTTATGAAATTAATATTACTGTTCTGACTAAACGAACTTGGAAAATTATTGAGTGAAGGGAATATTTGGTTAACGTCACCTTCAGCAACACCCATCCAATTAGCTACTACGGCTGAGCATTGTGATGATGAGTTTGTCGGTATAAATCGCCCCCGGCCATCAATACCCAGACCTTGATTGGTCAATAAGTCGGGGTAAGTGCCGAAAAACTTACCGCCATCAACCATTCCACCAAAGGCCATAGCATTACCACCCCATCCGTGATCGGTGCCACTGCTACTGGGGTCATTTCCATTAGGCGTTATAGTTCTTCCAAACTCGGACCCGATATAGGTTAGGACTTTATCGAAATCGCCTTGCTCATGAAGAGTGTCTCTGAAACCTTTAATAGCGGCATTAAGCTCAGTCATTTGATTAAAGTGATTAGGCAACAAATTTGCATGAGTATCAAAACCATTCATTTCGACAAAGTAAATAGGCCTTTTATTAGACCCCTCAGACCGTCCTTTAATCATTTTTGCGACTGTTTTTAAACGGTTGCCTATATCACTATCAGCTGAAACTCCAGCCGCTACAAATATCTCATCGAAATTTACTCCTGAGGATTCAGCCGTACTAAAAGTTGACTCAATAATATCTTGCGCCGTCCTTGCAGAATCAAAAATGTCAGCGTATTTCTGCGCCATTAGATGAGACGAAGCATCAATAGACGTCATATAGTTAGTCACCATAGAACTTCTTGCCCCAGTAAACCCACTCAACGGCACAATACCGGTATCGCCAAGAGTATAAGAGTTAATCTCACCCTCTAAGGTCACTTGAAAAGGATTACGCCCAGCCAATGATATGAGTGGCGAAACCAGTGGATTATTATTGTAAGACTCAAGTAGTTCCGCTAGACGGCCGCCCCAACCGTAGTTGAACGTTCCGGTGGGCTCACTTTGAAATTGTCTCTGTTGGTCTGAGTGAGAAAATAATCGTGGCGGTAAAATAATAGATTCACCCGTGTTACCTAAATACTGATCCCGCGTAATCGGAGCAGCAAGATTTCCAATATTACATAAAACTGCCATCTCTTGGTTATTAAACAGATCTGCCATATCTGAGCATTGACCATGAAAGCCAAAATCGCTAGATTCTATATCACCATAAATAGTCGGTGCCGTTTGTAGATTAAGTCCATTTAAACTACCTTCAGAAAGAGCAACCACCCCACGATTTGCTACGTAATTCGCTCGTAGTTGTCCTTCTCCTCTGGGAAGCACCATATTAAAAGAATCATTGCCTCCATTTAGAAAAACAAACACTAGAGCCTTGTAATCATCGGCGCTGGCCAAGGCTTCGCTGGTATTGAGTAATCCCATTAAACCCAGTGAATTTGCGGCAAGAGAAGACGCCACCGCAAAAGAGGATGTTCTTCTTAGGAAATCTCGGCGTGATAAAGTATGTTCGTCACAGTTGTAGATCACTCAAACCTCTTATAAGCGGTTTTTAAAATACATATTTAACCATTAATAACGTGAATAATATTAATCCGTTGACCATTATTTATACCGTGAACGTTTTTAAGGGCGGTCCCCTTAGATTAATTTCCTCATCATTCATTTAACGATATCGGGAATAGCGTATGTTTCCAAATCGTCCTTTGGTAGACTGGTATCGTAGCATTATTTCAAACAGTAACTAATTATCGAGACTAACATGTCTATACAGTGGTATCCCGGTCACATGCGCAAGGCCAGCAACGAGATGATCGAGGCGCTGCCTCTGGTTAATGTGGTCATTGAAGTGTTGGATGCCCGTATTCCCTTCAGTAGTTCAAATCCGTTTATTCAAGAGCTTAGTTCTGACAAACCGCACATAAAACTACTCAATAAGACTGACTTGGGTGATCCTGAAATTACCAAGCTGTGGCAGGATTATTTTGAGGAACTGGCGAATACCAAAACCTTGCTATTGGATTTAAAGAATCATGACCCGAGCAAGCAAATTATTGACCTGATTAACAAACTGAGTCCACAGAAAGAAGGTCGCAACACTTTGGTCATGGTGACTGGCATCCCCAATGTTGGTAAGTCATCGTTAATTAATTGTCTGGCAGGAAAGCACATTACCAAAACCGGTGATGAGCCAGCAGTTACCAAAGGTCAGCAAAAGATTAACCTTCGCAATGGGATCATGCTGCTGGATACCCCAGGTATTCTCTGGCCGAAGATAGAAAACCCTCAAGGTAGCTATCGTCTTGGTACGACAGGGGCTATTAAAGATACCGCGGTAAGCTATGAAGATTTAGCCTTTTTCGCCGCAGAGTTTTTGCTTGAAGCATATCCCCAACGACTGCGAGAACGATTCAATGTTGAGGAATTACCGCGCACAGAAATTGCGTTGCTAGAAATTATCGGCGCTCAGCGCGGTTGTCTTAGATCGGGTGGTAAAGTCGATTTAGAACGGGTCTCAACCATCTTTATTAATGAATTACGCGCTGGTTTGTTAGGACCTTTGGGGTTTGAAACACCTGAAATCATTGAGTCCGAAATGCTGCAAGTGGCTGTGTTGAAAGAAGAGAAAGCAGAACGTGAAAAATTACGCTTAGACAAGGCCGCAACGCGGCGTAGAAAAGCCAAGTCAAACCGTAAATAAGCCTAGGCGTAAGACCCTGCTGCATAACCAGATGCCCAGGCCCACTGAAAGTTGTAGCCTCCCAAGTGACCGGTAACATCGAGAACTTCGCCCACAAAATAAAGACCCGATTGGGCCTTACATTCCATGGTCTTGGATGAAATTTGATTGGTGTCAACACCACACAATGTGACCTCGGCGGTGCGATAACCCTCTGTACCAGAGGGCTTTAATTGCCAGTTACTCAATGTATCGGCAATGTACTCCAACACGCCGTTAGGAATTTCTGCAATCGCAGTATCAGAATAGGTCGTCCAATAAATGCTTTCCAATGACTGAGTGAGCCCTTTTGAGAGTAGAGGAGCCAATAAACTTCTCAACAGACTCTTTGGCTTAGATTGTTTAAGCTCCAGCAATAGCAGTTGAGCATTTTGATCAGGTAATAAATTCACGCTGATAAATTGTCCTGGCTTCCAATAACTGGATAGCTGTAGAGCGGCCGGACCGCTGATGCCGCGATGAGTAAACAATAAATTCTCCCGAAAGGTCATGCCATTGACTGACATTTCAACATCGACGGACAACCCAGAGTTGGTCTCGCTGATATCTTTTACCCAATCACTGAATGTAAAGGGTACCAGTCCAGCAGCGCGCGGCAGTAAATTGAGCCCGAATTGTTCGGCAATGTCATAGCCGAATCCTGAAGCCCCTAAAGTTGGTATAGATAGGCCACCAGAGGCTACAACTAAAGATCGACACTGGAAATGCTTTTCCTTCACTGACAGGGTAAAACCACCCTCTTCACAAACTTCAACTTGGCTAATCATCGCCTTAGTCTCAATGACTACCCCGACTGCGGTGCACTCATCGAGTAACATTTTTAGAATATCTTTGGAGGAGTTGTCACAAAATAGTTCGCCATGACTTTTCTCATGATAAGGAATGTTATGACGTTCAACGAGATCAATAAATTGCCATTGGTTGTAGCGATTCAGCGCAGAAATACAAAAATGCGGGTTTTGGGAGAGATAATTTTCAGGGGTTATATCCAAGTTAGTGAAATTACAGCCACCCCCACCTGACATAAGGATCTTCTTACCCACTTTATTACTGCTATCTAGCACTAATACCGAACGGCCTCGCTGTCCCGCAGTAAGGGCGCAGAATAAGCCCGCAGCACCACCACCAATGACAATGACATCGTAGGTTTTCATAGTGCTTTATCACCTAATAGCTGCTGCCAACGCTGTTCAATGGCGTTCCGACCAATCTCTTGGAGCGCCTCAATATTGCGGGCAGGTATTTGCTCGGGATTAGTAAAGTTTTGTAACGCTGATGCCATCATATCTTCGCGTAAAAAATGTATCAGCGGATAGGGCGAGCGATTACTGAAATGGCTTGCCGACTCGGCTGGCTCTTCAGCAAATTGGTAGTGAGGATGAAAACTGGCTAACTGAATAACACCCTCTAAGCCCGCGTCGATTAATAGGGTTTCAGCAAGATCAATAACATCAAGATAATCTTCAAAATCATCCAAAGCATTGGGAATGACCAACAAAGTGGTAGTAATATCCAGCTCAGACGAACTCTGAATTAGGTCTAACTCAGACAGAAAGGTATGCATGACCTGATCTAGATCAGTTGACTCGCATATTTTTATTCTTAGCCTATCCGAAGATACAACGGGTGCCGCGAATGGGCATAAGTTGAGGCCCACAACAAAGTGTTCGAGCCAAACTCGAACCTTCTGTTCTATTAAGGACACAACCACCGCGGCCATAGTCAATCCAAGTTGGATAATAATAGGCGCAGGATACCGATTACCATGAACAGGAACAAGGAATGACTGACAAGCAAGGTAGGAGATTTCCTCTAATCAGAGGGCTTTTTCCGTTAAATAGGCTTTAATTGGTAGGGCTAACTCATCGCTAAACCAGCCTTCTTGAAGATGAGTGTCTAACTGCTGTAAAAAGGGCTCGCGGCCCTGTTCCTTAAGTAATTCAAAGGGTCCTTTTGATACACTCATGGCGGCCTTCCATGCACCGTCAATAACCTCTGGGCTAGCGATCTCATTAGCCGCTAATTGGAGCCCATTTAGAATTAAAGTAGAGCGCAGCAGACTGATAGTTCTATCAAGACTATCCCCCTTTGAGGACTCTATAAACCCTTCAGACTGATAACTAGGCTGCGGATACTGATAAAACCCTTTCATTGATTTTTCACCCAGCTCTTGTCGGTCAATATAGGGCTGTATCAAGGCCATAATATTTACCTTATTTTGTTCATAATTCGGTGTAGAACGGGGCTTTTGCCAGCTGTCATAAATAACATTAATGCCAAATAAATCGATTAAACCGAAGGGCCCAATTGGTACCCCCTGCTGAATCATCCAGGCACGATCAATCTCCTCTATGGTTGCTTCGCCTTTCTGACGCATCAGCATAGCCGTAGCCAAGACAGGCCCCAGCATTGCATTAATAACATAGCCTGGATTCTCTTTCTTGAGAATTAACGGCACTGCATTAAGGCTCAACACATAGCGCTCTAAAACATCGACGGTATCCTGCGACGTTCGTACACCACCAACAATATCAATCAGTATTGATCCAAGATGGGAGTGCAATGCCGCAAATAATGCACCGCGATCATCAGACATCACATCTTGAATTTCAGAGACCATAATTGAGGAGGTATTGGTGGTAATAATCGTGTGTGGTGGACACGCTTGATCTAACTTAGCGTGAACCTCACGTTTTATATCCACACTTTCAAAAACCGATTCACTCACTAAGTCTGCATCGCTGGTGGCCCTGTTTAGATCATCTGAGCATTCAATTTGGCTGACGACATAATCAAACGCAGGTTGCGAGCAAATATTCTGGGCGACAATATAGTCTCCTATACTCTTGAATCGACTCGGGACTAGATCAAGACTGGCTTTGCTAATATCATAAATAACCACCTTATAGCCTGCCAAACCAGCAACTACTGCATTGGCACATCCCATGGTGCCAGCACCGACAAAGCACACCTTGTTAATTTCGGCGATCTTCACGCGTATTATTTCCTTATTTTAATGCTCTGGGGAGGCGGTCTAATACAAACAAATTAGCGCTACCTTTGGTCATAATGGCGGGTAAGTACTCAATAATCGGCAGGTCTGCCATGGCATTAGCAATGTGATACTGGGTTGGGTTTTGCTCCCAGGTTAGGTGCTTCCAGTTGACTTCGCCCGTTCCTATTTTTACATCAGTAAATTTGTTTTCAGATGGAAATAATGTCGGCTGACCTACCCCGGGTCCCCAGCCGCCGATAGTTGGCATATATCGGTAACCCATGGGATTGTCAGTGGCTTTATTCGCTTCCTGCTCGGCTAGTACCACATCTAGAGGAACCGGCGTTAATCCCGTTAACGATATATCCATAATGTCATGGCCGAAATGATGAGCCTTAGTGCGCCAAATACCATCGCTCAGATGATGCGCTGGTATATCAGCATAAATTTTGGAAATACCCTGCATCTCACGACCGGTCAAAATAGGGTCAGTTAAATTTTCCCACATAACCAAGGTGTAGCTGCCAACAATTTGTTCTTTATCGCCTTTGTAGATAACCGAAGCATGCACCCCAATTAAGTTATAACCATGACCCGCTAACCAATCGATATCTTTATTGCCAGCATAGGCCACTGTAATTACCGCCTGCTCAGGCACGTCAAAGCAATCAGGTAATAATTTTAGCAATACATCGCGATCAGTGACATAAGACACCATCATGGTAGTGACATCGTGGTACCAACCTGATGACTTTTCACCGGCGTATCGTGGTCCAAAGTGTGCAGGCATAAGGTAATTTTGGTTGGGGTCTAACTTGTTCATCTTAAGCATCCTTTGTCGCGTTAATAACGTTTAATTGAGAGATTATGAGGTGGCATCAAGGGTTTTTCTGAGTTTGGCGTGGTCATCACGATTGAGTCGGAATTGGGTAGTAAAACCAAATCCGATCATGGAAAAACCGGCAACGATGATTAAGGTGAACCATCCTAATGACTGAAGAACATCGGCGGGAACCTGTCCCGGTACAGAGTCACTTTGGATCCCGACCCATTGAATCACAACACCGGCAATAAGCGCACCGGCACCGATAGTTGCTTTACTCAAGAAGGCTCCAACTGCAAAAATAACTCCTTCCTGACGTTTGCCTGTCTGCCATTCGAGTTCATCCAATATGTCCGCTGCAAAAGAGGCGGACATAATTTGTAGACACACGATGCTGAACACCGCTATGCCCGTATTCAGCAACAGTAAAGAATAGAGCATGGGATGACCATTGGACGGCAGCACATCAAAAAGACGTCCACCGAATAGCCACACTGAATTAGATGCCAGCACTAAACTAAACACGGCCATTAATGTGGGCTTATCAAAACGTCGACCTAAGGGTCCCAACACCATAAAGGCAACCAGTGTAGCAATGGCGGTAGGAACCACGAAGCCAGCTAGTTGTGCAACACTAAGCTCCCAAAAGTAGGTGGCCAGATAAAGACTTAAAGTGGCATAAGCACCTGTGGACATACCAAAGGCTAAACTGGAACCAATAGAAATACGGAAGTTACGGTTTACGCAAACACCGATAATGTCATTGTATGGGTCGGTCCATTTGAAGGGTGCTTTGGCTGTAGCCACCGGTAGCCATGGAATCACCGATCGGGTGCCTATGATACAAATCAAGGCCGTCACCCCAGCGACTGCAGCTGACAAAATGCCGTAGTACCAATAATTTTCTGCTACTAGCCGGCCGTCTATTCCATTCTGTGGCTGAAAGAAAAACGAAAAAGCGATGGCAGGCAAAGCCATTCCGGCAATCCAGCCCAGAGTTACTCTAGCTTTAGCGATGGTTGTACGCTGATCATAGTCTGTTGATAACTCAGCACCCATTGCCGTGTAGGGAACAAAGTAAACCGTCAATGTAGTGCGAAGTAATATCGACACACCGAGTAGCCAGGCAAAGATGCCCATTTCGCTCATGCCTTGGGGTGGTGCAAAGAGAGCCAAAAACAATACCGTTGTAGGCAGTGCCCCGGCCACCAAAAGCGGATGGCGACGGCCCCATCGAGAGCGAAAATTATCACTCCAACTACCGACAACAGGATCAGAAATAGCATCCCAAGTGAGTGCAAAGAACATGGCCAGGCCAGCTAGACTGCCACTGAGACCATTAACTTGGGTGTAATAAAAAACGACGAAGTTGGCGAAGGCGGCTTCTTTAACTGAAAAGGGAACATTGCCAACGGCATAGCTCCATTTTTCTAACCCTGTGAGAGAGGCCATAGCGGGAATTTCCTTCGGTGACGTAAAGGGCTGTAACGCATCTAGGCTACTGCGTTACAGCAATTACCAATTTGGCTAGAAGAATACCGCCAGTTCTAGACCGTAGTTACGAGGGCTGATTGGACGTCCAGACCGTCTGACTCCATCAGCAAGACCACTAACAGAGTAGTCATTAGCATAACTGAGTTCATCAGTTAAGTTTGACCCATAAATTGACACTTCATATCGTTCGCTGTTTGGCTGCCATGAAATGCGGCCATTAAGCTGTGAATAGCTGCCGATGGTCTCTATATCATCATTAAATACCGTCACAAACTGCTCACCTACATGGGTGTAGTTACCGGTGAATAAGAGTGTTCCCGTTTCCATCGGTTGACGATAGTACGCTGCTAGACTAAATTTCGAATTGGGTGAACGATTGAGTTCATTACCTTTAGCATTACGAATAGTATTCGTCTTATTGTCTGATACAAAGAAGTCATCGTCATATTCGGTTTGCAACAACGACATATTGGCCAGAACCGTTAGTTTTTCGGTCGCCGCCCACTGGGACTCAACCTCTAAACCAAAGATTGTCGCGCTTGATGCATTAGCAAGCTTAGAGGTCGCAATACCAGAAGTAGGATCAAGAATCGCTAACTCTACCTGAAGATCGCTGTAGTCATAATAGAATGCAGCTGTACTCACTGAAAAGCGATCACCAATAACGCCTTTGTAACCTACTTCAAACGCTAACAAGTCTTCGTTATCAACAATCGACTCATTAACAGCCGTTGTTGCATCATCTTGCAAGCCACCCAGACGAAAACCACCTGGCTTGTAGGCCGATGAGGCCGTCGCGTAAACCATAGCGTCGTCGTCTAATTGATAGGTTGCATTTAGGCGCCAGTCAGTAGCATCCCAGTCCGCTTCATGCTCGGCGGCTCCGCCACCAACGATCATGCCAAACCGACAACCCGTAAAGGCAGGGTCTAATGCTGCGAGATCCAAATAGGGGCCATAGGCCTGCACATAGGGTAGTACCGCGGCGCCTCCACAATAATCCACAACGGCATCATAAACCTGCAACTGAGTCTCGCTTCCCTGCTTATCGTCTTGGCTATAACGTAGTCCAAAGGACAGTGCTAACTGATCGCTGGCCTGCCAATCAACCTGTCCATAAGCCGCTTTGGAAGTGGACTCGAGTAATCCTCGTTGAGTGTAGAAAATACCATCTGGGTTAGTCGTAGCACCAATCAGCCAAGGATTAGCTGCATCGGTCAAAGTGTATGGTTGGTCTAACTGGACGTTATAGTAAAACAGTCCCGCCACCCAACTAACATCTCCATCGCCATTAGAAATAAACTGTATTTCATGCTGCTTGTTGGTTTCAGCCTGGCCAATTTTCTCGACATAAGACACTGGACTAGCGGTGCCATCAAAATCTTTCTCACCATACCAGCTGTAATCCTGATAACCATTGAGAATTTTAATCTGCATGGCATCGGTATCAATGGTCAGCGTTGACTGGTAAGTTCTTTGATCATCAATACCAACAAAACCAACCATATCCGAACTTATTTCAAAAGGATCGGTAGGTGCTGTAGCCAGCGGTGAAAATAGCTCAGGATTAATCACCAGTTGACCCAACTTCGATGGAGCGCCCGCCTCATTGCGATAGCCATCAAGCTTATTACGCTCTAGCGTTTCGTTATCAAAACTGGCACTGAAGTAACGCATATTCCAGTTAATATTATCGCTAAAATCAACATCTAGCTGAGCTTCCATATAATCAGAATCAGTCCCTTTAGGATCTGCACCAGAAACATTGGTGAAAAAACTGTCTTGCTCCAACGTTGAGTAATGAACTAAGTATCCCACTTTGTCAGTAATAGGACCGCTAGAGGTCACGTCCGCATTGACCATATTGTAATTGCCGCGTCTCAACCGGACGATATGCTCTAGGTCTTCACCCGGCTTCTTAGCAACCACGTTGATTGCACCACCAGTGGTGTTACGGCCGTACATTGTGCCCTGAGGCCCACGCAATACTTCTATGCGCTCAATACGATCAAAAGAGCCACTTAATACGCCAGCTTCGGTAGTATAGAAACCGTTATTGTATACACCAACACCAGGATCAGTACCGGTACTGCTGGTTTCACGACCAACGCCACGGATATAGATACGATTGCCTTCACCACCGCCAGCCGATTCTTGATACGACATGTTAGGTGTAAAGTTAGCAATATCTTGTTGAGTGACAATATTTAGATCTTTAAGTTGATCTGAACCCATTGCGGTTATTGCTAAGGATGTATCTTGCACAGAGGCTTCACGCTTCTCTGCAGTAATAATAATTTCTTCTAACATTGGCCGATCATTTGCAGCGCTAACGCTGGTGGCCGCTACACTGGCTGCGATTGCCGTGACGCAAAACAGCGCGGATTTATGATATTGATTTTTCATGTATGAATTCCCCATAAAATTTATATTTTTTGTTATTGAAGCTATCAGTACGCCCAACTGCTAGGCGTAAATCACGCCTCGCTAAACCAATTTATAGACATGTTTATTAACGCTAAACTTAGCTATATGCAAACATAGCATTACTAAAACTGTCGGTCAACAGGTTTAGTAGGTATTGAATATTAGTGCAATAATGCTTCTAGACATTAGAGATTGAAGTCTTATACTCTGGTCATCCAACTGAGTCTAAGCTATGAGCCAATTTCAATCTGAAGGGTTACCCGATGGCCGAATTCGCCGTATCCAAGGGCGTACGGAAGTGGCTCGTGCTAACTTAATTACAGCAGGAGTTCCTCTCTTCTCCGAACAAGGTTTTGATGCGGTCTCTGTCCGCGATATAGAGGTTGCTGCTAAGGCTAACCGCGGTATGCTGGCTTATCATTTTGGCGACAAAGAACAACTCTGGAAGGCAGTTGCAGACTTCACCTTTCAGCAAATTGACGCTCAGCGAGATATGCGTTTGGATATGATTAAAGACATTTCCGATCGCGAGGGTCTAGCCTTAATGATTCGATTTTATGTGCGCTTTTATGCAGAGCATCCAGAACTGAGTCGCTTAATGGCTCAAGAGGCACGACAGGAAAGCTGGCGCATTGATTATTTAGTTGAAAACCATATCCGTCCAGGCAGTTTGCAGCTTGAGCAGCATGTAAGAAAAATTCTCAACCTGAGTGCTCGGGAATTCGCACACTGGTATTATATTATGGTCAGTTCAAGTGCCACCATTTTTTCTTTTGAACCTGAATGTAAGCGTCTATTCGGATTCAACCCCCGCAATGAAGATGTCATCGAAACCCATGCAGACATGCTGGTGAATATGCTTTTAGGGAATGCAACCTCATAGGGAATATCGAGCAGGGTTAGAGTTAAATTTTCAACTGATGAATCGAAAATATCAACGCCAAAATCCGTTCAAGTTAGGCTGATAATTAATCTAATTTTTTCTCTAAGAAAAGCAAAAATAGTGCTTTGAAATAAACCTCTTTAAGAGTACATTGGCGCCCAGATTAACTGAGTGCTTTTGTCATGCCTGTTCGTACCGTTGTCGCCATTTGGCCGCTCTTCGCAGGCCTCTCTCTTATTGGTCTTGCCGTCGGCGTACAAGGTAGTTTATTGGGCGTGCGTGCGGCTTTGGAAGGTTTTGATGATCTTCTAATTGGACTGTTAATGTCCTGCTATTTTGCCGGCTTTTTAGCGGGATCACTGCTTACACCGCGTATGATTCAACGCGTTGGTCACATTAGAATTTTTGCCGCTTTGTCGGCGGTGGCCTCGGTAACTATTTTGATTCATGCGCTGTTTGTTAATCCCTGGGTTTGGGCCTTGATGAGACTATTAACTGGGTTTGCATTTTCAACCATCTATGTGGTCTCAGAAAGCTGGCTTAATCAATCATCTAATAATGCCAATCGTGGCCAAATTTTATCTGTGTATACGACTATCTTGCTCGCTGGAATTTGTGCGGGTCAATTTATGCTGAATGTGGCTGATCCAACTGAATTCACATTATTTATTTTAATCTCGGTGATGGTCAGTGTCGCTGCGGTTCCGATTTTATTGTCGATTGTACAGACGCCGCCTATTGAAGAAACAGAGCGAGTAACCATTAGGCACCTATGGTATCGCACACCCGTCGGCGTCATTGCGATCATAATGTCACAATGGGTATCAAGCATACTATTTGGTATGGGTGCAGTATATGCCACAAAATTGGGTTTTAGTGTATATCAGGTAGCGAACTTCATGGGTGCCATGATGGCCGGCGGAATGATTCTGCAATGGCCTTTAGGTAAGCTATCAGACACTATCGATCGACGCTGGGTAATTGGCATTTCAAGTCTAGTTGCGGTGTTTATCGCCATCATTATTAGCTTTATCGATAATGCATCTGTGTGGCTCTACTTCCTTATTTTTCTATTTGGCGGTTGCTCGTTGTCGCTATATTCAATTGTTGTTGCCTTTACCAACGATCACTTGCGTCCTGCTGAAATTGTTCCGGCCAGCGGCACCATTATCCTGATCAGCGGGCTAACCTCGATTACCGGACCAATCACAGCGGTCTTCTGGCTACAAATTTTTGGCTTGAAGAGCTTTTTTATTCTGATTGCTGTGAGTCTGCTAGGCATGGGAGCGATGAGTATTTGGCGTGTTCTTACCATTCCAGCGCTGCCGGCCGAATACAAGGTACAGAGCACCCTACAGGCCGCAGCAGCGCCAGTAGGCTCTATTCTTCATGCGGAAGAAGATATGGTTACAGACCTTTAAACTAGGTCGATTGTTAAGCCATGGCACTTTGTGGTATCAAGTTGCTGAACTTGTAACTCTGTCGATGAAAGTGTCAGGGCAAATTTGCGAGTCATAGAGTGGTCTGCTAAGCGAACTTTCACATCCCCGATACTGATATCTTCATCGTCAACGTTAGAATCACAAACTTTAGGTAATAGAAATTTCCGTAGCATCTTGTCAGCTGATAACTTATCACTCACCCTTAATGTCATCTGCACCAACTTTTCAGCTCCATTAGGATGAGCCGCTACCCCAGTCAGAGGCACACGGTCATCAAAGGGCGTTATGTCCTCAATTAAAACGGGTAAATCAATATTCCTTGTACCACCTAAATACCACCGCGGCACTTGGCCATCAAGCCTCGTGCGGGAAAAAGATTCACTCTTGAGTACTTGAAGACCTTCATCTTTCCAATACGAAAGCTTGGCTGCAAGGTCATTAACACGCACGCACCAATCTACTGGTCCAAATTCACCATTGACCCACAGTAAGAGTCTACAAAATATATTTCCTTTTCTCTCAGCAAGGTGTTCAAGGATACCAAGACGACTCGCTACTCTGACAAATGGCGCAAACCAAACACGCCTCAACGCCAATAACTCAATATAGGATTGATTTGAAAAGATGATCAGTGCATTTTCGGTCGAACCATGAGCCCCACCTCGGGTAACATTAAACCCAAGGTCGGTAAAGTCATTAATAGCCTTTTCCAGGCTCGGAACGAAAACCACAACATGATCAAACCGAGCAGACATAAAGATTACCGTCTAGTTAATCTATTTTTTGAACAAACAATTTAAATCTACCATTATGGACTAACGAACATATCCAATAATGGCTATAAAATGCGCAGTTGACCCGATCAACACAGCAAAATGCCAAACACCATGCGCGTGCTTGAGGTGCCATGTTTTATCGATTACATAAAACATAACGCCCATAGTATAAGCAATCCCTCCGGCTACTAACCATGTAAACCCAACAACATTCATCGCTGCTTTAAGACCAGAGAAATCTAAGGCACAGGCCCAACCCATAGCCAGATACGTAGTCAACTGAATAACTTTTACCCGACGGCCTGATAGAAATATCTCGGTCAAGATGCCGACTAACGCTAACGCCCAAATGATGCCCATGATCCACCAGCCACTGCCGTCCCGCATGCTAACTAGCATGAAGGGCGTGTAGGTGCCTGCAATCAATAGATAAATTGCGATGTGGTCAAATAGCTGAAATAGGCGCTTTAGTTTGGCTGGTCGAAAACTATGGTAGAGGGTGGACATGGTATACAGCAAGACCAACGAAACGCCAAAGATACTGAAGCTGGCAATCATCCAGGGGTCCGCAGTCTGAACACTAACTGTTAAGAGTGAACCTAATGCAACTAAGGCCAATGCTGCGCCCACTAGGTGGCTAATACTATTGAGTCGTTCTCCGTAATACATAATTTTCTCAATCTATTGGTTAATACTGAGGCTCACGCTGGCGTCCAAAAAGGTCTATCGATTTCATGTGAGAGGTAATCTGCGAAAGTAATTTTGGCAGAACCTCATCTGGAATGTTGTGACCCATGACTGGGAAAATAACCAATTCAGAATCTTTGATAACCTCCGCCGTATGCTGCCCATGTAGTGGTGGTATCAGGCCATCTTCTGCACCGTGTATTACCAATGTACGGACTTTAATGGTCGACGTTTCCTCGGTGCGATCCCCTGCATCTAATATCGCCATATACTGCCGAGGCATTGAATCCAGATAAAAGCCACGCTCACTCAACGCTTTGGCGCGCTCATCTGCCGCTGCACCAGATGCCAAGCTCGCCAATGCCTTTCGAGCCTCCTTGGTTGGTTTAGGGAGATGGTTGGCACCCGTCGTTGACATGACAGATGTTAAACTACGCACTCTTTCAGGGTACTGCGCTGCCACCTTTTGCGCGATCATTCCCCCCATGGAAAACCCAACAACGTGCGCATCTTTATAATCAACAGCATCCATAAGACTCACGGTGTCTGCTGCCATATCATCCAGTGTATAGGGTGTATTAACCCTTAAACCCAGTCTGTTTTTTAGCAATTGCAGCCATATGGTAGGTTGCCCCCAATCATTAAATCGAGTTGAACCACCGGTGTCTCGATTATCAAATATTAAAACGTGGTAACCCGCTTGCTCAATGCCTCGCACTAAATTATCACCATGAACCCGGTTTGAAGCTCCCAGACCCATAATCATAAGTACCTTGGGGTTTTCTTTTTCACCTATTTCTCGATAGGAAATCTCAATATTATTTGCAGTAACCGTTTTAAGTGGGTGCTGATCAATATAAGTATGCGGAAAATCAGCATTGGCAACACAGGTAAAAATTATAAGTATCAGGGATGCAAGAGCCTTTCTCATGATTATTCCTTTGGCGAACACGTTAGTTGGCTCACGATTGTTTTTGTATGTCCGCATCGTTTCTCTAGATAATAATTCTATTAGGGCTAAGCCAAAAAATCTATATCACTATACACTCAATTATTGGTCCCCTAGTCACTTTGGTATTTGTGACGCCAACAAGGTATGACCCATCGTTTATCTCAAGATTGCTTGATCCTTTACACGTCGTTTAGCGAATGAATCAACCGCCAATCCAATCCCTTGCCGACAAAAGTCAAAGCGATTACCAATATACCTTAACAATCTGACCAATAACTTTAGTATTTATGGGATCACATTCAGGAATCATAATCGGCCATTTTTTTGATGTAGTTAACTGGGTGAGTGAAACTCAATCCTTTTATAAGCAATAACAATGATACTAACGATAATGATAATGGTTATTATAATGATAATGATAATGATAATGAGAACTACTTGCATTAAGAATAAAACCGAGTAAACTATCTTTGAAGCGCTTAAACGTCCCTTCAGACTGGGGTTTGTAGCTTTTATCATTAACAAAATTTTATTTTTAGAGGATTAAAATGTTTCAACACGACAGTATTTCATTTATTTATGCGGCAGTAATAGCCTCTTTTAGCATCTCGTTTACCTACGCAGATCACGCTGAAAAATCAGAATTTTTTGAAGAAATAACTATTGTTGGCAATAAAGATCGAGCCAGCACAGTGGCTGGCGCTGCTCACTTTATTTCTGACGCAGAGCTAGAAGTATTCAACTACGCCGACATACAACAAATCTTACGCCAGGTACCTGGTGTTAATTTGCAGCTTGAAGACGGTTATGGCCTACGACCTAATATTGGTATTCGCGGAGTACAAACTGAACGCAGCGGCCGTATTATGCTGTTGGAAGACGGTGTACCTATAGCCCCAGCACCTTATGCCGCATCAAGCGCTTACTATTTTCCTACAGCCGGTCGTATGTATAGCGTCGAAGTATTGAAAGGTCCTGCCGCAATTACCGAAGGACCCAACACCATTGGTGGCGCAATCAACATGATCTCTACACCTATCCCAGAAGAAACTGAAGGTAAGGTCGTTGCCGAAGTCGGTGGCAATTCCACAACACGAGTGCATGCGGCTTATGGTTCTACTAATAGTGATGGTTTTGGTTATTTGATAGAAACTCATCAGTGGAAGAGTGATGGGTTCCAATCGATTGACGGCAGTAACAGCGGTACCGGTTTAGATATCAAGGACTACACCTTGAAGTTAGGATACGCTCCCATTGATTCTCGCCATGCATTTGAACTGAAATATCAGTACGCTGAACAAGACTCTAACCAAAGTTATTTGGGCATTACTGATGCTGACTTTGATCGAGACCCTTACCGTCGTTACTCCGTATCACAAAACGACTTAATGACTACCGAGCATAAACAGCTGATATTACGACATGATTTTTCCATACGTGATAACTTAAATATGACCACTACTGTCTATAATAATGATCATGCTAGAAGCTGGTACAAGCTTGATAAATTGGGTGGTGTCGGCCCCGAGAAAATTATTGCAGACATTAATAAGGGGACGACTGCTTCTTCTGATTTAGCCTTGCAGGCTATTTTATTGGGCGGCGATAGTGCTGCAGGCGACGTAGCCATTAAAGATAATAATCGCAATTATTATTCACGTGGTGTGTCGGTTAAATTTGATTGGTTACTAGACGGCAGTTCAGCGTCTCACGATATCGAAGTGGGTTTCCGATATCACGAAGATGAAGAAGATCGTTTGCAACGCTCTGACAAATACACCCAAATCGACCAAACCTTAATCTTAGACTCCATAGGGGTGACTGGTGGCAATAAAAATAACCGTGTTGTCCAGGCAGAAGCATTAGCGATCTACATTAAAGATGATATTGCCTTTGGTGACTTTATTGTAACACCCGGTGTGCGTTTTGAAGATATTAAACTTGAGCGTCGGGACTGGAGTACTCTTCCCCGCAATACAACGCCTAGCCTAAAACAGAATAGTGTTACCGCTGTATTACCTAGCATAGGTGTGTTGTATAACGTCAATGACAATCTATCACTGTTAGCTGGCGCTTATAATGGATTTGGCACGCCAACCACCACCAGCGGTGTTGAAGAAGAGCAGGCTCTTAATGTCGAGCTTGGTGGGCGCTATCAGCAAGCTGACTTAATGATTGAGTTGATTGCCTTTACCAGTGACTACGAAAATTTAGTGGGTGAATGCACCGCATCTTCAAGCACGAGTGATTGTGATATTGGCGATCAATTTAATGGCGGTCAAGCCACTGTTCGCGGACTGGAGTTTCAATTAACTAACAGTTTTCAGCTAACTGACAGCACTACTATGCCCGTATCGATCGCCTACACATACACAGATGCTGAGTTTGACAGCACCTTCGACGGCGAGTTTTTTGGTGACGTTAGTAAGGGTGATCCGATCCCTTATATTCCTGAAAATCAAGTAGCTCTAGCGTTGGGTTTAGAAAATGGTCCTTACAGCATTAATGCAAATCTTAATTATGTTGATGCCGTTTGCGTAAAGGCAAGTTGTGTTGATTTTGAGAAAACTGACGATTCCACTGTGTTAAATCTAGTCGGTAATTATCAAGTCAATGACAACTTAGGTGTATACCTAAGACTAGAAAACATAACAGATGAAGCAGATATCATTGCTCGTCAACCTAAGGGGGCTCGCCCTAATAAAGCACGGTCCGCAACGCTCGGTATGCGATTGGTATTTTAGCCTTAGGAGGATAACACCAACAATTTAGATGGATCTATTAGGAGCTGGTAACAGCTCCTTTTTTTATTTCACAATAAATGGTCTATAAAAACCTATCTAGACTTTATGACGAACTTGTAACCATCTAGCCCTACGCTAATGGATATTGCCGTGCCAGCCAAACAACCAAACCTACGGAAAGCTCCCAGCTCAATAAAAGTCTAGTTTTTTGTCAGTCTTTTCTGCAAAGCCATGGTTTGTTTAGAGGCTTCAAATACGGTTAGCTTTGGGTCCGCAGCACCAGTGCGACCAATAGAGTCAATCTGGCCATAAAACCAATACTGCACTGCAAAGCCAGCCAAGGCTTTAAGTACTTTAAGGTTACTCAGCCACGCTAACCACGTTGGAAATAGCGACAGCGAATTCTCATAACGCGGTAATTCATCAAGGCCATTGAGCAGTTGATTGGGCGCGTCGGTCATAACACACATAGGACGCCCCAAACCAATGACATCAGCACTACCGCTTTCGATGGCCTGCTCCATAGCTGCCCGCTGCCTAAAGCCACCAGTGACCATCAGCGGCACAGAAACCTTTTCACGCATGGCAACCGCAAAATCAACAAAATAGGCCTCTCTCATCAATGTCGATTGCGCCACATTCTGTTTCTCTTCTTCTTCCATACCAGCAAGCCCTAACAATTTGGGTTGTTCGTAGGTACCCCCAGAAATTTCGATTAAATCAATACTTGCCTCTTGCAGCCACTGCGCAACTTGCAGGCTCTCTTCAAAGGAAAAACCCCCTTTCTGAAAATCTGCACTGTTAAGCTTTACCGCCACGGGAAAATCAGGCCCTACTGCCGCCCTTACCGACGCTACCACTTCCAATAAGGCACGCGCACGATTCGCTAAATCGCCACCATATGCATCAATACGCTGATTACTTCGGGGACTTAAAAACTGAGACAGTAAATAACCATGGGCGGCATGAATTTGTACGCCCGTAAACCCTGCCTCTTTTACCGCCGTTGCACAAATGCCAAAACGCTGCACAATGTCATGGATCTCATCAATCATTAGAGCCACTGGCTCACCAAACTGCCCTCCTGGCAACCCCAGTTTGACCGCAGATGGTGCTTTAGGATTCTTATTCACTATTTTTTGAGTCTGTCGACCAGCGTGACTTATCTGCGCCCAAAATTGGTTGCCATTGTGGGTTGCAGCAGTTGCCCAACGCACCAACGCATCATGCATTTGCGGGCTGGGTGGCCTATCAATAACTACGTTGCCCGGCCGCTCAAGATGGTCTTTATCAATGATGATATTCCCCGACAGCAACATGCCGGCGCCACCATCACTCCACAACCTATAAAGACGCGCCAGCTCAGCGGTCGGTATGCCATCAGCGGTCGCTAAACCTTCCGTCATCGCCGCTTTAGAGAGGCGGTTTGGCAACTCTACACCACAGGGTAATTTTAAAGTTCGGGAAAATAACGCTGCCATAGAAAGCCTATTAGGATGCTGGGTTTATACAGGTGTCGAGGTAATAAACGCACGATTACAGGCGCTCTAAGCCTTGCTGAATTAGGTGATGAATATAGTTACGTGACGCCTTGGTGGCAAGACTACCGTTTTTACTATAACGCTTCATCCACTTTTCAATGCGCGCTATCTCCGCCAATCCAGCGGATCTGGCACGATAGTCATATGGATTCACATCTTCTGCTGAAATAATCTCAAGCAACCTATTGACATACTCGACCTGTAAATTTTGACGAAAAGAATTAGTGTCCTCTCGCAAATCATCTACAAAAACAGCCTGTGTTAGATCTGATAGTACAGATTCAAGCAAGTAATTATTGCCGTATAATGCGGTGTCGGTAATACGCGCCATCACTACCGGGTGCAGCAAATGATTCAACACATCTTGTTGGGTCTGCAATGCCCTCGCATGAATTTTGGGATCTTCTGTTTTACCCCAGTGATCAAAACCACGACGCTGCATGCCCAGATGACTAATTAAATCGGCAGACACTTGGAACGCGTTGACGCCAAAAACTGACTCATGGAGCACACCCATTGCTTCTTTTTGGCGTGCTTTTGGAACTGGGCTATAAGGTACGGGCGTATTGGTATTAGCAGTGGAAAGTGTCCGATCGATATAGACTCCGCCAATATAACGAGAAACCACTCGTGCCTGTGTTTGATGCTCACGCGCAATAACCTGATACGCATTACGTAATTCAGCCCAACTCTGGTCCGGTCGAACCATCTTTGTCCGCAGCGTTTTCAGAGTCTCATTTAAGAGCGCAAAGCGCTCTGAGGCATAACGAACGGCGTCAGACGACATATCACCTATATTAATCTTAGGGTCAATGGCACGCCCTACCGAACGCATATCATCAGCGTCATTTCCAAATGCTAGCGACGGCTCAGCTGACCGCGCCAAATGAGCTGTTCTACTAACGCCTTCAAGATCTGGATCATAGCCAAACTGAATAGCCCATACGTCATAGGGGCCAGGATGAGTTGTATAAAAATCACCCTGCTCTTGACCGGGAGGCGCTAAGTTTACCGCACTGTAGTCCATAACAGAGGAGCTAATAATACCTTTAGTTTGACTCGCATCATGAATCTTGTCGTTATCAACTAACTGAGAACCACGCATATTATGATTAAGACCTAAAGTATGCCCCACTTCATGCAGCGTCAGCTCATAAAGAGACTCCTGGACCATTCGACTTGTAGCGGCCTGGTTACCAAGGACTGCTGCACTTATTCGACCCAAAGCGTTTCCACGAGCAATATTAAAACTAGCTAGGCAGTGCTTAGCTGATAAACCGCGCTGGTTCAGTAACGTACTCGACGGCTCATCTGGTGTAAAAATACTATCGGACCTAACGCGATTACTAACGTAGATATCCTCAAGCATAATATCTGCGCTTAAAATCTGTCCTGTTCTTGGATTACTAAATGAAGGCCCGTAACCACCAAAGGGCGGGTTAGGAGAAGACGTCCAACGAAGAACGTTGTAGCGCACATCACCTGCATTCCAGGTCGCATCTAGCGGTTGATCTTTCACGACAATAGCATTTTTAAAGCCGGCTTTTTCGAATGCCTCATTCCAGGCAAGTACTCCTTGCCTAATAGATTCGCGATAAGCATCCGGTGTCGTATTTTCGAGCCACCAGACAATAGGTTCAAGGGGCTCTGAGATAGCCAACGACGGATTCTTTTTCTCTAGATGCCAACGATTAATTAAATCACGATAAGGCGTGATTGAGTGGCTGGTGAGGTCTGTCACCTGATTTCTAAAGTAGCCTATACGAGCATCATCGAATCTAGGCTCATAGTTGTTTTGCGGCATCTCCATAAAAGTATGCTGGAGTGTTACTATCATCGAACGAGGATCAGTGACCTCATCTCCCCCAGACACGTAGGGCGAATCATTATCATAGGCGTAGATCACCCGGATATCCACGTTCTCAGGATAGACTTTTAGATCATCGTAGCGTGTTTTTTCTTCGGACAAAGTCCCCAGGGAAAACTGCTCATGCTCTGGAGTGTCGGGATCAGCAAGAAAGTTAACCTGGTGCAAAGCCTCTTGTAACAAAACAGCATCCATATTTATCAGATAACGCTGACCATCTTTACTCTCCGCATCTATCTTGACACTCGCCAACAATGCATTGCTAATATTTGCCTCGCTAGCTCGCGATAAGGCGCTCTTAGGATCAAAATAAAAATGTGTATTTTCTGCTATAAACTCAATTTTGTCATAGTACTTATGCAACTTAAAAACAGCCTCTTCGCGATAATTGCCGCGGAATAAACCTACCTCGGCGAGACCATTTTCAGAATATGTGAAGTAAAGAAATTCCTTATCAAGCTGCTCCTCGGTAATTTCAAAATAGACCGAGCCATTATCAGGATCACGATATAGAGTAAATAGGCCGGTACTCTTGTCAAATTCAGCCACCACTTCTTCTAAGAATTTAGGCGCCTCTTCAACGGCGGTCTTTTCAGTTTCATCCGCTGAAAGAGGTAGGGATACTGAGACCATAAAGCCTAGCACCATAACCAATAAATGACGCCATTTTGAGGGTAAAAACATAATCGTGACTCCGATACTGAACAAAAGAATTTAGCCTGCGACGATAAACGTCGCTTTACTGTGACGCAAGTAAAGTTTGACTCTAATATTGAGTTCATTGCTTGCCCGCTTAAATAAATACTGGCCAGAGGTATACGAAAACGTATAGATTGAGGGGGATTTAACAAGCCTTAGCTAGCCTACAAAAACAACCAATCATTTTGCATCCATTATCGAGCCATTAACTTGACTTAATCTATCCACTTTAAGTAATCATCACCTTCACCACCCGTCCAACACTCACTAAAGATTTATAGCTTTACCTATGGCAATATAGGGGTTATCGCAAACATGACTTACCCGCCCGTAGAGGTAAGCGTAATAACAATAAAGACTCAGGTCTGTAGATGGGTAAATCCTTACTTTATAACTGCCAAAATGGTACTTGGATAAGTGCCTGGGGGTTTTTATGTGCTGGTCTTTTATCCATGTCGAGCACCTTTGCTACAGAGCCAGACATTCAGTTGCGCGACACCTGCCCGCCTAGCTTTAGCTTGAGCGACGACAACCGTTGCTCTCTTCGCCATATGTACCAACTTTATGATTCCCTGCAAGACAGCGGAATTGGTGGACTGAAAACTGCCCTGCCTAAAGCTCGCGATGGCTTTAGCCCGCAACAGATTGATTTAGGGCGTTTGTTGTTTTTTGACCCCATATTATCTGCTGACAATAGTCTTTCGTGTGCGACCTGCCACAATCCCAAGCAAGGATTTAGCGATGCCATGGACCGTAGTGTTGGGATTAACGGTCATGTACAAAATCGCTCAGCGCCCACACTGTGGAACAGTGCCTTTTTGTCATCATTTTTTTGGGACGCCCGCGCCCAGAGTCTAGAGGAACAAGCCCTAGGCCCGCTATTTAGTGACAATGAAATGGGTAATACGCCCGAGCAGTTAGTGGCTAGTTTAAATAGTGCGGTAGTCTACAAGAGATTGTTTAAGCTGGCGTTTCCTAATCAAAAAACGGCTTTATCCGTTAATAATGTGATTACGTCTTTAACAGCTTTTCAAAGCTCGCTGGTGTCACTCAATAGTCGCTATGACCAATATGCCCACGGCTACCATCAAGCTTTAAATGACAACGAGATAGCCGGCTTAAATGTGTTTAGGTCGTTTGTTGCACGTTGTTCCCAGTGCCACACACCCCCCTTGTTCACTAACCAACAGGTGGCCGTGATTGGCACCCCCGAGCCTGAAGGATTAGCCCGAGATGTTGGTGCAGAGAAAACGTTTAATTCAAAGGTATTGCGCGGCGGCTTTAAGGTCCCGACCCTGCGCAACATTGCCCAAACGGCGCCTTATATGCACTCTGGGCGTTTTAAAACTCTGCGTGAAGCAGCCGAGTTTTACACCGGTGGTCGCGGTCATGCGGTGCCTAAAGGCGAAGACTTATTGTTACACTGGCATATATCAGAACCTAATTTAACCAGCAATGAAATTGACCAACTGGTAGACTTTATGAAAACGCTCAGCGATGAAAGCTTTACCCCAGCAACACCCAAGCAGGCACCCTCTGGCCTGCCGTTTAAACACATGGAGAATGCTCATGAAAAAACTTAACAGTCTAGCTATTGGTCTTGCACTGGTTACCTTTGCCGCCGGTTGGTATTTAGGTGGTAGTAATGATGCACTCACGATCACCAGCAGTGCCGGTGGTAAAAGCTATGCTGGCGGCTATGTGAATGAACAGGCCACAGAGGCTGCATCAAGCCGTGCGGTTAAACTACGAACCATCGAGGGAAAAACTCACGTGGTAAACCCAGGTGACTTGATTCAAGCCGCGGTTGAATTAGCCGTGCCGGGAGACACCATTCAGGTTATGCCCGGGACATACTCAGAGACCGTTTATATCGACAAAGATGATATTCACTTACGGGGCGTTATTGTTGAGGGTGAGCGAGCAACCCTAGATGGATTAAAGACACTAAACGATGCGATTCTGTTTTCTGGTAACAATATTATTATCGAGAACTTCAAGATAATCGACTACAAAGGCAATGGCATTATGAGCCAAGCCGGCAATAATTTTGAGATTCGCAACAACCTAATTATTGATACAGGTATTTATGGCATTTTCCCCCAACTGGGCAAGAACGGTCTAATTGAACACAATGTAGTGTCGGGCATTGCCGATGCGGCTATTTATGTGGGCATGAGCGATAACATTCATGTGGCCTACAACGAGGTATTTGATAGCGTGGCCGGCATTGAAATAGAAAACAGCCGCCATGCCATTGTTGAGCACAATCATACTCATCACAACACCGGCGGTATTTTGGCGTTTATCACCCCAGGACTACCCGTCAAAGATACCTATGATGTCATTATTCGAAATAATTTTATTATGGATAACAACACTCCCAACTTTGGTGCACCAGGCTCCACCGTTGCTGGTATACCCGCCGGTACGGGTATTTTAATTATGGCGGCCGATGATGTGGTAGTGGAAGGTAATATCATTAGTAACCATAAAACTGCAGGTATTTTAATCACTGACCATGGTAATGCAGATGATCTTACGTTAGATCCTGAGTCTGACCCCAATGCAGATGGCGCAATGATTTTAGATAACGTCATGCTTAATAATGGCTATGACACTATTGATGCGGTGCGAGCCTTTGCCTTAACGGAATTGCATACCGGTGATATTGATATCTTTCAGATAGGGCCAACCGAAGGTAGCTGTATTAATAATCGCCACCGTTATAAAACTGTTGGCATTAGTGATTTTACCGATTGCGACTTCACCAATACCGATGATATCGACAATTACTTGCTGGCCGGTGGCGCACAACCACGGGTAATACTTCCTTCAGAGCGTGGTGAGATTGCCTATCTAGGCGTTTGTACCGGTTGCCATGCTTATGCTGGCAGACTGATTGGTCCGTCAGTGGAAGAGATTCAGGCACTGTACGCCAACCGACCCGAAGCACTGGTGCAGTACATTAATGCTCCAACACCTAGGCGCACTGATTACCCAGAGATGCCAGCACAAAACTATCTGGACGCAGAAACACAGCTGGCCGTGGCCAACTATATTTTGCAGGTAGGAAATTAAGTAACCGCGGAGTTTATTCTGCTAAGGAAGAGCTAAAGTCATCGTACTTTAGCTCTAGTAGCTTAATGCCCTAGTTTTCGACTGTATCTAGGTATGGCTCAGCCCCTGATCGCATTTCGGCAGTCATGGGAATAGCTTTTCTTGCATTCAAATCAAAGAAGACGCTAGTACTTTCTAATGTTGCCGCGACAGTCCCTTTGCTAATATTGTGCATGGTATACAGTACTGTTATCGATTTAGTGCCCAGCTTAGTAAGAGCGCCGGTAATTTCTAGCAAGTCACCCTCGGCAACCTCATCTTGATACTCTATGACGTGTCGAACGTCTGCCCAACCTTTTCCTGCCGCTTTAGCCTGAGCTCCAGTCCAACCAAAGACGGTATAAACTAGATGATAGGATGCATCGTCAAACATAGCCACATAGTGACGTGTCGTCATGTGGCCCATTACATCGCAAAGTCCGGGATGGCTGATGCCTTTATATAAGATCATAGGAATGGGGCTCTTTTATCTGTTTATTTTATGTGGGCGACAAAAATGCACACAGTGGCTGACTGGGGTGCTCCGACGAGTAAAGCATATCACCAATAGATTGAATTTTTCTTGAGTCACTTTTAAACGGAAGCCAAGGTTGCAGGTCTGACTGATTAGGATTGCCGTTGGTAGCAAAGTTTACCCAATAACTCTGCATAACTTTAGTGAGCCTATAGTCAGCCTCAACGGTGGGCAACCATACATCATGGGTATCAAAAACATAGGGCAGCTCTGCCCCATGATATGCGCCCATCGTCGCGGCTAAATCACCCTCACGTTGACGGGTAAAATGATATACCCAAGCTCTTCGTCCAGCATTGGACGCCTCTTGAGCAAGTACCAGCGAAGGACAGACATAGTATTTTGCAGTACGTAATAAATCCAATTTTCGCCGGTCATCGGTTTCATCTGCTAAAATATTATGTAATTTATCTACACTTGATGGTGCAACCTCGGCGTCCAACCATCCTTCGATATCAGGTTGATCACCCATATACATTAACCATTCATCATCGTTTGACCCTATTAACAAATCAACCGCATGCATTTTCCCAGTTCTTAGGGAGTCCATAATGGACTCCATTACACTGTGCCCATCCACCACTGCATCAAAATAATGATTCTTAAAAACGGTGTCGACGGCCTGCAAAATAGTGTCGGCAGACAGTTGTCTCATTGCCCGTATAGGATTATCGACGTCATCGCCTACTGTCTGTTGTGCAAAAACATGACCCAATGCCAAATGGGCCTCTCTAACACTGCGGTTGGTCAAAGAGGAGCCTCCACTTTGATGAATTACTTTAGAAAAGAGACCCTTACTAGAAGGCATGACCATGAGGTAGTCTATATTATTGGCCCCTGCTGACTCGCCCATCACCGTAATGTTTTGTGAATCACCACCGATGTTCTCAATATTATCAGTGACCCACTGCAGTGCAGCAACTTGGTCAAGCAAGCCAAAATTTGCTGGGGCGAGTGAGGGGTGAGAGAAAAACCCAAACACGCCAACACGATAAGCGATTGACACCACGATAACGCCCTTTGCGGCCAAGTTATGACCAATATAATTAGGCTCATAGGACCAGCCTGCTTTATTGCTTCCACCATGGATGTATACAATCACTGGCAGTGCCTGAGGATTTTCTTTATCTTGCACTGGCCGCCAAAGGTTAAGGTATAGGCAGTCTTCGCTGACCTTGGGTTGCTTTATTAGAGTTGGATCTCCACCGAATTCAGCGGCTACATTTTGATACCACTTGGCAATATGATCCCCTTGCATGCATGCGGGTGCAAATGTATCAGCCTGATAAATACCTTGGGTCATTTGTAATGGTTGTGGTGGTGCCCATCGAAGCTCACCCACTGGTGGCTGCGCAAAAGGCACGCCCAAAAATGACTCAGTGATTCCGCTCTCAGATAGTTGTCCCTCAAAGACTGAAACATCGTTCAGGCGCAACGAAGGTCGCTCAAGCGAGTCCGGTTTGGTACTCACATTGCAGGCATTAACCGTCACTAGCAGGCAAAAAAGCAATAATTTAGTCCATAGTTTCTTTACTGAGATCATTTGTGAATTACTCCATAGAAATCACGACACAACCGCCAAATCCACCTTGTTCAATAAGCTGATGCCCCTGACTTAAATCATCTAAAGGGACTATGTGGGCTATTCTGTGTCGCAGCGTTTCGGTTTTTAAAGCGGCAGTAATATCGTTTATTGCCTGCACTTTTGCTGGCTCAGGCATGGCGTAAACAATAATCATGCGCAGTGTAAGGTCCATATACATCATATCTAAAAAAGGAATCGAGGGTTGCTGTACCTGAGTGGACGAATAGGTTGCAATCACCCCATTGGTGGCAATGCATTTTAGGACTTCAGGCAAGTTGACGCCAAACTCAACATCAATAACACGATCAACTTTTTTACCCTCTGTTGCTTGCAACACCTGCTGAGCCCAGTTTGCCTGTCGGTGGTTCACCACCTGACTAGCGCCTAACTCGAGGCACATAGCTTTGTCTTCTGTATTGCTCGCAGTTGCAATAACCGTTGCTCCGGCCATCCTCGCCCACTGTATTGCATAATAGCCAACACGTCCTGCACCACCAGTTACCAATAGTGTTTTGCCTCTAACATCACCATCAGCGTGGACGCACCTGTGTGCTGTCATAGCAGGAATACCTAAACAGGCACCAATGCTAAAGTCTGTATTGTCAGGTAAGGCTACGGCTCGATTAGCATCTAGACTAATATATTCTGCGGCAGTGCCCAAGAGGCGTCCATATTGGGCTTGATAAACCCACACTCGCTGGCCTACTCGGCTCGCCGATACACCTTTGCCAACAGCCTCAACGGTTCCAGCACCATCACTGTGAGGAATCACCAGCCCATTGTCGAGCAAGTGAGGAAATGCGCCGGCGCGCTTCTTAACGTCTGAAGGATTCACTCCACTGGCCGCTAGTTTAACTAAAACTTGCCCCACCCCGACTGCCGGTTTTGGCTGTTCACCTACGTGAATAACGTCTTCTGCAGCACCAAACTTTTCGAACCATCCTGCTTTCATAAGTCTTTCCTAACAATAATGTTGAGTTCCTTTGCAGATCAATCCAACCAATTGGATAAACCCTCTGTGTGTCCGTCTATAGGGATTGCCTGCCCCGTTATATGTTGCGCTGCTTTAGAGCATAGAAAATCAATAGTTTCCGCAATATTCTCTGCTTCTACAAAGACTCTCAATGAATTCTGACGTAAATAAACATCGCGAATTGACTGCGGTGAGACGCCTCTGGTTTTTGCGTCTAAATCAATAACGCGGTCAATACGCGGGCCATTGACGCTCCCCGGGCAGATAGCATTTACTCTCACACCATAAGGGCCAAGCTCCATGGCCCAGGTTTTAGTTAATCCAATAATCGCCCACTTTGCAGCAGCATAGGGAGAGCGAAGAGGCATACCAAATAACCCCGCATTAGAAGACATATTAATCATGTTGCCCTTAGATTCTTTCAGTAAGGGAACGGCTTTGCGAGTGACATAAAAAATACTATTTAAGTCGATATTAATCGTATTTTCCCAGTCTTCAACGCGAATATCTTCAACCGCTGCGGTTGGTCCAGCTATGCCGACATTATTGACTAATATATCAAGTCCACCATAAAGTCTCTGGAGGTCATCAAATACTTTGTCTACTTGGGTTACTTGAGAAACATCGGCACAGGTTGCCGTAATATCAGGAAACTCAAATTTCAAATCATCAATAGCTTGCTGTGCTATATCGCAAATATGTACCCTGGAACCTTTAGCGGCGAAATGCTTAGCAATAGCAAGTCCTATTCCCGAACCACCAGCAGTCACTAACACTATTCTCGATAAATCACTCATGCGCCTGCACTCTTAAATTAAGTCTAATCATTCTAAAGACAAAGGCTAGCTAATCTCAACACCAAACTTGCCGACTAACCATAACAAATCGACAGCAAAGATATGCAAACCTACCATGAATTTTCGTATATTCGCCCCTAATTCTCACCGCGACGTTTAAAAAACCTTTATGCTTGCGCCCAGAATATTGAATCCACGGCGATTAAACCTTTTTAAAGGATGATAGTGACCAATGACTAGACCCATTTTAGCGACCAACAATATACATCCCAGCATTCAAAAGGTGGTAACGGAAACTCACCACGACATTATTGTTGAGGTGCAGACAGCCATTACCAACAATGACATTGTTGTTGTCGGTATGGCACAAAATCCTGCACCTAAAAGAGCGCGAAAGGCGCTAGATGAGATCAACCTTGATTACACCTATCTTGAATATGGTAGCTATTTTAAACTATGGCGGCGGCGCAATGCTCTTAAAATGTGGTCTGGCTGGCCCACGTTTCCAATGATATTTGTCAAGGGTGTTTTGATTGGGGGATCCAGCGATCTAAGGGCCCTTATAGAGTCTGGAGAGCTACAGAGTATGCTTAACTGATCTGCTCTAATCGCTAGCTTGGCGCGTCAACCCAGAGTCATATTGAGCCAACTTATTGATTCGTATGACAGCCTGAATTTCATGGACATAGGCTTCACGAAGCTCTGAATATTCGATCAGATTGTCAGCCAACAAATGGCCGCTCACCGGCTGGTCCTGATCACGCAAAGTGGCTCGGTGCAGCCGTAAATCGCTGTAAGCTCTGTGGGTATTAATATTGCGAAGGTAAGACTTAATAGCATCACGCACGCTATCAAATTTTGCCACCTCGTGTTTACTTCCGGGGTTGCGTCTTAGGGGGACAAGTCCGCAGCCCTCTTGATAGCACCACTGTCCAAACAAATTATTCCCTTGCACCGCGAACCGTGAGGTACCCCAGGCCGACTCCATGGCAGCTTGGGCCAAGGCTAAGGACGCAGGCACTTGGTCAACTCTCAGTAATAGCGCATCAATAACTGTCTTGTTAAGCTTCTCAGCATCAACTTTGTAGTGCCCAGCCAGCTCTTTAATGAACTTCTGATCAGCTTTTTTCTGGGTTTCAACCGTGGTGCCAACCAAACCCAGAAGCCTGCCTCGATCGTCTCTTATTAGTTGATTTTGTTCCTCAACCAGCGGAAAAATATAGCCAAAAAAAGCGGCTTTTTTCTGCTTAACGTCTGTGTAAATACTGAAATCTGGCAATGGATTAGAATCACCCCTATCAGAGCAGGCACCAACACCTAGAGCGGACAATAATAAAATTGTTAGTAAAGTTGCGGTTTTTTTGAGATTAATCATAAATCTATACTACAGCCCAACCTGTGTCGGGCTTGCCTTATTTTAAATTGCCTGCAAAATTAAACGTGCTGTCAGTAGGTATTTGGAGTTCTATGTTTATATCAACAGCAGTACGTCAATGCCGAGCAAGACAAACATTCCCCGCATCATTAACTTTGAACGCTTGTCCAACATGGCATATTTTTGAGATAACTTATCAATCTCTTCTTTGGCGGCAGCGCCACTTTGCTTAATCTGGGACAAACTCTCAGTCATTACAGCCGCGGTGGTGACACCTGCCGCGCCTAAGCCTATCTTTTTTAGAAACTGTCGGCGCTCTACTAAACCTTGTTTCATTCTATAACTCCTTTTATCTAAAATTACCGCTGCTACCCTGAGGTTACTACAAAAATCGAACAGTCGCTGCGCCAGCTTTTAAAGCGGGAGCAGGTTACAGTTATTTAACCTCAATTTCGATCACGTCGGACATCACCGCAGGGCTATGAGGAATATGGACATGATTAGCCAATAGTAACTGCAACCTATGTTTGCCGGGCGGCAAACTAATCTTAGTACTAGTTTGACCTTTACCAAAATGCCGCACTTGATCGGTGGCGGGTAAAGGCAGATTCAAATCCGGCAATTGATCCATGTTAATCAACAAATGATGATGGCCAGAATTTGGCACAGCCATGCCAGCGGGTGAAACCTCCATGCCGCTCAAGCCAAATTTAATCTCAATTCCCTTTCCATCTGGAAAGGAAAAGACTTGTCCATTCTTAGGTTCAATAAAGTAGACTCGCGCATCAGCAGGCGCAGCTGAAACAGGCATCTGTGCATGAGCGATCGCTATAAAAATCGATCCCATCAAAAGTGGAATTAAAGTTAATGATCTACGTCCTATAAGCCTGTTCAACATCCCAAAACCCTTTCTAACTATTAAGTAAAACTGAAGTATTCAGTTTATCAGTAATAATACATATTGAGTCTATTCAAACAACACCTAATTGATATTTAACCTAATTTTGCATGACCATCAATCTAACGTGGTTCAAAAGACAAAATAACAATTATTTTTGCTAGTGACTTAGACTCCTGATCGGTTTAACCTTAGACTGCAGCTAGTTAATTTTCATATAACAAATACAGAGATAATCAATGATGATAAAAACATTTCTACTGGCTATGTCAATACTGGCTTCCGCCTATGTAACTGGAGCGGACTTAACTACGACGAAACCAGAAAGGGTTGGCATGTCCACAGATCGACTTACGCGTATTAGTACTTTAATGCAGGCGTATGTAGATCAGGAAGCCATAGCTGGAAGTGTAACCTTGATCGCCCGAAAGGGTAGAATTGTTCATTTTGAGCCAACCGGTGTACTGAATTTAGATACAGGTGAGCCAATGCAAAACGATTCTTTATTCCGTATTTACTCGATGACAAAACCGATCACTAGTGTTGCTGCGATGTTGCTTTTTGAACAAGGTAAATTTCAACTAGATGACCCCATTGCCCAGTATTTACCGGAATTTTCCAACGTGAAAGTCTTAGTCGATGGCAACCTTGTCAACCCAGATCACGCTCCAACCATTCGAGAATTATTGAGTCATACCGCCGGTCTCACCTATGGAATTTTCAGTAATACTGAGGTAGATAAACTCTACCGAGAGGCCCTATGGGGCGATCGTGCCATGCTAGATTTAACTAAATACCGAGGGGACGGAATGGAAAGGAGAGTCAAGGATCTTGATGAATTATCCAAGACTATTGCCAGTATTCCATTACTCTACCAACCAGGTTCACAGTGGGTATACAGTATATCTGTAGATATTTTGGGGCGACTGATTGAAGTAATTTCAGGGCAATCTCTGGATCAATTTTTACAGCAAGAAATATTCGATCCATTAGAGATGGAAGATACCTTCTTTGAAATCCCCAAAGATAAAATTGCTCGATTTGGAACCAATCATATCGTAGACAAAGATGGGAATTTGATCGTAGTCGATCGACCAGAATCGAGTGACTATAGTAAGCCTGTGTCACTCTTCTCCGGTGGTGGTGGTCTAGTTAGCAGCACTATGGACTATTTGCGGTTTGCCCAAATGTTACTTAATGGCGGTGAGTTAAATGGCGTGCAACTCCTCAGCCCAACAACGGTCGCTCTGATGCAGCGCAATCAACTAACCGATACTAGTTCCAGGGGATTTTCTGACCGCCCCAATACTGCTGGAACGGTTGGCTTTGGCCTAGGCATAGGCATAGCTACTAGCGAACAAAAACTATCTGCAACTGAGGTTGGCGCCTATAGTTGGGGTGGCATGGCCGGAACATTATTTTGGGTTGATCCAGAACATGAGCTAGTTGCAATATTAATGGTACAGCGGATATATAGCCCCGAAGCCATCAGATCCAAATTCAGAAATTTGACCTATCAAGCCATTACCGAGATGAATTGAGAAATAAAGCTCACTAGCTACGAGCCAATTCTTCATTCCGTTTTTCCGCAGCAGCCCAATCTTTTGGTAATACACGTGAAACAACCAAAAAGCTTATAATTGAAGGAATAAACATGCAGGAGGTGACAGTCATCGCATAGCGCATGGACTCCAGATCAGGATTACCCTCTTTAAATACATCGATCAGCCAGCCGGTAAATGTGGGTCCACCGCCCAAAGCCACCATATTCAGGATAAAAAAGAATAATGCGGTGGACATAGCGCGCATATTAATCGGCGCCAAGGTTTGCGCGATGGCGAAACTCGGTCCCAGATAAATACCTAAAAACAGTAAAAAAACTGTAGTGCAGGCCAGATGAGCCCAAACTGATGCCACCCAAAAACTGAGTATACCAATCGGCATGCACACGGCTATTGCGATGGCCGGCAGCCAACCATAGGCTCGTATGTCTTTGGCGCCCCATTTATCGGCTAGTTTTGCACCGAAGAAAGCACCGCCGGCATAGGTCGTGCCGTTAATAACACCAAGAACAACAACCAACGTTTGGAAATCAAAACTGGGATCAAGAACGACTAAGTATTTGGTTTGAAATGCCGAGGTAGCGTAAGAAACAAAAGAGCCAAAAGCGATTCCAAAACACATCGCCCACCAGGCTGGAATCTTAAGTAAGGTCTTAAGCGACTCACTGAAGGGTGGCTGAACAATGTCAGTGCGATTATCAAACTCCATTGCCCCCCGAACCGGTTCGCGCAGAACAAGCTTAACAATTACCGCTAAAACAACTCCGGTAACGCCAAGAAAAATAAAGATGCGCCGCCAATCAACATCTTGACCCGAAGAACCCATCAATGATGCCGTGGCAAAGTAGGCGGCCATAATACCCAGAGGAATACCCATTGCGTAGACGCCTAGTGCTCCAGCACGCTCTTCTTTGGGGTACATATCAGAGATGATCGAGTGGGACGGTGGACTTCCCCCCGCTTCACCGATGCCAACCCCCATTCGAGCAAAACCCATTTGCATGAAATTACCCGCCATGCCTGTCAGCGCGGTAAAACCACTCCAAGTTGCCAGCGCAATAGAGAGAATATTTACCCGACTATAACGGTCAGCCAACCAGGCAATAGGAATAGCAACACAGGTGTAGAACGTAGCAAAGGCCAAACCAATTAATAGACCTAACTGGGTATTTGTAAGACCAAGATCCTCTTGGATAAAGGGCGCCAAAATACCCACTATTTGTCGATCGATAAAATTAAAACCATAAACGGTAGTAAGTAAGACAAGAGCAAAGCTACGATAGCTCTTGCTCAGTGCTTTTTGATCACCCATTGAGTTTTACCCTAGTTATTATTTTGCGTGCGCTTGCTATGCCAACGCCAATTTTTATTTTGAAAACATAGTATACATAAGAAAGTCGCTATTAATTGTCTTACCAACAACTAAACTTTGATGTTTTATTTGAAGATTTTAAACGGATATTGAGAAGGCGGCATGCGTTGCAAGGGCAGTCAATTTTGGTTAGAACCGACCGCCCCACAATGCTATCTAATTATTACAGTACCCAATTCTGGCTGAATGAGCTTGCCGGAAACCGCGGATAAGGGATGAGGTGCATCCGTTGGAGTTTTACCCATTAAACTAAATGCAGAAGCAGCGTTCGATGGGCACGCACCCGTTTCGATAAATCCAAGCGCTGCTGATAGTCGACCCTCGCTGGCATCACCTAAGGCATGAGAAAGGTCATCATCGACTAAACAACCTGTGACTTCGGCACCTGCAAGGTCTGCGCTGGCTACGGGTAAGAAACCATCACTGTAGTCGCCAAACCCTTTTTCATTAGAACCTTTAAATTGAATCGTGCTATAAGTCGTGCCACAATTATCAAGAGCATACCATCCGTAGGGTTTTCCTCGCGTTGCTCCTCCGACAAGAATGACCTCAACATCTACACCACGCAGGCCATTAATTAAGGCTTCACTGGCTGATGCCGTACCACCACTGGATAATACAAAAACGCGGCTCAGGCTGAGACTAGGCAAAGCGGCTCCTGCCGGTGTTGGATCAGTGGGCGCATCAAATCCTGCCGCCGTGGACTCAAACCTAGAAGGCTCTAGGATGTTGTTATTAATCGGATCTCGCTCGGTATATTTGTCATTAAAGGTTAATTCATCAAAAATTAGACCTTCCGTCAGAGGTCCTGCGACCATGTAGCCAAGCTCTGCTGCAATAGTAAGATAGCCGCCACCGTTATAACGCATATCTAGAATCAGTTCTTCGATATTGCTCGCCTTAAGCTGGCTAATAGCATCAATAAGCTGGGTTTCAGCAGGTTTGATGTGCGCATTGAATGTTAAGTAACCCACTTTTTTTCCCGCCACATCAAATGTAGCAATATTTTTTACTGGCACTGAGGTTATCTCTGCGCTGGTCATTGTAAAAGAGCGATCTTCTGTGGCATTTAGATCTCTCACCACAAACGTGTGCGTCTCGCCTAGAGTTTCAGGGAACAAACCAGCATTAAGTACATCTACATTGTTACTATCTTCGATCGCCTCTCCATCGATTGAAATAATCTCGGCGCCACGTGACAGGCTACTTTCTGAAGCAGGCGAATTAGGTTCATTGTAGCCAACAATAATCTTTCGCGGTGGGCTGCTAGCCATAACAAAAAAACGCACCCCATAGCCTGCGGATACCCCAGAGTAGTATTGGTTGTAGACCTCAGTATTTTCACTGTAATGGAACTGATCTTTTGCGTTACCCGTGGGTGACAAACCATCGGTCACCATTAAATTATAATAATCTTCAGTACTATCGACTGTACCCGGGTCAATATCAGGCAGTTCAGAATACCAAAGGTAAGTGTCGTTACTGTACGATCGAATCCAGAAGTTTTCGTCAGTCACTGAGCCTTGAGTGTCGCTGTAACCGCCAGTAGTGCGGGGGTTAGAACAAATATTACGCATGGAATTAGAACGCCAATCCTCATATTGCCCAGCCACCCAACCTGAACCTGGATCAACAGTAACTGGCGGCACAGTAGTGTTCCCACCACCACCGCCACCACCGCAGGCGGCAAGAAGAATCGCCGCAATAGAAACAGTAGCTTTTTTAATATGAAGGCTTAGAAACCGAGTTACTTGCTGATTTGACACTTCCATCTCCCATTTAAAGAATTTCTATGCATTATACCAGACCACACAATCGGATACTGTTTATACGAAAACGTTTAGAGGGCAACTAAAGCAATAAATTGACGTACGCGAACGAGCAATTAGTAAGGCTAGAGCCTAAAGAAAAATCAGCCAACCAAATGGCTATTGGATCTATTTCTGAGGTATAGCTCCCGCACCATCTCTCCTAGTATCAGAGGCGCCCATTGTCGCACCGTTAACGCCCTTGTGAATCGTTTGAGTGGAACCAAGAATACGCGCCTCCTGCTCTAAACTGTGACCCATTTGGGTTAACAAATGTAATGTATCTGGCGATATTCCTGGCTCATATCCCATACGGTCAGGCAACCATTGGTGGTGAATCCGTGAAGCCGCCGTGGCGTCAGCAATACCCATATTAAACTCCAAAATATTCAGTAACACCTGTAAGACAGCAGTAATAATGGTGCTACCTCCAGGGCTACCCGTGGCGAGTATCGGAGCGCCTTTTTCATCAAATACAATTGTGGGTGTCATTGCTGATAGTGGCCTTTTGCCGGGCTGTATCTCATTAGCAACACCACCAATCAACCCATAACCATTGGGTGATCCAGGTTTTGCTGAGAAGTCATCCATTTCGTTATTAAGTAAAAACCCTGCTCCAGACACAGCAATGCCACTACCAAACGAGAAATTCAAAGTCGTCGTCGTACTAACCACATTGCCCCACTGATCCCACGTTGAAATATGAGTCGTTTCAACACTCTCTGCAATAGCCGTTTGGGCGCCTTTAATAAGAGTGTCTGGGTCGATAGGTAATCCTGGTAATACATCAACGGAGGAGCTAGCCTGTTTAAGATCAATCTGACGACGCAATGCTTTCGCGTATTTTTTGTCGATAATCTGACTGACAGGGACTAAGTAAAAATCTGGGTCTCCAAGATAGGCACTCCTGTCCGCATAGGCTCGACGCATTACTTCAACTAATCGATGGATATAGGCAGCACTGTTGTGGCCAAGGGCTTTAAGATCCCAAGGCTCGAGAATGTTTAACATTTGTAAAAGATGAATACCTCCAGATGAAGGTGGTGGCATTGCACAAATTTTATTGGCTTTAAAATCAGCACAAACCGGTGGCCGCTCCACAACGCGATAATTCTTAAGATCGTCTAAACTAATTAGGCCTCCCGAATGCTTCATTTGATCAGTAATGAGTTGCGCCGTTTTGCCTTGGTAAAACCCGGAACGTCCATTAGCGGAGATCCTACGCAGAGAGCCCGCTAAATCAGACTGCACAAATTTATCGCCAAGCTCATAAAAGGTACCGTCCTCTTTAAAAAAATATCGTCTAGTTGATGGATCTCTTTTCAACCGTTTAGCGCGTGATTTAATAGAAGATGACAAATCCACATTTACAGCAATACCTTCAGCTGCTAGATCAATTGCAGGCTGGATAATTTGTTTCAATGTTAATTGGCCGTACTTCTCGTGCGCATACAAAAGACCGGCAACAGTGCCGGGCACGCCGGAGGATTGAAGACTGTCTCTGGCTAATTGATTATCAACATCTCCATTTGATTTCAAAAACATATCTCTTGATGCCGCAGCTGGCGCCATTTCCCGATAATCAAGGGCAATCGTTTTGTTCTCTTCGGCTAGGTGCACCATCATAAAGCCACCCCCGGCAAGATTTCCGGCCCTAGGAAGAGTCACCGCAAGTGCAAAGCCTGTGGCGACCGCTGCGTCTATAGCGTTGCCTCCTTGACTCAGAATATCAGCCCCCACCCGACTAGCGACGATCTCTTGAGATGCAACCATACCAGACCTACCATGCACAGGATGGAAACGGGATTTCGGATCGATGATGGCAGTTTCCGCAGCCATTACTGCCGGCTGTATTCCGCCAAATACAGCCAACACCAAACTCCACTGAGCTAGAATCCGAAGAATTCTTTGCGATTTAATTATCACTGTAATGCTCCATTTATATTGTTTATTCCCAAAACGGTTTTTCACTTTCCTTAGAGTCGTAATTCCCTGCCATCACTAGTTGTATGAGGCCATTGAACAAACCTGCTTTGCGCTGGCTGTGCCTTCCCAGTCTGGATCGGCCTCTCCCAACAAACTACCTTGGTCACCCGCAATAACATGCACGCGACCAAATGATGCCGCCGAGTCGACCTCAGAAATTTCAAACCCCGCAGACCGCCAATAGTTTAAGTCTCCATTTGCCCACCCTGGACCACTCATTTCAGCGTCAAAGGCCCTTAATCGAACAACACGCTTGTTATTACCGTCAATCGTTGCCGAAGGATGCACTCTAGGCGCAGACAATGCATCAGACAAAGTCTTTTCCTGATCAATATATCGCGAGATAACCTGCACAATGGCTGAAGGAATTTTAATGCCTCCTGCGGCACCTAACGCCAAAACAACATTGTCATCTTTAGTCACAATCACTGGTGCAATAGCCGTCCTTGGGCGCTCACCCACATTTTGCGGACCCGTTCTAAGATAACCTCCCATTGTCGCGGCATAGGCAAAGCCTAATTTAGATGTGGCCACCTTTGCGCCAAAAATTGGGCCATTTGTCTGAGTCATTGATATCGTCAGCCCACTGCAATCTGCTGCGACAAGATGAGACGTGTGTGCACCCACGACACCTACCCAATCGGTTAAATTCGACTTCTCTATCGTTTGTTGAGCTATTTCGACTTCCTTAGAAGGGGCCGGCACATAAATTCTTTTTGACTGCTGTATGGCCCATGTTTTATCAACTAACCCCACCAAATCCTTTTCATAGTAATTGCCAGCCATTGATTCAATACTTAGACCTAACGCTTGACTCACCAATGGAGCCCAGCGGCGGTCTTCGAGACTAGATAGATCATAGAGGCCAAGTAGTATTAACGTTTTAGCCACTAGGCCGCCACCACCGGGAGCCGCCAAGGTATGCACAACATGGTCTCGGTAAGGAATGCTAATGTAGCGACCAGGGAGCACCTGATAATCTTCAAGGTCTTGCAAGGTGACGTAACCGCCATTCCTCGCCATATCTTCACTCATTAATCGTGCAATTTTCCCTGTATAAAACGTATCAGAGCCCTCTTGGGCGATTGCCGTAAGGGTCTTAGCCAATACTGGCTGTTTTAGTGTTTGACCCGCTTTTAGAGTAGAGCCCTCATCTTGCAGAAATGACTCGGTCATACCCCTATTTTGATTGATTTCATTTATAGCCGATTTTTGCCGCGCAGCCTCCCCTGGCAGCACAACAAAACCAACTTTCGCATGCTTTATAGCAGGTTTCACAAGCTGGGAAAAAGGTAACTTACCGTGCTGTTGATGTATTTTTCCGAGCATCGCAACTAGTCCTGGGGTTGCCACCGTAGAGTAGCCAAAGGCAGGCATGTTATCGGCTTTAACAAAGCTTTGTGGTATTTCTGTCATACCGTTATAGCCGTAAAAATTTCCACTTTTACTGCGAACGAGCGCTATGGCACGGCCACCTAAACCACTCATGGTAGGCTCAACAACTGAAAGGACTAATGACGCGGCAATAGCAGCGTCAACACTGTTGCCACCCAGCCGATATACATCCTCTGCTGCTTGGGTCGCTAGAGGGTGCGCCGTTGAAGCCACCCCAGCGCTGTCGAGATTTACATGCTCCGACGTCATCGCGTGAGCGGAAGCCGCCAATGTCAGTAAAAATACTGATAAATAAAACATTTTTAAATACCCGAAACTCGAATTAGAATCTATTTTAGTTATTGTTGACTCTGTCATTATCTTCACCGCGGATATAATTTTACTATTACCCAATTCATCATTTCTAATTCAAACAACATTTATCCATCTACTTAAAAAATTCAGCAACCGTTGCTGTCGCTATTTTTTGTAAAAAATCCCTGTCCTCATCTGAAATAGTATCAAAATAGTTGTACTCTAATCCGATGGGGGAGGTCTTAAAGAGAGTGGCAAAAACAACATTGGCCGCTAAATAGGTACCAAGAAGGCTAGGATGACTGCCATCAAATTCTTTATGTAATTTAATGCCTGGCTTAATTCGATAGGCCATTTCAAAGGCCAAACCAACAGGTATTACTAGAGCCTCATTATCGTTTCCCGCCTTAATATATGTACTTTTTATGTCATTAATCATTCCAGGAGCATATTTTTTATGAGGCTCCACATAGGCATGCGTCATATAAAGTGCGGCCTTACCACCACTGGCTGTTATTTTTTCGATCATTTTTTCAGCTTGCTCGTGGAATTGTCGTCTGGATTTCTTTGACAGAGGCTCCATGCTGCCGCCTTGGAGAATAACGAGTTCAAAATTTTTCCTTACACCAATATTTTTCGAATCCAGCAGGTGATCCAGATTGTGGTGCGCCAAACGTGAGCCGCCAATAGTAGAAGATTTATAACTAACGAGCTTAGCTCTTTCAGGAAATTTTTCTGCAGCCATCCTCTTCACATGATTATGCAGGCTATCGTTGTAATAAAGATAACTATTTCCAACAAACAGGATTCGGTTTGGCTTTAGGCCTTTCAAGGATTTAACCTGGGGCCCTTCAGATGCATACGAACCCGAGGATAAAACCAAAAAAACAACTAAAACAAAAATTCGTTGAATAGTATTTCTCATAAACCACCTTAATCAGGGCAAAATGTCGAACGAGAGAATCGACCAGGAAAAACCAAAATTTTAGGAACTTCTTTCTGTTTGTAAGCTTTATCGCAACACAGGTGGAGTTCAATCTATAAGACTGCAGTTCCCCAATAATTGTAACCTGCAAATTTTGGTGTGCTGGGCAAATACATCTCTTCCAACGTTTCTATCTTAAAGCCTGCGGACCGAATCAATTCAGGGATATTTCTATTTAAATGGCAGCCGCCGGCTATCTTTCCCCAAAAAGGGTCTATGCGGCTCTGCCATTTTGATACATTAGCATCAGGTGCCAGGCCATGTTCACAGAATATAAGCTTACCACCGGGTTTCAATACGCGGAGCATTTCCTTATTAGCGCTCAACGCATCAGGAATAGTACACATGGTATAGGTGACTAAGACTGTATCTACGTGGTTATCGGGCAGTGCCATATTTTCTGCACCACTCAGCATAAAGTCAACGGGCAAGTTATGCTTATCAGCAACCTTTTTTGCCATGGCGTTAAGCTCGGCAGAGGGATCAAGCCCAATCACTTTTTCTACCTTGGATTGGTCATAAAATGGGATATTAAGCCCAGAGCCTATACCCACCTCTAAAATTACCCCTGAAGCCTGAGGAACCACTTTTTCCCTCTGGTAATTGATTGGTTTTGAAGCGCAAGCGCAGTTCAGAAAACTCGGTAAGATGTATTTATCGTATAAGCTCATTGGTCAGCCTTTTTTTTAGATTACCTATTGTTAGTTTACGTCAGTTACCGACTTACGCAAAACGCCTCTAGGCACAACCTTAAGCGCCGGCGCACTCCATCTATTAAATAGGTTTAGCGGAACAATAATGAGATAAGAACTGTTGGTGTGAAGGCAATTTAGATACTGACTGTTGAACCGACATACTAATATTCTTAAGGAATCTTTCTAGTTCGTCATCACTCATCATGTCAACGATCGGATGATAATGTTCAGGCATCAATCCTTGCCCTAACATGACCTGAGACCAGCTATTTTCGGCAAAAACATCGCCGGATTGTTGAAATATACGACCCGTTTTCTTAAACAAGTCTAGTCGGTGCTGAAGGGACTCTGGAATCGCCATAGTCTTACACTGCCGCCAAAAAGCCGTATCAGTCCGATTTGTTAAATGGTAGTGCATGACAATAAAATCACGAATAAAATAAAACTCGTCTTTCATTTGAGTATTAAACTCTTGGACATCTGGCTCAACAACACCATCAAAAGGGAACATTTGCATCAGGCGAATGATGCCTCTTTGGATAAGATGGATACTAGTCGACTCTAAGGGCTCCACAAAACCACCCGCTAAACCTAAGGCAATGCAGTTACGGTTCCAATGTTGTTTGCGCTGGCCGGTGCGGAATTTAATGACTCTTGGCTCAGTGAGGACTTTACCTTCCACATTATTAAGAAGCGTTTGCATTGCTTCTTCATCAGATAGATATTGACTACAAAACACTAACCCATTACCCACTCGTGACTGCAGCGGAATGCGCCATTGCCAACCCGCCTCTCTGGCGATTGCACGCGTATAGGGAATTGGCTCACTGACCGATTGTGTCTGCACCGCTACCGCGCTGTCACAGGGCAACCACTGAGACCAATCTTCAAATTCGGTATTCAATGTTTTTTCTATTAGTAAGCCTGCAAACCCACTGCAATCTATAAATAAATCACCTTCAACTATTTTTCCTGACCCTAAGACCACGCTCTTAATATCACCATTGTCATGTTGATTAACGACCGTAATTTTACCTTCTACTCTTTTTGTGCTGTGTCTCTCTGCTAATCGGCGTAAAAATTTTGCGTATCGACCAGCGTCGATATGATAGGCGTAATTCAAGCCATTATTGGGTAGTACAGCGAACTTATTCGCTTTTGCAGCCTGTAATTCGACACAGTAGTCGCCAAATTCTTGACTAATACCTCGCTCTTTACCTTTCAGCCAAAAGTGTTGGAAGCCAGCAGCCCAACAATCTTGGCCGGTAAAACCGAAAGAGTGAATATAATCGTGATTAACATCCTTCCAGTTTTCAAAGGAAATACCCAACTTAAACGTGGCATGGACCTCTGCCATAAACTCCTGTTCGTTAATCTTTAACAATTGATGTAGCGTCATCATGGTAGGTATGGTTGCCTCACCCACACCAATAGTGCCAATTTCATCGGACTCAATTAATGTAATATCAAGATTTTTGCCAATTAATTTAGCAAGAGAGGCTGCGGTCATCCAGCCAGCTGTTCCACCACCTACGATGACAACTTTTTTTATCTTTTTAGAAGTCAAACAAATGTCCTCTTGCTGTTTTAGTGTTTCAGTTTATTAATAAGGAGATCACGCAGCTTTGCGGCCGTGGTCTCATCAATTTTATTAAGAACCCCTCTAGCCTCTTCAGGTATATGGGCCATATTCTCGTCAGATGGGTTAAATATGTAATGCTCAAAAATATCTCGCCAAACATCTCTCTGCTCTGGAGGTAAGTCCCTTAAGCCCAGCATGGCATGTTGAAGCACATTTAAAGGGCCACCTAAATAATAAGGCGTGGTCCGCCACCAATAATTAACTAGCACATTAACATCGCTAAGCGACTCCACATGGTGCCACCACATGCTGGGCACCAAAATAGCATCTCCCGGCTCGAGCTCGATGGTTTGCGCTGTTTTTAAGGCATCTTTAAAGCGTGGAAATTTCTGATAATCGGGGTTTGAGAAGTCAACCATACTGATTGGTTGGCCTGCAGGAGTTACATCAATCGGCCCCACGTAAAGATTATTTAATTGATTAGGAGGAAATAGCGTGAAACGACGACGGCCAGCCACAGCGCAAGCAATATTAGTCGGGAAATCATAGTGGGCGGCCACTCGACTGCGATTGCCTATCCAGACGCTAGTCATGGGGCTGTATTCATCTAGCGCTAAATCATTTTCTTTGCGAAACCCCGGCAACCAATTATCAATATTAGTTGAGCCGACATACACCATTGGTGATTTATGTTTTACCTGTGAATCTCTTAATCGAGAGAAAACCTCTTGTAAGTCTATTCGAGCATAGTCAAAATTAAAGCCCGTTAAATCATCATTGTAAAAAATTCTGCCTTCTATTTCTGGGCAACCCAGCATAGCGGTTAAAGGTCGCCCACTATCAAACTGTCCTAGGTAATCTAAGGCATCGTCTGATGATTTGTTTGCGGCTTTAACCATGGGCCAATCAGCGACTAGCCCTCTCATCACCAGTGGTTGGGTAGACAAGAGTACCTCTTCATGAAGCCGCCCAGGAGAACAGCCCTCTATCTCCTTAACCTTCGTGTCGACCTTCAGCATAGTTATTTATCCTTTGGCACAATGATAAAAATATCACCAATAGACTAGGAGAGTATGGCGTTCTGTTTATCTATCATAGGGCGAATACGGGCGAAGGAGGCGACCGTCATATAAATTGCCTGTAGAAACCCTTGGGAATGCAAGCTAGCTAAAGCCTCTGCACCTAGCTTATGCAGCTTTTCCTCATCAATGGTGTAAAAACCCGAAAGCTGGTTGTTAGAGCCATTATTGAGAGTGATTTCTAAGGTAAATGATTGTAATAACTCATTTTTGAGTAGTGTTTCAATAAAGATCTTGTTGTGCTCATGGCCACGGTGTATCGCCTCTAATCTGGCCATTGACTGCTTTAGGTATTCACTAGGCTCGCCACTATCAGTAAATAATGTCTCACCTTCAGTCTGACTAATACGAGGATTATCCATATCGATTGAAATAATAGGTTTTTTAGCCCCTTCACCGTTCCCTGGATCAGCCTGAAAACCAATTAAAAATGGATGCCGTTTAATCATCATCGGAATATAGCTGGCATCCCAACTATCGCCATTGAGAAACAGATTTTGATCTTTCTCAAAGCCAAACAGTGCGGTCGGATACAATTGCCCAGTCGCTGGATCCTTACAGAAGAAGATGGGATAACAAGATTGTACATCACGAAATTCCGTAGGAAAGGTCATGGCGTGCATAACATTACTGCCATAGGCCTCTCCTGTCTTGGTAATCACCTTTAAATCTTTATGAATAGCATTGTTGAGTATGACGGAGTTACTCATTTTTTCTCCCACAATATTTGGTATCTACAATTAAAAAACCACTAGTTTATATTTTTTGAAACCCGTAAGTACTAATTTTATCAATCAGTTCTCGATTGCTCGGTAACATACCAACCAACCGCTGAGTTTTGTCCGCGTTCTCTTGGAATAATTGCACGCCTATATTGGCAGCCTCTCGATCGGTGCGAGACCCTAAAGTGCTCTGCTGAGTGACGAAACCCATACCATAGAGCACATATTGAAAACTGGCTGAAGGAAACATTTCATCTACATGGACAGCATCCCTGTGCCAAGGGCACTGATGCCGCCAAACTTCGAGTCTTTCAGACAAGCTCTCGGGAATCGTACCCCGATCACAATTATCTCGCCAGTAAGCGGTGTCTCGTCGCTCACTCAAAACATAGTGCAGTTTTAGGAAATCAATAATGCGGTCCCATCGGTACAAAAACTTTTCATTAAACCGCTTAGCCACAATATCCATTATGTGCCGATTCGCCGGTAGCTGATCGGCTATCATGGCCGCTGAAAGCTCAACTAATACAAGCGCTGAGGCCTCCAAGGGCTCAATAAACCCTGCCGACATACCTATGGCAACACAGTTTTTGTGCCAAAACTTAGTTCTGTGGCCAGGCATAAAATCCAGTCTACGAATAGTGGCGGCCTCGGCTGCCTGTTGACTCACCGTTGAGGCTATATAGGCTAGTAATTCCTCCGTCGCACGCCCCTCAGAATTATGGCGGCTAGAATACACGTGCCCAATGCCACGTCTTGACGGTAAACCAATATCCCAAATCCAACCCGCAGTTTGGGCCGTTGACAGCGTACTCGATTCAATCGCATCGCTCTCTTTTGTGTAAGGAACCTGAGCTGCCAGTGCCGTGTCATTAAATAAGACGTCGCTTTTAGAGGATATTGCAACGCCATAATGCTCGCCTAATAACAACGCTCGCGAACCACTGCAGTCAATAAATAAATCTGCCTGAATATCGCCACAAACATCTGTAGTGACTGAGGCTATATCACCATTTTCAGCTGAAATAACCCCAGTAACATTAGCCCTAAGGTGTTTAACCCCAAGCTTTTCGACGCAGTGCCGACGTAAGAACTCAGCGAACTTACCTGCATCTAGGTGGTAACCATAGTTAACATTGAAGGCAAACTCTGGTGTCGTTATTTGCTTTGGCGCCAAGCTCTTAAACATCAAAGTGTTTTGTGATGACACCGCCTCTGCAAAATCAACCTTATCTCGAAAGCTCTGCCATTGCGGGGCTAGGTTAGTCTCAGCATATGCATGGGGAACTGTAAAAGGGTGCGTGTAGGCATCGTCGTGACCCGTTTTCCAACCTCTAAAGAGAGTCCCTTGTTTAAAACTAGCATCACATTCGCGAATAAAATCAGTCTCAGAGATCCCCATTTTCTGTAATGTCGAACGCATAGAGGGCCATGTGCCTTCACCCACGCCTATGGTTGCAATATCGGGGGACTCGATGAGGATCAGCTCAAAGCTATGCTTATTGGTCTTTGTTTTAGTATCAACAAAATGTTCGGCAGCAATAATGCCGGCCGCAAGCCACCCTGCGGTGCCGCCACCAACAATGACTAAACGAGTAATTTTTTGCTCTTCCAATGCCTAGTACCTACGCCGTGTAATCAACCTAGAATAGCCGCTCAAAACGCTAGCATCAATAGCTTAAATCACTGAGCCACAACTCAATTAATATTATTGCTTTACATGCCACAAAAAAAGAAGCCGCTTAAAAATTTAAGCGGCCACTTTTACAATCTGCTATACCTATAAGGTTTTAAAGCTTACTTAAAGGTATATCTTACACCCAGATCATACCGTGCACCGGTTTGACCAGCCTGCAATACTTGCAACTTATCTCGACCATATACATTATAGGTTTCTTCAAGCACGTTAATACCTGCAAAGAAAAAGGATAAATTCTCGCTATACTCATAGCTTGCGCTAATATCCAGCTGACCAAAGGCCTCAACATTCGTCGGGTTAGTATAGGTACCTGCTCCTTGCCCTACGCCCGCTAAGAAATCATCACGCCAGTTGTAAGCTAATCGTACCTGAAGGCCGTCCTTATCATAGAAGCCGACAAGGTTAGCTGAGTCACTCAAGCCATTAAGGACAAACTGAGAATCGATCTGCATATTGTCATAGGCGACATCAGCATTTACAAAGGTAGCGTTGGCAATCATACCGAAACCACTATCACCAAAATTATGCTGGATATTAAGCTCAATACCATCAACCTTAGCATCTCTTTGGTTAGCCGGCGCAGTCACTTGGAAGGTCAGAATTGGATCACCATCGACGCCAAATATGGCTGGCTGACCACCGACTTCTGAAATGGCCACGTTGCCCCCATAGTTTTGTAAAATGTAGGCACCAACTTCAGAGTAGTTCAAGGGATCAATACCACTCTCTGCAACTGCCTGATCATACAGCACACCACCTAAGGGCCAGTTTAAGTTAAACAGTGGCTCGGCGGGAAGTACTGAAGATCCAATAAAGTTTTTAACATCTTTATCGAAGTATCCGACCGACACGTAGCTGTACTCATCGTAATACCACTCAGCAGACAGATCAAAGTTAGTTGACTCAATGGGCTCTAGACCAGGATTACCACCACCGGCAAACCCACCGTTATTTTTAAAGGAGATACCGCTAACCGTTACGCCACCCTGAATATCTGAAAAGCTAGGTCGAGTAATTGTTTTACTCCAAGAAGCCCGGAGGATGACATCCTGCATAACCTCAATGTCAAAATCCAAGTTAGGCAGCACGACATCATAGTCGCCGGTATAATCATCAAACGCCTGAATGGAATTGCCATCTGCATCTAATGCTTCAACAAGCGTAAATTCATTGCCGCCAACCCAATACACGTCGCTGTAGGTCGGTGCTAAGGCAGCAGAAGTAACGTCGGTTGATTCGTGACGAATGCCTAGCTTCATATTGACCGGCATACTTTCATACTCGGTCGAAAGCCTCCATTGAATATAGGCTGCCGTTGTCTCTTCTGTCGTTCTTTTGTCTACATTCCAGTCGGTAGATGCGCAGTATCCAGTGCCACAATCACCTACCTGGGCATATGGAATACCGAGCGTGGCATAACGTGCCTCAGCAACGGCTATTGCATCTGCTAAATCGGCTGTAAAGTATTCTGTCTGCTGACGCGGATCATTACTTCCGCCCAATTGATCAAACTGGCCATCAATGGATGAACGAACCACAAAATCACTCAACTCACCGGGCAGTGTGAGACCACCCCAATTATCTAACTGGACAGTCTTGCTGACAGCTCGGTTGGATACCTCAGTCAACTGCACACCAAAGTCAATGCTAGATTCGTCAGTCCAATCAAAAGTACCGCTAAACTTAGACTGCTCAATGTCCATTTTTGCAGCACTGTTAGTAAAAACGCTTCCCGTCACTACGATGTCGTTCTTGTACAGAGGCCGATTAGCTTCGCCGCCGGAATTCATATCTAGCTCTAAGACGGGCATTTCTTGACCGTAGTAAACAGTTTGTCCAACCTTGTTGAAACTGGCAATGGTCACCAAAGAACTCGTACCATAGGGGCTATTTGCGCCATACTCTGCACTTGAATCATGGTGATCGAGGGATAATACTAAGGCGTCCGAGGCTTGCCACTCAAGATTAAAACCGACCGAGCTATTCTCACTCTTTCGTCCATCGCGATGCATGCCCATTGCAAAATCGGCGTTGTTCACATCCTCTTGATAGACTAATGGTGAAGCCTGAGGTCCATCCGTCCACGTCGAGGATTGCCCCGGCGCTGCGCCATTACTGAACCAAGCAGACATATCGCTCATTCGATGTTCTAAATCAAGTTCAGAACGAACATAATCTACCGTAGCGGTGACCGCATCACTTGGCGCCCACTGCAACACTAGCTGCCCATTTTTTCGAACCGACTCATACTCATTAATAGCATAGGCAACCTGCTGAGGGATCGAGTAGAATTCATCTGCGCTTTGCGGACGATTAACCTGATTTTCATCATTGGGAATACCATTTGCACCCGATATATCACCTGCACTAGTAAACCAGCCCTGGGTCTCAACAGCATTGACGCCATTATGACGAGTCTGAGACACAGCGGTAATCGCGATACCAATGGTGTCGTCTGCAAAAGTATTAGAGTAGATACCTGAGAACTCTGGAGTGATTTCATCACCCTCTCGAGTTGAGGTGTCCGCCACCATCTTGATAGTACCACTCATTTTCTGACCGGGATCATCCAGAGGCTTCGTAGTAGAAATATTGATTGAAGATCCGATACCACCTGTAGGTATGTCTGCTCTACCGGTTTTGTAGACCTGAACACCTGCAATGCCCTCAGAGGCTAGGTCACCAAAATCAAACGAGCGACCAGTGTCACTGTGGGTTGGCATCTGTCGGCCATTAAAGGTGACTAGGTTATAGTCAGGGCCAAAGCCTCGCACTGTTACCCTACTTCCCTCACCACGCTCTCTATTAATAGAAACACCGGTAATACGCTGCAGGGACTCTGCCAAGTTTTGATCTGGGAACTTACCCATATCTTCGGCAGAAATGGCATCAACAACGCCTTGTGAATCACGTTTGATATCCATAGAGGCTTTCAAGCTACCCCTAATGCCGCCTGTGACAATAATTTCTTCTATCACACCCTCGTCCTGAGCGAACGCCGGAACTGCAGTGCCAATCAGCGCTAATGCAACGCTTGATGAGAGTAGACTCTTTCTGAATATCATTTTAAATCCCCTGAAATTAAGTACCGATTTTAAATTTTATTTTAACTGCTGCCGCGAGCATGACGTTACTTTAATTTATAGTCCCCACGCTAAGAAACTTCCGTCAGCATTTTATACGTCCCCAAGATTAAAACAGTCTGGATGGTGGTGCTGTATGTTTGAGATTAAACGCACTTAATATGAGATAAAGCGGTGATATCTTTCGCCAGCGTCGACTATTGGGCTTAGTTTAGATAATAAAGACCTAGAATCAACAAAAGTACAATCAGACAATGCCTATTAATTAAGCTGATACCCAGTTATTAACAACATGATCGAGGACAGCTCTAGAATTAATGTTTAGCATCGCTGGTTTTGTGGGCTCACTAACAACAAGCCTAGCTCCCTACAACTCAATAGCTAGCCTATTTTTGTTGTATCGTTGCACGGCATGGCAGCTTTTATTGTTCGTATTTATTTGAAAAAAAAAGGGCCAGCGAACTGGCCCTTTCAACGTTTCTTCTAACTTATATCTATGCTTCTGAATCAGCCACTGCAGCTGACCAGATGATTACACCAAATGCGATCTTGTTAACAAAATCAGCTAGGTTATAAACAATGTTTAGCATTGCTGGATCAGCACCACCGAGCAAGTAGCCAAAAGCGTATCCCACAGGATAAATCAACCAGCCAATTGAAACGCAGATAAGCATCCACTTATATGCTTTTTGAACGTTTGCATTTGAAAGTCCGGCATTGATCTGGCTTGCTTCACCTTTGAAGATTTCCCAGAGAATAATCCCCCAACTTGCAATTCCAAGAACGAACGCCAACGTCACGTTCATCAAGCCTGTCTCGCCCAAATAGCCGAAGACTAGCATGGCGATAGAGCCAACAAGTAGACGCGTGAAGACACCAGAAGGCACTTTGGTTACTGCAGACAGAACCAAGTAGAATTCGATCATCAACAGCGGCACAGTTAGGAGCCAGTCGATGTATCGGAATTCAGTTGGAGACGTTCCAGTAGAAACCCATACATCGCGCATATAAAAATAGTGAACTGCGGCAATCAAGGTAACCAGACCAGAAACCGTCAAAGAAGTCTTCCACTTGCCCGCAACACGATCGCGTTCAATAAAGAAGAAAACTGTGGCAGCAACCAGAGCCATAGAAATTAACCAAAAGGACATGCCGACATAATCGCCGGAAACTAAATTATTACTCATTATAAAACCCTTCATATTGATGTGTTTTTATTATGTGGCGGCCCGATCTAAACAAAAGCTAAGAGATACCACTACTCGATCAGTTACCTTGTAGTCATTTCGACTGAACTGATCCCATACTTTATACGTTAATTATGAGAAAAACGATCAAACAATGCATGTTAATAGGTCTATTTGCCTATTTATGACATAAAAACCTTAATTACTATTAATTTTGATGGGGATTATAAGATTCAGCTTGCTTCGATATTGGCCGTCGTAATCGGTAGTTCTGCAAACGACCGATCCAACCCCACTTAAAATTGTTCGTTAGACCGACTTAAAAGGCAGCTCAGTTTTATATTTAACCTGCTTTAATGCAAAGCTGGATTGGATATTTGAAACACCCTTAATGGTAGATAACTTTTGTACAATAAACGCTTCTAAAGTAGCAATATCACGCACTAACAAACGGATTAAATAATCACTATTACCGGTCATTAGGTAGCATTCCATGACCTCAGGATAGCGCTGCATCTGCGCCTCAAAACTTTCTAGCGCTCTTTCGACCTGTCGCTCCAGGGTTATCTGGATAAAAACATTAATTAATAGACCTACACTACTCGGCCTCACCAGGGCGACATAGCGATCAATAATCCCTCGCTGCTCCAGAGAGCGAACTCGACTTAAGCAAGGCGACGGCGACAATCCAACGCGACCTGCCAAATCGACATTGGATAATTTCCCTGACTGCTGTAATTCACGTAAAATTCTTAAATCTATGGAATCAATCTTATTAGTCGGCATATTATGCTGCTTTTTTAGGCGATAAAGGATCATTTATGCCTTATAGAGTCTCATATTGATGCTAAAACGGCAACACATGCTAGCGAATCTTCCTTACACTCCGACTTTCTTGGTCATGAATGTAACCTTATGAAGTTTTCAAAATATGGCATTAAATTGATCGATAGTGATCCTACCGAAACTAAAGAATGGCTCGACTCCATATCGGCCGTCACTTCAGTGCAAGGGGTCGAGCGAGCTCAATTTCTAATTCGGCAGCTTGAGGAGGTAGTTAGAAATAGCGGATTTACGGCAAGCGGGCAACCATTTTCAGCTTATCGCAACTCTATCCCTTTGGAGCAACAAGGGTCCTATCCAGGTAATTTAGAGCTGGAAGAACGAATTACCGCGATTACCCGATGGAATGCGTTGGCGATGGTCATGCGTGCCAACAGAGCCTATGGCGGGCTTGGCGGTCATATTGCTAGTTATGCCTCTGCCGCCGAGATTTTTGAGACCGGATTTAATCATTTCTTTCGCGCCCAAACTGATGATTTTGGCGGTGATTTAGTTTACTTTCAGCCTCATTCTGCTCCAGGTGTCTATGCCAGAGCCTTTTTAGAAGGCCGACTAGATGAAGAGCAACTTTCAAACTATCGACAAGAAGTTGCTGGCAAAGGCCTTTGCTCTTATCCTCACCCTTACTTAATGCCTGATTTTTGGCAATTCCCGACAGGCTCGATGGGGATCGGGCCCATCAGCGCCGTCTATCAAGCCCGCTATATGCGTTACCTTGAAGGCCGTGGCTTAGCGGAAACAGCAGGGCGCCATGTGTGGGGAGTTTTTGGTGACGGCGAAATGGATGAGCCTGAATCCATCGGCGGCCTTACCCTTGCCGCACGCGAAGGGCTAGATAACCTTACCTTTATTGTTAATTGTAATTTACAACGATTAGACGGCCCGGTTCGTGGTAATGGGCAAATTATTCAAGAACTAGAAAGCCTATTTATCGGGGCTGGCTGGAACGTCATTAAAGTCCTTTGGGGCTCTGAATGGGATAGCCTTTTTGCCCACGATACTAATCAGGTTTTACTGCGACGCTTTGCGGAAACAGTCGATGGTGAATACCAAGATTTAGGTTCTAAAGATGGAGATTACAATCGCGTTAAATTCTTTGATGCCGATCCAGACACCAAAGACCTTGTTGCCCACATGACTGATGCCGA
>CAWKZU010000009.1:0-66028 GCA_963854585.1 Gammaproteobacteria bacterium | reverse complement strand
AATCACAAGAACAATCACAAGAACAATCACAAGAACATCATTATGAGTTTAAAATCCGATCTTCGTGCAGATCTACTGCTGTTGACGACTGCCTTTGTCTGGGGCTTTGCTTTTGTATTCCAAAGTACTGGAATGGATCATGTTGGGCCTTTTACGTTTGTCTTTGGTCGCTTTGTCATCGCTACTATCGCTATTGTGCCAATTATATTATCTTTGTACCCTTGATAGGTTTATTCATGGGGAGCCGGACTGAATGGGCAACATGGATTGGTGTTTTCCTATCATTGTCGGGCTTGTATTTTTTTGGACAGATCCAAACTGATCAGTTTTTGATTGGCGGTGGGTTGATTTTGTTGAGTTCCGTGTTGTGGGCCTTGCATGTTATCTATACCGGAAAAATAGCCAATCAAATATCAGTATTCCGATTAATGTTTCTGCAATTCGCCGTCGCGGCAATGCTTAGCTGGTTGGTAAGGCTTTTCTTTGAGACTTGGGATTGGCACGCAGTTAAGGGTGCAGCTTTGTCATTATTATTTGTGGGTGTCTTGGCGGCGGGTATAGGCTTTTCATTGCAGGTGGTGAGTATGCGAACAGCTCCCGCATCACATACCGCGCTTATTCTCAGCTTTGAAGGAGTATTTGCCGCGATCGGAGGTTGGTGGTTGCTCGACGAGTACCTCACTACCCCTGAGCTGATTGGTTGCCCCTTGATCTTGAGTGGAGGGCTAATCTATCAGTTAAAGGTGCTCCTTAAGGTTTCAGGTGACGCTATCGAACATCCTCGTGGTGTTAATTAGTGGACATCTCTAGACATTCTCGAGCGACGAGTTAAGTGCTTGTAGGACGACAGCCTTTATTATGGGCTGCGCGAGTTCTGTGGGATGCAGTCCATCTTCCTGAATCATGCCTTCGGTAACGACTAGTTCTTCAAGCTGAAAAGGAATGAGTAGAACGTCCTGTTCTTTGGAGATTGCGGAATAGACTGCAGAAAAAGCCTGGGTGTACCGGCGGCCATAGTTGGGTGGGATACGCATACCGAATAATATCGGCATCGCATTTCGCTCACGACATAGCGCGATCATCGCGGTTAAGTTACTTTTCATTAAACTTAAAGGGTGACCCCGTAGACCATCATTACCGCCGAGTTCGAGCACGACGAAGTCAGGCTGAAATTTCTCTAAAAGTAATGGTAACCGGTCGAGACCTCCGCCAGTCGTGTCACCGCTGATGCTTCCATTGACTATTTTATGCTTGGGGTGCAAATCTTTTTGCAGTAAATTTACCCAGCCCTTTGCAGGGTTTATACCGTACCCCGCGCTCAAGCTATCGCCTAGCACTAGTATGGTTGATCCATAAGTGTTGGCGCCGAGTAAAAGAAACAGGCAACATAGGCGCTGGAAAAAAAGTCGCATAAATGATTCTCTAGTCTGATTATTTAAATTTGGCCCTAGCAGTGTAAGGGATTACGGTAATAATGGAACAAAACGATGATTGAAGTTCGTAATGTAAGTAAACAAGTGGTCACGACGGAGGGTACGTTACGTATTCTTGATCAGATTGATCTATCAGTTGCTGATGGGGAAACCATAGCCATTGTTGGACCATCGGGTTCAGGCAAGTCGACATTGTTGGGTATATTGGCGGGGTTAGATCTTCCCAGTGAGGGCACAGTGTCCCTTAATGGTAAAAATATCACGGCGATGGATGAGGAAGGACGCGCGGCTGTGCGAGCTAAGGACGTTGGCTTTGTATTTCAGTCTTTTCACCTTCTGCCGGGATTAACCGCATTGGAAAACGTGGCATTACCACTTGAGCTCAACGGTGATGTAAAGGCACTGGAGACAGCCCGTTATTATTTGGAGAGGGTAGGCTTAAATCATCGAACGACCCATTATCCACGACAGCTTTCTGGGGGTGAGCAACAGCGCGTGGCCGTAGCGCGAGCCTTTGCTTGCAGACCCACTATCTTATTTGCTGATGAACCGACCGGTAATCTTGATACTGGAACTGGCCAGATTATCAATGATTTGTTATTTGATCTTAACCGGGAAGAGGGCACTACGTTGGTACTTGTGACCCACGAAATGAATTTAGCGGCACGATGCAACCGCACACTGCAATTACATGCGGGGCGTGAAGCGTCCGCTGAAAATGCCACTGAGATGGTGCGTTAATGCTGTCTCTAAGGATGCTACTGCGCAACTGGCGTGGTGGAGAATTAGGTTTGATTCTCTGGGCTCTTGTCCTTGCAGTGGCTGTGGTGACGTCAGTGTCTCTGTTAGCAGAGCGCATAGAGCGAGCACTGACCAATGAGTCTAGTAGTTTTCTAGCATCAGATCTGGTCGTGCAAAGTAGCAAAATTACTAATGTAGACTGGCTTTTAGAAGCTCAGAGCAAAAAGGTTTCTACGGCTCAAATGCTGAGTTTTTCATCAATGGTGTTTAACGGCGATGATATGCATCTGGCTTCAATAAAAGCTGTTGAGCCCACTTATCCATTACGTGGTTTTGTCAAACTGTCTACAACGCCTTTTACTAATGATGAGAGCCTGATTGAAGAGGTCGATTATGGTCCACCTCAGGGTGAAGTTTGGGTCGATGCAAGATTGCTCCCACTGCTTAATATCGAACTGGGTGATCAGATTGAATTAGGTGATATATCGCTCAAGGTTAGTCAAATTTTGGTCGAAGAACCAGACAGCGGTGGCTCTTACTCTTTTTTTGGTGCTCGTGTGTTGATGAACTATGCCGACATTCCTAGTGCTGGGATTATTCAGCCTGGTAGTCGCGTTACCTATCGTTACCTCATGGCTGCGGGGGTAGACGCACAGAAGGAGTTTTCCGAATATATTGCTTGGCTAAAGCCCCAACTGGATATCCATGACCGATTGATCACGCCAGATCAGGCCCAAGCCAGTATTGCTGACACAATGGACAAAGGTAGACGTTTTCTTCTCCTCGCCGGCAGTATTGGTGTTGTCTTAGCGGGCATTGCTCTGGCGCTTGCTAGTCACCACTTTGCTAGCGGACAAACCAAGCAGGTGGCCTTGTTCAAAAGCTGGGGAATTTCAGCCCATCGAGTGCGAAACATGTATTTTCAGCAAAGCCTATGGATGGGCCTTGGCGGATCGCTTGCCGGACTGGTGATAGGGTTTTTGTTTCATCTATTACTGCTATTTATCGTCAGTGATTGGTTACCGATTGCACTGCCAGCGGCGGGGCCAAGACCTTGGATAACGGGTTTAGCGACAGGTTTAATTTGTCTGGCTGGATTCACCTTGCCGGCCCTATGGCACTTGCCTGCCCAATCGCCCCTTGTCGTGCTGCGGCAAGATGCAGTACTTAAGCCGCTCAGTTCGGCTGTGCGAATCGTCCTTGGTGTTGGTGCGATTGCTGGATTATTGCTTTGGTATAGTAATAATCTTTATCTTTCACTAGCTATCTTGGTCGGATTTGGCGTCACAGCCTTGGCTTCAATTCTAGCTGGGTTGTTTTTGCTGCGTCTGGGCAAGCAATACGGCCAGCGTTTAGGTAGTATTTGGCGCTTAGCCTTAGCCAATCTCTGGCGCCGTAAGGCGCAAAGTTTAATACAAATGGTCGGTTTTTCCGGTGCAATTGCGTTACTGATGATCATGGTAGTGGTACGTACTTCTCTAATAGATGAGTGGCGATTCCAGTTAGCAGAAGATGCCCCTAACCATTTTTTGGTTAATGTGGCCTCCTATGAATTAGACGGTGTTAAACAGTTAGTTAATGATCAAGAGCTGGACACCGCCGGCTGGTACGCGATGGTACGTGGCAGAATGACCGCCATTAATGGAAAATTGATTACCGAGTCGCAAAAAGACAGTCATGAGTCTTTTCGACGTGAGCTTAACCTTAGCTGGACTTCGGAACTCCCTGAGGGAAACAAAGTTACGCAAGGAGAGTGGTGGGACTCGTCCGCAGTGACAAACCTTGCAACGGCAGACGATCCTGAGGGGCAGATAATTGCACCTTTATCTATTGAGGACGAGTTGGCCGGTGAGCTGGGGTTGACTCTAGGGGATCGAGTGACCTTTAGTCTTGGTGGGTTGTCGTTTGAAGCACAGGTAACTAGTGCGCGCAGCCTTAATTGGGACAATATGACACCCAATTTCTATTTTTTGTTTCCTGAAGGGTTGTTAGAAGATTATCCGAGAACCAGCATGACTAGTGTGTATATCCCACCGCAAAAGAAGTTACTAGTGAATGATCTGTTGCGCAATTACCCCACGGTTCAGGTCATAGAGTTAGATAAGATCATTGAGCGAATTCGCACCATTGTTTCTCAAATCACTCGTGGACTTGAGGTGATGACCTTGCTTATTTTGGGCTGTGGCGTGTTGGTAATGTTTGCTGCTGTGAGCTTGTCGATGACGGAGCGTCTTCAAGAAAGTGCCATATTGCGTACCTTAGGGAGTTCTCGGCGGTTGATATTGGGAATTCAACTCATTGAGTTCAGTGCCTTGGGTGCAATGGCAGGGCTACTCGCGAGTGCTGGGGCTGAGTTTTCTGTCGCAATGTTGCAACGGTTTATGTTTGACCTGCCATTCTCGCTTCACTCGTGGCTGTGGTACACCGGCCCAAGTATAGGTGGCGTTTTGGTTGGCGGCTTAGGCGTGGCATACAGTCGAAAAGCGGTCGTTCAGCCGCCTCTTGAGGTTTTGAGAAGTCTTTAGTTGAATGCTGATTACTTAATGGGAAGCTGTATGCTGAAGGTGGTTCCTTGGCCCTCATCTGAGATGACAGCTATTTGACCGTGGTGTTGCTCAGTGATAATGAAGTGCGTGAACGATAAACGCTGATCAGTCTCGTATTGATTGTTAGTTTCCCCCGCTGTCGCGAATGACTCAAACAAATACTGCTGATCGTCAGCACTGATCATTACCCCGTTATGATGAAAGCGAATCCATAGATCGTCATAAAGATGCGTCACCGCAATACGAATAGCCGGTTTGTGGTTATCGTCTTCGATTCTACCTAGCGAGTTGCAAGCATGGCGTATTAGGCTTAGAAAAACCTGTTGTAGCTCAGTGGTATAGCAAGCAAAGTCAGGCAGGTTTTCCGCATAGTCGACATCAACATCGATATCTTGAAACCTGAGACCCGAGGTTATCGACAATACATCTTCAGCCAGCTCGATACTGTGATCAATGATTTCTGCGATATTTTCTTGAGACTTTGCGTCACCGCCAGCACTGGAGAATTCCATCAGATTCTCAATGACAGATCTAGCCTGTTGACCACGAATTACGCTGTCTTCCAGGATCTCTTTCAGGGCGACAGGATCAAAGGGTGCATCGGTGAGACCTTGGCGAACAGTCCTAACTGACTTTAGCATCTCCCTCAGTGGTAGATTGATGTCGTGAGCCATATCTGAGGCCATTTCACCCATTAAGGACATTTTGTCGCGTTGGATAAGCATGGTTTCGCTTTTGACTTTTTGCGTCACATCGTCGATCAGGATTACAACGCCAGTATCAGTCTGATCGGTCAGAGGGTAGACGGTAATATCGAAATGATATTGCCCTCGTTGGCTGTATTTTATGGTCACGGCAGACTTTTGTTCTAGGGCCTGTGCAATTTGCCCAGCAGTCACGGTAATGTCAGGGTAAGCCTTCCATAGATCTTTGCCAATGGCATCTGCTGATGCGACGCCACTAATGTCCTCGGCACGATGATTCCACTGCGTGATTTTGTTTTTGTTGTTCAAGCCAATCAACATGAGTGGCATTGAACTTAAAATTTCTGTGATGTAGGACTCAGATCGGCGCAATGTCGCTGTTCGCTCTTGCACTCTTAATTCTAATTGAGCTTTGATTTCTTCTAGCTCTCGATTATAGCGATGGGATTGTCGGCGACTAAAAAATAATCTTACTATGGTTAATGACAGGGCAATAATAAAAATACCACTGGAAAAATTAGCGATATATTGCCAGTTGGTAGACCCGTCGGTTTCTCTAAAAACTCGAAATATATCAGCCACGGCCAACTGGATAAAAAACAAACAAGAAAGTGCGATGATTTTTTTCATGTAATCCATTGTTGTAACAGTATTTCAGTGCAATAGAATGCCACATAATTGATATGAAATCTAAATTCTTATGCCTGTATTTCTTGTAGTTAAAGCTAGCAGTAATGAAACGATGACTAGTCAGTCTGTGTTGCGACATTAAGCTAAGTAGTCTATTTCAAACTAATAAAGGTTTTTGGCCATACTTTAATCTGGTCACAGTTGTCATACATAGATTAGACTTAGTTGTTATGGTAACCATCCCTTTTATTAATGTCGCTTTCGCCTTTGTGCCAGTTATTGTGGTGTTAATCATTATGTTCCGCTGGTCACTGGCTGTTTCTGACAGTGCAGTTGCCCTAGCGCGTATGCTGATACAACTGATTTTGATCGGTTATGCCTTAAATTGGATTTTTGCGGTTGATTCCTCTTTGTTGGTGCTAGGATTACTCAGTTTTATGCTAATTGTCGCTAGCTCGATTGCCCTCAGGCCGCTGGCCACAAAAAAAGGGTGGCGCGATTACGGTGAGGCCTTGTTCGCTATAGCGTGCGGCGGGGGTGCGACCCTCGCCTTTGTTATTTATGGGGTCTTAGACATACGACCCTGGTACCAAGCGAGTACTATTATCCCTTTAGCAGGTATGATTTTTGCTGCCTCAATGAATGCGGTCAGTGTTGCCGCTGAGCGGTTTGTGATGGAAATAAAGCATGGATCAAAAGCTATGGTTGCTCGCAATGAGGCCTTTAAAGCGGGGTTAATCCCGATTTTTAATAGTTTACTCGCGGTAGGCTTGGTTTCCCTGCCTGGCATGATGACTGGGCAAATATTGTCGGGTGTGTCGCCGCTGATTGCTGCTCGTTATCAAATTGTGGTGATGTGTATGATTACGGGTGCTTCGGGTATTTCTGCGGCAATTTATTTGCATTTGGTCAGCAAGAGTAAATCTACTAGGGCATTATGAAGAACAGCTAACCGAAATAGTTTCAGCCCAGTCGGGCGGCAAACCTGCGTAGTGTTCGGCTTGCGGGTGTTCTGCAAAAGGACTTTGTAGTACTTCAAGCAACAAATTAACCTCTGAATAGTCACCTTGCTCGGCCTTTTCAATGGCTGCCTGGGCCATATAATTACGCAGAATATACTTTGGATTGGTTTCTAGCATGGTCGCTGAACGATCTTGGTCAGAGCTTTGTTGCTGACTCAAGCGTTGTACATACAGTGCCGCCCAATCGTCAAATGCACTACGATCAACAAACATATCACGCACGTTGCGGTGACTGTTGGAGAAATAGCAGAGTTGCCTAAAAAACAAACTGTAATCGACTTGATTTTCTTCCATCAGTGTCAATAGTTGGTTAATGAGACTCTCATCACCATCTCTATACGCCTCCAATCCCAACTTACGCGCCATTAACTGGCGATAATATTGTAAAAAGGTCGGTTCATAATTTTTTAGCGCAGTCACTAGAGCTTCAGACGGGAGTAGGCTCATAAAAGAGGTAGCCAGCGCATTCAAATTCCAAAGACCTACAGAGGGTTGATTTTTGAAGGAGTAACGGCCATTGGCGTCAGAATGATTACAAATAAAATCTGGATTGTAGACATCCAAAAACCCAAAGGGGCCATAGTCGATGGTGTCTCCCAATATCGACATATTATCGGTATTCATCACCCCGTGAGCAAAACCCTCCGCCTGCCATTGGGCAATCATTTTGGCAGTCTTGGTTACTGTGTGGGTGATTAGATTTGCATATCGCAGGTCATCCTCAATCCACTGAGGAAAATGTCTGGCAATCACATAGTCAGCCATTGCTTTGACAGCGTCAGGCTGATTCCGATAATGAAAATGCTCAAAAGAGCCGAAACGAATATGGCTACGAGCAACCCGGCATACGGTTGCGGCAGACTCTACGTCTTCTCGATAAACGGAGGTGTCACTATTGACCAAACACAAGGCTCTGGTTGTAGCTATCCCCAAGCTATGCATGGCTTCTGAACAAAGATATTCACGGATGCTCGAGCGCAAAACGGCACGCCCATCGGCGAACCTAGAATAGGGCGTGGCGCCAGCCCCTTTAAGTTGGATGTCCCAAAGTTGAGGTTTTCCCGTTTTAATATCAACAACCGACAGCTCTCCCAAGGTCATGGCGCGACCATCCCCTAACTGACCCGCCCAAACACCGAACTGATGGCCCGAATAGACCAGCGCTATGGGTTGTAAATCAGTATCTGTAAGATCTCCCGCCATTAAGCGTAGCATTGCTGGGTCAGTCATATGCTCAGGGTTTAAACCCAACTCAGTAGCCAGCAAGGCATTACAGCTAACCAGCACGGGATTATTCAGTGGGCTGGGCGCTACCGCACTGCAATGTAAATCATTCTGATCTTTAAAAGTGTCAAAAAAGGTATTTTGTAAATCCTTACCTAAAGGGGAGTGGGCATCTGACATAGTTTATTCAACGCCCTCAAGGCCGACATCTTGCCAGCTAATTCTCGCCAGATTGTCTGCATGTAGACTGCTGATATAAAGCCAGTTATCGGTTTCTAGAGCGCCCGTGTTAGTGTGATGTTCACCGTTAGGGTCTTGCAATGAAGTCAGCACTTCTCCCTCGCCAGTCATAGCAAAAACGTGACTATAAGGCACGGCTTGGGGGCGCATAAAAGGGGGGAAGCGCTGAAAAACCTTTCTTATGAAGGGTGAACGAGAAAGATCATCGAGGAGTTTATTGCGCGGCGAGACCAATCCCACCCAAAAACGGCCATCTCGGCCCCGTACAATATTATCTGGGAAGCCGGGCAAGTTATCGATTAATACTTCTGACTGGCCAGCTTTGTCTCCCTGCAACCAATACTTGTGAATACGATATGAGCCAGTTTCATTAACCAGAATAAACTGGCTGCCAGCATCGGTTGCGACGCCATTGGCAAAATTCAGCCCCTCCATAAGGATTTTTGTTGACTGATCTACTGGGTCGTAGACTAATAATCGACCGTGACCGCCATGTTCCATCGTATCCAATAGGCTAGCCGCATAGGTACCACCCATGTGGGCGCCAAATTTAGTTGATGCATCACTAAAGTAAATCTTGCCATCAGCAGTCACATCCAAATCATCAGCATAATCAATATCAGTGCCATCAACTGTGCGTGTTAATAACGAAATCTTACCGGCAGGAGATACTTGCAACAGACCTTTGTATGCATCAGCTATTAGGAGGTTATTCTCCGCATCAAACACCAAGCCTAGAGGGCTACCCTGAGTGTTCACCCATTTAATTTGTTCACCGGTTTGCTGGTTATAACGTACAATCCAACCCTCTCGAGTTGCCGCGTAGACCTCGTTACCTAACAGGGCTAAGCCCTCTGGACCATGGGTGTCGGGCAAAGTAATAATTTCAATGGCAGCCAGCTTTTTGTTTTGCTCAAAGTCTCCAGTAAAGCCTTTGTCTAAAGGTGCGGTCCAACTCACAGGCTCGATAGGGATGGGCCACAGTAGAAAATAAACCGCTAAAATAGCGACAGCGACTAGTATTTTTTTTAACATCTTTAGAGACCCTTCTGCAGAAACCATAGGGCGACAATGGTGCGCTACTAGATCTGGTTAATCAACCTTTGCTGTTTCGCTTGGTGTGCTGTCACGGGTAAGGTAAAATGCGCGCCAACCCTATTCAGATAATATTCATAAGGTAGTCAGTAATCTCATGGAAGTTAGTCCCCTTTATACCGCTTTAGATGATCTGCAAACACGTACCGACGTGCTGAGGGGGTATCTTTGACTACGAAAACCGCAAGGAACGCCTCGCTGAGGTAGAGCTAGAGCTTGGTGAACCGGACGTTTGGAATAAACCTGAGCAGGCTCAAGAGTTGGGCCGTGAACGCTCGTCTTTAGAGTTGGTCGTAAAAACTATTGAAGACCTGGATTCTGGGGTGGCTGACGCTCGTGAATTATTGACGATGGCGGTGGAAGAGGAAGATGAAGACACGGTTGCAGACGTTGAAACAGACATGGCCGCTCTTGAGGCCCAGTTAGCCAAGCTAGAATTTCGACGAATGTTTTCAGGCGCAATGGATCAAAACAGCGCGTTTTTGGAAATACAGTCTGGGTCTGGTGGCACCGAGGCGCAAGACTGGGCAGAAATGTTATTGCGTATGTATCTTCGTTGGGCTGATGACAAAGGCTTTAAAACTGAACTATTGGAATGTTCAGCCGGTGATGTAGCAGGCATTAAGAGCGCCACTGTTGAGGTCACGGGAGAATATGCCTTTGGCTGGTTGCGCACTGAAATTGGCGTCCATCGTTTAGTGCGCAAGTCACCTTTTGACTCGGGGAATCGTCGCCATACTTCTTTTGCTGCAGTGTTTATATCACCAGAAATTGATGACAACATTGAAATTGATATTGACCCATCCGATGTGCGTACTGACACTTATCGCGCGTCAGGGGCTGGTGGCCAGCACATTAACAAAACTGATTCTGCGGTACGGCTTACTCATTCCCCCAGTGGAGTGGTGGTGCAAAGTCAGAGTCAGCGTTCGCAGCACCAAAATCGGGATAAATGTTGGCAGATGTTGCGTGCTAGACTTTACGAACTTGAGGTTAGTAAACGCCAAGAGGCGGCTCAGGCCACAGAGGATACAAAATCTGATATTGGTTGGGGTAGCCAGATTCGCTCCTATGTATTGGATGATGCGCGCATTAAAGACCTGCGCACAAACATAGAAACCCGCAACACTCAGGCGGTGTTGGATGGAAAGCTAGATCAATTTATTGTGGCATCGTTAAAAGCGGGCCTTTAAATAGTGTAACTAAGACACCCCACAACCAAAACACAGGGTAAACATGACTGATCAACACGACGAAAACAAACTAATTGCTGAACGCCGCGCAAAACTAGATGAACTGCGAACTCAAGAGGGACCAACGTTCCCTAATCAGTTTCAGCCGGTCCATAGCGCCAATGAACTGCAAACTGGCTTTGGTGATCAATCCAAAGAGCAGTTAGAGGCTTTGAAAAAGGTAGTCTGTATTGCTGGGCGAGTGATTCGCAATCGTGGAGCCTTTATTGTGGTTCAAGACAGCTCGGGTCAAATTCAGCTGTATGTGACCAAAGATGCACGACCGTTCGCCAAGTCTCTAGACTTGGGCGATATTGTCGGTATTACAGGTGTCTTGCATAAGTCAGGTAAGGGCGATTTATATGTGCAGATGGATGACTACCTTCTGCTCACCAAAGCACTGCGTCCGCTACCGGATAAGTTCCATGGTCTTGCCGACCAAGAAATGCGTTATCGTCAGCGTTATGTTGATCTCATTGTTAATCCCGATGTGCGCAACACCTTCCGTATTCGCTCTAAGGTAGTAGACTTTATCCGTCGTTATCTCAACGATGCTGACTACCTAGAAGTTGAAACCCCCATGTTGCAGGTGATCCCGGGTGGCGCAGTGGCGAGACCTTTTGTTACGCACCACAATGCGCTGGATATCGACATGTACCTGCGAATCGCGCCTGAGCTTTACCTTAAGCGTCTTGTTGTAGGTGGTTTTGAACGAGTCTATGAGATAAATCGCAACTTTAGGAACGAAGGCCTTTCAACACGCCATAACCCCGAGTTCACGATGCTCGAGTTTTATCAAGCCTATGCTGATTTTAATGATCTGATGGATTTGACAGAAGATATGTTACGTAAAATGGCTACCGAGGTGCTGGGGTCAACGAAAATTGTGAACACGGTGAAAGATGCCGATGGAGAGATTCAAAGCGAAACACATTATGACTTTGCAGATTCTTTTATTCGCTTGTCGGTGTTTGATTCTATTTTGCAGTACAACTCTGATATTAGTGCAGAACAGCTTAGCGACGAGGCTGGTGCGCGCAAAATCGCCACGGATTTACATATTCCTCTCAAAGATATCTGGGGTTTGGGTAAGGTACAGATCGAAATATTTGAAAAAACCGTTGAGCATTTGTTAGAGCAGCCGACGTTTATCACCATGTATCCGGCAGAGGTTTCACCTTTGGCGCGCCGCAATGATGACGATCCTTTCGTCACTGATCGATTTGAATTTTTCGTCGGCGGTCGCGAAATAGCCAATGGTTTCTCTGAGCTTAATGACCCGGAAGATCAGGAAACTCGCTTTAGGCAACAAGTAGCAGAGAAAGATGCAGGAGATGATGAGGCCATGCATTTTGATGCTGACTATATACGGGCCCTAGAGTACGGCATGCCTCCAACGGCGGGTGAGGGCATAGGCATTGATCGTCTCGTGATGCTTTTGACCGATTCACCCTCGATAAGGGATGTATTACTCTTTCCTCATATGCGGCCGGAGTAATAATAAGCAGTGATAAAAAAGTTCGGAGGATACCGGTTACATCGATAAGACTTTCTCTGGTTACCTCCACATTGTGGACGTCACGAACTCCAAGTCTTAATCGGGCGTAATAACTATGCCTGCCTCCTTGGTCTAAATGGAGAGTAGCCTAATCATTTTGGATTGAATTAGACTAATAGACGATTACTTAATACTTTTACAACATTCTTATAGCGGAGCGCCCACATGTACCAAAACAGTGAAAAATCTCAGCGTCTACTGGATCGGCTGGAAACCTTCTTTGATGAGAATATTTATCCAAATGAAGAGGTGTATGCCAAACAGTTGCATGCCGCAGAAAACCGTTTTGCAGCGCTCCCTTTGATGGATGAACTAAAATTAAAGGCTAAGGCGGCGGGTCTCTGGAATCTTTTTGTGCCACCGTCTCATGCTGAATATTGTGAGCATGGTGGGTTGAGTTTTTCTGAGTATGCTCCCTTATGTGAAGTAATGGGCCGGGTTATTTGGTCCCCAGAGGTGTTTAACTGTAATGCGCCTGATACTGGCAATATGGAAGTTTTCATGAACTACGCCACTAAGCAGCAGCAGGACAGGTGGCTTAAGCCGCTTTTGTCTGGTGAAATTCGATCATCTTATGCCATGACAGAGCCTCAGGTAGCTTCTAGCGATGCCACTAATGTTGAAATGAGCATAGTCAAAGATGGTGATGAATGGGTTCTTAATGGTCGTAAGTGGTTTATTACCGGCGCGATGAACGAGCGAACCCGTATTCTTATCGTTATGGGCAAGTCAGATCCTAGTAACCCAAATCGGCACTTGCAGCAAACACAGGTATTGGTTCCTAAGGAAACAGCCGGACTGACCTTGGTTCGACCCCTTACAACTTTTGGATACGATGATGCTCCTATTGGCCATGCCGAACTGGTATTTGAAAACTGCCGTGTCCCATTAGAGAATGTTTTGCTTGGCGAAGGCCGCGGATTTGAGATAGCCCAAGGCCGATTAGGGCCTGGTCGGATGCATCACTGCATGCGCCTGATAGGCACCGGACAGCGATCTCTTGAATTAGCATGTCAGCGATCAGTATCACGGACTACTTTTGGTCGTCCATTAAGTAAGCATCAGTCGGTGCGAGAGGATATCTCTCGTATGTTTTCCGAAATAGAAATGGCCCGATTATTAGTTTTAAAAACTTGTCATAAAATCGATGAACGAGGTGTTTCGGCGTCCGTAGATATGATTGCAGCAACCAAGACAACTGTGCCAGTGGTAATGCAGAGTGTCATAGATCGCGCTATACAGATGCATGGTGCAGGAGGCCTAACCGAAGACTATTGCATGGCGGAAGGCTACAACTACGCTCGTTGGTGCCGTCAGGCCGATGGTCCGGATCAAGTGCACCAGATGGCGCTGGGAAAACAAATTATAGAACGGTATTCGGGTGAGAAAGCTTGATTATTCATACTTGAAAAGGACCGTGGTAACTTTAAGTTTGGCTTAGCATTGGTGACTGTTAAAAAAATATGTATAGGTTGATATTTGAAAAGTATAGTAATGAAAGCTAGATGTTTAATTCAAGTGTGCTACAAATATAACAGTCATTGCTGGCACTAAAAAAAGAATTTGCTATCAGATGGCGTCAGCATCTTTTACAATAAACAAACTTGTTTGATTTCTATTTTCCGCGCAGCGATGCTTACTAAGATTGGCTAGAGAATATAGGCTAGTTATCTTGGTTTTTTATAATAAGAAATTTTAAGGGACAGTTTAATGTCGGTACCAAGCCCTCAACCTAAAGTTAAGGCTACCAATAATCCGGCTGCCGCGAGTGTGAAGCGGCCAAAGCGGAACGAAAAGGGTTGGCAGGCAGAAAAGAGTGCGATGACTCGTTCAGCGATATTAGAGGCGACTATTCAATGCCTTCTTGAGTTGGGTTACGCTAGTACCACAACAGCATTAATTGCCAATAATGCCGGTGTCTCTCGGGGAGCAATGATGCATCATTTCCCTTCTCGCATGTCGGTAATGAGGGCTGTGATCGATTTCTTGCACGGCCGGCGTTTGCAAGAGTATCGTGACTTGATGGCAGATATTGACAATCCTGGCCAATCATTGACTCATGATGCTATTGCTAAATCGGTTGAATCAGCTTGGCAATACGTAAATCTTCCTTCCTTTCTTGGATACCATGAATTGCTAACAGCGTCGCGAACTGATGCTGAGTTGCGACAAGTTATTGAACCGGTAGAGAAGGATTTTGAAAAGCAATTTCTCGACACGGCCAAGGCTGTTTTCCCGCATTGGAAAAATATTGCGAGGCTTGAAGGCGCTCATGACATGGTACAGTTTTTGATGAAAGGCATGGTTTTGAGTCATATGACTGTCCGGGAAAAAGCACGAGTTAGGCGCGTCAAAGCTTACTTAACCGCCATCCTCTCCGATATTTATCAAGAAGCAAAATTAATAGAGTAGCTCGAGCAGGTGTTGGATTGTCTGTTTGGTGCCCAGCGTGGGTGAGCTTTTCGCTAATTCTTTAGGTGCTTTTGGATACGCCGATTTTTGATTACACATAATAGCGCCTTATTTTATGGGGTTCCTATTGATGGCTTCGGTTGACCGTCGCGTGAAACAACCTATATCTGCGGATTTTTCGGTGGTCTGCGACATTTTAAGATTGACATGCGGCCTCTGCAATCTTTCTGATCAAAAATGTCGATTAATCCTCTACGGTTGAATTCTTGATAAGTCCCAATTTAACCTTTCTGTGTGAGCGCTCTACGGTAATTTGCCTAACAATATCTGTGTATTGGATATTGTGGATAAAGGAGTTGCAGGCAGTATCGATTGATAATATGATTTAAAAAAGAAACATTCTTGTCTGTTTTATGAGGCGCTGCTCCGGGTTCTTAACGTCCGAGTATGAGTTGGTGTAAGTAGGGCTACTAGATTCTCCGATGGGAAGGCTAGAAAAAATATACCTGTTGTTGGCGACGCGGGTGAAATGGCTCAAGAGTGAAAACAAAAATATATGATCATTTTCGGGATGAAGAATGAGGCTTAATAATAAGGTTGTTTTGATTACGGGGGCTGGTGGTGGCATTGGTCAGGCGGCGGTGAGAAAATTTGTAAGCGAAGGCGCCAAAGTTATGCTGGCGGATATCGGCTTAGATGTCACCCAGACACTTGTGGACGAGTTAGGCCCCGAGAGATGTGCCTGCGTGGCAGTCGACGTCAGTCAGGCTGATCAAGTTGAGAACATGGTCAGCGCCTGCGTTGAGCGGTTTGGTGGCATTGACGTTTTTGTTGCCAATGCTGGTGTTGAAGGTGTGATTGGTGAAATCATCAACACGGATGTTTCTAATCTGGATGCGGTGTTGGCGGTGAATGTCAGAGGCGCATGGCTTGGCCTGCATTACGTGATTCCAGTTATGCGCGATGGTGGTGGAGGCAGTATTATGATTACCTCATCTGGTGCGGGTGTTAAGGGCTCTCCAAACACTGCCTGCTACAATGCCAGTAAACATGCTGTGATTGGTTTGATGCGTTGTGCTGCACTGGAATGTGCTCAACATGGCATAAGAGTTAATACCGTAAACCCCGGCGCAGTAGAAACGCGCATGATGGAATCGATAGAGGCGGGCTTTACTGACGCTGGAGCAGGGGACTTTAAAAGTATGGTCGAAGCTGTAACGCCTCTGGGGCGGTATGGGCAGCCTGATGAAATAGCCAATATGATGGTTTTCTTGGGTAGCGATGAGAGCAGTTATTGCACCGGAAGTGTATATATGGTGGACGGCGGTAATGCGACTTAATCTCATACTAATCATTGGTATAGACCTACTATGACTTTTGATTTTAAAAATAAGGTGGTGCTAATCACCGGCGCTGGTTCTGGTCTGGGCTATGCTTGTGCGGTGGCCTTTGCCAATGCCGGAGCGAAGCTTGCGATAACTGATATTTCTCAGAATTCTTTAGATAAAGCCGTAGTTGCCCTGCAGGATAATGGCGCGGAGGTATTGGGTTTGCTGAATGATGCCAGTGACCCTGCCGATGTGAATATATTGCTTGATATGATTGTTACGCGTTTTGGGCGACTCGATATCGCCGTGAACAACGCGGGGACAGCAACGCCATTACAGGAATTTCATGAGGTGAGTGAAGCTGAGTTCGATCGAGTGATAGCGGTTAATTTAAAGGGCGTCTGGCTCTGCATGCAGGCGGAGATTCGTCAGATGCTAAAGCAGGGTGGGGGCCGTATTGTTAACATGGCCTCTGCGACTAGTCGTAACACCTATCCAAATGCCTCACCCTATGTCACAAGCAAATTCGCTGTGGCGGGATTGACTCGGACAGTAGCGGTGGAATATGCCGAACGAGATATTCGTATTAACGCGATATGCCCGGGTAATGTTGCTACTCCATTAGTTGTTAGCCTTGTTGAGGACCTATCGGTTTTGTCAGCAAAGCATGCTATCAAGCGATTAGGTACACCTGAAGAGGTGGCCAACGGCGTTATGTTTTTAGCTTCGGACCTGTCGTCTTTTAGTACGGGAAGTATGCTCGAGGTCGATGGGGGCTGGAACGCGATATAAATACTAACGTGAATTTCAAAAATAATAAGGAAGATAATTATGTCTAGATTATTAAATAAAGTCGCAATTATTACGGGTGCAGCATCTAACCCAGGTCTTGGCCATGCTACTGCTGTTCGCTTTGCTCAAGAGGGCGCGAAGTTGGTGATCACTGATATCGATTTGGTTGGATTGGCAGCTGCGGAAAAAGAGCTAGTTGCTCTGGGTGCCGAGGTATTATCAATGGAGCAAAACGTTGTTGATGAGGGACGTTGGCAGGAAGTTATTGATGCCACCGTCGAGCATTTTGGTGGGCTGGATGTTCTAGTCAATAATGCAGGTATCGCGATAATGAGACCGATTAGTGACTATTCGACGGCGGATTATGATCTGCAAATGGATGTGAATATTCGCAGCGTTTTTCTAGGCTGTAAGATCGCGCTGCCCGCAATGATTGCCTCTGGTGGTGGTTCTATTGTCAATATGTCTTCTGTTGCGGCTCTGCGCGGAATTCCGGGTGTATCGGTGTACGGTATTGCTAAAGCTGGCGTGCAAATCTTCAGTAAGAGTATTGCTCTGGAGCATGCGGCTGATGGCATTCGTTGCAATTCGCTGCATCCCGGTTTGATTGATACTAATATACAAAATGATTCTCGACGCGATAATCCAGGTGAGTTTGAGAAGTTGGGCGAATCAGTACCCTTCGGACGTATGGGATACCCTGTGGAAGTAGCTAACTGTGTTTTGTTTTTGGCCTCTGATGAATCTAGCTATGTGACCGGCGCAGAGCTGGTGGTGGATGGCGGTTTGGTTTCAAAGTAATACTAGCCGCGTAAATTCCAGCTTTTTGTTTTCTAAGGAATTCAAATCTATGAATCCATAAGCTGGTTAGCCATTAATTTATTGTTTTTTTTAACGCTAGAGATAACCAGAGAGGTTATAGCATGGGCTCACAATCTGAGACGTCTCGTTATGCCAAGGGCTTCGATCTGCCTGTGCGTGGAGATACGATTACTGCGGATCGTTATATTTCCAGAGAGTTTATGGACCAGGAAAACGAGCATTTGTGGCCGCGAGTTTGGCACCTTGGTGGCATGGTCGCCGAGATGGAGCAGGCGGGTGATTATGTTCGTCACAACTTGGGTAAAGAGTCGGTCATTATGGTCCGCCAGGCTGATGGATCGATTAAAGCGTTCTATAATTCTTGTCCTCACCGCGGCAACCGTCTAGTACTTGGGGATATAGGTGGCAGCGATAGAATCACCTGCGGCTATCATGGCTGGCAGTTTTCCCCCGACGGTATGCTAGTCAACGTTCAGGATCCCGATGACTTTCCTGGTGGCAATCCTTGCGGAAAAGTAACGCTCACAGAGGTGCGCTGTGAGAGCTGGGGACCATTTGTATTCTACTGCATGGATAATGAAGTTGCGCCATTATTGGATTGGTTGGCTCCCTTGCCCGAACGTCTCGAGAGTTATGGCTTGGATAATTGGATAAGAGTGATGTATCTGTCAGCCGATGCCGACTTTAATTGGAAGATTATTCGAGATAACTTCAATGAAAGCTACCATCTGCCAACGATCCATCCAGAACTATCGACTTTTATAAATGATGGTCTGTCCGACACGTTATTTGAGATGTATGAGACTGGCCACAATTCCATGTGGATGAAAGGTCATCAGGCCACTACTAGAAACCCGGAGTTTGAAACTGGAGAGGTTCCTGCGCCCCTCGACGAAGTAGCTCGAGCGTGGGGCCTCGATCCTAGTGACTATGATGGTCATACCGGTGATATTCGTGAGGCTATAGTCGCCGCTAAGCGTCGTATGGGTCCAGATATAGGCTATTCCAATTACGAAAATATGAGTGATCAGCAGCTGGTCGATTATTTCCATTGCACTTTATTTCCCAATCTGACGATTACCATGTCGCCGGAGCAGTGCCAAATTCTGCGTACTGAGCCTCACCCATCAGATCCACAAAAATGTGTGTTCCATCACTGGGTACTGGCGCCACCAGTTGAGGGTATGAAAGAGGTCATCACACCTATTGGGCCTATGCCATTAGAGTGGGCCGAAAACCGTCATAGTGTTTATGGCGATGGAGAGTCCGTCGGGTTTGTGGCCGATCAGGATCTGAGTATTGGTACCAGCCAGCAGCAGGGTCTCAACTCAAGAGGCTTTAACGGCTGCATTCTTTCCCATCAAGAAAAGCGTGTGCAGCGGTTCCATGAGCTGCTAAATGATTATGTCGGTACTGATATTATTAATTTAGATCAGATGAGGTAATACAGATGTCAAAAGTCAGTCTTGTAGGGTTAGTTATTTGTTGTCTATCGACCCTGGCCGCTACTGAAGACATTTCACCCAGTGCACCTAAGGCCAATCCTCTGGCCATGATGCGCGCTGACCATATTATGATTTCAACCGCGGACTATGCAGCTACTTTGGACTGGTATAACAGCGTTCTTGGTTTTGAGGTTGTGCGAGAATGGGATATCGAAGGCTACCCAGATGTGGAGGTGGGTTATATCGCTGCCAATGGCTTCACTATTGAAGTAGTTGGTACTAAAGAGCCATTTCAGGATGAAAAGGTAGCACCCGATGTATTTACTGCCATGTCTGATCGTGGCTATGTGCACTTAGCTTTTAATAGTGCTGATGTTGATGCGGTTGCTGCGGAGCTAGTCAGCCGTGGTGTCGAGTTAGAATTACCGCCGACTAACTTTGATGCTGCCGGTGTCCGGCTTTTATTCATCCGTGATAACAATGGTAATCTTATTGAGATTGTCACTCCTCTGTCTGTCTATAAGTGATGATTATGAATCTAGTAACAAATTCCCATATTCTGTCGCGACGTTTTTCATCAATCGTTGCTTTATTACTAATGATTCTCGTTGACACTGGCTGTGCCGAACGACAGATTCCGTCTGCCATAGCTCTGTCAGGATCTGTGTCTTCATCTGATGAGAGTATAATGGAAGGGGTTGTGGTGATTCTTCAGCCGTTAAATAGCCCTGTATTAATCGCTGTCACTAGTGATGCTGCGGGTCAATTTCAATTTAATCGAGATCGCTTGGCTGCTGGTGAATATAGGGTTAGTGTCCGTGCAGCGGGTTATGAGTTGCAGGGTGCCAAGACAGTTGTGATTGGCGAAACTCAGTCCCAGAGTCTGGGTGAGCTTTATCTTACAGCGGTTACCGACCCGCTTCGTCTGGCATCCCAACTGACCTCACTGGAATGGGTCAATAGCTTTCCTGGTTCGGAAGCGCAAAAAGATTTGCTGGTAAAAAACATGGTCAACTGTGGTTTCTGCCACAGTCTTGAGCGCGTTGCACGCTCAGGATACACCGCGGAGAGTTTGGTTAAGGTGATACAGCGTATGCACACCTATGAGACTGATCATGCATCTGCTGATCGTATTCAGGTCGTATCAAAACCCAAACCAATTGAGGGCTTGCATTGGTATGGACGCAAAGCTTCTGATATTGCAGAATATTTGGCGACAGTTAATTTGAGTGACGGTAAGTCGCAATGGGATTATCCGCTGAAAACCTTACCGCGGCCATTTGGCGAAGGTACTAATGCCACGGTAACTGTTTATCCGATTCCCCGTCAGCCCAGTGTGATACATGACTTAGATGTAGATTCAAAAGGTAACGTTTGGTACGGCAACACTGGTTGGGACTTTATCGGTAAACTTGATCCACGCACGGGCGAATTTTCAGAATGGCCGACTCCCAATTTCCTGCCCGAACCCGAAGAGGGTCTTGTGCGCATTGTGGGAGTGCAGGATATTCAAGTCGATGAAACAGATACTGTCTGGGTCGCGGTCATGGGTAATAAGCACGCTTCGTTCAGCCCCGACACCGAAACCTGGCAGACCTACGATCTGCCTGTGATATGGAAAAACCCTTTCCTAGGGCCTGTCAGAGTCGGCGAAGATGGTCTTTGGGCCACAGGTATTACGTCAATGCCCGATGGACCTATTCGTCATGAGCATGCCTTCCGCTTTGATATTAAAACAGGTGAGGTGGGTCCGGGGATTATGCTGTTTGACGATAAGCCATTCCCTACAGACCCCAAGCGTGTTGATCAACTCAACTATTGCTACATGATGGATCAGGATGCACAGGGCAATTTCCTCTGTACTGCTCCGGAAGCATCTTCTATTGCTCGCTCTGACCGCGAGGGTAATGTTCGATTGGTGCCAACGCCAACGCCTAATGCTTATCCTCGAAGGGGCTACAGAGATGATAACAACCAGTTTTGGTTTACCGAATTCTTTGCCGACAATGTTGCCTCTATCGATTTAGATACTGATAAGATTACTGAATACCAAATCCAGCCAAGATATATCTCACCCTATTACGCTCGACCAGATAGCACCGGTAAAATTTGGATATCTAGCACTGGCTCTGATCGTCTGTTGCGGCTAGACCCAGAGACGGGGAAGGTTGTAAAGTATTTGATGCCTGTGGAGTATGATGCGCGCAAAGTGGTGGTAGATAACTCCGCCGATCGCATTACAGTCTGGCTACCTAACAAGAATCAAGGTCAGTTAATTCGTGTCGAAGTGACAAACTAAAATATTTCTATGCAAGGAAAATAGTGATGCTTAACCTTATTCATGGTTCCACATTGGGCGTATTGATGCTTTCAGCCTGTCTGTCTGCGAATGCTGTAGAACCATCACTGGCAGATCAAAAATTACTCTACTCAGCACCGGTGAGAGAAAATATTACCAATCTCTACTGGGGTGATTTACATCTGCATTCTAAGCTCTCTGCAGATGCCTATATCTTGCAGACCCGATTGACCAGTGATCAGGCTTTTCAGTTTGCGCGCGGCGAGACAGTGAAGGCTGATAACGGAATGCCTGCCAAATTACGTCGACCTCTCGACTTTTTAGCAGTGACAGATCATGCTGAATATTTAGGCATCTATGCTCAGTTGGCGCTTGATGATCCCCGGTTAAATGGTTGGAAAATGGGCATGGAATGGAAAGAGTTAATGCGACAGGGCGATATGGGAACCTTAGCGAGAGCATTTTCTGATGCGATCCAGACTGATGAGCCAGAGTATCTGACTCCCGAGAGTCTGCGCAGTTCGATCTGGGAGGAAGCCTCTGCAGTAGCCGACAAATATAATGAGCCGGGGTTATTTACCGCCTTTGTTGGTTACGAATGGACCTCAATGATCACTGGTGACAATCTACACCGTGTGGTTATTTATAAAGATGGTGCCGAGACAGCATCGCAAGTAACACCTTTTTCGGCCCAGCACAGTAATGATCCTGAAGACTTGTGGGACGCTCTGGCCGATTATGAAAAGCAAACCGGAGGCGAGGTTATTGCTATCGCTCACAACGGTAATGTCAGCAATGGCCGTATGTTCTCGCCGAACCGTGAAAATGGGTTGCCGCTAGATGCGTCCTATGCGCGTAAACGAGCGCGATGGGAACCTGTTTATGAAACAACGCAGATAAAAGGAGATGGCGAGGCGCACCCTTACCTGTCACCGGATGATCAGTTCGCCGATTTTGAAACCTGGGATCAGGGTAATATCACCCTGGGCACGGATAAAAAACCCGAGATGCTGCAATACGAATATACCCGTTCGGCACTGCGTGAAGGTCTGCGTCATGAGGCTAATTTGGGCACCAATCCATTCAAATTTGGCATTATCGGCAGTACCGATTCGCACACGGGGATGTCCACCACCAATGAAGATAATTTCTTTGGTAAATTTGCCCACGACGAACCCGCTGTGAATCGTACTGAAAAGCGCATGGCAGATGTGCTACAGAAAATATGGAGGCTAGTCTCTTCTGGTCTAACGGCGGCTTGGTCTGAGGAAAACACTCGCGAGTCGATATTTAGTGCGATCAAGCGTCGAGAGGTCTACGCCACCTCGGGTACTCGAATTAAGTTGCGCTTTTTTGGTGGATGGGAATATGTGGAGTCTGATATATCACGCTCTGATTATGCCGTTATCGGCTATCAAAAGGGCGTACCAATGGGTGGCGACCTAACTCGCAGTCCGGGCAATAAGTCTCCGAGCTTTATGGTGGCGGCTACAAGGGATCCCGACGGTGCCAATCTTGATCGTATACAAATCATTAAGGGCTGGCTAGATGCGCGTGGTGAAACCCAAGAGCAGATATTCGATGTGGCGCTGTCCGATGGACGCAAGGCCAATTGGAGAGGGGAGATACCTCCTGTGGGAAATACCGTAGACGGACTAAATGCCATCTATAGTAATAGTATCGGGTCGGCCGAATTAACTGCAGTATGGACTGATCCTGATTTCGATCCGGAGCAACGTGCATTTTACTATGCCAGGGTAATACAAATCCCCACGCCGCGATGGACCGCGTATGACGCAAAGTATTTTGGCGCTACTATAGACCCGCGAGCACCTGAGACGATTCAGGATCGGGCTTACTCATCACCTATTTGGTACACCCCATGACAGTAACTTTAACGAATAAAAAATGGACATTGAGTGCGCGTCCGGAAACTAGTGTCAGCAAAGAGCACTTTAACTTAGAGACCGAGACTGTTCGAGAGTTGGTGGATGGTGAGTTTCTGGTAAAGAACCAGTATCTTGCCTTTGAACCAGCACAGCGCGGCTGGCTTAACGATGTGCGCAGCTATTTGCCGCCAGTGGCTATAGGTGAAGTAATGCGGTCTGGTGCAGCAGGCGAAGTTATTGCCAGTAAGCACAGTGATTATCAAGTCGGAGACCTTGTGCAGGGCAGCTTTGGCTGGCAGGAATATGCTATCAGTGATGGTACAGGACTATTCCCTGTTACAAAAATCCCTGCAGGCATACCCATCTCATACCCTTTGCATATCTTTGGACTTACTGGTCTTACTGCTTATTTTGGACTGCTAGATTTAGGGTTGCCCAAAGCAGGAGAAACCGTGCTAATTTCAGGCGCTGCTGGCGCCACAGGGTCGACCGTGGGTCAGATTGCCAAGCTTTTAGGCTGTCGGGTTATTGGTATCGCCGGTGGTCAAGCTAAGTGTCAGTGGCTTATCGATGAACTGGGCTATGATGCAGTGATTGATTATAAATCGGATTCCGTGGGAGAGCGGTTACAGGAATTATGCAAAAACAGTGTCGATTTATTTTTCGATAATGTCGGTGGTGAAATTCTCGATCATGCCCTGGTCAATATGGCCAATAATGGCCGCATTGTGCTCTGTGGCGGTATTTCGAGTGGCTATCAGGTCAAAGAATTACCGCCGGGGCCGAAAAATTATATGCAGCTAGTGATTCGTCGCTGCCATATGGAAGGCTTTATTGTACTTGATTATGTAGATCGCTACCCAGAAGCAAGAGAGCAATTAATGCAATGGGTAGATGAGGGTAAAATTCTAGTTAAAGAACATATCCTTGAGGGCATAGAGCAGTGCCCAGAGGCTTTAGCGGGCCTTTTCTCAGGTCAAAATTTTGGCAAGCAGTTGGTGAAAATCTGATTATTACCATTGATTAAAATATATACAAAAGTAGAGGAGAGCGAAGATGGCAGGTAGATTGGAAGGCAAGGTAATTATTGTTTTGGGTGCATCAGACGAACGCAGCATGGGGGCTGCCACCGCACGACGATGTCATCAGGAAGGCGCTAAACTTGTTTTAGCCGCTCGCAGGCTCGATAAGGTTCAGGCCATTGCCGATAGTATGGGTGCTGTGGCGATTGGTTGCGATATTACCGACGAACAGCAATTAGCCGCTCTGGCTGATGCCGCAATATCCCATTATGGCAAGCTTGACGGCGCTATTAATTTCGCTGGCATCGAAAGCTCATCCGCGATTGCTGATATTAGCCGTGAACTATTGCAACAGAGTTGCGATGTTCACCTAATTGGTACTGCGCTGTTCATCAAGCACATGACCGCGCGCATGTTTGGCGGGGGATCCGTCGTGACAACCTCCTCGCAAACAGCCGCATTGGCACCTCCCGGCCTTGCTGCCTATGCTGGTACCAAATGTGGTGCGGACCATATAGTGCGTATAGCGGCCGTTGAATACGGAGCGCAAAGTATCCGTGTAAATTCCCTTTCTCCCGGATTTACACCCAGTGCTATGACTGAGGGTTTTCTTGCAATGCCAGCTATTAAACAGGCGTTTATTAACGAGATACCTCTCGGCAAATTACCCTCGACAGATGATATGGCTAATGCGGCACTGTGGTTGTTATCTGATGAGTCATTTATGACCGGCAGAATACTGGATATTTCTGGAGGTCAAACCTTGCGCCGTATTCCAACGGCGACAGAGATGGGGTTTTAATTTAGTCCGGAAAAAAAGGCTAAAGTATATTGGGTAACAAAAAAAGCCGCTGTGTTAAGCGGCTTCTCTTTGTGACAACCAAGTTGTCTTAGAGAAACTACGCAAGATTATGCTCTGCCTGATGCAATCGCTATCTATAAACATCATGGGTTCTTCATTTCAGGATAGATATAAAAAAGGCGGCTGAACTAATATTCAGCCGCCTTTAGAGCTTACTTAAGTTCAGATAACTAGAACTCATATCCTACAGTTACGCCCATTTGACGGCGGGGCACTGGTTCAGCCCATGCGAATGCTCCTGCATCATATCTGCGACCTATTCGGTTACCATCTTCTAATACATCGGTTCCGTAAAGACGAAGTTTCAGCGTACCATCTCCCATTTCCTTCATGAAGGTAGCGGAGATGTCCAATGTCTGAAAGCTCTCCAGAGTTACCTCAGGACCAGTGACGGGATTGTATACAGACCAATCTGCCTGAGTTTCTACGTCATCTTTGTGACTGTACCCCAGATTCAGAGTCAGTGTTCCGCCGGCGCGATCGGTTGTGTGCTCAGCACCAAAGTGGGCTGTGAACTCTGGCGCATAAAGAATACGAGCCTTGCTAGCGATATCTATACTGTTGTAGATGTACTCATCGTATTCAGCATCAAGTGTACCAAAGTTAAGTCGAAGCGTAAGTGCGTCAGTAGGCATTAATACACCTTCAAACTCTATGCCACTCATGGTCGCCTCTCCTGCGTTACGCACAAAAGAACAGGTTACGTTGCCTGCCTCGTTCTGCTCCTTATTACATGAAGAGTCTGACGCAGGAACAATTACAGTAACTTGCTTGTCAGTGTACTCAGCATTAAAGTAGGTAACGTTAATCTGACTGTTGTCTGTCGGATTCATACGCATACCCAGCTCAATGCTGGCAACTTCCTCTGACGCGAACGGTAGGGTTTCTGCTGCCGTAACACCTCGATTGAAGAATCCTCCACTACGATAGCCCGTTGAATAAGACGCATAAACCATTCCAGATTCGAGTTGTCGCTGCAATACTGCACGGAATGAAGTGTTATTGTCTTCAAATGTTGGGTTGGCGAGATTAATTAGATCAGCTGCTGCTCTACTATCACTCAGTCTTGCTTCGTTGCTGGTGTAAGACGCACTATTAAGCTCTTTTTCTTCTTCAGTATAACGAGCGCCTAATGTGAATGACCATAGATCATTGATGTCATAGCTCATTTCTCCAAAGTATGCCGTGCTATCAAGAAAGTGCAATGCATCGAAGTTTTGGACTGGTCCTGACGTTATGTTCGAATCAGCTTCTAATATATATACACCAGCAACGAAGTTCATAGGACCATCGTAATCTGAAATATACTGTAATTCATGAGAAGTCTGTTTAAAGGTTTGATCTCTTGCAACTGGGAAAAACACTTGAGGAAGCCCCCACGACGCCTCATCTACGTCTTCTTCGTAATCCATAATACCCATAATATACTTGATCTCGTAATTCTCTCCGGTATGGTTTACTTTCAAAGTAGTATTATCGCCCTCTAAATAGGCAGTGAGAGGGATTGACTGAGGAGAAGTTTTCCAGTTGTCTGCTTCTGAAGTAGCGGCACCGGCGTTAAATCCGATCGATTCTAGAAATCCAGTTGCAACAAACAGGTTATCGGCTGCAGTGGTATGGTGATCATAACTATCAAACGTTATCTGTGCCGATGTGTTTTCGGTGAAGTTATATTTCACAGAGACACTCATAGTCTCTGAATCTCTCATTGGTCGGCGTGCATTTAAGGTTGTGTTGTAGACGTGAGAGTCAGAGTCGATTTTTTTGAATGCTAGCTTGATGCCGCCCTTATCCGTTAAAGGCATATTTATGATGCCTTTAATATCAGTCAGATTTTGATCACCAGCTGTGGCTTCTAATTTAATGCCAAACTCACCAGTCGGCTCTGTTCTATTAACGCTGATAACACCACCAATAGTGTTTCGACCAAACAAAGTGCCCTGAGGGCCACGAAGAACTTCCACCGAATCTACATCAAATAGATCGAAGACACCTCCTGAGTTACTAGCCAAAAATACACCGTCGATAGCAACACCGACTGTTGGTTCTATTGATTTCTCAATATCGTCATAGCTCATTCCTCGTATTGAGGCGCTTAGAGACTCGGAGCCAATAGCGGTTTCATGGAGTTCCACGTTAGGAACAATTTTGCCCAATTCAAGGGAGCTAGTAATTGAGCCTCGCTCTAACTGACCTGGAGTAAGTGCAGATACAGCAACAGGTACATCTTGAATCGATTCTTGACGTTTACGCGCTGTGACCACAACTTCTTCTATAGATGTAGCGCCGTATGCACTGACTGCGCAGACGGGAAGAATAAGTGCGGAGATTAAAGATGGTAATAACGATTTTTTGAGCATTTTTTGATAATTCATTATATGTTCCCCTGAGATTTTTTAATTAAGTACGATGAAAATAATGTGACATCTCTTGATTTTGGAATAATCTTTTATGAATGGCGCAATAACAAAACAATCTAGACTGCTTGTTATGGTAGTCCAGGGTAAATATAGCCTTAGGTCAAAATAAATTCAACTTCTTAATGCTTTATTTCGGATATTTATTCTCTAATATTGGTCATAAAGAAGGTTGTTGGTGGATTTTATCTGCTGGCGTGCTTTTTTAGTTGCTAAGGCGTGGAATCCATAAAACCTAACTTAATCTATTGGCTTGGTGTGCTTTATGCATAAGTAACTAAAGAGACGCTGTTGAATGCTTTTGTGAGTGGGTTATTTTGCTGACAGAACCCTATGACTAACCATTTTAGTAGATGCCATTGCATTACCTCTCCTATAATCATAAAATAAAAACAAGTGTGCTTGTTTAATGTTGTGGCCGTGGTTGCTCCCCAGCGATTATTTATGACTGACAGCATTTTTAACAATGTAGCTCTACGTTGGTATAGGTACAACCGATGACTTTAGGTTGGTCATTATTTTAAACGCTTGGCGGCTATAAGTGTTATGTTTGAATCGAGTGATTCTCATCTGCCACGCTATTCTAAACTCTCGTTTTACAGCGAAGAGTTGGCGCCATTACATTCGACTAATAAGGGACGAACATTATGGATCTTCAGTTAAAAAACAAAACGGTTTTGATTACAGGATCATCCAAAGGGATTGGTTTTGCACTGGCAAAAACACTAGCGGCCGAGGGTTGTGATATAGGTATCTGTGCACGCAATGCTGACGAGGTAAGCGCTGCTGTCGCGGCTGTCCGGGCTCTTGGTGTAAATGCCCATGGTCAGGTGGTGGATGTGACTGACGCAGCATCACTTGAAGACTGGATTAAATCTTGTGCTGAGGCGTTGGGCGGTATTGATGGTTTTGTAGCCAATGTGAGTGCTGGGGGCGCTGACAATGGAGAATCGGGTTGGAGAAGTAACTTTGAAGCTGATGTGCTGGCTAGCTGGAAAGCCGTTAATGCAGTGAAGCCTTATTTGGAAGCCTCTGATTGCGGCGCTATTGTCAGTATCGGCTCGACAGCCTCGCTCGAAGCATTTGCCGGCGCCGTGCCTTATGGCGCAATGAAGGCTGCACTGTTGAACTATTTTGGCAATCTGGCTCAGGAGCTCGCGCCAGCGGGTATCCGTGTTAATAGCGTTAGCCCCGGTCCCGTCTTTTTCGAGGGTGGCGCATGGGATAATATTAAGGCAGCTATGCCAGAAATTTATGAGTCGACAGTAGCGATGATCCCAGCCGGTCGTATGGGCTCACCTGAAGAAATCTGTGTGCAGGTTGCGCTATTGTTGAGTCCTCTTTCGGCTTATACAACGGGCACTAATGTGGTTGTCGACGGTGGATTCACTAAGCGAATCCAGTTTTAAGCACTTTTTTTGATCAGATGATCAACTTAATATGAGGTAGTCGTTGTGACAGATAATATTTTTTCCGTGAAAGGCAAAATCGCACTTATCAGTGGTGCATCCAGCGGGCTAGGTGAGCATATGGCTGAGATGCTTGCAGGCAATGGTGTCGCTGTGGTGTGCGGTGCGCGAAGGATGGACCTGCTGCAGGATCTTGCTGGTCGTATTAAGGCTAAAGGTGGCAAAGCCTTGGCTGTAGCAATGGACGTCACCGATCGATTGTCAATTAAGGCTGCATTTGATGCAGCGGAAAAAGAATTTGGGACACCTGATATTGTGATCTGTAATGCCGGTGCCACGGGCGCACAACCATTTCTTGAGATGGAAGAGGCTGTATGGGACAACGTTTTGACGGTGAATCTCAAAGGCGTATTCAATCTTGGGCAGGAAGGTGCCCAACGAATGGTCGCCGCGGGTAAGCCTGGTAACATCATCAATATCTCATCTATTTGTGCCGTATCTTCATTTAAGGGGCTTACCCATTACAGTGCATCTAAAGGGGCGGTTAATCAGCTCACTCGCGTGATGGGTCATGAATTGGCGGAACATGATATTCGCGTTAATGCACTGGCCCCAGGCTTTCTGCACACAGATCTAGTGAGCGACTATTACGCGACTCCAGCGGGTCAGGAACATTTGGCTAGCTTGCCGCTTAAGCGCGCGGGAGATCTATCAGAACTCGATGGCTCTATTTTACTCCTGGCAAGTAATGCCGCCAGTTATATGAGCGGCTCGGTTGTCACAGCAGATGCGGCACATTCTGTCAGATTAGGATAACCACTTAGGGGATGGACATGAATAATGAAGTATTGCCTGATCATGTTCCCGAGTCCCTAGTGAGAGATTTTGATATCTATGGGCCTCCTGGGATCGATATTGATTTTCATGAGGCCTGGGCGACTTTATTGCAAGAGGATGATTCATGCCCTTTGGTCTGGACTCAGGCCAATGAGGGGCATTGGCTGCCCACACGTTCATCCATAATTGAAGAAATTTTAACTGATTACACTAGGTTCTCTAGTCGCAGTATTATTATTCCCAAGAGTCATAGTGCTGATCATGGTCTGTTGCCTACAACCATAGATCCGCCAGAGCATCATTTTTATCGCAAGACCCTAAATCACAGTATGGCGCCCGCTGCCGTTAATGCTATGAGTGACGATATTCGCGGTATTGTGACGTCGCTGATCGATGGATTTGTGGAAAAAGGGCACTGTAATTTTACCCGTGATTTTGCTGATATCTTACCCATCCGAGTATTCTTATCTATGATGGATTTGCCCGAAAATGATATACCTCAAACAAAGTACTGGACGGACCAGCTAATCAGGCCGGATGGAAGTATTACCTTCGCTGATGCACTACAAAATCTCAAAGACTACATCGCCCCCTATGTGGATCAACGCATGGGTAAAGGGGGTGTAGATATGCTGAGTCGCATGATAAATACGGATACTAATGGTCGACGACTGAATCGTGAAGAAGCTATTAAATTATCTATTCAGGTATTTATTGCCGGCGTAGACACGGTGGTTAATTTACTTGGTTTTGTTTTCCTATTTTTAGCCCGAAGTGAGAAGCATCGCTTACAAATATCTCAAGGAGAAATCTCTGTCGCACAGGCGGTGGAAGAGATTTTAAGACGTTTCCCGCTAGTCACAGTGGCCAGAGAGGTCACCGAGGATATGGAGTTTCATGGGGTGCATTTAAAAGCGGGCGACATAGTTGCAGCGCCTACACCCTTGGCTGGTATGGACAACACGTTTACACCTAATGCTGTGGATGTCGAGTTTGGCCGCAAACACGTCACCAGCTTAACTTTTGGGCGGGGAGCACACACGTGTCCCGGGAAAAATTTAGCCCGGGTTGAGTTGAGAATTGCCATTGAAGAATGGCTTAAGCGCATTCCCGATTTCCATGTTGATGGTGACAGTCCGGTTAGTTTTAGTAGTGGTATTGTGGGTGTAGTAAACGAGTTAAATCTGCGTTGGTCGTGAAAACCAATAAACTGATTTTGTCCCCTTTTTGGCACCTGGGGCTGCTTTACTGTGATTTTCTCTCTTGTAACGATCCTTGATTAACACGTCAGCCTTCACTTTATCTGTTCGCCCAAAGTCTTCATGATCCGGATTATTAAGAAATAACCTGCCATTTCAATTCCATTTTCAGTCAATATTTAAGTTTAAATCTGCTTTAAATTAGAGATATAAGGTTGTTATTGATCGTTTGATTAATTAAAAATCTATAGTAGAATCTAAGTAAGAGAATGATACGTAAGAAAAATATAATAACCTAGAATAGAGAAAATATTATGGACCGAAGGGACTTTATAAAAAACAGTGCGATCTTAGCGGCAACGGTTTATATGCCCATCGCTAAATCGGCCATCCATGACCAGCGGGCTATCTCCTTATCTGGCGAAGAGATGATACTGCATAAAGAAGACATCTTGGATTTCATGTATAGCTTCCAGGGGTCCGTGATATCAGAAGGCCACTATGATTATGACACTGCAAGATTAGTTTGGAATGGTGTTTGGGATAAAAAACCAGCACTCATCGCTTATTGCGAAAGTGTTCAAGATATTCAAAAGGCTATTAATTTCTCTAGAGGTCAGAACTTGCTGACAGCGGTGAGAAGTGGTGGACATAGCATTTCTGGAAAATCAACGTGTGATGGCGGTATCATTATTGACCTTTCGAGAATGAGGAAAACTAATGTAGATCTTCAACGAAAATTAGTGACAGTTGATGCTGGTTGCACGCTATATGACATGGATTCTAAAACACTGCCTCATGGATATGTTGTTCCAGCTGGCGTGGTGTCACATACAGGTGTTGCAGGGCTAACACTCGGTGGTGGTATTGGGTCATTGATGAGAATGTATGGCTTAACGGTCGACAATCTTGTGAGCGTTGATATTGTTACAGCAGATGGAGTTTTCAGGAAAGCTAGTTTGCAAGAGAACCCCGATTTATTTTGGGGTGTTAGAGGTGGTGGTGGTAACTTTGGAATCGTCACTTCATTTACCTATAATCTCAGACCACTCCCAAACGGGGAAGTCGTTCTTGGAGTGAACCTTTATGATATGAAGCATGCAAAAGATATTTGGGATTTTTACTATGACTATTCTGAAGATATGCCTAATAATATTATGCTTAACGCAGGTATGTGGAATGATGATAAAACGGGTAAGGGTTACTTCTTTTTAGGTACTTTGTTTGTTGGGGATGAGAGCAAAGCGAGTAAGGCTCTTGAAAAAATCACTAGTTTTGGTAGCCCGATGAGTGATGAAATTTATAAGAAAAAGTTTATAGAGCACCAGCAAGTGGCAGATAAACGAAATGCTCATCATAGAAACTACTATATTAAGGGTAGACAAATGGATGAGTACAAACCTAAGTTAACCGAAGAGCTAATGGATCGTTGGAGCTTTCAAGAGGGTCGTTTCGACACGATGAGAGTCGTCCGATTCGGTGGTGCTATTTCTGACGTAGCGGAAAGCGGAACTCCTTGGGTTGGTCGAAATGCTAAGTGGGATATTGAAGTTGGCGGTCATTGGACCGATGATACTAAGACTGAAGAATACACAAAGTGGGGTCGCGATTACTGGAAATCTTTATCGCCTCATTGTGCGGAAAGAATTTATATTAATGAGCTCATGGATGAAGACCAAGCGTTTGTAGCCACAAGTTATGGTCAAAATTATGGACGATTAGTGAAGATTAAAAATAAGTACGACCCAAAAAATCTTTTTAGTCTTAACGGTAACATCAAACCAACAGTTTGAAGCAGGAACAAAACGATGTAGGTTGGAGCTTACATCGTTGGATCCTTACTTCGGTCTCCATTGAACGATTTTTCGCGACATCAAGGAAAGTCAAAACTGAGAAATATAGTTTCCTTGCGGCTTCAGTTTATTTCTCTTAAAACCCTAAATCCGAAATTAATATAGCGAGTGTCTTTGTTCTCAGATTGATTGGACTGAAAACCATAATGGTTGGCTGATCTCAAATACAGTGGCATATCATAGTAAGATGCTCCTCTAAGAATCGGACGATCGCAATCTCCGGTTAATCTAGCGGTTCCATCTCTGGGTGAATCCTTGTAAGAAATATCCCAGCAATCACCGACCCATTCAGCCACATTACCTAAAATATCATAAACACCAAAATCATTGGCCTCGAATGATCCTACTGGCGCAGAGTATTCATAGCCATCATGACAATCGGCAACAACCCAATCTTCAGGTAAAACTATTTTAGTGCCTCTGCCTTTCATTTCCTCTAAAAAGCTCTCTGGAGTAATATCTAAATCGGCTCCATTGGCATAATCGCAGCCTTCATCTGAATCTCCCCAAAATCGAATGGTTCTGGTTCCCGCTCGAGCAGAATACTCCCATTCTGATTCTGACAATAATCTGTAATTTTCTCCCGTCTCCTTGCTCAACCATTGAGCATAGGACATCGCTTCATTCCAGCTTACGCAAACAACAGGATGATTATCGCCTACAGGATATCCAGGATCATACCAGTTCAATTCAATACCTAACTGTATTCCGTTATCAGTTGCTCCATAACACCCTCCAATACTGTCGTGGCCTGTACTCTTAATAAAGCTTTCATACTCTCCTCTCGTGACCTCATGCCTGCCAATAGCAAAATTATAGTTTATCTCTACTTGATGTTGGGGTCGCTCATCATTCCTCGACCCAGCATCGGTTTCAGGCGATCCCTTTATGAAACTACCTGGCTCAATAACAACCATAGTTGGGCAGATTTCGCAGTCCTGTATCAGTTTTTGCTGAGCATTGACCTCATGTGGGAAAAAAAGGTATCCGGAAAAAAGAAGAATTAAAAATATATTAAGATTAACTTTCATAATAGTTGCCACAGAAAAAAGTTATTTATCATACGATTATTTATTAAAAAATTATACTTTCTGTCTTTATGCAATTCAAAGGATAGATTAATGATGAAATCTATAGTCGTATCAGTTTTTATAGACGAATAGAAGCCAGCGCTGGAGGAGCGCGCTGATGAATAAGATCATCATCCTATTATCATGTGTCTTGACCAGCGAACGAAAGCCTCCTGCAATCGGTGGAAGCAATTATTCAGCGATTAACAGTACCCTACGTTTATACGCCTAATTTGAGAAAACAATTGGTTTCTAAAGCCATTCATTGGCGCGACCTGACTAAGTCAAAGATCAGATATACTAGCCAATGCTGTATGAATAGTACTCCACTTGAATAGACGGTTGACAACCCGTCTTGTGAGCACTAAATTCAATTCTCCTGACATAAAAGCAAGATGGCTAACGAGGAAACCCTCCTGGTTAGCAGTGGTGTAATAAACCCACCTATAAGGAATACGGATATGGCCTATTCAAAGCGCTGGCGATTGGAAAGTACTGTGGCATATACAGAATGAGCTCTCTGATGATTATTAAAAGGAGGTTAGTAGCGCTACTTAGCTTTGTGTTCCTCTTGTCCTTAGGTGTGAGTATTACCGGGAATACTGCTGTCAAAGCCTCGGCTGATGCTGTATCTCAAGCGTCTGGAAAAGCAGGTGAGATAATGTATAACCAGCATTGTGCGGCTTGCCATGATGGACCGGTAGCGCGGGCACCACATAAAATTATGTTCTCAATGCTTGGCCCCGAGACGATCCTAACCGCGATAAACAAAGGTATTATGCAAGCACAAGCAGAGGGGCTAACAGCGCAACAAAAAATAGATTTATCGGAATATCTCGGTGGCCGTGCCATACAGTCGAGCCAGAAGGTACAACCCCAGTTTTGCGAGAACCTCGATACCATAAATACCCGAAGTACTCCTGCCACAGCACTCAATGGTTGGGGTTTTGGCTTGGGTAATAATCGGGCCATCGACGCCAAAACAGCTGGCCTGTCTGCCTCCGATGTAGGGTTATTAAAATTGAAGTGGGCCTTTGCCTACCCCAGTGCCACACGTGCCAGATCGCAGCCCATTGCAAATGACGGGACATTATTTGTCGGCAGTCAAGATGGTACCGTTTATGCGCTGGATCTCGACAGTGGCTGTGCCTATTGGACCTTTAAAGCGGATACCGAAGTGCGCAATGCGCTTTCGCTGGGCCCAATCGGGAGCAAAGGTAGCGATGCGCTATTCTTTGGTGACTTTGCGGGCAGTATCTACGCACTCGATCGGGGTACTGGGACCTTACTTTGGAAAGTTGCTGTTAACGATCATCCCGACACTACGATTACTGGCAGCCCGAAACTCCATGACAACATACTCTATGTGCCGCTATCATCTCGTGAGTGGGCATCAGCGGCTAACCCTGCCTATCCCTGCTGCACGTTTCGAGGTGGCGTCGTTGCCCTTCATGTTGCCAATGGTAGCCATAAGTGGACCGCTTTTAGTATCGATGAGCCTCAACCTACGGGTATAAAAAATAGCATGGGTGCTGTGCTACAAGCCCCTTCTGGCGCTCCGATTTGGAATAGCCCTACTATCGATGTCAAACGCAACCGGCTTTATGTAGGTACGGGTGAAAGTTACTCATCTCCAGCTGCAAGCACCAGCGATGCCGTACTGGCCTTTGACTTAGACGATGGTAGTTTACTATGGTCCTATCAATCGCTCGCCAAAGACGCCTGGAATATGGCCTGCTTTGTCGGCGGAAAACAAGGCAACTGCCCCTCTGAAAATGGCCCCGACTTGGACATCGGTGCATCAGTCATTTTGCAGACATTATCCACGGGAAAAGATCTATTGCTAGTGGGACAAAAGTCAGGACATGTGTTTGCACTCGATCCAGATAAAAAAGGGAAATTACTGTGGAAGAAAAAGATAGGAATCGGTGGTTTCGCTGGCGGCGTCCACTGGGGTATGACCGCAATGGGCAACCGACTATATGCAGCGATCGCCGATAGCGACTTTGGCTTAGATGCTGTCTGGAAAGGCACGCCGGGGCTCTATGCGATTAATGCAACGGATGGTCATATTGATTGGTACAGCCCGGTAACCGATCGTTGCGGCCCAGGAACAAAACCCGTCTGCGACCAAGGATTGTCTGCTGCCATCACATCGATTCCAGGCGTGGTCTTTGCCGGCGCCTATGATGGGTTTATCAGAGCCTTTGGACAAGACAAAGGCGAGGTCATTTGGGAATATCAGACCAACCGCTCCTTTGACACGATCTCTGGCATGAAGGCTCATGGCGGAGCCATTGAAGCAGATGGCCCAGTGGTCATTGATGGCGTTTTACTGGTGAATTCTGGCTATTCGTTTGGTTCCCGTTTGCCTGGCAATGTGTTACTCGCGTTTTCAGTTGAAGGCAAGTGAGCCGGTTAGACTGAGCGAGGATGCGTATACTATTGAGATATTAACGGAGTGAAATTTGCCCTGGTAGGCAGGCGTAGTTAGATGGACTCAGTTGCAGCGCGTGCTTTGGCTAATGCGCTAGCCGTAGCTCCATCTATTGGCTCAATGGCCCATTGAATACCCCGTCGCAGCAGCTGATAAAAAACGGGTAAGTCCCATGACCCACGATCCATAGTCGGCCAAAAGTCGAGAAGGGGCTGCATATCATGGTGATGACGGCAGTGCCCCAACGTCAAATAAAGTACTTCGCCTTTGCCAACCGTGTGAGTATAAAAGACTGGGTGGCGGGCATGTTCCCATTCATCCTCTTCAAACCCTTCAGCCTTGCCTCCGTATTCAGTGTCCAATAAGACATGCAGGTCGCCATATGTCTTCATTAGATACAATTCATCATCAGATTCAAATGGCTCAATGCCCTGCACTAGTGGGTGGTCTGGGTCGGTGATAGACACCGTGTAAGGGGCAATGGGGGGGTGAGAGCGAAACATGGATCCGAGTGTTTCTACAAATAGAGGTGCCCAATCTGGAGTACCGTAAAGTCCACTAGACATTAGGCGGATGATAGAATTAGTACCGTGAAGCGCGTACCACCGCCCACCTTTTTCAACCCAGGCTTTAAGTGCTTCCTGTGCTCCGAGAGAGGGCACAACATTGCAGGTATAGCTGACAATAAAGTCCGCGTCCTCGATAGCCTGCAGATTCTCATAATCTTCAAAAACTCGAACCCGAAAACGCTCATCTTCAGACAGTAACTTCAGTAATTCTAGCCGGGCATAATCAATGTCATGCCATACGCCGCCCGCGATCAGTAAGCAATTGATTCTACCGGCGCGGTTATCATGAACACTCATTGGGCATCCTTTTAACTGATTGTTTTAATTAATCTACAGCTCTGGTTTTGGCGCTGTTGTATCTTTAGCTAGATACCAGGCAACCCATTTGTGGAATAGCTGATTGCCCGCCTCATTACGTCCGAAAGTGACATTAGCATGGGCATTAGCTTCTAGTCCTTTCTGAATCTTCAGTCCCACTTGATAGTCTTCGACATCTACCACCTCTTGAAAGAAGTCCATCATACCCTCTAGTTCGGTGTTTTCTCCGTCCGGCTTGGTCGGGTGAATAAAGTTTATGTAGGTGGTGTTCTGATTCGGGAGCGGACCAGGAATAATCTGGCTGATCAACGTAATCTCGGGCGCTACAAACAACGATATATTGGGAAACAGCGTGCGAATCCAGTCATAACCATTACTCTCGTGTTTGTGGTAATCCTCTGGTGCTACATTGGCGAGATTGTCTTTAATCGCCAAATGAGGGAAGCAGATTAATGTATGAGGCCCGTAGGAATCAAATTGCATAACATTAGAGTAGGTGCGCAGAGCGATAGTATCTGGATGAGCTGCGGCAAAATGATAACCTTCTAGATAACCGTCGTATGCCACCTTCCAGTTGGCACCATTGACCTTACGCTGGCCACAGAAGTGCCAATTTTCCATCCCTAGGCGGCTAATATCTTCCATCATACCACCGAGAAAGTCGTCAAAATCAACCTCACCATCGGGCTCCAGAACGGTAAATATCATACCACCACGCTCATAGACCGGAAGTTGGGTTAAACCATTGGCTTGCTTATCAAAATCACCAAATTTCTCTTGATCAGCAACGCCGCGGAGCACGCCATCATTACTATACATCCAGCCGTGGTAGGGGCAGGTAAAGCGAGACTTATTACCGCATGGCTCTGTGGCGACTGTCATGGCTCGATGAGAGCATACATTAAGCATTACTCTAGCAGTGCCGTCTTTCAGACGCGTAATAAGCAGTGGTTTATCTAAAAACTGAAATGTTTTGTAATCACCGGCATTGGGTAGTTCTTGAGTCAAGGCTACAAAAACGGGAACCTTTTTGAAGATCAGGTCCATTTCCTGTTGCCACAGATCTGGGTCAGTATAGGCTTTTGATGGCACCGACAGCGTACCCTCGGCCTGGTCTGTAGTTTTGTTGTCAACATTATCAATAATGCGAGCAACAATGCGATTGTAGTTCTCTGCAATAGTCATGTTTAAAAGTCCTTAACTGGTTTGGGCATTAGCTCTCTGGAAGTTCGAGGGGTCCAGCAGCCGATACATCAAATTTAATAACATTCATATCTGTAATGTTGACGGTGCCGCAGAAGGCCATAAACTCAACGATATGGGGCATGCTCAGATGAGCCATTAAGGCACTCTCACTCTCCCACTGCTCGGTGATCCAGATAACATTTGAATGATTGATGTCAACCGCAATGCTATAGAGTAGGCACCCAGCTTCTTCATAGGTTGGTGCGATTATTTTTTGCGCAGCAGCCACATATGCGACGATATTTTCGGGAGCTAGTTCAATTCTTGCGGAGATAGCTAACATGGTTAAATCCTTCGTAATGTAGGGTTAGTATTACCTATTTTGGTCTATTGTGCAGGATCGATATTTCATGAAATCCTACATCGTACATATGGCGAAACATGCCAACATCGCTGCCATGAATGTCGATACGCTTACTTTCAATATTGCTAAATTTTTTGTCTGGGTGCTCCAGTGTCTTGGTGTGAATGCAAATTTACCATCTCTAAGCAATCACCCTCTATTATTAATATATTTGTAAGCATTAGGTGGGAGACATACGCGTTAAAACATGCCGCCTAGCCGTCGAGTCCAATATCACCTGTTGAATGCAGTGATATCAATGTTCGATGAGCAATGCGCCAGCCATCAGCCGTACGGACTAGCCTGTCGCTATACTCTCCCCAGACGGTCATTATTTCTGAGGAGTAGTCGCCGAGCCCGACATGGAGGGCTGACAGATAACATGTCGCTGTAGCTCTATCACCATTGACCTCAATATTAATATTACCCAGCAGATGTTGCGTTACCGAACATTGGGTAAGAACGGCGGAAATAAGGTCGGCGATAGCTTGGCGCCCCTCGAAGATACCTAAGCCTATAAAATTAGCTTCGGCATCTTCCGTAAATACACTTTCTAGTGCCGACCATTGGTGCTTATCGATGGCGGAAGCGTAAAGGTTAATCACCTGCTGTATTTCTAGGTGGTCAGAAAAGTTCTGTGCTGTTGTAGTTGCCATCCACCATCTCCCTTGTGCGATTTCAGCCTAGCTATCCCCGTGTTGAAATTAATCTTAGCAGAGGCTTGTCGTGGGTCAATTTTTTGTTTGACTAAGTCTACTTATATTACTTTGGCACCTATAGTCAGTCAATAAAAACCATCAAACATGTTTGTTATTTACCTAAGTAAATAGCTGTTGTACCATTGATACTTAAGGAGACAGTTTTTGGAATTATCTACTGTCACCACGTATATGACAATATTTATGGAATAAGCTTATGACGGAGATGAATACACGTGTGTTGCTCGCTCGGCGTCCTGCCGAGCATTTGGTAGCGGATGATTTTGAAGTTCATAGCCAGCCTCTCGGCAGTATCAAGGATGGTGAGTTTATGATCAAGAACATCTATTTATCCTTGGATGCAGGCTTTCGCCAATGGATGAATGATGGCTCAGGAGATAATTATCTAGCTTCAATGCCGCTGGGTGAACCCGTGCAGAGTATTATTATGGGTAGGGTAATTGAGTCTCTTAATGCAGAATATCCTGAAGGCAGTATCGTTATGGGCCGAACGGCTTGGGAGCAATATAGTATTGCCGATGGTTCGGATTTAATGAGTATTATTGAGCCAGATCCAGCTCTGGAATTGCATGAGTACCTTTGTAGTTTAGGTCCCTCTGGCATGACAGCCTATTTTGGTATTATGGATATCGGTCAGCCTAAGTCAGGTGATGTTTTTGTCATTAATGCTGCTGCTGGTGGAATTGGTTGTATCGCAGGGCAGATCGCTAAGGCTGAGGGCTGTAGCACTGTGGGTATTGCCGGTGGAACCGTCAAATGCAACTGGCTGCTAGATACCTTAGGTTATGACCAGGTTATTGATTATAAATCCTCTACCCCGTTTGATGAGCAGTTACAAAAAGCGGCGCCAGCAGGTATGGATATCGTCTATGACAATGTGGGCGGCGCAATGCTCAGCAGTATGCTAAGTCAACTGGCAGAAAACTCCCGAATTATCCTTTGTGGTGCTGTTTCACAATATGAGAGAGAGGGCGGTCATGAACCGGTTGGCAATATGTGGGAGTTGATTACCAAAAGGGCAAGAGCCGAGGGCTTTATGTTCTCTGACTATGTTGATCGCTATCCAGAGGCCATTGAATATATAACTGCAATGCTTAAGTCCGATTCATTGGTGAGCCCAGTCAATTGGTCTGAGGGCGTTGAATCGGCAGGGCAAGCTTTTATTGATATGCTGGCTGGGAATAATTTAGGAAAGTGTTTGATTAAATTGTAGTTAGCAGAGAGATACTTCTGTCGATACGCCAAAACCTTTCTCACTGAGTGCGGAAGGTCTTCTTGTAATGGGCAAAGGACTTGTTGTCGGGTCGTTTTGTGGGGGAAGCTTATTTCCGTACGTATAAGGACCGAGGTAATTAGGTTAACAATAAATATCCAAATCAACGAAGTCTACAAATAGGGGTTAAAACGATGCCATTAGAACCCGCGACGGCCGCTATTTTGGCCGCAATAGCCGAATCTGGGGCCCCCGAGTACCATGAATTACCGGTGGCTGAGAGTCGAGCTATTTATACAGAGTCACAGTCTGTACCTCCGACGGTCGCCGTTTATTCTGTTGAAGATATAATGGTGGATGGGCCCGCAGGGAATATTCCTGTGCGTATCTATAGGCCCCATGCTATGCCAGCGCCGATGCATGTGCATTTCCATGGTGGTGGTTGGGTGATCGGAAATCTTATTACCCATGATGCGGATTGTCGTGAGATATGTATTGCATCGGGATGTATCGTAGTGGCCGTCGACTATCGATTAGCGCCAGAGCACCCGTTTCCCGCTGCGCCAGAAGACTGTTATGCGGTGGCCTGCTGGGCTTCTATCTATGGCGTCGATTTTGGAGCGAAAGTTGGCCCTATCAGTATTGGTGGTGATTCTGCTGGAGGCAATCTGGCTGCCGCTGTTGCGCTGATGGCGCGCGATCGTAAAGGGCCCGATTTTGCACTGCAGCTGTTACTTTATCCCATTACCGAATCTAGTATGAGTAGTACTTCTTTCCAAGATAATGCCGAGGGTTATTTGCTAACAAAGGCGATGATGACCTGGTTTTGGGATCATTACTGCCCAGATGTTCAGCAGCGCAATAACCCATTGGTTAGCCCCTTGCTGGCATCAGATCTGTCCGGCTTACCTCCAGCGCTAGTTATCACCGCTGAATTTGATCCGCTGCGGGATGAGGGCGAAGCCTATGGTAAGCGCATGCGAGCTGCAGGAGTTGAGGTTGAGATTCGCCGGTTTGATGGCCTTATTCATGCATTTTTTTCACTGGCTGGCGTGCTTGAAGCTGCCCGTGAGGGTGTTGACCTAGTGGGCAGCTCATTGCGCAGAGCCCATGGTCTGGGTAACTAAGAACTTAGCTGCCTACTCTATGGTGCGGCTAAAGCCTATTTCATAAAGAAATCAGCCCTAGGTGTGCCAGTCTCATCATAGACTGGCTCTGAATGATCAACACTGTACTTAAGGATATCGGTGCCGAGTATCTCGTAGTTATAAAGTATCGCCAGCATATCGCTATAAAAGTGACTGGCCAGATGAGCGCGTAGATCCTCAACAGACTCCCAGTTTTCATGGACATAAACTCGGCCGGGTATGGCTGGATCTAGGCTCCATACATAGTGACGGCATCCTTTTTGCAGACGTGTTTCCGCCATTAGTTGTGCGGTTTCCGGGAGTAGCTTGATCGCATCCTCAGGCTTAAAGTTTACGGTGCCATTAATCAATACAGTCATTGTGGTTCCTTATAGAATTAGGATTACTCACCATACATAGAGTTAAAAATACGTTCTTTGAACAGCCACTGGCCATCTATTTTAACCAGTTGATCGTCGTACTGGCCTCTTGGGCGAATTTCCTCACCCTCCAAAGTGGTACCGACCTCGGAGGTATAGGATCTCGCGGTGGCGGTATCGCCATTGACTTGAATGTCGCCCACGGAAATAGACATAAAGATAAATGGGAACATGGCCATGCCAGCTTCCCAGGAGGAGACTATGGTATCTTTGCCACTGAGATTTTCCATTCCTGGTATTACCGGCAGTTTCCATGCGGAGTCTTCAGCCCAGGTTGAGGCCCATAGGGCAGTGTCCCGCTGATTGACGGCGTCAGCATAGATATCCATAAGCTCGCGAATGGCGAGACGGTCTTCGGTTGGTCCGGAAAAAGGCATATTGATCTCCTCGTTATTGTTTTTAGATATTTGAAATAACTATACATCACTAACATTCAAAAAAACAATCTCAGTTGATTTTTTATTACCAAAGAGTTACCTTGAAGCTGAATGGTTCGTTTCGATTAACCGGACCGAAGAACATCAACTTATTAGAATAAAAACGGGAAAAGCCATGACAATCCAGTACAAGCAATTCTACCTCCACCAGCGGCCAAAAGGGAATACCACCGACAATGATGTCAAAATTCGCTCTGTCGACTTTGATGGCTTAGCCGATGGTCAGCTTCTGATCAAAAATGATTACTTTTCTCTGGATCCTGCGATACGTGGCTGGATGAGTGATGCGCCCAATTATATGCCGCCCATTGGATTGGGTGAGGTTATTCGGAGCTCAACTGTTGGAAAAGTGGTAGACAGTAAGCATCCGGACTTCGCCGTTGGCGATCAGGTATATGGTCTTAATGGTTGGGAAGAGTACAGTCTATCCGATGGCTTTTTCTTGACCAAGGTACCCACGGATAACCAGTTTCCACTGCACTATTATTTGAGTATATTTGGTGCTGTCGGTCTGACTGCTTACTTCGGTATTAATGATTCAGCAGAACTAAAAGCGGGAGATACCCTGTTAATGAGTGCAGCTGCGGGTGCTGTTGGCTCTCTGGGCGGTCAGCTGGCAAAAAATATGGGTTGTCGCGTTGTGGGACTGGCGGGCACAGATGATAAGTGCAAGTGGCTCAAAGATGAACTGAACTTTGATGAGGTTATTAACTATAAAACAGAGTCTGGCAACTTGGATGCCGCGATTCGCGCCGCCTGTCCAGAGGGAGTGGATGTCTATTTTGACAATGTGGGTGGTGAAATTCTGGATGCCGCACTGTTAAATCTTCGCGATAATGCAAGAATCGTTTTCTGCGGTTCTATATCAACCTATAACGCCGCTGAGCCAGTTCCCGGCCCATATAACTATTGGCAAATTCTTGCTAAGAACGCCGTTGTTAAGGGCTTTTTAATCAGTAGTTACTTTGAACAGTTTGAAGTGGGTGCCGCTGCGCTTGCTCAACTACTGATCGACGAAAAAATTAACTTTAAATATGAAATTATCGATGGCTTTGACAATACCTTGACGGCCTTCCATAAGCTGTTTGATGGTAGCAATACCGGTAAGCTTATGTTGAAGGTGTAGTCGGTGGCAGAGCAAAAACTAATGGGTAAGCGCGCTATCGTCACCGGCGGTGCGACAGGCATTGGCTATGGTATTGCTCTGCGATTTATTGCCGAAGGCGCAACGGTCATTATCACGGACATAGATAAGCCGGCGGGCATTGCCGCCGAGTCGACCTTGGGACCGAGCTGTGAATTTATTTACCATGATGTATCAGAGCCTGATGATTGGGATAATGTCTTTTCCATTGCTGCGGATAGATTTTCTGGCTTAGATATTATGGTTAATGTTGCTGGTGTCACCCTGATGGGGACGATTGAGGAAATGGATGTTGAGACCTGGGATAAAACCATGGGTATTAATGTTCGTAGCTGCTTTTTAGGCTGTCAGGGTGCGATAAAATTGATGAAAAATGATGGGGGTGGGGCCATTATTAATATGGCCTCGGTCTCTGCCTTTAGGCCTAAGGCTGAATTAGTTGCCTATAACACCTCTAAGGCGGGGGTGGATATGATGACCAAATCTGTCGCCCTGCATTGTGCTCGCAGTGGCTATAGCATTAATGTTAATTCAATCAATCCCGGTGTCATTCAAACCGATATGCTGACAAAAGTGATCAATCAGGTTGAAGATGGCGAAGCCTTGATGGACAGCTATAAGGCGATGCATCCGATTGGCCGCATTGGTGAGCCGGAGGATATTGCCGCCATGGCGGTTTATTTAGCCAGTGAGGAGGCCTCGTTTATTACTGGCTCAGGGTTCACCGTTGACGGCTCTCTCAGTAATAACTAAGAAATATAAAAAGATAAAAAGATAAAAAGATAAAAACATTATTACAGGAAAAGATTATGAGTGAAGAGTTAAGGGAAGGTGGTTGTCTCTGCGGTCAGGTGCGGTACAAGGTGCCCGCACAACCAGTGAATACGATAGTTTGTCACTGTAAAAATTGTCAAAAGCAGGCCGGTTCAGCGTTTTCTGTGGTCGCTTATTTCGCCCGAGATAGTTTTCAATTAGATGGTGAGTTAAAGACCTTTGAAGATAAAGGGAGTAGCGGTCAAACAGTTTTTCGTCGTTTCTGCGGCAGCTGCGGTTCGCCGGTAATAACAGATACTGAGGATGCACCGGGAATGGGTTTGATTTTTATCAAGGCCGGCACCCTCGATGAAGTCGACGATTTAAAGCCATCTTTTCATGTTTGGGCGGACAGTAAACAATGTTGGTTAACCTTGGCTGATGATCAGGTCCAAATTCCGAAGCAGGATTTTTAAACAGCTCGATTCAGTAATTTCCATCAATAAGAAGGTCTGCCTAGTCGTAGGGCCTTTTATTCTATATCGAAAACGAGTACCGGTTTCACGCATTCTCCTCGTCCCTGGTCATCAATGGCTTCGTTGATTTGATCGAAAGGGTAGGTGGTGATTAAGCGATCAAAGGGGAAATTTCCATTTTTATAGTGATCCAGCATTAACGGAATAAACTGGAGTGGATCCACCTCTCCTTCACAAATTCCTCGAATCCCTTGGCCTGTAAGAAGGGCGCTAGGGTCAAAGGTGGGAAGTGAGGAATCTTGACTTGATGTACCCACAAGACCTAGCTCTCCACGAGGTGCTAAAGTGGCTATTGCTGTTTCAATAACGCTGCTGACTCCGGTGCTGTCAAAGCCGTAGTTGACCCCTAGGTGGCAAATTTCACAAATAGATGACTGGGTGTCGCTGAGGGCGGGATCAATCACATGTGTTGCTCCCAGAGACAAGGCCAGCTGTCTTCGGCTTTCCATGGGTTCTACTAGAATAATAGTTGAACATTTTTGTACTACAGCTCCCATTACCGCAGAAAGGCCGACGCTACCGCCGCCGTATATGGCAATGCTAGAACCTTCTTCACAGGCCAATGCTTTCATAATACTACCTGCCCCAGTTTGAATGCCACAGCCTAGAGGACCCAGCAATTCGATGGGTAAGTCTTTGTCTACCTTGATCGTATTGCTTTCATTGGTCAAAGCATAGGTTGCAAAGGAGGATTGGCCAAAAAAATGGGCGGATACAAATTTCCCTTGATCTGTAATTGTACTGCTACCGTCAGTGCGAGTGCCCATTATATTTAGTGGGACAAAGTTTTCACAATAGGCCGGGCTATCTGAGATACAGCGAGAACATTGCCTGCAAGAGGCAAAAGATAGAACCACATGATCGCCGACAGCTACGCTGGAAACAGCGCTACCGATTTTTTCCACAATGCCAGATCCTTCATGGCCCAGCACAGAGGGATGTGGTGGAGGCAGCATGCCTGCTTTGGCAACAAGGTCGGTATGACAAATCCCAACTCCTTTGATTTTTACAAGAATTTCATTATCTTGGGGATTACCCAACTGCACGGTTTTAAACTTGAACGGTTTGTTCGGTGCTATCGCGACGGCTGCTTTAATATCCATAAGTACTCCCATAATAGAGTTTGGTTAGAGTTTTGACAGCTGGTTGCGGAGACTAAATCCGTTAGGAGTAGCCAAAGGCTATACACATGAGACTATGGTTAAACTAAGTCGATTTTAACTAAAGCCTTACCAACAGTCTTACCAGACATCAGGTCACAAAAAGCCTTCGGCGTATTAGAGAACCCTTCGGTAATATTTTCTATCACGGTAATCTTTCCGGCCCGAATCCATTCCTCAAGTTGGACCATGGCCGCCGGCACTTTCGATTGATACGTGGGTAACAAGAACCCCTGCATACTGAGCTGCCTCGACACGATTTCCCATAGATTGGTAATCGGGTTTGGGTTATCAGTGCGATTGTAATCGGAGATCATGCCACAACCGACAATGCGACCATAGACTTTCATAGCGGGGAGCATGGCATTCAGCACGGGGCCTCCGACATTATCAAAATAAATATCCGCGCCCTCTGGAGCAAGAGCTGCAACAGCGGCGGTAATATCATCTGTTTTGTGATTTATGGCAGCATCAAACCCAAATTCATCCACAATTAGCTGCGCTTTTTCATCGCTGCCAACAATACCAATTACCTTGCAGCCGCGGAGTTTAGCGATCTGTCCGGCCATACTGCCGGTCGCGCCTGCAGCGGCACTTACTACTACTGTCTGTCCCGCTTGAATTTGGCCTACTTCATGTAATCCGATATAGGCAGTGGAGCCTGCGCCACCCAGTGAACCAACATAGTATGAAATGGGTATTCCTACTTCTGGGTGCAGTTTTTCCAGCAATATGGCATCGCTACGGCAGATGGAATAATCTTCCCATTGATTGAGGGCAAACACAAAATCACCCTCGACAAAATCTTTGTTGCGGGACTTTATAACCTGCCCCACAGAAGGGCCGCGGATAACGCCCCCAATAGGAATTGGCTCAAAGTAGTTTGCCTTGCCATCAACCCAGCCGCGAATTGCGGGCTCCATGGAGAAGTACATGTTTCGGAGTAGAAAATCGCCTTCGCCGGGTTCAGGTATTGGGCCTTCTGACAGGGAGAAGTTTTCGGGCTGAGCAGCGTCGGTGACGTAAGAGGCGAGAACTACCTGGCGGTTGGTTTTCATGATTAATCGATCTCTATTTTCAGATTGCCATTATCGGCCAAGCCTATAGCATAGGTTTTTAACGGTACTCTAGTCAGCTCGCCGATGGGCTTACCGGTGCGCAAGTCAAAGCGCACACCATGCAGTGGGCAGGCTAGATAACAGTTTCTAATACGGCCGCCGGTGAGTTCTGCTCGCTGGTGTGTACATTGGTTATCCACGGCATAGAAGTCGCCATTAGCCTTGCAAATTAGTATCTTTTTCCCATTCAGAGTGACAGCGACGGTCTGATTGTCGGTGATATCGGTGGCGGGAATTAGCGTATCTGTTATTGCCATAGAGGTCTCACGAGTTAAATTGCAGATTAAAGAGCGGCCGAGCTCAGAACACTGAGACCCGGCAATAACAACCTTTAGGCATTAAGATACTTATCAATGGTTTGGTGTAGGTGACGAATACGGCTTTCTTGATAACTCGCCAGACTTACCGCCCCTTTCTTTGATGCAATCATACCTTTTTGTACTGCTGCCATATTACTGTCATCTTGATCAAATACTGGGCCGAGACCACCAATCTCTGGGGCTTCGCTAAAGGCTTGATCTGGGCGTAGCGTATTTTTCATCGCTGGCTCTGGACGCTTGGTGCCCTTTGGGTAGCGCATCAAAATCATGGTTTCGAAGATACAGCTATTGTGATCATCACCGTTAGGCAGGAAACGATAAACAATATTACCATGGTAGCCAGTCCATACCTGAGTGTTGGGGAAGAGCATATAGAGTATGGCATCTTCCAATTCAGACTGCGTTGCATCATCCAAAGGCTCACCAATAATGTCGCTAAACATTTCTCGGTTGGTCTCTGCCACATAGGTTCGTGCGGTTAGTCCTTCTGGCATCTCATGGCCCTCAGCACTATCGGTTGCCATACGGCCCGATAGTTCGAGAATATCGCGCATAGTCTCCTCCGCAGTCACCTCAGGCAGGTGGGGACTAGCCACCCCCATAGGGGTAACAGAACGACTTACGTGATCACCAAAGGTGTCGTATTGGGAGTTGGCATCACCAGTAAAGGTGAGAATTTCACTATGGGTTTCTAAGGTATGGAATGATTCCATAAAGGCCTCGGCCCCTACTTTCCAGTTACAATTTACAACGCGCTCGACATGGGCACCCTTGTAGTAGTCGTGCAGTGGGAAGCGCGAGAAGTGCTCTGGCAGCGGGCTGAGATAGTCTTCCAGAGGCACACAGTTTTCATCAAAGTTAATAAAGATAAATCCACCCCAAGTACCTATTTTGACCTGGGGAAGACTCATATCTTTCTGATCTAAATGGCTAAAGTCCCACTTGCAAGGGATACCTTTAAAATTGCCATTAATATCCCAGGTTGCTCCATGAAAGGGGCACACAAATTCTTCGGCATGGCCATCGCAGTCTCGCAGTATGCGACCGCGGTGTAAGCATGAATTAATAAAAGCTTTAAATTCAGTCTCACCGGTGCGGGTAACAATAATTGACTGGTCGACGATCTCATAGACATGGTGGTCGCCGACTTCAGGAATATCCTCTTCGCGACATGCCATTTGCCAGACTTTGGGCCATAGCTTCTTCTTTTCTTGCTCATGAAAATCGCGATCGACCCAGCGAGCTACATCCAAATCATCATTCCCCATGAAAGGGTTTGTGTTTTCCCGCAGGTATGCCGGTACTTCGATACTTTCTTCGTTGAGAAGATCCTGATAGCTCAGACCTTCGCAGCGAGCCTCACCCTGCTGCTTTACTTTAATTAATTCAGACATAAAAGTTGCTCCTGCTTATAATTTTAATTATTTGGTAATAATATTAACACCACTAATGCCTGGTGCACCATAGACATGTGTGTAGCCGACCTTGGGTTGATTAGGCACTTGCCGTGCGCCACCTTCGCCACGTAATTGCACGCAAACCTCGTAGACCTGACGCAGTCCGGACGCCCCAACAGGCTCCCCGTTTGCTAGGCAACCACCATCGGTATTAATAGGCATACGTCCATTAATTCCAGTGGCCCCCTCACGTAGTAATTTTTCCTGTTCCCCATGGGCACAAAAGCCATTCTCTGCCATGTGCATAATTTCAGTACCGCTATCAGTATCTTGTAGCTGGATTACGTCAATATCTTCTGGGCCGATTCCTGCTAACTCAAATGCGGCATTGGACGCCGTCACTGTTGGCGCGTCGGCTACAGTCATGGCCTGCGACGGTGCGAAGACTTCGAAGCTACCGTAGTGACGGGTGCGCACCGCGGCAGCTTTAAGAAATAGAGGGTTGGCACTGTAATGATGTGCTTTATCAGCATTGCAAATAATCAGTGCAGCACCACCTTCAGCAGGACTACAAAACATATATTTACGAAGGGGATGGCTAACCATCACCGAATTGGCAATCTCTTCGTAACTGAGTGCTTGCTGACGCCAAGCCGTTGGAGTTAGTGAGCCATTGGTAAAGGCTTTTTCGGAGACGCGAATCAAGGCATCTTCGGTAATACCGTGATCATGCATATAGCGCTGGGTCTTAAGAGCAAAAAACTGAGTGGTGAGCATAAGTCCAGTTTCGCCATACCAGTCATCCAAGCCCCATTCTTTGGGTTGAGGATTAAACGCGCCTCTAGGATGTTTATCGAAACCGACTACAACTCCCAGATCATATTCACCAGATTTAATCGCACTGTAGGCGGCATGCAATGAACTGCCACCTGTCGCACAGCCATTCCAAATATTGGTAAATTGTAGACCAGTAAGGCCCAGCTCATTAACGAGCGCGTCGGCATTGCCTGCATCTTGACTGCCGCCATAGGCGAACTGCATATCTGCCCATGAGAGACCGGCATCTGTGAGAGCCGCACGCACAGCAGAGGCGCCTTGCTGCAAGCCAGACATGTCGGGAGATCGACCAAAACGATGAAGCCCTATACCTATAATTGCTACATCCATATTCTACAAATCCTCTACCGCACTAAAACTAAATGTCATTTTTTGATCGCCGTTTTCATCGGTGCGAAACGGAATAATATCCAGTTGCATGGGCATACCTATTTTCAGCTGCTCGTGGTTATTAGCTTCCAGTCGAGCCTCGACGCGCACACCTCCGGGCATTTCCACATAGCCAACCCCGTAGGGGCGAAATGTCTCAGGTGTTTCATCACTGTGGTATGGCTTTTTGGGCATAAATGTCTGAATTGTCCAGGTCCATAATGTGCCATGATCACCCAGTTCGACAATCTTAGTATCTCTCGAACCACAGCTACGGCAGTCTGGCTGTGCTGGGAAAGTCGCCTCGGCACATTGGCTGCAGCGACTGCCCAGTAACTGTGGGTTGCTAGAAGGCCAGGTAAATAAGCCTTCGTGGAGTGGAATTTGGTTACTCATAAATAGGCTCTATTGATGGATCGCAACACCAAGGCTGTCTAAGACAGATTCATGCATACTTTCAGAAACTGTTGGGTGGGCGTAAATAGTATGTGCCAAATCATGCTCTGTGGCTTCAAGCTGCTGTGCTATACCAAAACCCTGAATTTGTTCTGTGACTTCTGGCCCTATCATATGGGCACCTAATAGCTCACCGCTGCCGGCATCAAATATAGTTTTAACGAGTCCTTCGGCTTCATTGATGGCCAGGGCCTTGCCATTGGCGCTAAGACTAGAACGTCCTACTCGAATGCTATGCCCTGCGGCCTTAGCCTGAGCTTCGGTGAGCCCGACGCTGGCAATTTGTGGGCGACAATACGTACAACCAGGTACGCGATCTTTATTCAAGGGCTCAATGCCCTCGATACCGGCTATTTTTTCAACACAGACAATGGCTTCATGGCTAGCTTTATGGGCCAGCCACGGTGCGCCGGCGACATCGCCGATTGCGTACAAGCCGGCCAGATTAGTTTTGCCAAACGGGTCGGTGATCAAAAAACTATGCTCAGTTTTAACACCTAAGCTCTTTAGGCCAAGACCTTCGATATTGCCTTGTATTCCAACAGCCAAAATAACCTGATCAAACTTTAGTTGATGCTCGCCACCGGGACCTTTTATAGAGGCTAGCGCCTGTTCTCCAGCGCCCTCCACAAAGTTGACCACGCTATTGGTCAGTACTTTGATACCTCGCTGCTTAAAGGATCTTTCTGCGAGAGATGAAATCTCGGCATCTTCTGCCGGGGTAATGCGCTCTGCGGCCTCGACCAGTGTGACATCGGTACCCAAGTCATTGTAAAGGCTGGCAAATTCAACCCCTATAGCACCACCGCCAATCACTAGCAGGCTACCTGGCAGGGCAGTGGGAGTCATTGCTTCGCGGGCACCCCAGACAAGGTCACCATCAATCTCAATATTGGGCAGGTTGCGCGCTCGAGCGCCGGTGGCGAGAATAATATGGTTGCTTCTGTATTGGGTGACTACGCCTTTATGGGTAACATCTAGGCGACATTTGTCCGCCACAGTAGCGGAGCCATCAATGACCTTAATATTATTTTTTTGCATCAGATAGGCAACGCCCCCGCTCAGCTTGCTCGCTACAGAACGACTGTGCTTCACAAGTTTATTGATATCAAAGCTGATGTTGTCGATTGTAAAGCCGAAGTGTTCGGCTTCTTTTAAAGTATGAGCAATGTCGGCGCCACGAAGCAATGCCTTGGTGGGAATACAGCCCCAGTTCAGGCAAACACCGCCAAGGTGCTGCTTTTCTACCAGAGCTGTTTTAAAACCCAGTTGTGCGGCACGAATGGCAGCCACATAGCCGCCCGGACCACCGCCCACTACCATTAGGTCATATTGCTGCATACTCACCGTCGCCCGTTCAATCAATCTTAGTTATTGCTTAAACCAACATAGTTGCTGGCTGCTCCAAGAAACCCTTGAGAACAGACATAAACTCAGCGGCAACAGCCCCATCAATAACACGATGATCGCTGGATAAAGTGAGGCTCATTACAGTGGCAACGGCCAATGCACCATTTCTGACAACGGCTCTCTGCTCGCCCGTACCCACGGCCAAAATAGCGCCTTGAGGAGGGTTAATAATGGCGTCGAATTGCTTGATGCCATACATGCCAAGGTTGGAGATACAGAAACTGCCCCCCTGAAACTCTTCAGGCTTAAGACGGTTTAGTTTTGCTCTGGTGGATAGGTCGCGCATTTCGTTGGAAATGCTCTCCAACCCTTTATTATTGGCACCAACTATAATGGGCGTAATCAGCCCATCTTTTATGGCAACGGCAACACTGATATCGGCATCACTAAAGTGAGTGATCTGCTCTCCATTAAACTGCACATTGACGGCTGGCACTCGGATTAATGCGCTGGCGCAGGCTTTAATAATGAAGTCATTAACCGAGACTTTGGTGTCGGTATTGGCATCATTAATTTGCTTACGCGTGGTTAATAGGTTGTCGAGTTCGGCATCAATATGCACTCGATAATGGGGAGCGGTCTGCTTAGATGCTTGCAGACGTCCGGCAATAGTTTTGCGCATACTACTAATGGTCTGAGACTCTGAACTGCTAGTGGTTGGTGCTACAACCGCTACCTGTGAGGGCAATTTATTTTTCATGGCGGCGGCAGCATCGACATCGGCTTTGCAGACCCGACCGCGATCACCGCTAGCACGACATTCCAGCAGGTTAATACCTAGCTCTTCGGCGAGACGACGTGCAACTGGTGTCGCCTTAATATCACTATCATCGCCCTGCTGAGCTTTGTTAGGCACTGAATTGTTAGAGCTGATCAAACGGCCGCCCGCAGCGGTTACAGCCGCTTCTAAATCTCGCTTGGATACACGACCATGACGACCTGTACCGACAATATTATTGAGGTTAACCCCATAATCTGCCGCTAGGCGACGAGCAACTGGCGAGGCTGAGACATTGGAGTCGTCTTCACCTCCAGACAATGTATCTGTGTTACTAGGATTTTGTTCAACTTGAGTTGAAGATTCATTTGCAACTTCGGTCATCGTCGGCGCCTTTTCTATAAATACTACTTCGCTGTTAGTCGCATAACTATTAATAAACGCTTGAATATCATCCTCGCTGGTATCTACAGAAGCAATAACACCGAGAAGATCACCTACAGCATGGGTTTCACCTGGTTGAGCGAGTATAGCCCTCACAATACCGTTATCTGCCGCGGTGACTGTATTGACGATTTTTGCAGTCTCGACATCAACCAGATCATCCTCAATGTTGACCTGGTCACCTACTTTGACATGCCAGGCATTGATCTCACCCTCAGACATTTCCATGCCCCATTTGGGCATACCGATTGGCTTGATTTCATTGGTCATCATTAGGCTCCCAGTACATCCCGAACAGCGGCAAGAACTTTGTCCACACTAGGTACATAAGCGTCTTCCAACTCAGGGGCAAAAGGAACAGGTGTGTGCGGTGCAGTCACGGTGCGAATTGGAGCTCTGAGGCTAAAGAAACCTTTCTCAGCAACGATACCGGCAATGTCAGAGGCAAGGCCGCAGCGAGGGTTCCCTTCATCGACTACAACCAATCTGCCTGTAACTTCAACACTCTCAAGAATCGCCTCATCATCCAGTGGTGAAACGGTACGAGGATCAATAACGTCGCAGGTGATCCCCTCCTTTGCCAAAATATCGGCCGCGGCAATGGCGTGAGTGACCATATTAGAGATAGCTACGATAGTGACATCTTTACCTTGACGAGGGAACGCGGCCTCACCGAAGGGTATCGCGTACTGCTCGTCGGGCACTTCACATTCATTGTTGTACATGACTTTATGTTCGAGAAAGATCACAGGATCCTCATCGCGAATCGCTTGCACCATCAAACCCTTGGCATCGTAGGCATTACTGGGCATCACTACTTTTAGGCCAGGGATATGGGTAACAACCGAGTGGAGCATACTGGAATGCTGAGCGCCTGCTCTCCAACCTGCGCCCACTGTGCCTCTAATGACCATTGGGGTTTTGGACTTGCCGCCGAACATATAGCGAAACTTAGCAGCTTGATTAAAGATTTGATCGAAGGACACGCCAATAAAATCAAAGAACATCAGTTCAGCGATGGGGCGGAGACCATTGTTGGCAGCGCCGGCGGCGGCACCAATAATGGCAGCTTCAGATATAGGAGTATCAATCACTCTCTCTCGACCGAACTCTGGCATCAGGCCTTTGGTCACTCCGAAAACGCCTCCATATGCGTCATCTTGGCCATCACAGCCAGCGCCACCGGAGACTTCTTCACCGAGAACGATAACAGTTGGATCCCGGCGCATCTCTTCACGAATGGCATCATTAAGGGCTTCACGATAAGTCTTTATTGACGTCTTACCGCCTATTTTTGAATTATTAGTATTAGTAGTCATCTCGGTACCCTTAGTATGAGCTGTAGACATCGGACAAAAGGTCCGTGGAGGGGTCTGGGCGCGGCGCAGCTAGGCCATCGGCAACAGCCTTTTCTATTTTGGCTGCGATTTCCTTATCTATCGCATTCATAGCCGCGGCTTTTAACCATCCTTCTTTAATGACCCGGTCACGGAAAATCTTTAAGCAGTCCTCGGTCTTACGAGCATTTTTAACTTCATCTTCGCCGCGGTAAAGCTGCGGGTCACCAATAAAGTGGCCGTCAAACCGGACACATTTAGCCTCAATAGAAGTAGGGCCATCGCCATCGCGAGCCCGTTGAGTGGCTACCTTGAGGGCTTCATACGTTGCAAAGAAGTCATTGCCATCAACGCATTCAGCTGGCATACCAAAGCCAGAGTTCCGGTCTGTCAGGCTGTCGCAGCCAAGACCGTAGTTAGCAGCAGTACCTTCAGCGTAACCGTTATTTTCATAAACAAACACATGAGGAAGCTGCAAAACAACGGCCATATTCATCGCCTCCATTGTCGTGCCCTGGTTGGCACTGCCGTCACCGTTAAAGGAAAGAGCGACGTTTTTAGTGCCCAGGGTTTTGGCCGCCAGAGCGGCACCGTTTACGAGTGGTGGACCACCGCCAACAATCGCGTTAGCGCCGAGCATACCTTTATCGATATCGGCAATGTGCATGGAGCCGCCTTTACCTTTGCATAGACCGGTAGATCGGCCCATGATCTCTTTCATCATGCCGCCGATGTCACAGCCTTTGGCGATACAGTGGCCGTGGCCTCGATGAGTGCTGCCAATTATGTCGCTGTCGCTAAGATCAATACAGGCAGCTACAGCAATCGCCTCTTGACCGTTAGATGCATGTACGAAACCGGGAATATTGCCTCCCATAAACTCTTTGATACAGCGCTCTTCGAACTGGCGAATGGTTCTCATCGAGCGATAGGCTCTGAGCAGAAAATCCTCTTGGTATGGCATAGAGATGAACCTTTAGTTAGTTTAATTTTAGGTTCTGTAAACTATACATCGTTTCTAGAAAAAAACAAACGTGATGGTTTTAGGCAGTTTTTTTAGATTTGAGGCTTGGCCTAGGTTTCAGCGCCAAGCAAGAGAAAATAAACGTTAGATGGTGCTACTGATTTTGATAGGATAATAATTACTGAACAGACTCTTATCATAGAGATTTTATGATCTACATTGGATTAGTGAGACTGAAGATCGAGCCTATTAAAACTGTGATACAGGTAGGTGTACCATCAAACCATCGTGGGCATCGGTTATGATAACTTGACAGGACAAACGGCTGTTATCTTCTGGGTCGGTCACGCAGTCAAGTAAGTCCTTTTCCATTTCGCTAGCCGGAACAACTTTGTCTACCCAGCTTTTTTCGATATAGCAGTGGCATGTAGCGCAGCTGCAAGAACCACCGCATTCGGCAAGGATTCCTTCTACCATATTATCTACAGCCGCTTGCATTAGACTGTTGCCGATTTCAGCGTTGACTTCTTGGCTATTGCCGTCGGCTTGTATAAAAGTGACTATGGGCATACTTAGGTTCCGTTAATAAATTCGTTTACAGAGGGTTATTGATATTTAATTAAACCCGCTATTTTATAGTTTGGTTATGTCTCTCTTCGTCACTGGCCAATAAGTACAAAGTCTTATAGGGAGAAGCGCTCTCCAGTTAAAACTCTGCCACACTTTTCGACCGGCGAAACTATACATTGTTTCAATTAAAAAACAAATGGAGCGATTTTAAAGAAAGAGGCTCTGGCAAACTAATCTGATACGTCGATTTTTTTGTGACAGCAAGGGCGGGTTTTGCGGTGTTTAACATATGTCACATCGAGTCATTATTACCTCTATTTACCCGAGGGAATATCTTTAAACGCCACCCCTTTATCGGCTCGTGGGTCTTGAGGCAATCCCAAAACACGCTCAGCGATGATATTTTTCAAGATCTCGTCCGTGCCGCCAGCGATTCGCAGCCCTGCCGAGCCGAGCCACGCATTATGGAATTCATGAACATCTGAGAGGTCGGTTTTTAACATGCCAGCCATGTCTAATGAATCAATACCAAAGTTACCAATGGCTTGTAATTTGTTCGCACTGACTACCTTTGTAATGGAGGCCTCGGGCCCTGGTGTATCTCCTTTGGAGAGAGCCGACATAGTTCGCAGTTTAGTGTTTTTAAGTCCGCTAGCTTGGCAGTACCAGTCAGCAATGGACTCTCGCACCGCTCGGTTTTGTATCAGTGCGTGGCCGTGATCGTCCTGACCCTGAGCCCACTCAAAGGCTTCAGTGGCATCGACGCCATTGGCATCACCCACAGCGAGCCTTTCATTCATTAGGGTGGTAATAGCGACTCTCCAGCCATCACCCACTGCGCCAAGCCTTTGGCTATCTGGGATGCGTACGTCACTAAAGTACACTTCGTTAAATGACGAGCCACCGGTAATCTGCTTGATCGGTTTGATGTCAATGCCGGGAGATTTCATATCAACAAAGAAAAAGGTCATTCCGGCATGTTTATCTAAGTTGGCGTCATGTCTCACTACAATAATACCGTAATCGCAAAACTGTGCCCCGGAGGTCCAAACTTTTTGACCATTGATAATCCAGTCGTCATCGTCCTGCACGGCCTTGCTACGCAGGCCAGCTACATCAGACCCCGCTGAGGGCTCAGAGAATAGTTGACACCAAATCTCTTCGCCAGCGGCCATGGGGGGTAGGTAGCGCTGCTTTTGTTGTTCAGTGGCATACTGCATCATTACCGGTCCTGCCATGCCTAGACCAATTTCGTAGACACCCCGAGGGACACTAAATTTAGCTTCTTCTTGGCCCCAAATAATTCTCTCAAGCGGCGAGGCTTCTAAGCCACCATAAATTTTTGGCCAGTGCAGCATTGCCCAACCAGCGTCAAACTTCTTTTTTTGCCAGATTCTCGAGGCGTCTAGAAATTCCGGCGAACCCGCTTTACCGTGAGGGTTGTGGTTGCCGGGCTGGGTTTTGAGTTGGGCGTTATCTTTTAACCAAGCACTGCATTTAACTCTAAATTGGGCTTGTTGCTCCGTATCATTAAAATTCATATCAGACCCCTTATTGAGCATTGGCAGGTTGGGCTTTTTCTAACCCATGGATGAGTTTTTCCTTCCAAGTAGCAAGGGACCCGACATTTAAAGACAGTAACTTAGCGCGACGATAGAAAAGATGACAGTCGTACTCCCAGGTAAACCCATTACCGCCGTGGGTTTGGATATTTTCCTGAGAACAATAGTTGAATGCTTGTGTGGCACTGACTCTAGCGGTAGCGGCAGCCACAGCTAACTCGGCGGATTCAGTAGATAGCGCCCAGGCACCATAGTAGCTGTTAGATTTTGCGAGGGTTAGCTTGATATACATGTCTGCTAGCTTGTGTTTAATTGCCTGATAGGAACCAATAGCACGACCAAAGGCAAATCGCTGTTGGGCATAGCTGGTTGCCATGTCAAGGGTCGCTTGTGCACCGCCTAGTTGTTCAAAACTAAACATGACAGCCGCTTGGTCTAGCAGGTTTTGTAATAGCCTCCAGCCTTCACCATGATGACCCAGTAACTGACTATTTGCATTGTTAAAGTCGATTGAGAAATGACCTCGACTGTCATCAATGGTGTCTTGCTTTTGGATATTACAGTCGTCACTGAGCTCAACCAACCGTAACTCAATACCTTTCTGGCCATTACAGATAACAATGACATGGGTGGCTATACCGGCGTCGGGAACAGCAATCTTGGTGCCCGAGACGGTGTTATTGGCGACCACCGTATTAATGTTTTGTGCGGTGGGCGCTAGTAATTGCTCGGTGATGGCAAGTGTGCCAATGCATTCACCCGTTACCAGCTTTGGGAGTAAATATTGTTTTATTTCATCGCTAGCGAACTTAATAATAGCTTCGGTAAATAGGTATACCGAAGATGAAAAAGGCACTGGAGCGAGCGATCGCCCTAGTTCCTCGGCGACAACGCAAAGTTCGAGATGGCCTAGTCCCAAGCCATCATACTGTTCTGGTATTCTAATCCCGGTCCATCCCATGGCAACTATTTGCTGCCAAAGGTCAGTATCTAATGCTTCCTGTTGGTTGAGAACATTGCGACTTCGTTGTAGGGACTGTTCTTTCTCGAGAAATCTGCGCGCTTCTGATTGAAGCAGCTTTTGATCGTCTGAAAAATCTAAATTCATTAGCCCACTCTTTTTATTGTTATCTAGGCATAGAATATAGTTCTATAGGAGAGAAAAGCAATAGTAATGAGCGCTAATTTTAGTCGATAACTGCAATTTATTTTGTATTACAGGAAGCGGCTAAAATGAAGTGAATATGGTTTCATTGAAGAGGCCATTGTAACGGCTACTTGGTGTCGCTGGCGACTTTTTGCCACCTTTTGGTTTGATACAAAAAACCAATGTGGCCGCGAACAAAAAGTGTGCCATCGTTTAGCCATACTTTGCCCTTGTAGGCATTACCTGTTTTGGGGTCAAAAACGCTACCTTTTTGCCAGATATCATTTTTTAGCGTAAGTCCGTTAATAATTTGCATGCCAATAACAGGTTTACCATATAAATCCCCTTTGCATTCAATGCAATTAGGGTTGTCCTCAGGGGCATTATGCAGGCTAAGGATGTTTGCATATAGCTTGCCCTGCTCGACGCGAACCTCGACGGTAGACTCAAGATTTCCATCGTCATCAAAAGTATTCCACAGGCCAGAGGGGTCAGGGGTGATTTCAGCCCAAAGATTTACTGCAAGCAAGGATATTATTAAAAAAAGTGTAGTTCGCATGATTAATCCTTTAAATAAGGTAACGGATTTTCTAAAGCCATCTAGTTGTGGGTTTATTGTATTGAGATTTCTTGCAAGATGGAATATTGCGTGGGCTCTAGGTATCACGTTATTAGGCACTAGAGCCCCTGGGCCTCTAATTAACGGGCAAGTGAATGGCTAACGAATAGAGAAACACTTAAAAGTGCAACCGCGCAAATTTGGTGGGCGGCAGCAACAGGCACTGGAATATAAAAAACCAGTGTGCCAATACCTAAGCTGACTTGCAGAAATAACAAACCAATGAAGCAGTAGATGGCAATTCTAAGAGGTCCCTGCAGATCAGACTTAAGAGCTTTGTAGGCAAATGTTACTACCAAGCAAACAATGAGATAGGCAAGCATGCGATGATTAAACTGAATCGTCAGCATGTCTTCAAAAGCTGAAAGCCAGATCGGCTGCAGGCTATATAAACCCGGCGGAATAAAGCTATCGCCCATAAGAGGCCAAGTCGGAAAGGGCACCCCGGCGCGTGTACCAGCGACTAAGCCACCAGAAAGAATCATTAAAAATATCAAGCCGCTTAGGGTAAAGGAAAAGCGCTTCAGATGGTTTGGTTGAGGCCGCTTAGGTGCAAGCAGGTCCAGTGCAGTCCAGATAATAAACCCATAGACGAATACGGCTAGCCCGAGATGCGCGGTCAGGCGGTATTGGCTGACATGAGGGTTATCGACTAAGCCACTTTTAACCATGTACCAACCCAGCAGACCTTGGCTACCGCCTAATACCAGCATGACCATGAGTCTTGGAGTTAAATCCGGTGCTATGCGTTTTGTAAAAAGGAAGAATAAGAATGGTAGTACAAAAATAACTCCAATAAAACGACCTAAGACACGATGCAGGTACTCGTACATGAAGATGGGCTTAAACTCTTCTAATGTCATAGTGAAATTGGTTTTTTGGTATTCAGGATATTGCTGGTATTTGAGGAACATCTCTTGCCAGTCGGCCAGAGATAAGGGCGGAATAACTCCCACTAGAGGTTTCCATTCGACCATCGACAAGCCGGAATTAGTTAGGCGCGTTATACCACCGAGCAGGATCATGCCAAAAATAACGGTGGCGCATATCAGCAACCAATACGCAATTTGACGATTGAAGCGTGCTTGTTGTTCAGATAACGCTGGTTGTTGAAGCATAACTAGGATCGCTCATTCTTTATAGGATGGCCTTTGAGCCAATCTTTTTTACGAAAACGCCGCATATTTAGACTTGATTTTATCGAAAAATCAGCCAAAGAGGTAGCGTACAGCCATACGACATCTGCACCCATTGTAACCATTATCCAAGGAGCGATTATACGGGTTATAGCAATACTAAATATAGTCACTTTCATCGGGTAACGGGTATCACCTGCTCCTCTAAGAGCACCTGCCATGCTGAATTCGATGGCCATTAGCGGTAAGCAGGCGCTTAAAATATAGGTAAACTGAACCATGTGGTGAATAACGAGGGGGTCGGCAATCATGAAACTAGCGATCTCTCGCGCATACAGACTCATCAGTACACCGCCAGAAATCATTATGTACAGGCAGGTACGCATGGTTTTCCAGCCGGCATCATAAGCTCCTTGGTGATCACCCGCCCCTAAATGCTGACTAACGAGAGTAGCGCTTGAGATAGAAAAACTAAAAGCAATGACAATAACGATACCCAGTATTGATAGACCTATGCCATAGGCAGCAAAAGGCTCGTTACCATAGCCTGCTAAAAAGACCATAAAAATGAGCAGGCCACCCTGAAAGAAGGCCTGTTCAAAAGCTGCGGGCATTCCAACATTAACTAGCTTTTTACCATTGGCCAACAAGTCCTGCATTGGATTGGCGGGTTTGAAATTAAAGCCGCCGAAAACCCAGATCAGTAAAAACACGATTATCGTTATGGACATAGCTATACCCCCACCAATCGCTAAGCCTGAAATACCCATGGCAGGCAACCCAACCCACCCAAAGGTCATAGCGGCGCCAAGAATGACGCTCAAGATGACACCAAAGATGGCCGTCCATAGTGGGGTAGTGCTGTCGCCAGTGGCTCGAAACGACATATTGAATACTAGTGTGGATAACATTGCTGGTGCAAAAACTGCAGTCCAGAAAATAAAATCAACAGCCATTCTATGGGCATTTTCAGACAGACTAAAAATGCCCACTAACTGCTCGCGAAAGGGAATTGCGATCCATGCGAAGAGCAGGCCGTCCAAGAAAAACAACAACATTGAAAGCGACGCAAAACGACCCGCTAAAAGGTGATTATTGGCTCCCCAATATTTACCTACCATCGCGGTAGTGCCGCTGCATAGGCCCATCATTATAGCGTGAAGTACAAAATAAAGACGCTGCCCCGTCGTGACGGCTGCCACGGCATCAGTGCCCAAACTACCCGCCATTTTTAGGAATGCGACACCCATCAGCATATAGGTAATATTACTGATAATGGTTGGCCAGGTAAGGCGCCAGATATTAATAGTAGAGATGGGCGACATAGAGTTCTATGATAACATCTACCGCCATTAGGGGTCCTAGTGATTTAAGGGAATTATGAATATTATAGAGCAAGCGCATCATCAAATTGATCCATCTTGGATCGAAGTGCTTGGTCGTGAATTAGATGAGGACTATCTGGCTGACCTTGGTGATTATTTATCTCAGTTACAAGCGCTTAATAAAGTGATCTACCCACCGACTGAAATGATTTTTGCGGCTTTCGAACATACTAACTTTGACAATTTAAAAGTGGTGATTTTAGGCCAAGACCCCTACCACGGAGATGGACAGGCTAACGGTTTGTGCTTTTCAGTTGCCAGAGGCAATAAAATCCCACCTTCACTGCGTAACGTCTTCAAAGAGTTGGACTCTGACCTAGGCATTGTGCCAGCCCATCATGGATGTCTAGAAAGCTGGGCACAACAGGGCGTATTGCTGTTGAACTCAGTATTGACTGTTGAAGCAGGCGATCCGGGCGCTCATGCTAATAAGGGTTGGGAGTGCTTTACCGATCAGGTGATACGCACAGTCAGCCAGCAATCTGCGGGGGTGGCATTTATGTTGTGGGGTAATTACGCGCAGAAAAAGGCTAACTTGATCGATGGATCTAGGCACCTTATTTTACGGGCAGCCCATCCTTCGCCGTTCTCTGCATATCGCGGGTTTTTGGGCTGTAAGCATTTTTCATTGGCGAATAATTATCTTAAGAGTGCTGGCGCTCAGTGTATTGACTGGCAGCTTCCCTCGCAGAAAGATGACAGTGGACAAATTACTTTTGCACTCTAATCAAGGAACCATTTCCGTGCCTCTTAAGCCCTGGCAAACCCGCCAGAATCTATTAATTTTGATGACTGTGGCAATGACTTTTGCCTTTGCAACCTGGACCGCATTGCTTAACAATTTTGTAGTTGAAAGAGCATATTTTACGGGTAAAGAAATTGGTGTGTTACAAAGTATTCGCGAAATACCGGGATTTCTAGCCTTTACAGCAGTGTTTGTGCTGTTGTTAATAAAGGAGCAGATATTTGCCTATCTATCGTTGGCGGTACTGGGTGTCGGTGTAGCGATTAGCGGGTACTTTCCTTCTGCAGTGGGACTTTATCTAACCACTTTTCTGATGTCGGTTGGCTTTCATTATTATGAAACGATAAAACAGTCTCTGTCCCTGCAGTGGCTTTCCATTGATGAAGCGCCAGCAGTATTAGGTAAATTAATCGCTGCAAGTTCTGCAGCATCTTTAATCGTCTTTGGAGTTTTGTGGATTTCCCAGCGATATTTAGGTTTAGATTATAAGGTTATTTATTTGGCGGGTGGCGGTAGTTGTGCAATTCTAACCTTGGTAATGTGGTTCGCGTTCCCCCAATTCGTTAGCAAAACGCCTCAGAGAAAACATCTTTTAATTCGTAAACGCTATTGGCTGTATTACGCATTGACCTTTATGAGTGGCGCTAGACGTCAAATTTTTATGGTCTTTGCTGGTTTTTTAATGGTGGAAAAATTTGCTTATACCGTCAGTGATATAGCAGCACTATTCCTGATTAACCACCTATTTAACTGGGTATTTGCGAGCCGTATTGGCGTCATCGTAGGTAAAGTGGGTGAGCGTCGAGCACTCATCTTTGAGTACTGTGGTTTGTTTTGCGTGTTTATGGCCTATGCTTTTGTAAGTAGCGCTAACTGGGCTGGGGCGTTGTATGTCATTGACCATTTGTTTTTTTCACTGGCAATTGCGATTAAAACTTACTTTCAAAAAATTGCTGACCCTGCAGACATGGCGTCTACTGCAGGGGTAGCCTTCACAATTAACCATATCGCCGCCGTAGTTATACCTGTGCTATTTGGTCTAATTTGGCTAATATCGCCTATGTGGGTGTTTCTGGCAGGGTCTGTGATGGCTCTAATCAGCCTAATCTTAGCGCTAAATATTCCGCTATCACCTCGTGCTGGGCATGAGGTTATTTGGGGCTGTTTTGGGTTTCGCAAAGAGACTAATACCTAACTAATGCTGGCCTAGTAGTCTGTTTTTAAGGGTGGTTGATTAGCTTTTTCTCGTAACCAGTTTAGTTTGGAAAGTACCGTTGGTGATAAGGCGATTTTCCGTTCGAGTTGAAATTTACCAGGGTAGTCCATTAACAGCAGGCCAGTTAGCATGGTTAAAATGCCTTGGCCTGGTAGAAATAACATCAAAAACCCACTTAATAATAATAAATATCCAACCACATTCTTCACCGCAAACATTAGTAACCATAATCCCAGGAAACGACCCTTCCAGGGCGTCTCAGCACGTTGTTTTGGTACAAAATAATCTTCTGGAATCTTAGCTACTAGCCACGGTAAAGATAACAAACTCACGATGAAAATAATAATAGATGCCATCCCAGACCATACCAATATGTTCTGGTGACTGGATATCCAGATGATAATGTCATTCACGAGCGTTCTAGAACCTTATAAGGTAAAGGTAAATGTATAGTGTTGACGAATTGCTCTTTATCAAACGTCACTTCAGTCGTTGCTAAATATTTTTCAGGTAATACGGCTAGAGCTTCTATACTGCATTCGCTCGCTCTAGCTGCAGCGGCAACGGTACCTATTACCTTGCCGTTAGAATCTGTCAGCGAGGCTCCTATAGACGGCATGTTGGCAGTGTCAAGGCGCATGAGATGCATTCGTCTTTTTACTGAGCCTCGATAATGGGCTCTGGCAACAATCTCTTGACCGGTGTAACAACCCTTTTTGAAGCTAATATAGTTTTGTGCATCTAGATTAATCATTTGCACAATAAATTCATCAGAGGTATCAACCGTCACATCTGCATTGCCGCTTCGAATCCGCATTAGATCGCTATAGCCTTGGCCTGCCGGCGTCAGGGTCGCAGGTTGCGAGTTAAACTGTTGGATGGCCCTGTCAGCATCAACGGTGACGAGAAATAATGAAGAATCATATTGTTTGATGTGACATGTCGTTATTTGTTTTACCCGTTCTGCACTATTGGGCCCAGAAATCATAGCGCTGATAAATTGATCACTGACATCAGTGATGTCAGTCTTGAAGAATACTGAGTATTTCTTAAAACTAGAAATGGCTAAATCAACTACTGAAGGGTGAGTTTCTAGTAGTATGTTGTCATCTTGGTCCTTGTGGGCACTAAACAAAAAGGTGATCCGGCCCTTCGGGGTCAGATGGGCGCCATTCATCGTTTTTCCCTTTTCAAGTAAGCTCATGTCGCAGCTGACTTGACCCTGCAAAAATTTTTCAGTATCAGGGCCGGATAATTGGATGTAGCCTCTTAAATCGGTGCTTAATATATTCTGCTTAAACAGAGATTTATAGTCAGATGGTGACTCACCAAAAGATTCTACAATGCTGGGATTTTCAGCATTAGTAATGAGGTTGTGACTTGGGAAAAGTGACTGCCAGTCCATAGGTTTGCATGACTCTGTATGTTTATCGTTAATTGTCTCTTATAATAGCCTTTTTGACACTGATTGATTAGCTATGAATAAGAACCGTCTATTGTGGGCTAGTCGCCGTGGTATGTTAGAGCTAGACTTAATTCTCGCGCCCTTTGTGAAGGATGTCTACGATTCCTTAGAAGAAGATGACAAACTTCGGTTCGAGGTTTTGTTAGAGTGTGAAGATCAAACGTTATTTATGTGGTTTATGCAACGCGAACACCCAACTGACCCAAACATGCAAAGGATACTGCAGATAATTCGTGACAGTCGAGAAAAAGCCGCTTCGGTTCACTCTTAAGCCATCGAGAATACTTTTTT
>CAWKZU010000008.1:0-70660 GCA_963854585.1 Gammaproteobacteria bacterium | reverse complement strand
ACCATCCAGGTGGTGTGGGTGACATTGAATTGGCTCCACTGGTCGATCGTGCCGCTGCATACACGCCAGTTCCTGGTGGCGTTGGGCCGATGACCATTAATACGCTAATACAGCAGTCTGTTATAGCAGCAGAGAAAGCCCTGCTAAAGGGCTAGTTTTTGCTGCTAATTTTATCGATCATCGCTGAGATTGCGTTTTGTGCGTAAGGCTGATTAATTGACCAGACCTGCTGTGCCGTTTCTAGATTAACAATGTCGTTGTGCTCATTAGTGCCGCCAGCTTGTCGGAGCGTTTGCTTGGTTCTCAGTAGAAGCTCTTTGGGTAGATCTCGAATGTTAGCAGTGAAGTCAAAAGCTGCTTTGACTAACTCATCCTGTTTGACGCACTTCCATGCAAATCCTTTATCGACGGCTTCTTGCCCAGTAATAGATTGGGAAAACAACAACATACCTGCCGCTGTGTTCCAGTTAACCAGTTGACGTAACATCCAGCTATTACCGCCCCCAGGGTGTAATCCTAGGCCAAAGAACCGAGGCTCAAACCGAGATTTTTCGGTCACTATCCGCACATCACACCCCACCGCCATATTGAAACCTGCCCCAACGGCTGGACCATTAACGGCAGCAATGGTCGGCAGCTCACATTGCGCGATACTCAAAAAGCCACTATAGATATTTTCAAGTATCAGTTGGTCAGCTGTTATATCGGTAAGCTGACCACCGGCACAAAAGGTTGGACCATTACCTGTCACTATTAGTGCCTTAACATCAGGATGCTGCTCTGCCTGAGCGACATAATCAACGATCATTTCGCAGACTTCAAAGGTCAGCATATTGCGCTTCTCTGGATTATTTAGAGTTAATAACGCTATGTTGTCTCGAATTTCAAAAAGCACCAGAGGCATGTGTGAATCCTTGTTGTTAGAGTAATCTAAGGATACCATTTACCTCGACCTAATTTGAACCATGAGATCGTAATCAATGTCGATAAAAACAATCCCTGCGACCCCTCTTAGTGCCGAAGAACTTGTCGCCCACCGTGGCTTTCGAGGGAAATATCCCGAAAATACGGCTCTATCGATTACTCAAGCAATAAAGTCTGGCGCTCTGTTTGTGGAATTGGATGTGCAGTTTAGTCTCGATAAGTTACCCGTTATCTACCATGACACGAATTTAGCCAGAGTTAGTGGTGCTGATAAGGACGTATTTAAGTGCACTAGAGATGAGCTACTCAGTTACCCAGCATATGAGCCAGACCGGCTGGGGGATAGCTTTATACAGGAGAAAATATCGCCGTTAGAACACTTAGTGGCCATTTTAGAGCGCAACCCCGAGGTTAAAGCGTTCGTTGAGCTCAAGGACGAATCTATCGATCACTGTGGGCGAGAGGGAATCCTAGCATCGGTACAAGATATATTGCACCCAGTTGCTGATCGCGCAGTGATTATGAGTTTTGATTATTCGCTGGCTTTGGGTGCTAGAGAAAACGGTTGGCCGCTCGTGGGCCTGGTTCTAAAATGTTGGGATGATCTTTACTCTGACGAGGTTAAAGCCGTCGAACCAGACTTTATCTACACCGATCATCATATAATCCCCTTGGATTGTGACCTCGCCAGTATAGAAACCTTGGCCGATGCCACTCTAGTCGCCTATGAAGTTGGTAGTCGAGAGTTAGGGCATGACTTATTGGAGAGAGGTGTCGACATGCTTGAAACCTTTGAAATTGAAGCTTTACTGGCGATAGATTGAGCTACTGCCTATCCACGCCGCCATTTTGTCCCTTCTCGACTGTCTTCCAGCACCACACCACGGGATAATAAATCTTGGCGGATTTGGTCAGCCCCACTAAAGTTCTTATCCGCCTTAGCCTGTTTTCGTCGGGCGATCATATCGTCAATCTCGGCACTTGAGATAGCATTAGAGCCTCTGGCTTGCGTAAACCATTGTTCGGCGTCCTGCTGAAGTAGACCCATCATAGAACCAAGCCCCGCAAGCTCCGCACGTAAACCTTGCTGTTGGGAACCATTAGCGGCTCGCATTTGTTTTCCCAGACGATGTAGTTCGCTGATGGCAAGAGGCGTATTGAGGTCATCTAGCAGTGCTTTATACCCCCTGCTGTCGACGACGATTGTCGAGTCTGAATCGTCAATTCCACGCAGGTAACCGTACAAAGCATCAAGTGAACGCCAGGCACTATCTAGAAGATCCTTGCTAAAGCTCTGCTCTGAACGATAGTGTGCTGATAAAATGACATAACGTAAAACTTCACCAGGATATTGGTCTAGCAGGTCATTAACCATCCGAAAGTTGCCCAACGATTTGGACATCTTTTCGCCTTCGATATTGATGAAGCCGTTATGCATCCAAACATTGGCCATCGGCTTACCGTCATGGGCGCAGCAGCTTTGCGCTATTTCGTTTTCATGATGAGGAAAAATAAGATCTTGGCCTCCGGCGTGGATATCAATCGTATCGCCGAGGTGCTTTTCGGTCATCGCAGAGCACTCTAGGTGCCAGCCTGGGCGGCCTTTACCCCAAGGACTGTCCCAGCCAGGTTCATGATCAGTCGACGGTTTCCAAAGGACAAAGTCGCCAGCATAACTTTTGTAGTCAGCCACCTCGACCCTCGCGCCAGCAAGCATGTCGTCCAACGACCGACCGGACAGTTCACCATAACTCTCCATAGACTGGACCGCGAATAAGACATGTCCATCAGACTCGTAGGCATGCCCTTTCTCGATCAAAACACGGGTCATACTAATCATTTCCGGAATATGCTCTGTCGCATATGGGGTGATGGTAGGCTCAAGATTATTAAGTGCCGCCATATCTTCAAAATAGGCTTTTGAATATCGAGCAGAGAGAACCGAAATATCTTGATTAAGATCCGCCGCCGCCGCCATGATTTTATCGTCAATGTCAGTTATGTTGCGAGCATAGACTACCGAAGGGTACTCGTTCTGTAACACTCTAAACAGAGTGTCAAAAACAACAGCAGGCCGAGCATTACCAATATGTACGCGGTTATAGACCGTTGGGCCGCAGACGTACATTGTAATTCGATTTGGGTCGTTAGGTTCAAACCGCGCTTTTTCTCGACTTAGAGTGTTGTACAGCACTAATGAGCTGTTTTTTGCATCAGTCATTTTATGCTTTCCAATTGTCGCGTAATCCAATGGTGCAATTAAACACCAAATTGTCTAAATCACCGCTATCACGAGTGAAATAACCTTCTCTCTCAAACTGATAATGCTCTCCTACGTTTGCTTCAGCAAGGCTTGCTTCCACTTTACAGCCACTCATTTTGACCAAAGAATCTGGGTTAAGGTAGTCTAGGAAATTCTTATCACCTTCATCTGGCGCTGCCTCGACAAATAAACGATCGTAAACATTGACCTGACAGTCTACGGACGTTTCGCTTGAAACCCAGTGCACAACGCCCCGAGCGCGCATGCCCTCCGGAGCATCTTGCCCAACTGTGCCGGGCACAAGGCTTGCTATTACTTCGATAATTTCGCCAGCCTCATCTTTAATGACTTGGTCCGCACGAATGATATAGGCACTGCGTAAGCGCACATAATCGCCGATCACGAGTCGTTTGAACTTCTTTCTGGAGAGACTCGTATCTTCGCTAAAGTCAGATCGATCAATATAGATCTGACGGCTAAAATCCAGACTACGTTGCCCAAGATCTTCTCTATTTGGGTGACAAGGAACGTTGAATTGCTCCTGGCCTTCATAATGGCTGATTGTAATCAGCAGAGGTCTAAGGACACACATAGCACGAGCGGCATTACGATTAAGGTCGTCACGAATGAAATGCTCAAACTGGGCCATGTCGACGGTACCGTCAGTTTTGGCAACCGCCAAGCTGTCACAAAAGTTTCGTATCGCAGTTGCACTAACGCCTCGTCGACGCAAGCCTGAGATAGTGGGCATACGCGGATCATCCCAACCTTCTACGTAGTTCTGGTCTACTAACTGTTTGAGCTTACGCTTACTGGTAATAGTGTAGTTGAGATTGAGCCGCCCAAACTCATATTGCCTAGGTACCGACGGTAAAGGTAAGTTAGCCGTAAACCAGTCATAAAGCGGACGGTTAGCTGCAAATTCTAAGGTGCAAACTGAGTGGGTAACACCTTCTATGGCGTCTTCCTGCCCGTGGGCAAAATCATAGGATGGATAAATATTCCATTTATCACCTGTGCGTTGATGGGCCATTTTCTTTATGCGATACAACACTGGGTCACGCATATTAATATTTGGCGATGCCATATCGATCTTAGCGCGAAGTGTCATTGTGCCCTCGCTAACTAAGCCTAAGCGCATCTCTTCGACTAGACTTAGGCTTTCAGCTGCAGCTCTCTCTCGAAACGGGCTGTCTTTACCCGCCTCGGTTAATGTACCCCGATACTCACGCATCTGTTCGGCATTAAGTTCGCAGACGTAGGCTTTGTCTTCTGTAATTAAGTATTTTGCCCAGCTGTACAGCTGCTCAAAGTAGTTAGACGCATAGCGAGGGCCATCGCCTAGGTCGAACCCAAGCCACTCAACATCTCTAATAATGGCTTGTACAAATTCGTCATCTTCCTTTTCTGGGTTGGTGTCGTCAAACCGAAGATTACAGACGCCGCCATATTGCTCAGCCAAGCCAAAGTTCACACACATTGACTTAGCATGGCCAATATGAAGATAACCATTTGGTTCGGGAGGAAAGCGAGTAATGACCTTTTCTACCCTACCCGCAGCAAGATCAGCATTAATAACATGCTGTATAAAATTAATTGGTTTTTCATCGTCAGTCATAGTGTTTGCAAAGATCGGCCAAGGAAGCGTGCAAGTATAGCGGCAGCGTGCTTTTGGATAAACAAAAAGCCAAAAATTGGAGCTTTTTTATTATTACAAGTGACAACTTTTGACAATATCAGTAAAGATTAGTTTAAATCAGGCTCGTTACCCCCTAAAATGCGCCTATACACACTTTTATTATTGCTAAGGAATACTAATGATTACATTTCGGACCACGATGGGTGACTTTTCTATTGAGCTTGATTTTGACAAAGCACCTGTAACCGCGGCTAACTTTTTACAGTATGCACGCGACGATTTTTTCACTGGCACAGTTTTTCACAGAGTGATCAACGGTTTTATGGTTCAGGGTGGCGGTATGGATTCTGACATGAATCAAAAAGCCGGCCGAGCATCTATTGAAAACGAAGCGGACAACGGACTCACCAACGAGATAGGTACACTTGCTATGGCAAGAACAGGCGACCCGCACTCGGCATCCTCACAGTTCTTCATCAACGTTGCTAATAATGGGTTTTTGAACCACTCAGGCAAAAATAGCCAGGGTTGGGGCTATGCCGTGTTTGGCAAGGTCGTTGATGGCATGGACGTGGTTGATAACATGAAGGCGGTGAAAACAGGTAATTCTGGCGGTCACCAAGATGTACCCGTCGATATTATAGAAATCACTGAAACAGTGATTGGCGAAGAGTATGCCGAAAAATAGAGTGGCTATTTAATGTCTGTTCTGATGATTTCAGACCTGCACCTGTCCCCTGAACGCCCGGTCATTGTCCGGGCGTTTTTGGATTTCGTCAAAGAGCGTGCCGTTCGTGCTGATGCGTTATATATTCTGGGCGATCTTTTTGAGGCCTGGGTCGGCGACGACGACCCGAGTGAACTTGCCCATCAAGTTAAAAAAGCCTTATTAGAACTAAGTGTTAATGAAGTGCCGGTCTATATACAGCGTGGCAACCGCGATTTCACACTCGGCTCCCGATTCATGCGAGAGAGCGGTGCATCATTACTAGCTGATGAAGAAATTGTTGAGTATTACGGGCATAGAGCGCTCGTCATGCATGGGGATTCTCTCTGTACTGATGATGTTGACTACCAGCGCTTTCGTCGAAAGTCTCGAAACCCTATTTACCTTTGGTGTTTGGTTCATCTGCCATTAAAGTTACGGCAGAATATCGCCTCTAATTGGCGCCGCAAGAGTGCCGCTGCCAATAGCAATAAGGCCAGCGCAATCATGGATGTTAACTCAGGGGCCGTAGATACCGTAATGGATAAGCACGGCGTTGATGTTCTCATACATGGTCATACTCACCGGCCGCAGAGGCATCAGCTAATAAACGGTGAGCGTATTGTTCTCGGTGACTGGGAGGCTAATGGATGGGTTCTCCGGATAGATAGCCGTGGTTTTGAGCTGGAATCCTTTCCTATCGTTTAAATATAACAAAATACCTCAATTGTATTGAATCTAGCTGGCTATATGCTGTCGTATGAGTATTATTACGACCTTATTTACATCAACTTTAATGGAAAGGTAATTATGGAAACTGAAAAGTATCGCTCTAACACTATTTCCGGTGGCATTCAAAGTACGGCTCTTAGTCCTGAGGTTAGCAAAGTGCTCCGCAGTACCTACATGCTGTTGGGAACGACTATCGCCTTTAGCGCGCTTATGGCAGGCATATCCATGGCTATTAATGCGCCCTATTTTGGACTGATTACGCTCATACCCTACTTCTTTTGCCTATGGATGACTGAGAAGAATAAAAACAGCTCTAAAGGTCTATTTTGGGTGTTTGCTCTAACGGGTTGGCTGGGCTTCACTCTGGGGCCTATTTTAAATATGTACCTAGCGGTGAAAGGCGCAGAACCCATTATGTTAGCCCTTGGTTCGACGGCCCTAGTGTTTTTTGCGTCATCGGCCTATGTATTAACCACGCGCAAAAATTTGAGTTTCATGACCGGATTTTTAATGGTTGGTATGGTGGTAGCCTTTATAGCCGCAATTGCTAATATGTTTTTGCAAATCCCATTGCTGTCTTTAACCATTAGCGCAGTATTCGCCTTTCTATCCGCTGGTATCATAATGTGGCAGACGAGCGCTATTATTCATGGCGGTGAGCGCAACTACATCTCTGCCACCGTGATGCTGTTTGTAATGATTTATAATCTCTTCCTGAGCCTTCTTAGTATATTTGGTATTATGGGTGATGATTAACCAGCCAGTGTACGTTTTACGCAAAGCCCTGTTTAATAGCAGGGCTTTTTTGATGAGCGACTAGATATATGTCGGACGACAAGAATTATCTTGCTAAATTGCCTCAGTGGACAGCTGAGAGAGCTGTGGCACTTGGCCTAGAACAAGATATCCGGGTCGGCCATGACCACCTAAAGGTGCTGTTGTTGGCAAGGGCTTTCTACAGGGATTATGGTTTTTCCCCCTCAATGAGACCCTTATGTAAAACCGTTGCTGCGGTCTTAGGCGTGGATGAAGGACGTAGTATCTACCTAAATCAATTATTTCCTGGCAGCCCCGCCAAGATCGTAGCCCAGTTGGCTGGGCTACCTCGACCCAAGAACTGTCTATAGGCGCCCTATTTATGAAACGTTTGAGTGATTACCCCTGTGCCGCTACACCTAAAGATGCAGCTAAGCTAACCCACGAACAGCAACGTAGGTTGGCGCCCCAAATACCAGATTGGAAAATCGAGCTTAATGGCGCTGTAGCGCGACTTTGCCGTGTTTATAAGGTAGATAACTTTGTTCAGGCAATGGCTTTTGCCAATCAAATCACTTTGATTGCGGAGGACGGTAATCACCATCCAGCCCTTTTAGTAGAATGGGGTCGTATTAATGTGTCGTGGTGGAGCCATAGCATCGGTGGCCTGCACTTAAATGACTTCGTGATGGCCGCGAAAACTGATGAGATCTACAAATCCTTATGACCGACATATCGACGCCTTCGATTAAATATACCGACAACAATTATCAACAGCAACTAGACGCAAAAGTTAGCGACTTTAGGGCCGCGCTTGCGGTTTTGGTTGGCTGTTCTGTTGAGGTTTATCCTTCAGCGCCGCTGAATTTTCGTATGCGCGCTGAATTTCGTATTTGGCATGAAGATGGGTCTGCTCATTATGCGATGAATAGTCCTGGTGAAAAGCGGCCATACACAATTGATGACTTTCCCTTTGGCGGCACTCTAATTAACAGATTAATGCCGCTGTTATTGCATGCCATCAATGCTAGTCCAGTCCTAAGTAAGAGGTTATTTAGCGCTGAGTTTTTGACCACTACGAGTGATGAAGCTCTCATTACTCTTATCTACCATCGACCATTAGATGAAATCTGGGAGATCGAGGCTCGACGCCTACAGAAGACTCTAGGCATTGATGTTATTGGGCGTAGTCGTAAACAAAAGGTGGTTTTAACGCAGGACTATGTGACTGAAAAATTGAGGGTGCAAGGTAGGGATTATCTGTATCAGCAAGTCGAGTCTGGCTTCACTCAACCCAACGCTAATATTAATGTAAAAATGCTCACATGGGCCAGTGAGTGCTGTAGTGACATTGCCAAGGATACGGACCTACTTGAGCTCTACTGTGGTAATGGCAACTTTACTGCCGTCCTCGCTCAGCATTATCGACAGGTGCTGGCCACAGAGGTTTCCAAAGTGTCCGTGGCGTCTGCGCAAACTAACTTTCAGCAGAATGCCGTCACCAACGTTACTGTGGTGAGACTCTCTAGCGAAGAGATAACCCAGGCTTTAAATGGGGATCGCCTCTTTAGGCGCCTGAAAGAGGTTGATTTGGGTAGTTACGATTTTTCAACTATCTTCGTCGACCCTCCACGCGCTGGATTAGACGATGACACGCTCAAGCTAGTCTCGCAGTTTGAGAGTGTACTTTATATTTCTTGTAATCCAGATACGCTAATGCAGAATTTGTCTGTGTTGGTGAAAACTCACGAAATACGAAAAGTAGCGGTATTTGACCAATTCCCCTGGACCCATCACCTAGAGAGTGGCATTTTGTTACAGCGGCGTCATTAAGTTAGTCGAAGCCTAGTTAATTGCTCAGCACTGGCTTGAACAAACTCAGTGTACTTGCTTTCAATAGCTGTTCTCTCTTGCGTCAATCGGCTCTTTTCTGTCGCATCAAGCGCCAGCCAATCGTCAAGTATAGGAACATGGGAGGTGGCTTCAGCGAGCTGTTGAAACACTGAAAACAAGGTTTCTTCCTCTGGGCTAGCTGTAATCTTTTGACTCAGAAAGCCTATACGCATGGCCGCCTCAGTCTCGGTTAGATTCTTTTGCATAAGCGCTTTAGCAATGATTTGAATCGATTTTCTAGCATCCCTGTCATTGCGTTCACGCTCCACCCCAAGCTCTTTATCAGCCTTCTCTTGGCGTAATTTTTGACCCTTTAACTGCAAACCTAAGTATAATGCGTAGCCAATTAAGGCCATAGTAACAGTCCCGCCAATGATAAGAATGAGTGCTGAAGTCATTATGTCTCACTCTCATCGGCAAGACCGCTTGAGTCGGGTAACTGTGCATTTTGATTGGCGATAGACACCACATTGTCGGGAAGACTTTTCTTGGCCTTAGCGCCTAGCGTCTTCAGCTCTTCAGTACGACGAACAAGATTACCTTTACCACTAACCAACCGCTTGTGTGCAGTATCCCAAGCCTCTTTGCCTTTATCAAGATGCCGGCCAACGTCATCAAGGGCTTCAACATAGCGAACAAATTGGTCGTAAAGAGCCCCGGCCTTGTTAGCAATGACCTGAGCATTTCGGTTCTGGTCTGCATAGCGCCAAAGGTTTTTAATGGTTCTTAACGTCACCATAAGCGTGCTCGGACTGACAAGGATAATACCTCGATCATAAGCGTCACGCATGATTTCAGGGGCCCGATCCAGGGCGACCATAAATGCAGCCTCCACAGGAATAAATATGAGAACAAAATCAAGACTATTAACGCCCTCTAAACTCTCGTAATCCTTAACACTTAGCCCCTTAATATGCGCGCCCAGCGAAGATAAATGTTGTTTCAAACACTGCTGTTTGATCTCATCATCATCAGCATGGAAATATCGCTCATAATCAACCAAGCTAACCTTGGCATCGATGATGATATCTCTGCCTTCAGGCAGGTGGATAATGACATCAGGATTTCGTCTCTTGCCATCTTCATCCTTTAAGGCAACCTGAGTGTCATACTCGCGGCCCTTAGTAAGGCCAGAGTCTTCAAGAAGTTTCTCAAGGACAAACTCGCCCCAGTTACCTTGAGCTTTGTTATCACCGCGGAGAGCATTGGCAAGACTTACCGCATCAGCTGAAATTTGTAAGGTTTGTTTTTGCAGTTCACTGATTTGGCCGACAAGTTTATTGCGATCTGCATTTTCCTTGTCATATACGGTCTCAACTTGTTTTCGAAAGTCCCCAATATCGCGCCGTAGCGGACTAAGAGAGACTTCAATCGCTTCTTTGCTTTGCGCGGAAAACTTGGCCTGTTTGTCCTCAAATATCCGGTTTGCTAAGTTTTCAAACTCTTGACTGAGACTTTGCTTGGCATCCTGCAAAAGCTTCAATTGCGCTTCATACTGAGACTGCTGGTTTGAGAGTCTCTCTTCAAGAACCCTGTTCATTGACATTAATTCTGCATTATCAATACCCTCATCTGCGCTCTCCTTTGTGCGCGCAACCACCACGCCCAAGACGAGTCCAGCGATAAGGCCAATCAATGTAGCAAAAACTAAACTGAGACTAATAGAAAATTCCATAACTTTATTGTAACAGTCTACTGTCAATTACATCATTGTTTTGCGACTATAGAGTCCTATTTGTTTATAAAGTAACCGACCCGGCAACTATGTTAGCTCCTTTAATTAATATCAGTCTCTTTCGTCAATTTATCGAGCGTGATCGACTTATTCTCACCCCTAATCATCGGCTGGCGGCGAAGATCAAGGATGCGTGGGCAATCGCTAATCGCGATGAACGAAGGGTTTGGCAAGCACCACGCGTGTTCTCGATTGATCACTGGTTGCGTTTTTGTTGGGATGAACTTCAAGACCAGAATCATCGTTTAGTATCTGGGCTAGGCGTAGTCGGAGCTCAGCAAAGCCGGTATTACTGGGAGCGAGCAATTAAAGCCAATCATCCGGAGCTTAGTGTCAAGTACGCCAAGCTTGCGGGTGATACGTACAGTAGGCTTCAACAATGGAACCTGAATCTTACTGATGTACCAAGCGATTCTCCTGCTGCAGATTACTTGAAACTATGGGCCCAAAGCTTTGATGGATTACTTAGTCGAAATAATTTGGTTACCACCGCGCAAAGCTGGTCCAGCATAACCTCTGGCTATGAATCTGGCGCTTTACCCATTGAAGATGAAATTGTTTTGTATGGCTTTCAATCAATTCCTCCTATACAGACCAACATTATCGCTAGGGCGTCGCGTCAGTGCACGACAGTTAAGACCCCTAATCGCGTGGCACAGATCTCAGTATTAAAAGTATCAACCCCTGCTGATGAAGTCAGACTTGCGGCACAATGGGCGGCGAAACAGCTTAAGATAAATAAGAATGAAAGAATTGGCATTATTATTCCTGATCTTAAAGACAACTTAGCGTCGGTTGCTCGAGTGATTGGCGAAGCTTTTCAGACTGAGAAAATTAACCCGGCAGTTAACATTTCTGCGGGAATTTCTCTCTCTGCAACAGCGATGGTGAGTCAGGCCTTGGACTTAATCGGGATGTTGCGACAGCAGTGCACATTGGATGCTTGGATAAGCATGCTTTACAGCCCACTTTTATTATTTGATAGGCTGCCCATCTCATTTCGAGTTGATGCTGAAATAAGGCTGCGGGAGGCTGGTCAGTTTACCTATGACTTACGCGACTTTCTCAATGTAGTGATGCCCAATTCGTCAGAAGACAATAGTGAGCATACCAACCTTATACTACGACCATTGATCATGGCACGGGACTCACGCGTGTTTTCCGAAGCCACTCATCAAGACTTCTCGAGTTGGGCCAAGATTTTTAAATCTGTTCTAAATGATCTTGGCTGGCCAGGGAACAGAACCTTAGACAGCGTGGAATATCAACAGAGAGAGCATTGGGATCGATTATTGGAAGCATTCAGTGAGCTTGATAATTTATCGATTCAGGTGGGCTTTAACAGCGCCCTAAAACAATTAAGGCAACTTGCTCATGATTCAGTATTCCATCCGCAGACGGCAGATGCGCCACTGCAAGTCCTTGGCCTATTAGAAGGTGATGGACTGCGATTTGATCAGCTCTGGATCACTGGAATGCATAGCCAAAACTTCCCTGCCTCAGTATCCATAAATCCACTTCTTCCAGCGAGTTTCCAGCGTCTTCACGAAATGCCCCATAGCCTGCCAGAGCGAGAGCTAGAAATAGCTCAATCTCTCTTGCAGGGATTTAAAAACAACTCGGGTAGGCTATTGCTAAGTTATCCGGAATTTAAGGGTGAAGAGCAGCTGGACCCGAGTCCGCTTCTGAGGCCTGATCCGCACATAAATAGCCAAGTGGTTATTGCGGATGACGAGCAGTATCCACAGTGGTTACGTCAGGCACATCAGTACGAGATATTTAAGGATAGTGCGGCGCCTTATGACAGCCATAAGGAGACTATAAGAACTGGAAGTACGCTGTTAAAAAACCAGTCGCTCTGCCCTTTTAACGCCTTTGCCGTGCATCGATTAAAGGCTGAGCCTCTGAAGGAACCCAGTCAGGGACTCTCTGCTAAGGATCGGGGATCATTGTTACATGATGTTTTGTATCGTCTTTGGCGTCAGTGGGACAGCTCTGCTGCCCTAAACGAATTGACGGCCACTGCAGTCCTGGATGTCTTGTCCAAAACCATCAGTGATACCTTGAATGAACTAGCACCTCGTTACCCCATTCTTGCGGGCAACCGTTATCGGGGGATTGAACACAACAGGCTTGAAAAACTATTATCTGCGTGGCTAGAGCTAGAAAAACAGCGCCCCCCCTTCTCGGTTGTCGATCTGGAATGCAACAAACGCATCCACTTTGGGGACCTAGAAATATCCCTAAAGCTAGACCGTATTGACTCGGTAAATGGAAACTTAGTGGTTATTGACTACAAATCAGGGGAAGTAACTGCATCACATTGGGATGGTGATAGGCCCAAGGACCCGCAACTACCTCTTTATGTCTTAGCGAGTGAACCCCATGCCAATGGCTGTGCCTTCGCTCAAGTTAAAGCGGGCAAGATCAAATTTACTGGCGTCAGTGCTAACGATTTGATACCGGAGGTAAAGCCTTTGGAGACCTGGGATATCCAAGTGGCCCAGTGGGAACATGCCATTGGAGTGCTGGCCGAGGAGTTCACCTGTGGCGTCGCGCAGGTTGAAGTGTTCGATTCAGGCAGTTTTCAGTTTCAAAGTTACCTATTACCGTTAAATCGCTGGCATGAAGAATCGGATATCAACACTGAATTGTTAACCAAGAGCACCCAATGAGCACAGTTAGCGACCAGGCCCAGCGGAGCCAAGCTCTTAACACTGAGAGAAGTTTTATCGTTTCTGCCCCCGCCGGATCAGGCAAGACGGGCCTTATTACCCAGAGAGTCCTGCGGTTATTGTGCACTGTCGACAACCCTGAAGAAATTCTGAGTATCACTTTCACTCGCAAAGCCGCGGCAGAAATGGCTAATAGGGTTCATAGTGCTCTTCAGCTTGCCGCTTACCAGCCACGACCCGATGATGAGTATCAAGCCCAGACCTGGGACCTGGCCAGGCTTGCGGTTACCCGAGACAAGGAACTTGGCTGGAATCTACTGGCACTACCAGGCCGTCTCCGCATTCAAACTATTGACGGATTTTGCCGTTATATCGCTAGTCAGTTCGCATTAGAAACGGATTTAGGTGATCTATCGGAGCCCAGTGAACATCCACAAGTTCACTATGCTGCAGCGGCCCGATCATTATTGGAAAAGCTAGAGGGAGACGATACTACCGCACAATGCTTAGAAGTCCTCCTTACCCATACAGGTAATGATCTATCAAGGTGTGAGACCTTGCTCTCGGAGATACTCTACAAAAGAGAGCAATGGCTGCCTTTGATCTATGACGCAGCAGGTAATCAGGTCTATTTCAAAGAGGTGATCGAAGGCATAGTGACGGAAACGCTGTTTGAGCTAAGCGACGCCCTCATGCCCATTGCCGGTGAGTTAATTAACCTCGTTAATTTTGCAGCGAGCCATCTACCCTCAGACAAAAACTTAGCTTTACAGGGACTGGTGGGTGTTGCTGATTTTCCTGATGATGATCTAACGGGTGTAGCGAACTGGAAAACCATTCTTCATATGTTGGTCACCCAAAAAGGTGAGTTCCGGAAGTCAGTGACAAAAAATGATGGTTTTCCTAGCGAAGAAAAGGCTGCTAAAGCACGGATGAAAGAGCTGCTCGAGTGGTGTTCTGAGCAACGGGGGCTTGTTGATTCAATAGCGAATGTATTGCATTTGCCGGATGCTGAGATTAGCCGAACGCAACAGGCACTGCTGGATGCCCTAGGATTTTTGTTACCGAAGCTTGCCGCCGAGTTAAATATACAGTTTAGGCTACACGATCTATGTGATTACTCTACGATTACCCTTTCAGCGCTTCAGGCGCTGGAGCCTTCTCCTGAAGACGCGGGAATATCAGATATAACGCTAAGAATGGACTACCAACTGCGGCATATACTGGTTGACGAGTTTCAAGATACATCACAGACTCAAATAAGACTGATAAAAGCTCTTATCAGTGGCTGGGAGCCCGACGATGGGCGAAGTTTGTTCTTGGTTGGGGATGCAATGCAGTCGCTATACAGCTTTAGGAACGCCAATGTTGGCCTGTTCATCAATAGTCAACGACATCCTATTGGCTCAGTAAGCTGTATTCCATTGGTTTTAACGACTAATTTTCGTTCTAATAAGGGTGTGGTTGACTGGGTCAACACAGTTTTTCAAGATGCCTTTCCAGCGCGCCCCGACGTTAGTCGTGGGGCTATCCCTTACTCTCCATCGATTGCCTTTAAAGGACATGAAGTTGTCCCCGCCGTTAGTTTTCAAGGATTCTCGGGGTCGGGTTATGAAAATGCAGAAGCAGACCAGATCGCTCTTAAATGCCGAGAAATAACCGATAATCACTCCGATCAGTCGGTCGCTATTTTAGTGCGAGGCAGAAGCCACCTTCGAGCTATTATTCCTGCTTTTCGACAGATGGGCCTCAACTGGCAGGCCCACGACATTATGCCTTTAGCGAGCAGAATGCCAGTTGTAGACTTAATGTCCGTGACCCGCGCCCTTCTGTCTCCAGCAGATCGTATCGCCTGGCTATCACTCCTTAGAGCGCCATTTTGCGGTTTGGGGATGAGCGATTTACTTGTGTTAACAAATAGTACTCAAAGTAATGTTTATCGTGGGGACCCCATTATTGAGCAATTACGCACAATAATATCTTTAGATAGCTTTTATGAGCTATCGGACTATGGTCAGGCTAGTCTGAAACGAATTGTCCCTGTCTTAATGAACGCATGGGATAACCGAGGTCGTAATAATTTTCGCAGCGCTTTAGAGCACGTGTGGCAAAAACTCGGAGGGCCTGCATCACTCTCAGGGGATGCTGATCTAAGTGATGTTCGTCGGTATCTGGATTTAGTGGAAAAATGGCAGATGGCCGGGGCCATCAATGATTGGCCCAACTTTCAATTGGCAGTAGATAAGCTATATGCCGAACCATCGCCGGCGATGACGAACCCCGAACAGCAACAAAACGTCATCCAGGTAATGACCATTCACAAGTCTAAAGGGTTAGAGTTTGATCATGTCTTTTTACCTGGCCTCACTAGACGTTCAGCATCTGACAAAAAGCCCCTTTTACGATGGCAAGAGCATATCGACTCTGACAGTCGATCAACACTTGTTATGGCTCCTCTGGGCGCCTACGATGAAGAAGATGACCCAGTCTATAGTTATTTGAAGCACGAATCGGCAGTGAAATCACGATTAGAAAACACGCGAGTCCTTTATGTGGCCTCTACCCGTGCGATCAGACGTTTGTACTTATTTGCCGAATTGAAGTCGGCGAAAAACGGTGTGTGGGATGCCCCTTCAAAAAACACGCTTTTAGCGCCGATTTGGTTGTCGATTAAGCAGGGTATTAATGCCGATCTATACCGGGTGATGGACACTAGTGTTGAAAATAATCTGTCCCATAGCCAACAACGAGGGGCTAAACTGGAGCATATTCGACGGTTACCAGCCAACTACGAAATACCGCCTGCTTTTAGTGGAGCAATTGAAACCGGCGTCAACGAAACCGCGCCAGTGTCAACGAACGGCCCAGACGCCAAATTAAGCCGACGAGCTCGCCACCTTGGTACTGTGATGCATCGTACGTTAAAGCAGCTTGCGAACGATGGCGTGCAGGCATGGCCAGAAAGCCGACTCTCGCGTTTATCTTCTAGCTGGTCTGCGCAGCTAAAGGAGCTGGGTATTATTGTTGGCAAAGGTGAATTAGACGAGCTTTACGGAGCATTGCAAACGATGCTCAAAGACCCGAAAGGCCAATGGATTTTGGGCGCGCACGAGCAGGCCCAGTGTGAGATTGCGCTGGGATACTATCGAATAGATAGTCATGAAGCTGGCACCTCAGTCATTGACCGCACCTTTGTTAGCGAGGGTACTCGATGGATAGTCGATTATAAATTTACGGCTCCAAACGAGGGCGAAACAGTCGAAGCGTTTGAAATACGCCAGATTAGCAGTTACCGAAAGCAGCTATCTCATTACGTAAGCCTCTATAGAGATTTAGGGCCAGAACCGGTGAGTAGCGCTCTTTATTTTCCTAAGATAGGGTTGTTTAGTAAGGTATCTGCGGATTAACCTTCAAAACTGCTTGTTTTTCAGTACAATAACGCCCCTTTAGCAAACCATTGTCATCAGGAAATCCAAAATGGATCCGAAAGCTGTAGAAAATATTAATATTGAGTTACCTGAAATACTGATTACGCCGTCTCAATTAAAGCGTGAAATTCCTATTTCCGAAAAAGCTCGTGAGACCATTTCGAGCGGCCGCAAAGCGATCGAGAACATATTAACGCGCAAAGATCATCGTATCGTAGTCGTGGTTGGACCTTGCTCAATTCATGATATTAAAGCAGCCCATGATTATGCTGGAAAACTGAAAGAGCTTGCCGACAAAGTCAGCGACACTCTTCTGATCGTTATGCGTGTCTATTTTGAGAAACCACGGACCACTACTGGATGGAAGGGTTTAATTAACGATCCTTTCATGAATGACTCGTTCAAGATCACCGACGGACTGCACATCGGACGGCAGTTACTTCACGATGTGTTAGAAATCGGATTACCCACTGCGACTGAGGCACTTGACCCAATCTCGCCACAGTACATGCAAGATCTTATTGCCTGGTCCGCAATTGGCGCTCGGACCACCGAATCGCAGACTCATCGTGAGATGGCTTCAGGGCTTTCCTCCTCTGTCGGCTTTAAAAATGGTACTGATGGCAGTCTTACGGTCGCGATCAATGCCCTACAATCAGTTGCCAGTCCTCACCGGTTTCTCGGTATTAACTCAGATGGAAAAGTTTCGGTTATTACCACTAAGGGCAACCCTCACGCTCACGTTGTTTTACGGGGCGGTAATGGCAAACCAAATTACGATTCTGTGAGCGTAGCCATCTGTGAACAAGAGTTAAACGCTGCGGGCATAACCCCTAATATTATGGTCGATTGCAGTCATGCAAATTCCAACAAAGATCATAATTTACAACCTCTTGTGCTAGATAATGTTGCCAATCAAATCGTCGAGGGCAATACCTCAATTGTCGGCGCTATGATCGAGAGTCACTTAAACGCAGGAAGTCAGAAACTGTTAAGTAACCCGGATGATATGGCATATGGAGTATCAGTAACTGACGCCTGTATCGATTGGGACACTACTGAGGCCAGCCTTTTAACCATGGCAGAAAAATTAAGAGATGTACTCAAAAGCAGATAACTCAGCAAGTCTCATTTTTTAGTTGCTGGGGCTGATCATTTGATCTAGCATATTATCTGTTGTGTTCGCCTCTAAAACAGGATGTTTTACTTACTATGCCTCGATTGATTTTACTTCTCGCTGTTATTGGAGGCCTCTGGTATTGGTGGTCTGTGGTAAAAGGCCTGCCTGCCGAAAAGCGTCGTTCATTCTTGTGGCGTACAACATTTTGGGTGGTTTTAACCCTTTCAATAATATTAGTTGCCTCCGGCCGTATGCACTGGGTAGGAGCTGGTATTGCTGCGCTAATACCATTATCCAAAGCCGTTCTAGGCATGAGTCTAAGGGTGCTTCCTTTTTTGCGCATTCTCAGTCGCTTTAAAAGCAGTCCCTCTCAATTCAGAACTAAATCACTACTGGTTACGGTTAATTTTGCAACTAAGCAAATGAGTGGCGAGGTGCTGGCCGGCGAATATACGGGCAAAACTCTGTCAGAACTAACAACGGATGACATGGAGCTATTGTCAGCTAGCTTTAGGGCTAATGATCGGGAGTCCTTTGTCTTGCTGCAAGCCTATAGGTTGCGCAATGGCGATAGCGCCCATGAGTCATCAGGAGAATATCAGTCAAGTGGCTATTCAGATTTATCAACTAAGGAGTCCTATAAGATCCTTGGTCTAGAAGTTAATGCCTCAAAAGAAGATATAACCAAGGCGCATAAACGCTTAATTCAAAGACTACATCCCGATCGTGGAGGCAGTGATTATTTAGCAGCAAAAATCAATGCGGCGAAAGATAAACTTGGCTAATCGTTAAGATCGCAAAATGTAGTGAATGTATCTTCCCAGCCATTTGTATGGCTCCAACATTGAATATTTGAGCTCCATATCAATCACAGCTGCATCATCCAAATGCCCCCCTATGAGGTTAGTAACATAGTCATGAAATACTCTGATTCCTGACGAATGCTCCACCTTAATAGATAACTGCCCTATCCACTGGTCGATCAATTCGGGTTTCAAGGGGTTATGTGGCGTTAGGCTGCGGGGATCTGCACTAAACGGGCCCTTTAGCACATTGAAGTTTCCGCGAATTAGATTGCGATATACCAATCCATTATGGTTATAAAACGTGATAGACATACGGCCATTTCTCGCCATAAGGACGCTTAGCGAGTTAAGCAGTAGCTGAGGTTTTGCAAGCCATTCAATCAATGCATGGCAGATTATCAAATCAAAAGTACCTAGCCTATTTTTTAGTAAGTCTTGATACGGACATTGGTGCCAAATAATATCGTCCCTAACCGATTCTTGTTCGGCCAGTTTTTGAGCAGAAGCAAGCATGTTCTGCGATAAATCGTTGTAAACGACCTTATGACCTAGGGCTGCTAGTTTGACACTCAGTTGACCCAAGCCCCCGCCTATATCTATTATTCGCAGAGGTTTGCCACTTAGAATCTGAGGCATACTCGCCACGAGGTCTCGCCAAACAACCGCTAACCTGATTTCACCCTTAAGCCCCCCGTACACTTTGCGCGCGAACTTCTCCGCTAGATCATCAAAATTCCTATCACCATGATTGTAATCTGACATTTTGAAGTCTTTTTTAGAGAATTGTGTGTATTAAAGCAAAAAGCCAAGAAGGGTTATATAGCGTGGTAGGCTTTTGCACACTACAATGGAGGACCAAACTTCAAGGCACCCAAAATAGTGAATCACTCCCCTACTGTTGAACTGGCTATGCAACTCGTCGCACAACCTTCCGTTACGCCTAAAGATGCTGGTTGCCAAGCTATGATGACAGCGCGGTTAAAGGATTGTGGCTTTAGTATTGAAAATCTTCGATTTGGTGATGTTGATAATTTTTGGGCGATCCATGGAACCTCAGGGCCTATTTTTTGTTTCGCAGGTCATACAGACGTAGTGCCTGCAGGTCCCGTTGAGAGCTGGTCGCATCCCCCTTTTACGCCTACCATAGTAGAGGGTCAGCTATATGGTCGAGGTTCAGCTGACATGAAGGGCTCTCTCGCAGCTATGGTGGTTGCGGCAGAGGAGTTTGTGTCCGAATTCCCGAAGCATCAGGGCCGTCTAGCATTTTTAATCACCAGTGACGAGGAAGGTATTGCAGTCAACGGTACGGTCAAGGTGGTTGACTGGCTACAACAGCAAGGAATCACTCCTGAGTGGTGCTTGGTTGGAGAGCCATCTAGCTCCACTCAATGTGGTGACACCATTAAAAATGGCCGCCGTGGCTCACTGGGTTGCCGGCTAACCATTAAAGGTACTCAAGGGCATGTCGCGTATCCGCATTTGGCCGCTAACCCCATTCACCTCGGGATGCCTGCACTTGAGGAATTAACCCGCGAGATATGGGACCAAGGTAACGCCTTCTTCCCTGCAACATCGTTTCAGGTGTCCAATATTAACGCAGGGACCGGTGCTACCAATGTGATACCTGGAACCGTTGAGGTATTGTTTAACTTTCGGTTTTCGACCGAAGTAACAGACTTGCAGCTGATGGATCGAGCTGAAGCGATACTGAACAAACACCAACTGGACTACGAGGCAGAATGGAATTTGAGTGGTCAACCTTTTATCACTGAAAGAGGCGACTTAGTTCAGGCAGCTATTAACTGCATAGCGAGGACTACTGGATTAGAGGCTGAGCTATCAACGGCTGGAGGAACCTCTGATGGAAGGTTTATCGCACCAATAGGAACTCAGGTTGTAGAATTAGGCCCTGTTAACCAAAGTATCCATCGCGTCGATGAAAACGTATCTATTGATGACCTAAATACGTTGACCAAAATCTATAAAAATATTCTTCACGAACTACTTATCTAAGTATTGTTGTCCCTAAGATACCTCTTTAAAGGAATCGACCAATCATGAGCTTTTACGTCGGATTCTTGTATATCTCAACTGTACTCATATGGGGTTCTACTTGGTTGGCTATTACCTATCAACTTGGTTCAGTAGATCCCATTGTCTCAGTCATCTATCGCATGCTGCTATCCTCGGCTCTATTATTTATAGTGTGCTACTTTAGAGGCATCTCTCTTCGTGTAAGCTCTCGAAATCACACCTTTTTAATCGTCCAAGGCGTGAGTTTATTTGGGCTTAATTATTGGATTATCTATATGGCTGAGAGCTACTTAGCCAGTGGTATTATCGCGGCTATATTCTCACTGATAGTACTCTTCAATATTATCAACAGCAGAATCTTCTTAAAGCGTCCAACCAGCGCATATATCGTACTAGGTGGATTTGTAGGACTATCAGGGATCTGTTTACTATTTTATCCTGAATTAACAAGCGCTGGTTCAGAGGATGGTGCCATCATCGGCTTTGCGCTGGGTTTAACGGCTGTTTTCATTGCTTCTTTGGGCAACATGGCGGCAACGCGCAATGGGCTGACAGGGCTCTCAGTGTGGTCTATTAACGCCTGGGGAACGCTCTACGGCGCTATTGCCCTAGTCGTTATAGCGCTCTTTACTGGAGCCGAATTTACCTACGAATATAGTCTTTCCTATACAGTTTCACTGGTTTATCTATCAATTTTCGGCACTATCCTTGCCTTTGGTGCCTATCTAAAGCTGATGATTTTAATCGGACCAGAGAAGGCCGGGTATGGCGCCCTTCTAATACCTTTCGTGGCAATCATCCTATCAACGTTATTTGAAAGCTATCAGTGGACTCCAATGGCTCTTGCTGGATTCGTACTGGCCGGACTCGGAAATTATTTGGTCATGTCGAGAAAGAATTAGTTGGGTAACCTGTTAAGCGCAAAAACATCAAAGCGAGTGCTCCTGCCCGTTAGCGAATAGCTAGGAGTTAGGTTTCCTAAAGCTTCAGCTGATACTGAGCGTTTAACTACGACTCTATATTTTGCGTGATCAAGGGCTAGTGAAAGTAAATCTGCACTATCATCATCTGACCCAACTATAGAATGAAAGGCCTGCATTTCCTTCTTAACTTTGGCTGACTTCTTTCTTTCAGGGAACATTGGGTCTATATAGACAATATCAGGCCGATCTTCTGGGCTAAGTGATTCTAAAAACTCTTTCGAATCCTGCCCCACTAAACTTATCCGCTCAATAATGGATCCTAGAGCCGTATCGGTCGTTGCTGCCTCTCGCGCTCGCTCCAAACCGTCTCTCAATAAGCTATGCACCACTTTATTACGCTCTATCAGTGTCATTGAACAACCTAGAGAGGCCAATACAAAGCCATCAACGCCTAAGCCTGCGGTAAGGTCGATGACGGATGGCATAAAGCGACCTGATACTCCGATCGCTTTTGCAATCGCCTGACCATTGCCGCCGCCGTGCTTCCTGCGGTGAGCATGGGCAGCGCTGCTAAAATCGCAACGAATAGCACCATGAAGTTTCGCGTTAGTAGGTAATAGGGATATCCCTTGATAGTCCACGACAAGTTCATAGTCGAACATTCCTTGCTTTGCTTCAAGGCTTAGACCCGCACTAAGGATGGGATAATCTAGCGCTTGCGCTAATTCATCCGCTTGATTGGATAGCTGGGCATTTTTACAGTTAATAACAATAGTCGACATGTCGCTATTTAACCATACAATAGAGTCTTCGAGGATTAGGAACCATCAATATGAAGCTTATTTTTGTAGCCTTTGCTATTAGCCTACTTTTATCCTGCTCTGATTACGAGATTACACTCAACGATCAGCCGATACTGCTAAGAAAGCCGGTGCCAGAAGATGTTACCGTTTTCGATTCAGGCCTATCGCGATGCCTGTCAGAAACATTAAAGATGCAAAGTCATACCGATATAAGCGGTCTTAGTACGCTGGATTGCAGCTTTGCCGGTATTAAAACCCTAGATGGTTTGGAACAATTTCAAGGTTTGGTGAGGGTCAAGCTCAATGACAACGAGCTCTCTGATATTGGGCCATTGCTTTCGCTAGGGCAACTAGCTATAGCTAACGTGGAAAACAACAATAACATCCCATGCGAGCAGCTCCAGGTACTACAGGGCTATATTGGTGAGGGGCTCACCCACTCGCAAGACTGCAAGCTCTAGGTTTGAGATTAATTTTCTAGCTAAGGCTTAAGATTATGCCCTAAAAGTTACTCACAATATCTGTGGATAACTTTGTGGATTAACCGTGTTCCAGAACGTTTAGCGCCCAATTAGTCACGCCTTTTGTTAAATTGATCACTTTTTAACCAGCATAAAAAAATGTTATAAATCAGATACTTAAGTATAGTGGCGCCAGAAATCAATGACTTACAGAGCATAGCTCATATAAACTTTAGATTATCAGCCTATCTGTGGAAAAAATTCAGTTAACGATAAAAAAAACAGCTTAAACCTAAAATAAAACTTGCTCTTCTCTAGGCTATGATCTACGTCGATTCCGTCACACTTTTCTCCTAGCTCAACGCTAGTTTTCGAGCTCGATCCAAGCACTTCCTGCCTCCTGGCTGGCAAACTTAAGTGGATCTCTGACAGCGAGTGAATCACCAATCGCAACCTTAACTTTATCTATATGATTGTTTTTTTCGCTGATATGCCCTATTAAAATAACCTTAAGATTACTTTGATCTATATTCTTCAAAAAGCCGCTCAGTTGATCGTTACTTAAATGCCCAAACCTTCCACCTACCCTCTCTTTCAAAAAGCTGGGATAAGGGCCTGTGTTTAGCATGTCCTGATCATAATTAGCTTCCAGCAACAATCCATGGCAATACGAGTACTGAGATTCGACAAAGGGCGTTGAATGCCCGATATCAGTTAGTATTCCAAGTTTAAGGCTTTGAGCCTCAAAGACATACTGAACAGGTTCACGCGCATCATGCGGTACCGGCACCGGAATAACCCGAAGGTCACCAATAGCAAAAGGGGTGTGGCTGTCAATAATATTGAAATTAACACTACCAAAATCGATATCTCTGGACTTTAGGCAGCCAGACGTAAGATAGACAGGTATTGAGAACTTGCGCGCTAGTGGCACCACACCCTTCCAATGATCGCTATGCTCATGGGTGACCAATATAGCACTTAGGTCCTCCGGGGTTTTACCCAGGGCTAATAGCCGTTTACAGATGTCCTTTACGCCAAAGCCGCAATCAACCATAACACAGGTATCTTGCGACTCTACGAGAGTAGAATTCCCTTTGCTACCGCTGCCTAAGGAGGCAAATTTCACTAGCGTTCAGACCTCAAGAAAGATTACTTCGTACTATGGTAAGTAGTTTTAAAGCCTCAACTCTGGTTAAGCTATTGCCCTTCGCATCCACGACACGGACCTCTGTGTCAGAACCAACCGTCTGGACGAGAATCTGATAATTTACCTCTATAATATCCTGCTCTTTACCGCCGCCGAATATTCGTCCAAAGAAGCCAACCTCTTCGGAGCTAGCCTCTGTATAATTAACAAAAAGTTCGCCTTGGCTCCGATTTTTGTCGATTGTTGTAAACCCACCTCGCTCTGCAGAGTACACAAGTGAAGCCCACGAGCGATCAAATCCCAGTTTCATTCGAATATAAGGATCTGCAACTTTTGGCGATAGAATATCAACCTTTGCTGAACCTCCGATATCTTGTGCAAGCAGTGAAACACTGGCGAAATTAGACTCTTCAGCCAACTCATTAGCCACTAAAGTCATCATATCGAGCTCTCGCTGATCGCTATCAGAGGTGGTAGGCCATCGTCCTGACTCTTCCTCGCCTCTGGCAACCTGGTTATGTGTCGCCGATATCTCTGTGCTGTCTATTTGAACGCCTGGCGTTATGTTAAAGCGAAATCGATGTGAATTTTCTTCATCGGAGTTAAACGTCACCCAAACAGTCTCTATCAGCCCCGAGGACCCCTCAGCCCGAGCCGAAGGTACACCACTGCGGTTTAAAACACTACGTAGCCGGGGCCACAACTCTCCTGGAGCAATATTAATTAATATCCATCGTCGCTCATCAAAGCTCTGAATTTTGACTAATTGCTCAAATGTATTCACCGAAGCGGCCTGCGGCCGTGGGACTTCGTAGGAGCTTAGCTGTCCAGAATCAATCTCAATTTGTGGTATCGGGTAGGCCTGCCCTAAGCCCGCACTATCCATTTCAGCTGGAACCACTGTCGGCGCTGTTTCCTCGGAGAGGAGATAGTCCTCACTGCGATCCCTAAGCCCCAGCCAACCGCAGCTGGTGAGACTGAAAATAAAGATAAAGATGATAGCGTTAGAGATTGTTTTACTCATCAAAGAAAGCCTTCTTAATTGCGCAGGTAGTTGCGCGTATATTATTTAGTGATACCAGCGGCGCTAAGCGCAGCAACGACAGTATCTTGATATGCTGCACTCAGTGTTGTCATAGGTAGCCGTAGTGCGTTTTCCATAAAACCCATCTTGTACACTGCCCATTTCACAGGAATGGGATTAGCCTCCAAGAAAAGTGCAGAATGTAAGGCAACTAAACTCATATCTATCGTAGCTGCGTTCTTGCTGTCGCCGGCTATCGCGGCCGCACACATCTCCGACATCAACCTGGGGGCAACGTTCGCAGTGACAGAGATATCTCCATGACCACCCATTCCCATCAGCTCTCGAGCAGTGGCATCATCACCGGAATAAACCGCAAAAGAATCACCGCAGCCGGCCTTCAAAACGCCCACTCTACTTAAGTCACCGGTCGCTTCTTTAACCCCTACGATATTTACCAGTTTACTCAGACGGATTATTGTCTCTGGCAGCATATCGCAAGCAGTTCTTCCCGGGACGTTGTAAAGTATCTGATCGATGTCCACAGCTTCCGAAATTGCCTTGTAGTGCAGATAAAGCCCCTCTTGAGTCGGCCTATTATAGTAGGGCGTAACTAACAGACAGGCGTCTGCACCGGCCTCTTTGGCAGCCTGTGTCAGTATAATTGCCTCAGCCGTTGAATTTGCTCCGGTTCCTGCAATGACAGGTATACGTCCCGCTACTTGATCTACAACAACCTTAATGACCTGCTGATGCTCTGCAACATTTAACGTGGCGGACTCGCCTGTGGTTCCTACCGCTACAATGCCATTGGTTCCTTGCTCAACATGCCACTCCACAAGGCCTTTCAGCGAAGACCAATCGACATCTAGAGAGCCGGCGTGCATAGGCGTGACCAATGCAACAATACTTCCAGTAATCATTTGGTTCTCCTGCGGAACGACGTAACAAGGGCGCTTATGGTACTGAGCCTATGGGTCGGGTACAAGTAAAACCCGAAGAATGAAAATACTTTCAGGTTCATTTGCTTTTGCCCGGTAAGTTATACAAATCTGACTCACCTTCAGGTCGGTTTTTAAATCGTCGATGCGCCCAGAGATATTGATCCGGCTGAAGTAAGATGAATTTTTCGATGATTTGATTGATACGTGTTGCATTGACAAGATCATCTCCTGCCGGGAACTCCTCTAGCGGCGGGTATATAGTCACTTGATACCCCTCACTACCTGTTAGTCTCACATGACTAACAGGAACAACTGCAGCCCCCGTCATTTTAGCAAACCGAGCCGTACCATAAACCGTAGCTGCCTTAATGCCAAAGAATGGAGCAAATAGGCCCTGGACTAAGCCGTAGTCCTGATCTGGGCCATACCAAACCGTTCGGCCTTTCTTGAGGGCTTTCATTGTGCCTCTCACATCTCTGCGCTCATAAAGGACCGTCTTGCCTTCGCCTTTGGATGCCCGACCTCGTACTTGAATAAAGTCGTAAACCGGATTGCCATGGGCACGGTACATACCGTCCATTTGCGCGGCCATTGAGATAGCCCCGCCACCGATCTCCAAAGTTGTGTAGTGAATACCCAGTAGTATTATGCCTTGGCCTGGGTTAACGGAGTCCAAATGCTCAAGCCCATCGTACTTTATTAACTTGGCCAAACGACGCTTTGACCACCACCACGCCATCCCGGTTTCCATGATCGCGATACCCATGCTAATAAAGTTATCTCTAAGCATTTTTTGTTTTTCAGCAATCGTTTTGTCTGGGAAGCATATTTCGATATTGCATTTAGCAATATGCTTACGCTTACTAGAAAATGAATGAACAGTAAGGCCTAGCACCTTACCCATCATCAGTAAGATAGGAAAGGGAAAAATGGTCATAAACCGCCAGAATCCGAAGGCCAGCCAGATTGGCCAATACTTTGGATACAATAATTCAAACCGAAATTTCGCGGCCTTGGACTCGTTAGAATTCAAAATGTCTGTACCTTAAACGAGGTGCGCAATGTCCACCTCAGGATTTACATCTGCTTCATAATCGATACCGGGAATATCAAAGCCGAAAAGAGCCAAGAATTCATGCTTGTACCCAGCAAAATCGGTTAACTGTCTAAGATTATCAGTGGAAATTTTTGCCCAAGATTGAGCTACAGCGGCCTGTATTTCTGGCCGCAGTTCAAGTTCATCCATCCTGAGCCTGCCCTCCTCATCAAATCGAGGTGCCTGTGTGTACAGTCCTTCAGTGAAGAGGCGATAAAGCTGCTCGATACAGCCCTCGTGGCTACCGTCAGCTTTCATTTCACGAAATAACATCGCTAAATAGAGCGGCATTATTGGGATAGCTGAGCTTGACTGCGTAACCACAGCCTTTAACACCGATACACGAGCATCTCCGCCGCTTTTAGCTAAAGCTTCTCTAATGGAAATTACCTTAGTATCAAGATCTTTCTTCGCCTGGCCAATCGTGCCATCCCAATAAAGATCCCAAGTCATTTTCTCGCCAATATAAGTAAAGGCCGTCGTTTTGGCCCCTTTGGCAAGAACTCCAGCTTTGCCTAGGGCCTCCAGCCACATCTGCCAGTCCTCGCCCCCCATGACTGCTACTGTATCTTCAATCTCTTGCTCACTAGCAGCTTCAAGACTAAATTCCTGAATGGTTTCCTTATCAGTATTGATACCACGCATACTTATGTTTTTACCAACTGGCTTCAATGTGGAGTTAAACACCTCTCCTGTTTTAGGATGCTGACGCCGCGGTGCAGCTAGGCTATAAATGACTAAGTCAACCTGACCAAGATCTGCCTTGATAGTGTCAATGGCTCGCTGCTTCACCTCGTCGGAGAAGGCATCACCGTTGATACTCTTAGCATAGATACCGCCGGCATCAGCATGCTTATGGAATGCCGCACTGTTATACCAACCAGCAGTCCCAGGCTTGCGCTCGGTTCCCGGCTTTTCAAAAAACACACCTAGTGTCGCAGCGCCACAACCAAAAGCGGCCGTAATGCGAGCAGATAGCCCATATCCTGTTGAACTACCAATCACAAGCACTCGTTTTGGACCCTCAATCGGCTCCTGGCGCTTAATATAGTTAATTTGCTCTACAACGTTATTTTCGCAACCGACGGGATGGCTGGTAATACACATGAATCCTCTTACACGAGGCTTAATAATCATTCAATATCTCTCCATCTGAAGGGGTTATACCTTATGACACCAATGATACCCTAATGCCCCCCTATCCCGTAAGATTAGAATAAAATTATACATAAATGATCAGCTTTTAATCTCTGCCCGTAAGCTATCGTAGCAGTAATATCTCTTCATCCGATTGTATCCGTGTGTCGTGGCCCTAGAATCACTACAATGGCGCATGAAGCGTAATGGGCACAAGCCAATAAAGCGCGAAGAGAGTGTTAACAACACAATGAGAACAGCATAGCCATGACTAAATCTGACAAACTATCCTACCCATTTTTAAGGTCTAGCTTTTTACAGGCTCTAGAGGAAAGTGGGAGCGTTTCAACAGATACCGGTTGGACACCTATACATTTAGAGTTGGAAGAGCAAAGCGGCCATTTTTTTATGCCGCTGTATCTAAAAGAGCACTCGATGGGCGAGTATGTTTTTGATCACGCTTGGGCCAATGCATACCACCAGAATGGTCTTGAGTATTACCCCAAACTCGTGACCGCCGTACCCTTCACTCCGTCTACTGGCACCAGAGTGAGAAGTCATAGTCAACTAGGCAAGCAGCAGTGCATTCATTTTTTGGATGAGGTCATAGAACTAGCCAACGATGTGGAAGCTTCAAGCTGGCACTTGCTGTTCCCTAGCCCAGAAGAACTAGCTCTATTTGATGACCCCCGACTGCTTAAGCGCAGTGGCGTTCAATATCATTGGTTCAACAGGGGGTATGATAATTTTGATGCGTTCTTAAGCTCCATGACCTCTCGAAAGCGAAAAATGATACGTAAAGAGAGATCCGAGGTTGTCAAACAAGAGATCACCATTGAAGTCCTTGTTAGGGACGAAATAACAGCCGATATTTGGAGCCTGTTTTATCGTTTGTATGAGCGTACCTACGCTAAGCGAAATGGCACTAAAGGCTATCTTACTCAGGGGTTTTTCATGCAAATAGCTGCGACTATGCCCGAGCAAATAGCGATGGCAGTTGCCACTAAGGAGAACCAGCCCATTGCCTGTGCTTTATACCTCTTTGACAATGACACCCTCTACGGACGCTACTGGGGTAGCCTTGGGGAGTTTCCCTACCTGCATTTTGAACTATGCTATTACCGAGGTATCGAATTTGCGATCAAGAAGGGCCTTAGCCGTTATGATGCTGGTGCCCAGGGTGAGCACAAATTGGTACGGGGCTTTGAGCCGGTTAAAACTCATTCTCTGCACTGGATCAAGCATCCAGACTTTAAAGACGCTATTGATCGCTATCTGAAATCTGAAGATGTCGGTATCCAGCAACATATTGAGCAAGCGATTGAAATGCTACCGTTTAAAAAGAGCTAAATAACGTCGCAAGACTACCACTCGCCGACATTACTCATTGAAGCCCAGGGCTCTTTAATAGGCAGTCGTGGTCCAGCCTGCAGTAACTCGATCGAGATATTGTCAGGTGAGCGAATAAAAGCCATGTGCCCATCACGCGGCGGGCGATTGAGAACGACGCTATTATCCACAAGTTTCTGACACGTATGGTAAATATCAGCTACCCGAAATGCGAGATGACCAAAGTTTCTGCCGCCAGAATAAGCCTCAGTATCCCAGTTATAGGTGAGTTCTATTAATGGTGCTTGATTAGAGACGGCCGTGTCCACGTCATCTGGAGCCGCAAGATAAACTAGTGTGAAACGCCCCGCCTTACTGTCATACCGCGAGACCTCAACTAATCCTAAAGATCCACAATAGAAGCCAAGTGAAACATCAAGTTCACGCACACGAACCATCGTATGTAAAAACTGCATGATTACCTCTGCATTAGAGCGAAAGAATTACAATGCCAAATATCGGATGTCGCTTAAATATTTAACAATATCGGTCACAAACCGTCCTGCGTCACCACCATTGACAAGCCGATGGTCATAAGAAAGCGCCAATGGAAGCATAAGCCTTGGTTCGAAAGTATCGCCGTTCCAAACAGGCTTTATTTGAGATTTGGAAACACCCAAAATACCAGCCTCAGGCGCATTCACAATAGGCGTAAATCCGTTGCCGCCAATGGCACCAAGGCTCGATAAACTAAAGCATCCGCCCTGCATATCGGACGGTTTGAGTTTGCCGTCCCGGGCCTTTGCTGCAAGGTTAGCTACATCCGCAGCGATTTCCCATATCCCTTTCTCATCAGCATTGCGAATAACGGGAACTACCAAGCCTCGGGGAGTATCAACAGCCATCCCGATATTGCAGTAACTCTTTTGGATATAGTGCTCTCCGTCTGAGGCTAGAGAACGATTAAACACAGGGTTAGCATTAAGAGCCATCGCTATGCCTTTAATAATGAACGCAACGGGCGTTATGCGAACACCTCTGGCTTCACCTTCCGCCTTGAGCGACTTTCGAAAGCTCTCTAAATCAGTAATATCTGCGTCATCAAAGTGAGTGACATGTGGCACGTTTAACCAGTTTCGATGCATATTAGCCGCGGTCAATTTCTGTATTTTAGTTAACTTTACAGACTCTATCGGACCAAACTGGCTGAAATCAATACTTGGAATAGCCGGGATTGCACTACCTTTAACGACCTCATTACCTGCAACACTGGTTAGCTTGCCTTTAACATAGGCGTCAATATCATCTTTTATGATACGACCTCGCGGACCACTTCCAACAACGAAATCTAAGTTAACCCCCAATTCTCGAGCCATCAACCTTACCGAAGGCCCCGCATAAATTTCAGTTCCTGACTCAACTCCGCCTGACGGTTCCTCGGCAGTATGGGCCGCAACCGGTTCTATGGCCACGGGTTCAGGAGAAGATTTAATCACTGGCGTTTCAGCTTTAGGCTCTATTTCTTCAACTTTCACTGACTCTTCAGGCTGTGGCTCAGAAGCCGATTCTGGCGAAGCGACTTCAAGCTCAACAATTGGATCGCCGACTTTAACCGTATCACCCTCAGCCACTAAGTACTTCACTAGCTGGCCAGCAATTGGCGAAGGCACATCCATCGTCGCTTTGTCTGATTCCAGGACTACTAACGAGTCCTCGGCTGCAATATTATCACCCTGAGCTAAACTCAGTTCGATAACATCAACCGTTTCAGCGCCACCCAGGTCGGGAACTCTAATAATTTCTATAGCCACTCATTTATCCTTTATTTCAATTCAATGCTAACCCACTACGATAGGCATAAACAACAATTACATATTCAGAGGATTGATTTTTTCAGAATCTATACCAAACTTAGTGATTGCTTCTGACACGACTGAAGCTTCAATCACGCCAGTATCTGCAAGGCCCTTAAGTGCCGATACCGTAATAAAATATCGATCGACCTCAAAAAAGCGTCTCAATGCGACTCTGCTGTCACTACGGCCGAAGCCGTCGGTACCCAAAACATGAAGCGGGCTATCAATATAACGACGTAATTGCTCCCCGTAAGCCTTCATATAGTCAGTGGCTATCACTACGGGCTCAGAAATACCCTCTAGCTGGGTCTCTACATAACCCTTTCTTTGGGTCTCCGCTGGGTGTAATAAATTCCACCTATCAACGTCTTGTCCATCTCTAACCAATTCATTGACACTGGTAAGACTCCATATGTCAGCGGTAACATCATAGCTTTCTTTTAGTATACCTGCGGCGGCAACGACTTCATTTAGAATGGTTCCGGCTCCCATCAACGTTACCTTATTATGTTGCTTGGCTTTATCGTAAGGGAACTGAGATCGTATTAAGGGATACATCCCTTTGATAATACCTTCCTCAACGCCTTCCGGCATGGCAGGCTGAACATAATTTTCATTCATAGTCGTAAGGTAATAGAAGTAGTTCTGTTTCTCTTCAAACATGCATTTCAGGCCACTCTGCACAATAACCGCAAGTTCATAGCTATAGGTCGCATCATAGCTCTTACAGTTAGGAATGGTATTGGCCAAGATAAGACTATGTCCGTCCTGATGCTGCAGCCCTTCGCCATTAAGTGTAGTACGGCCTGCCGTAGCTCCAATCAAAAACCCTCTCGCTTGACTATCGCCTGCGGCCCACGCTAAATCGCCAATCCGCTGAAAACCAAACATCGAGTAAAAGATATAAAACGGAATCATAGGGTAACTATTGGTGCTGTACGATGTAGCAAGCGCCAACCATGCCGACATAGCGCCGGCCTCATTGATGCCCTCCTCTAAGATAACGCCCTTCTTATCTTCTTTGTAGTACATAATCTGCTCATGATCATGAGGTACATACTGTTGGCCAACAGAGGTGTAAATACCAAGTTGTCTAAACATACCCTCCATGCCAAACGTGCGAGCTTCATCCGGCACAATGGGGACCACATTTTTACCTATATTCTTGTCTTTCACCAATGTGGACAAGACTCTGACAAAGGCCATAGTGGTCGATATCTCTCGCTTACCGCTGCTGGCTAGCTGCTTTTCAAAGACTTTAAGACCGGGAACATTCATAGCCTTGAATTCGGACTTGCGGGCCGGAAGTGGACCCCCAAGAGTCTCCCGCCGACGGTTCATGTATGTTAGCTCCGGGCTATCTTCTGCGGGACGATAATAGGGGACAGTCTCCAATTGCTCATCAGAAATGGGTATACCGAATCTATCTCTAAAGCGCCGAAGATTTTCAATATCAAGTTTTTTAACGGAATGAGTGTCATTGGCAGCTTGGCCGCCCTGCCCTAACCCATAACCCTTAACGGTCTGCGCAAGAATCACCGTAGGCTTGCCTTTATTAGCAACAGCCTCTGAATAAGCAGCATAGACCTTATAGGGGTCATGACCACCCCTATTTAGACCCATAATCTGCTCATCGGTTAGATCCTTAACCAGTTCTAGCAATTCCGGATACTTCCCGAAAAAATGCTCTCTGGTATACGCGCCACCATTGTATTTATAATTCTGGAGTTCTCCATCACAGACTTCGTTCATACGCTGGAGTAATAATCCGCTTTTATCTCTCTCTATTAACGCATCCCAGTGACGGCCCCAAATTACTTTAATTACATTCCAGCCAGCGCCCCTGAACGCACCCTCCAGTTCTTGAATGATTTTTCCGTTACCACGTACCGGTCCATCTAGCCGCTGCAAGTTACAATTAATAACAAATATCAGGTTTTCTAGCCCTTCTCTACCCGCCAATGATATTGCTCCGAGGGTTTCAGGTTCATCACACTCCCCATCACCAAGAAATGCCCAAACCTTTCTGTCTCCTCGAGCGACTAGACCTCGAGCGGACAGGTAACGCATCACATGGGCCTGGTAGATGGCCTGAATGGGACCCAAACCCATTGAAACAGTTGGAAACTGCCAATAGTCTGGCATCAGCCATGGGTGAGGATACGAAGAAAGTCCCGAGCCATCGACTTCTCGCCTAAAATTATCTAGCTGACTTACACTTAAACGCCCTTCCAAGAAAGAACGAGCATACATTCCTGGTGAGCTATGACCCTGGAAAAAAACCAGATCACCCAAGTTGTCATCTTTAGATCCTCTAAAAAAGTAATTAAAGCCCACATCGTAAAGCGTTGCTGCGGAGGAGAAACTAGCAATATGACCGCCAATACCATCACTTTGCGTGTTGGCTCGCATCACCATCGCAAGTGCATTCCATCTCACTAAGGACCTAATGCGGCGCTCCATAAACAGATCCCCAGGCATCACTTTCTCTTGATCAACGGGAATTGTATTCCGGTAAGGGGTAGTAACCGACTGAGGTAGCTGTAGTCTGTTTTCAGTAGCGTGAGAATGTAAGACATCTAGGATGTAGCTGGCGCGATCATCACCCTGAGTTCGTCTTATGGAGTCCAGAGCATCTAGCCACTCTTTCGTTTCAGATGGATCTAAATCATGCATGGTCTATTCCCTAACGCTGGCCTATTAGATGGGATTTTCCTACAGCGGTAAAGGCAACGCACTAACAGCCTGAATCGAGGGAAAATAACCACTCTTTAAAGGCGTGTAGTATAACTACAAAAAACAACGAATTAAAGCTACTTTTAAAGTACCTTGATTGGTGAGGAAATATAATTTATCGCTAAGTTACTGTATAATATAGCTTAATTTTGTTTTAAAAATATAGTGGTAGTTAGTTAAATTACATATATGAGGGTTTAAAACAACCTGATGAGTTGGTAGAAAGAGGGCCAGCCCAATATTTGGCCTATAAAAGCCCTGCTTACCCTTCTGGAATATCTTCAACCATTGAGCCATCCGGCCAAGCGTTAAACACGGCTTTGACCAAAGTCGCTAGCGGGATCGCAAAAAATACGCCCCAAAAACCCCAAATACCACCGAAAAGCAGGACTGCCACGATAATAGCGATTGGATGTAAATTTACCACCTCAGAAAACAAAAGCGGCACAAGTACGTTTCCATCGAAAAACTGAATAACGCCATAGGTAAAAAACAACCACAAGAACTCAGCGGAATAACCCCACTGCATATATCCAACGAGTAATACAGGCAAGGTCACAACGCTCGCCCCTATATAGGGTATCAGTACCGAGAGCCCTACTAGCAGCGCTAATAACGCCGCGTAATTGAGGCCTAACAGCAGAAATGCACCAAAGGATAGTGAGCCCACGATCAGAATCTCGATCGCCTTCCCTCTAACATAATTAGCAAACTGAACGGTCATCTCAGACCAAATAATGTTCATCACTGGCCGCTTGCGAGGTAAAAGACCCGCTACAAAGGTAAATAATTTCTCTCTATCTTTGAGCATAAAGAAAACCAAGACCGGAACTAAAAGCAAGTAGATAGCCACAGCTAAGAGACTGGGGAAGCTGCTGATTGAAAAGGTCAGTATTTGCTCAGCCATGTTAGCTATTTCTTCAGAAATCCGCATAGATAACAACTCGAACTGATCCACCGTCAAGTAATCGGAATATGTTTCCGGTAACGTCACCAAAAAAGCCTGAATTCTACTAATAATATTAGGGACTTCGGCCAGTAGCAGAGACATTTGCCTCCCAACACTAGGGACTAAACCAACGACGATAGTGATCAAGCCGAGCAGGAAAAGCACGTAAGACGTTACCATAGATACGCGAGGTGACACGCCAGCGCGTTGCAAGGTATTTACAACACCCTGCAGAAGGAATGATAAAATCAGAGCCGCAAAGACAGGCCCCAAAAATCCGCCAATAGTTGCCATTAGCACAAGCGACGCCACCAACATCACAGCCAAAAGGACAGCTTCTTCGTTGCCGAAATAACGACCTAACCACCTATTTAACACTTGCTTCATGGACGTTCCTTAAGAAAAACCACTCAATACAGACCAGTTTAAATTACCTAGTTGCTCCTAAACCATTATAAGACATGAAACGAGTCGAAGTTTCAACTGTCGAACATTTAACTTATATCAGCAACAAGGGTAGAAATTTTAAATGCCCCGTGTATGCTTGAACTATACAGCCAATTCGACCAAAAAGGGCCTGCGACGGCTATGTTAAGACTTTTAATCACGCTGCTACTCACATATTGGTGTTTTTTAGCTCCGACGAATCTCGCGCTAGCAAAAGAGATTGAATTACCACTTCTTGGTGACAGTAGCTCTGGCATTGTGTCTAAACAACAAGAGTATCAACTCGGCCGGACTTGGCTAAAAGTCTTCCGTAGTCGGGTTACAGAGCACGATGACCCTTTGATGCAGCTTTACTTCGAAGAACTAATTTACAATTTGGCCGTGTTCAGTGATCTAGAAAACCCGGAACTCGAACTAGTCATCATAAAAAACCCCACGATGAACGCATTTGCCGTGCCAGGCGGTGTGGTTGGGATACATACGGGGCTGTTTGCCTTTGCCGAAAATGAGGATCAGATGGTGTCAGTGTTGGCTCATGAACTTGCCCATCTGAGCCAAAGACATTTCGCGCGGGGACTCGAAGCACGACGATCATCATCAATGGTGACCCTTGCAGGACTATTAGCTGGGCTCGTTGTTGCTGCAACAGTGGGTGGCGATGCCGGAATGGCTGCAATGAGTGCCAGCCAGGCTTACGCCGCAGAAAGCCAGCTTAGGTACAGTAGATCTAACGAGCAAGAAGCCGATCGAATTGGGCTGCAAACAATGGAAAGGTCGGGTCGAGATCCTTCTGCTGCGGGGGATATGTTTGAGACATTACTCTCCAAAACACGCTATTCAGGAACTCGCATACCTGAGTTTTTATTGACCCACCCTGTCACAGAGAAGCGCATCGCCGATGCCCGAGGTCGAAGTATGGGTGCATCGAGACGTCACTATATTGAACATCCTGACTATTACCTGATGCAGGCTCGAGCAATTGTGGCGATGGACAGCTCTACAAAGATCAGCATCACAAAATTCCAAACGGAGCTGAAAAATAACACGCTACGCCCTGATGCTGCGAACTATGGATTAGCGCTAGCGTACTTGAACGCCGGTGAATTCATCAAGGCTGATATACTGATCGCTGCGCTGCTGGCAGAGGAGCCTCGGCAGATCGCGTATCAATATACCGACATCGAAATAGATCTTGCGCAAGAGAATTATGCGATAGCTCTCTCTAAACTTAAACGACTATTAGCGCTAACGCCAAACAGCTATCCTCTCATGGCGCTAGAGAGTGAGGTTCTCTGGCAAGACCATCAATATGAAAAATCAGCGATAGTATTAACACTTCTTACCCGCGATCGACCTGAAGACCCTATGCTTTGGTATAGGCTTGCCGAGGTGCGCGGGCTGGCAGGCAATATTTCAGGGGTTCATGAAGCGCGAGCGGAGTACTTTATATTGGTAGGTGCGTTCGACCTAGCTAGAGAACAATTGGGGTTGGCTACAAAACTGGTAGCTGCAGACTTCAAACGCTCAGCCATCGTCAGTCAACGCCTTAGAGATGTGGTTTCAATGGAAGAAAAAGCTAAGCGACTTTAATCTAAATGACGTGCTTTGAATGTCATCATTTTATCTAGGGACTGCATCGCAAGAGTTGCAACAGCGGGATCGACGAAGACTTCATTACTGCCTTGTTCCAAGCATGACAGTAAGTTTTGTAAACTGTTCATGCCCATCCAAGGGCAACTGGCACAGCTTCGGCAAGAGGCCCCACTGCCCCCTGTAGGGGCTATAAGTAGCTGTTTATCTGGCACAGACTGCTGCATTTTATAAAAAATTCCCTGATCTGTAGCGACAATCAGTTGCTTGTTAGGCAACGTCATTGCCGCCTTGATGAGCTGTGACGTAGACCCAGTAACGTCGGCAATACTCACAACAGAGTCTGGTGATTCAGGATGGACTAGTACAGCAGCATCTGGATAGATTTGCTTAAGATCTAAAATACCCTTAGCCTTGAACTCTTCATGGACGATACAGCTTCCATCCCATAGCAGCATATCAGCGCCTGTCTTTTTTTGAACATAACCACCAAGATACTTATCTGGCGCCCAGAGGATTTTTTCACCGAGACTATCAAGATAATCAACAACCTCAACGGCAATACTTGAAGTTACAACCCAGTCAGCTCGAGCTTTAACAGCCGCTGATGTGTTGGCATATACCACCACCGTTCTATCGGAGTGCTCATTGCAAAAGGCAGAGAACTCGTCAGCAGGACAACCCACGTCTAGCGAGCACGTTGCTTCGAGGGTTGGCATCACCACGCGCTTTTGTGGCGTCAAAATCTTTGCAGTCTCACCCATAAATTTAACGCCAGCCACTACCAGCGTCTGCGCATCATGATTGGCACCAAAGCGCGCCATTTCCAGGGAATCAGAAACCGTACCGCCCGTCTCCTCTGCGAGTTGCTGAATTAGTGGGTCGGTATAATAATGAGCAATAAGCACTGCATTTTTGGAAGCCAATTCAGACTTTATTCTCGCCTTGAGGCGCTCTAGGTCAAACTTATCGATACTGTTAGCCGAGGGCACCTTAGTGAGGTACTCTTCAACGACGCGGCGCTGACTTTCTACCGCTATTTCTGCATTTTTCTGCTGTATCAACATTGCTCAGAGGTCTCGATTCTTAAACCTAAAATCTAGAAAGCCAATAAACAACGGCCGTTACTACGATAAGTAATACTGCAACCGCCGCCATGGCGTCAGCCTTTGAGTCAACACCTTCCTGCGGGGTATGATGGTCAGTCATTGTTAAGAGCCTAATAGTCTTTTGGGGACAGCATTTTACCAACCAATCAGCAACCTGTCTTGCTTTCTTGGCACTTCATTTGAAAATTATAGGTATACAGCTCACTAAGACTAGAATAATAGTCAAAATGTAGTTTCCGGTATTGTGATTGCCTGATCTGCTCTTTAAACTACCGTTAATCTTAGTCCTTAACGAGCTTGCTGAAAATCTCTTAATAAGAGATTTAGAACTCTAGGTTCCTTATTAGCGCTCCCAAAAATTAACTGACTAGCCACTCTAAACTTACAGCTTTTAATTAGACGATAGGCGCTATGCATAACGACGTTATACAAATCTTTTTCCTCATCTTCACAGGCGGAGCCGTCGTTGCGTCGATGGCCCTATTCGGCCGACAACCTCTTCTAGTTGCCTATATCTTGCTGGGGGCTGTAATAGGACCCTATGGGTTGGGCTGGGTGTCAGATGTCGAGCTAATAGGGCAAATTGGTAGTATAGGAATAATATTTTTATTATTTTTGTTGGGCCTGGATATGCAGCCTCAGATTCTATTGAGAGTACTACGTGAGGTCACGCATGTAACACTGATCAGTTCCGCGCTCTTCGCACTCATAGGTTCTGTGGTAGGCCACCTGTTTGGGTACTCTCACATCGAAAGCATCATTATTGGTATTGCCATGATGTTCTCAAGCACGATTATTGGTATCAAATTACTACCGACCACTGCGCTACATCACAAACATTCTGGTGAGTTAATGGTTGGCATGCTGCTAATGCAGGACTTCCTTGCTATCTTTGTATTACTGTTACTTATATCGGGGGATCTAAGCAATGGAAATCTGCTGCCGTTAGGTAAAAGCCTTGTCGCCCTGCCCGCTTTAGTTGGCGGTTGTTTCGTTGCCGTCAAAATAGTCCTGCAGCCCCTATTTGCAAGATTTGACCGAATTGGTGAGTATGTGTTCTTGCTAGCATTAGGTTGGTGTTTGGGTATCGCAGAACTAGCAGAGTATTCAGGACTGTCACGTGAAATTGGCGCTTTTGTGGCAGGCATCTCTATCGCAACAAGTCCCATTTCCCAATATATCGCGCTTAACCTAAAACCACTAAGAGACTTCTTCTTGATTTTGTTTTTCTTTTCGCTGGGAAGCGGCTTTGACCTTTCGTTAATTCCAGCCATAGCAGTAGCTGCAGGTCTGTTAGCAACGCTGATGCTAACAATCAAGCCCCTGACTTACCACTGGCTACTAAAGTCACAGAGCGAAACCGAGGCCTTGGCCTGGGATATAGGATTTAGATTAGGGCAAAATAGCGAGTTCTCTCTAATGATCGCCTACCTCGCCTTTAACACAGGTTTGATAGGCTCCCATACTTCCCACTTAATTCAAGGAACTGCAATTCTTACTTTCTTGGTTTCAAGCTATATAGTTGTTCTAAACTTCCCAACCCCAATTGCAATAAATGACAAGCTTCGACGGGACTAAATAGGCCTAGAGGGGTCTGTTAGAGCCTTGAGTCAATCTCGACCACCATCGCACTAACAGGCGATCAGCGCTCTCCTCGGCGGCTATACCTAATCGTTCATGCAGCTTTTTCTTGAAGACATAAGCCACCTCAAATACGTCCGCTTCTTCAATCCGAGACATCAGGTACTCATCACTGGTTTGGATGTCATCAACAAGCGACATGGCTAAGGCTCTTGATCCAAACCAAATTTCACCCGTAGCTATTTTATCAATATCTACCTGAGGTCTGCGCTCTGAGACATAATCCTTAAATAGCTGGTGAGTGTCATCCAACTCCTCTACGAATTTTTCACGGCCTTTATCTGTGTTCTCTCCAAACATTGTCAACGTCCGCTTGTGCTCACCGGCGGTTAATACTTCAAATTCCACATCGTGCTTTTTTAACAGCTTATTGAAATTAGGAATCTGTGCCACAACGCCAATCGAGCCAATAATCGCGAATGGAGCAGCTAGAATTTTATCTGCCACGCAAGCCATCATGTAACCCCCGCTGGCGGCCACTCTGTCGACGCATACCGTCAACGGGATATTTTTCTTGCGTAATCTATCTAGTTGACTGCTGGCAAGGCCATAGCTATGCACCATGCCGCCTGGGCTTTCTAACTTTAATAGGACCTCATCATTGCTGTGGGCCTGGGTCAGAATTGCCGTAATCTCTTCGCGCAGGTGCTCAACCGCCGCCGCGCTGATATTGCCATTAAAATTAAGCACGAAGACTTTACTTTTTGATTTACTCTCAGGACTGTCTTGGGATGCACTGGCGCTCTTAGCGGCCTTTTTGTCTGCAGCAATCTGTTTCTTTTTAGCCTTGTGTAATTTTTTCTCTTGCGCTTTTTGATGCACCTCATCCGTTGTAGCCAGCAACATAGTTTCTTTAAGGTCCTCAAACTGTGGGTTCAGTGGAGTGATTTCAAGGTGGCCTTTCTCTGGGCCGACCTTATTTTTCTGACTAGCACTGACAATCACACTAACAATAACAATAAAGGCGACTAACATCGTCGCGACTTTGGCAAAAAATAACCCATATTCAAATAAAAATTCCAAACCAGACTCCAAATTATAAATAGTTCTTTATATTAAACGCTCTTATACAAGGCAAGCAATAGCGCTGTTATCTGCCGTACTTAGCTTTCGATTCCATGACAAACTGCTCGATCAAGCGTCCTGCCATGATAGTCGAGGGCGCAATAACATCGGGTAGCTGGTCATACCTATGCCAGTTTGCCTCCGCTATCTCTACACCATCGACTTTGATTACGTCCGTCTTTGCCTCAGCCATATAGCCCAGCATTAGTTGACCTGGATACGGCCATGCCTGGCTGCCAACATATCGAATATTCTCAATCTCGATACCGACTTCTTCGAACACCTCGCGATGAAGTGCCTGCTCAGCACTCTCGCCGGCCTCAATAAATCCAGCGAGCGTACTGAACCTATTCTCAGGCCAGTTGGGATGCCGAGCAAACAGGCATTTATCATCCTTGATGACCGCTACAATGACACAGGGTGATATTCTCGGATACTGCTGAATATCACATGAATGACATTGGAGTGCGTGCTCTGTCTCTGAAACAAGGTTGGGTTGTCCACAAGATCCACAATACTTATGCTTAACTTGCCAATCCAAAAGCTGTAAAGCCCGGCAAATAAGCGAGAACTCTGCATCTTGCGATTTAGCAAGTACAGATCTTAATTCAACTCGGGTAAAACCTTCTATTGCTGCAGCCTCTGGGATCAACTCCCATACTTCACAGTCGCTGTCCTGCCATTGTCCAACACAAATACTGCGTTCCCGAAAAAATTTGAGGGAATCGGCCTGATCGGTATCAATCGCTATGGAGCCCGCTCCAGCAGAGTTATCCGCTGCTATCAACAAGTCGCCATCGATCACTGCCACAATCCACTTATTACTACTCCCGATTGGTTTTGAACTAGCAACAAACCCGTTTAGCTGTGAAGGTGCAAGCACAAGAATTAAGCCTCTAAATATGATTCGAATTTAACCTCCAGCCCTTGCAAAAACAGAGGAGTAAAGATAAGGTTTGCCGCTACTAAAAAGTGATGTAAGTCTAGCATGGTTGGCTAGGATGTTTTACTGTACTGACTGGTAAATTGGCTACACCGCTGCCCCATATAAATTTACTTTACATGCAATATAAAAAAGGAATTCATAGATGACACCGACGCTCTCCCAGGCTTTTAAAAAGAACTTTTTAGGTAACTCCCCCGGTTGGTATGAAGCCGCAATCATTGCGTTTCTGATTTTAAATCCCATTATGCTTTATATCTTTGGTCCCTTTGTCACAGGCTGGGCACTAATAGCTGAATTTATCTTTACCCTAGCGATGGCTTTAAAATGCTACCCACTTCAACCTGGCGGCCTATTAGCCATTGAAGCTATTATTCTTGGAATGGCGAGCCCAGAAGCGGTCTACCAAGAGGTCGCGGCCAATCTGCAAGTCATTTTGTTGCTGATGTTTATGGTTGCTGGCATTTATTTTATGAGAGATATGCTGTTGTTTGTTTTCACTAAACTTTTACTTAACGTGAAATCAAAAACAACCCTTTCATTCATGTTTTGCTTTTCAGGGGCTTTTCTGTCGGCCTTTTTAGATGCTTTAACCGTTACTGCCGTCTTAATCACAATAGCCGTTGGCTTCTACTCCGTTTACCACAAGGTCGCTTCAGGCAGAAAGATTGTTGATGAGGATCACGATCATAGTGATGACGATAGGCTGCAGGACAATCATCGGAGTAATCTAGACGATTTTAGGGCTTTTTTGCGAAGCCTCATCATGCATGGTGCCGTTGGTACTGCATTGGGCGGTGTTTGTACTACGGTGGGCGAACCACAAAATTTGTTAATCGCAGAAAGAGCGGGCTGGGAGTTTATTGAATTCTTCATGCGCATGGCACCTGTCACTATGCCCGTACTAGTCTGCGGATTGATATGCTGTGTCCTGTTAGAAAAATTCAAGGTATTCGGTTATGGCGCCAAGCTACCCGATGAAGTTCGAGAGGTCCTCCAGCAATCAAGTGATAATGACACTGCTAAGCGCACCCAATATGATAAGGCGGCTCTCATTGTTCAAGTCATTGTTGCGTTTATTTTGGTGCTGGGTCTTGCGTTTCACTGGGCCGCCGTAGGCTTGATCGGCCTTATGGTTATCATTCTTTTGACGTCATTTAATGGTATTACTGAAGAGCATCGCATAGGGAGCGCATTTGAAGAGGCGTTGCCCTTTACTGCTCTTTTAGTGGTATTTTTCGCTATCGTTGCAGTGATTCATGAACAGCATCTATTTTCGCCCGTTATCACTTGGGTCTTAGCCCAAGATCCAGCCATTCAGCCGGCCGTATTTTTCCTTGCAAACGGATTGCTATCCGCTATCAGTGACAATGTATTTGTTGCTACGGTTTATATTAATGAGGTTAGGGCCGTGTTTGATGCAGGTGATATAACTCGAGATCATTTTGACAAACTCGTTATAGCTATTAATACCGGCACTAATCTCCCTAGTGTAGCAACGCCTAATGGACAGGCGGCTTTCTTGTTTTTACTAACGTCTGCCTTGGCACCATTGATAAGACTATCCTATATGCGGATGGTTATTATGGCTCTACCCTATACCATCGTGCTGACTACTGTTGGGTTGCTTGGGGTTCTTTACTCGCTCTAACACTTGATATTACATCAACAGTAATACAAAAAAACCGGGCTTTTAAGCCCGGTTTTTTTCAAATAAAGCGTTCTAGTTTAGAGCCCTTTGAGGTCCTTGCGCAGAACCTTGCCTACATTGGTCATCGGTAATGAGTCGCGAAATTCTATGGCTTTGGGAACTTTGTAACCCGCCATATTTTTCTTGCAAAACTCGATGACGTGAGACTCAGTCAGTGAAGAATTAGATCTGACAATAAACATTTTAACGACCTCACCTGCCTTATCATCAGGAACGCCCACTGCGGCGCATTGGGATACATCTTGATGCGTAGTGAGCACCTGCTCAAGTTCATTGGGATAAACATTAAAGCCCGACACAATAATCATATCTTTGAGCCGGTCAACGATTGTAATGTAGCCCTCATTGTCCACTGTCACAATGTCACCCGTATGTAACCAACCGTCAACAACAGTCTGGGCTGTTTGCTCAGGCTGGTTCCAGTAGCCGGCCATGACCTGGTCGCCGCGGATACATAACTCGCCAACGCCGTCAACGAGCTGCTCTTTGCCCGCCTCATCAATGACCTTGATCTCTGTCCCTGGGACGGGTATCCCCGCGGTGCCAATTCGTTCAAAGCCAGGTGGATTCATTGAAATTATAGGTGAGGACTCAGTCATCCCATAACCTTCACTGACAATACACCCAGTCACTTTTTGCCATTGATCTGCTACTGCTTTCATAAGTGGCATTCCGCCAGACAACGTCATCTTGAGCTGATCAAACCCAAGCCGCCGAAAGTCTTTATTTTCTAACAGCGCAACAAACAGGGAATTCAAACCACAAACAATCTGAATTTTCGATTTCTTGATCGCCTTGACAAATAACGGGATGTTGCGAGGGTCCGGAATCAATACCGAATGACCCCGAAGTGCTGGTAACACACCAACACAGAGTGAAAAAGCATATATATGGTAAAGCGGAAGCGGTAGAGCAGTGACGCTATATCTTGCCGACTCAGATGCAACTGATATGACATCCAATGCCTGAGCGACATTGGCGGTCAAACAAGACTGCGTCAGCATCACCCCCTTAGATGGGCCAGTAGTCCCACCGGTGTATTGCAGAGCACAAATATCATCCACGGAGGCTCTGTGATTACCATAGCTGGTACCACCGGCTAATAAATCCTTAAAATCAATGATGTCTTGGCCTTTGATTCTGGGCCTCTTACCCATTAACATCATTAGCCCTCCCAGCAACGTTTGTTTTGAGGGCGACATTAGATCTAGGGCCCGAGTAACGATGATATGTTCAACGCTAGTTTGCGGCGCAGCCTCAGCAAGGACGTCATAAAACTGATCCAGAACAATCACTGCCTTTACGCCAGCATCATTAAACTGATGGACTAATTCTCTCACTGAATACATCGGATTAGTATTAACAATCACCAAACCTAGTTTCATTGCAGCTATTGCAACGACTGGATATTGGATTAGATTTGGAAGTTGAATGGCAATTCGATCACCCGCCTGTAACTTGAGGCGTTTTTGCAGATAACTGGCCACTCTTCGCGACAACTGATCTATTTCACCATAGCTAAGGGTTTGCCCCAAACAGGTAAACGCAGGCTTAGAGGTTGAATCAGACACAGCCTCAGTCCACACCTGTAACATTGAGCGCGCCGGCAGAGCTGGCTGCGTAGTAGATAGACCTACTTTCTTCTGGGCCTGTGTGACAGCTGACTTAATTAACATTTTTGCTCGCAGTAATTTGATCGTACGTAAAACAACAGAGAAACATAGCTGTTGTTAGCGTGACAAAAGCGCCATGCCCTTTTCCAGACCGCCGAGCGTCAAAGGGAACATTTTATCCTCTGTTAATTCTTTCAGCATCATTATAGATGGCGTGTAATCCCAATATTTTTCTTGCACAGGGTTTAACCAGACCATCTTGTCATACTTCTTAGCCATGCGCTGCATCCAAACAGCACCCGACTCATCATTATTGTACTCCACACTACCTCCAGGGCTTGTGACCTCATAGGGCGCCATAGAAGCGTCGCCTACAAATATCACCTTGTAGTCGGAAGAGTACTTATGTATCAGATCAAATGTCGAGATTTGTTCCTCTCGACGACGGTGATTGTCTTTCCAAACATAGTCATACAAGCAATTATGAAAGTAAAAGTACTCAAGATGCTTAAACTCCGTCTTAGCCGCCGAAAAGAGCTCTTCACATAGCCTAACGTAGGGGTCCATGGAACCACCGACATCAAAGAATATAAGCACCTTTACTGCATTATGACGTTCAGGCACCATTTTGATATCCAAATAACCGGCATTTCGAGCGGTGCTACGTATGGTGTCATCTAAGTCTAACTGATCAGCCGCACCCTCCCGCGCAAATTTTCGCAACCGACGTAGTGCAACCTTTATATTTCGTGTGCCGATTTGGACAGAATCATCTAAATCTTGGTATTGTCGCTCATCCCATACTTTTACTGCAGTGCCCTTCCCGCCCGGGCCGCCAATACGAATACCTTCAGGGTTGTAGCCGCCGTGACCAAAGGGTGATGTTCCGTTAGTGCCGACCCATTTGTTACCGCCCTCATGTCTTTCCTTTTGTTCTTCGAGGCGTTTCTTAAATTCTTCAATAAGCTTTTCAAGGCCGCCAAGGCTCTCTACCTTGGCTTTTTCTTCATCAGTAAAGTATTTATCAAACTCTTTACGCAACCAATCTTCAGGTAATAATGCTTCAACAATACCGTCAATATTCTCTAAGTTTTTAAAATAAGCGCCAAAAGCCCGGTCAAAGCGATCGTAGTACTTCTCATCTTTGACCATACATGTTCGCGCCAACAGATAGAAATCATCTACCGAACCAAACGCGAGGTTCTGTTCCATGGCCGCCAAGAGGTCAAGTAGCTCCTTAACAGAGACTGGGACACGTGCTTTTTTAAGCGTATTAAAGAAATTAATCAGCATAGGTTAAGCTCTTATATTAAAATTTATCGAGCTTCACGGCGAGTCATAAATGCGAGCCGTTCCAACAAATGCACATCTTGCTCGTTTTTCAATAACGCGCCATACAATGGCGGAATCGCTTTGGTTGGATCTCGATTAGTCAGTATATCCTCGGGAATGTCGTCCGACATGATGAGCTTCAACCAATCCACAAGCTCCGAGGTGGATGGCTTTTTCTTTAAGCCAGGAATCTTTCTGACGTCAAAGAAAATATCCATAGCATCGTCGACCAATTGTTTTTTGATTTTTGGAAAATGCACGTCAACAATTCGCTGCATGGTCATGCGATCAGGAAAGTTGATAAAGTGGAAGAAACAACGACGCAAAAACGCGTCAGGCAACTCTTTTTCATTATTACTGGTGATAATCACAATCGGTCGCTGTATAGCCTTAATAGTCTCGCCAGTCTCATAAACATGGAATTCCATACGATCGAGTTCGAGAAGTAAATCATTAGGAAACTCAATATCTGCCTTATCTATCTCATCAATAAGCAACACAACTTGCTCATCAGCGGTAAAGGCTTGCCATAGTTTGCCTTTATCAATGTAGTTGCCGATATCTTGAACTTTATCGCTACCTAGCTGAGAATCTCTCAACCGAGAAACCGCATCGTACTCATACAGTCCCTGTTGCGCCTTTGTCGTGGATTTAATGTGCCAAGCCAATAGAGGCTTACCTAGAGCCTTTGCTACTTCTTCAGCAAGCATGGTCTTTCCAGTCCCAGGTTCACCTTTAATAAGTAGTGGACGCTGCAGTGTCACTGCTGCATTCACAGCCATCTGCAGTTCTTCGGTGGCTACATAGTTCTCAGTACCAGTAAATTTCATAGCATTCAATCCACATTCAGTGTTATTTAGTTGTAAGAGTGACATTTTAATCTATTCTACAAACTGTTTTGAATCTATATTTACTAAACGAATCGTCATATAAGGGAAAAATGGCATTAACTATGACCCAACAGTACTCATAGATAAACCCTGAACATAAGAAAGAGCACCCCACTAACACCTAAGCTCTTAACAACAGATACGGAGTAACTAATGAAAACACGCCTATTAAAACCTCTTATCCTGGTGATCGCGCTATACCTATTACCCGTCGGCCTCGTCTCATCCATATTGACGTCACCAGTTTACGCTGATGAATCTACAGAACTCGAAGAGCACACCTTAACGTTTAATGACAAAAAAATAAGGCTGGTACTAGGTTCTGAAGACAAGAATCCAATGATTCATAAAATGACCTCTAATGACGATGTTTTTATATCGGTGTCAGCAGACGACGAAGAGATCTCCGCGCTTGCTCAAATTGTGAGCAAACTTGCTACCACGGAGTGGGACCAGCTTTCTGAGTCAGAGAAGCAAGAAATAATAAAGGCGTTAGAACAAGTCGAAGCTGGTATCGAAGTTGACATAGAGACAGATTTTGGTGCAAGTAAAGCCCTTGTCGTTGTAATGTTTATTCTCTTCTCCTTTGGTCTGCCTTTTATAATTATTGCCCTCATATTGTATTACAAGCACCGAAAGCGTCGTCAGAGAGATCTATTGATCACAACATTTATAGAGGCAGGCAAAGACGTTCCAACTGAACTATTTCAAGGTAGTCATGGGTCAGACACCCCAACAGGTAATGTACAAAGAGGGATCATGCTGATGGCCGTAGGAACAGGCCTGTTTTTATTCTTAGGGATGCTGATAGATTGGGGTGTAGCCTCCGTGGCGTTAATACCGCTATTCATAGGAGTCGCTAGAGTCGTAATTGGTCGTTTAGGTAGCAACGTTGAGAAAAGTGCGGATAACCAATAGCACCGATGCCATCAGCCACGGACCAGGAACTCATCGAGAGAGTCGTGACAACTGACTGTCATGACTCTTTCGGCATTCTTGTCGAGAGGCATCAGTCAGATCTGCGCTACTCTCTGCGCCAGATGACCGGATGGAATGAGGCGCTGGCAGATGATTTGGCTCAAGAAACATTTATTCAAGCCTTTAAATCCCTGAAAAACTACCAAGGCACCGCTAAGTTTAGTAGTTGGATTTATCGAATTGCCTATAATCAAATGGTCAGTCATTTTAGATTGGCTCGCAATCGAGAAGTAAGCGCGAGTGAAGAGATTTTAAAAAGTCATTCACAGCAGATAGCATTGATAACGACCTCGGAGCTAGATCTTCACCGAGACTTGGCCTATTCCATGAAGGCGTTACCAACGAAACAGCGAATGGCCGTTCATTTACATTTACATCGAGAACTAACGCACTCTGAAATATCAACTATAATGGGAATTCCTTTAGGGACGGTCAAGACACTGATAAATAGAGGCAAAAAAACATTAAGAAGTCTGCTTTCAAGTTGGAATCCAGAGGACAAATTATGAAACAATCTACAGATATCGAAAACTTATTTAATCAGGCACGTAACAGCGAGCCTTATTTTAGTAATCGTCGCTTTGGTAGTCGTGTGCTTACAGTTATTAAACTGCAAGATCCTGTACCTTTTTGGAAGGAAGTCACCATTGAGATGCTTGGCGCACTAATTGGCTGCGGATTAACCTATAGTTTTTTCCCGTTAAACGATCTCATTACGAGTATTCCAACTAAGTTTGTTATCGGTCCGACGATGTTGATGGGTGTTGCAGGCCTAATTGGCTGCACATATGTGATAGCTTACTGGACTGCTGAGCGAAGTCGGCTATAGATCAATGATCCTGGGTCTTGTCGTTGGCGGCTCGCTTAAACCGCCAAAGTATTAGGCGAATCAAACCATATACGATGAGCCCAAAAACGGTAAAAGCTAGAATTGGCGCTGCACCACGCTGAAAACCGACATCTCCATTAGCGATAAGCCCCTCATAGAGACTTACAAAAAAGGCCGGTGCCAAATAAGGGTTATCAGTATAGGCGGTAACGGGCGTCAAAAAGAAAATTGCCGCCAGCAACAATAAGAGCTGTCGAAAAGTAGTAAAACGAATGTTTCGCATTAGACACCATGCGACCCATAGAAGGCACATCACACCTGATGTATAAGCTATCCAGCCCCATAAATAATTTTCAGCGTTGTACATAGTTAGTCAACCCATCTAATAATATGATCTTCAATATCATCATCGCTTACATCCAGCTCCGACACAACCCAACCTTGCAAGGAAGCCCCGTAAGAATGCACCGTCTGCGAGCTTCCACTGACCAAATAATGCCAATCAGGGAGACCCTTACCGTCCGCTATTAATCGGTACGAGCAACTCTTTGGCAACCAACCCAGGGTCTGTATATTGTCTTGATCAAGGTTAATGCAGTCGTTCACCACCGAGTGCCTACCCTCGTAATTACTGCACTTACAGGTCTCTATATCTAATAACTCACAGGTCACATTGGTATGGAATATTTCACCGCTATCATGCTCCTCGAGCTTGACAAGGCAGCATTTGGCACAGCCATCACAGAGCGCTTCCCACTCTTTAGAATCCATCTCTTTAAGGGTCTTCGTTTGCCAAAATTTATCCACTTATTGACTCCAGGGGAGCTTGGAGTTCTCTGCCAAGGCAGGGTCGAGGGGATATAAGGTTGGCGGCATCTGCAAATAAAAGCCCTGACGACCTATATCATCTAGCACTTGCCTTGCATCGGCTCGAGCCAATTTCGTGGACGGCGTAATCATCAGCGTAGTGACTAAACTAGACTGCCCCAAACTCGTTAACAGGACATCTGGAATTCTGCTCAAACCCTCTTTTTTATCGACATAAAGATACATACCCTCCTTTTTTTTACCCTTATAGATGTCGCAAACTAATCTTACCTGTTGAGTGTTCATTTTAATTTCGCTTCTATTAAAACCTCTTGAAGCACCGATTTAACCAAGTCCTTGCGCCAACCACTATTCAAACGAGCAGGCCATACACATGACCCCTCGCTGGCACTACGCACGATAGATTCGAGCTCCTTTTTGTTCGACAAAAACTCTTGTGGCAACTCAATTCCCTCAGCCACGGTGTTAAGACCGACGCGCATCGCTTTCATTACAGCGCTGACTGACTTAGATAGAGGCTCAGGAAGTCTCTGCAAAGGTTGATCGTGACGAGCTATCGAGACCTCTTGAAGCAATGCATTTCCGTGTCTCTTTATCGTTCCGCCATAAAGATCATCAATTCCTTGCATTTCGCTTACCACAACAGGCATGCGTCTGGCGATTTCGAGTAGCGAGTTGTCTTTCACAACATGGGACCGAGGTTTGTCCAAAGAGCGAGCAGTAATCTCGCGCCAGTCACAGAGCCTCTTTAAGGCCGTCAGTGACTCATTACCCAGTTTCCAGGCACCTTTTAGCTTCCGGTGGTAATTTTGAGTATTTTTCCGGTCCGAAACCAAGGTGTAGACTGCCAAACTTTCCTCTTTAAACCAAGCCTGTCGGTCTTGCTCAGACAGCATCGTCGTCAGAATCTCATACATAGAATGGAGATAAGCGACATCATAAGCAGCATATTCAATTTGCCGGTCAGTAAGGGGCCTCGCCAACCAGTCTGAACGGGTTTCCTGCTTGTCCAACTCGATCTCAAATAAACGATGGACTAACCGTGCATAGCCCATAGAATATCCGACATTAGCTATTCCAGCAGCGATTTGTGTGTCAAAAATATTATCAGGAATGATATTTAAACCGTGCTCTAGCACCTCTAGGTCTTCAGCACAGGCATGGAATATTAAAGTTCTACTTTGGTCTTCCATCAGCTGCTTAAGGCCCTCGAAATCGCGAAAAGCCAACACATCTACTAAAAAGCACTGTGTTCCGTCGGATATCTGAATCAAAGCGATTTTAGGATAAAAGGTATTGGTACGAATGAATTCGGTGTCTACCGCCAGTAAGTACTTGTCTGACAGAGCACTCAGCATATGGTTGAGCTTTTCATCACTATCGACCCAAATACTCATCTAAAGTGTTTTCCGACTTTGTAGAGCCATGTTCAATGTACCACCATCAACATATTCAAGTTCACCGCCCATGGGGACCCCATAGGCTATACGTGAAACAGTCACACCGAGCGATTTTGCTTTATCAGCGATAAAATGCGCTGTTGCCTCACCCTCGACAGTTAAGTTAGTTGCCAGAATCAGCTCACTAACATCTTGGTTCTTAAGACGGCCGATAAGGTCATCAATCCCAAGCTTTTCTGGGCCGACACCATCAATCGGCGACAAATGGCCCAAGAGAACAAAATATTTTCCACGATAACCCCCAGCGCTCTCAATAGCGTACAAGTCAGCTGGATTCTCGACCACACAAATTTGGTTAGAAACCCTGCCGGTGTTACTACAGATACCACAAAGGCTATGCTCTGTTAAGGTGCGGCACTCTTGACAGCGACCCACCTTTTCGACGGCTTCGGCAATTATCTCAGACAAACGCGACGCTCCCGCCTTGTCACGCTCAAGCAACTGAAGAGCCATTCTTTGTGCCGATTTAGCACCAACACCAGGCAAACAGCGCAATGCATCAATCAGTTGATCAATTAAATGTCCGTACACAAAATATCCTCACTCTTATTAAGAAATCTAGAATGGCATCTTGAAACCTGGAGGAAGGCCCATTCCACCCGCTATTGAGCCCATCGCATCCTTGCTTTTCGACTCTACTTTTCGAACTGCATCATTAACTGCGGCAGCAAGAAGATCTTCAAGTAACTCTTTATCCTCAGTCATCAAAGATTGATCAACAGTAACCTTACGAACATCGTGCCTGCCTGTCATGATTACTTGAACCATACCAGCACCGGACTCACCGGTAACCTCGGCCTTCGCGGCCTGAGCTTGAAGTTCGGCCATCTTCTCTTGCATCTCTTGAGCCTGCTTCATTAAATTATTGATATCCATAATGTCCTCAATCTATAGGTTGGACAGAGCGCTCATCAAGAACCCCATCAAAGAGTTGTTTAAATCGTTGCACGGAAGGATCCTTATTTAGCATGTCTACCGCCTCCGCGTGACGCTCTGCAGTCTCTCTCCGGTCAACAGCGCGGGGGGTTTCAGCCTCAGTCAAGCCTGAGTTTATAAACACCTTGATTTCCTGACCGAAATACATAGTTAGTGCGTCGGCCAAACTCAATTGGTGTCCGCTGTCATAGAGACTATTTTCTTGATCGTCGATCATAAAAGTCAGTTCATTATTTTGTCGTGACAGGTATAGGCAGTGACTAGCCACCTCCCCTAATGATGCACCTATGGTTAACTGTCGACGGACATCGACCCAGTTCTCTGGAGTAAAGTCATCAAGTGCAATATTATCGGCAAAATCGGAGGCTACTCTTGTTTTCAGGGACGGAATATTCTCCTCCTCGACAGCCTCAGGCTCAGCAATAACCGACGGTTCGGAAGTATCTTGAATGTCCTGCAGTCCAACCATTGATACTTCATCAGTAACGCTGGTGGTTTGAGGCTGCGCTGGCTGATTGGAGGCCACCGGTACTTCAGCGGCATCAAACTTTTTTACAGGGGGGTCAACCTCCAAGATTACCGGACTAACCACTATCGGCCGTCCATTGGTGGCGGGCCTGAAGGCAAGCGCGCGCAACATTGACATTTCAAAACCAGACCGTTGGTCTGGTGCCAAATTTAGGTCTTTTCGACCCAACAGGCATATCTGATAAAACAACTGTACATCTTCACGAGAGACCGTTTCGGCCAAACTGGCTAACTCAGCAAAGTGACTAAGCCCTTTATCAAGTGCTTCCGGAACTGTTTGCAATATAGCAACCTGATGCCAAACCGACAGAATATCACCCATGGCAGCCCCATAATCTGGTGATTGCTCTGCCATTTTTGCAATTGAGGACAGCAAGGTAGCACCGCTTTGACTCGCTAGGGCTTGACATATGTCGACGACGAAACGACGCTCAATAGTACCAAGCATGGCGCTGACATCAACCTCATTAATATGACCCCCGCCATGGCCTATGGCTTGATCTGTTAAACTTAAGGCATCACGCATGCTGCCATCAGCCGCCCTGCCTATAGCCCACACACCACCTTCATCAAAGGACACTTTCTCTTCACCTAACACAAATTGGAGGTGCTCAGCGATACGAGCAGGACTAAGATTTTTTAAATTGAACTGTAAACAGCGAGACAGAACCGTGATCGGCAGTTTTTGCGGGTCTGTAGTTGCAAATAAGAATTTAACGTGAGGCGGTGGTTCTTCAAGTGTTTTTAACAGAGCCGCAAAGCTAGACTTCGACAGCATGTGCACTTCGTCAATTAGGTAAATTTTATAGCGTCCACGAGAGGGTAAATATTGAACGTTATCTAGAAGGTCGCGCATGTCATCAACCCCTGTGCGTGACGCTGCATCCACTTCAATTAAATCTATAAATCGACCCTCATCAATCTCGTTGCAACTGCTACATTCGCCACAAGGAACCGAAGACACCCCTTTTTCACAGTTAAGGCATTTAGAAAGAATTCGAGCGATCGTGGTTTTACCGACGCCCCGAGTGCCCGTAAAAAGATAGGCATGGTGAAGACGATCATTGTCCAAGGCGTTAATTAATGCCTGCAATACGTGCTCTTGGCCAGCTGTCTCTGAAAATGATTTAGGGCGCCACTTACGGGCAAGGACTTGATAGCTCATAACAGTTTCTATATATAAATAAAGTCGTATTATAGGCAGATAAACGCTGAGCAGGAAGAACTAATGGTGGCGACCCTCAATAGCCACACCTCGGCACACAGCGGCACCGCTACCGTTGCTCCCTTCCGGGCCTGGCGGAGTTCACAGTTGGCTGTTGCGAGGGGACCAAAGAGGGCCACCCTTAAAGCTAGCGCAGAATTATCCGAGGTTTCCCGGCCAAGTGCAACCGTTTATAACGTTAAATTTATATTTTGCAAACTGCAATATCAATGTTAGGTAGGAGCATCAAAATAAACAAATTTATTCCACTTCACATCTGACTCCGCCTTGACTACACTGCGTTCCTTACATGGAATTATGCTTATTTATTAAAGGGTTTGTCGATGATTTTTTGTTCAGATAACTACTCCACCCGACCCCAATCTATAACCTTAAGTTCGAACCTTAAGACGCTTCTTCTATTAGTTATTTTCTTTAGCCTGACTGGCTGCGGCAACAATGAAAGTAATGTCTCTTCGGGAAATAAAACTGGAACACTGTACTGGGGAAACGGTACTGAGCCGCAAAGCTTAGATCCCCAAATCGCAACTGGTGTCCCTGAACATCATATAATCTCAGCTGTAATGGAAGGGTTAGTCCTAAAAAACCGAAAAACGTTAGAGCCGGTGCCAGGCGTAGCGGAATCTTGGGATATTACCGAAAATGGAAGAGTCTACACATTTACATTACGTGATAATGCACGGTGGTCTAATGGTGATCCGCACGTAGCGCAGGATTATGTTTGGTCTTGGTGGAGAGCACTTCAGCCCGCGCTGGGGAATCTGTATGCTTACATGCTTTTCCCTATTGAAAATGCACAGCAGTATTATGAAGGTGACATTTCTGACTTTAATGAAGTTGGCGTAAAAGCATTAGATGACCGAACACTGCAGGTGACACTGAACTACCCGACGCCCTATTTTCTACAACTGTTAGATCATTACAGTTTATTTCCAGTGCACCAAGCCACTATAGAAAAATTTGGAACCGCAGATCAACGCGGAACACGTTGGACTTATGAAGGTAATTTAGTGGGTAATGGTCCTTTTCAACTTGTTGATTGGAAAATTAATCGACGCATTGTGGTACAAAGTAATCCTTATTATTGGGACGCCGACAATGTGTCACTCAAAGAAATCGTTTTCATTCCCATCGAAAATATCGTGACAGAGGAGCGTATGTTTAGAGCTGGTCAGCTGCACGTGACCAGTAGTCTTCCCGCAGATAAAATTAGTGTTTATCGCGAGGCAAAGGATCCTGAGCTTAAAATAGCGCCTTATCTTGGCACTTATTACTACCGTTTAAATGTCAAAAAACCGCAGTTCCAGGACCCACGAGTCAGGCGCGCTCTGGCTATGAGTGTAGATAGGCAAAGACTCGTTGACAACATAACTAAAGGTGGGCAGATCCCTGCTTACGCTATGACACCTCCAGGCACCATGGGGTATTATCCTAAAAGTAATCTTAAATTTGACCCTGAGGGAGCAAGGCGCCTACTCGCAGAAGCAGGCTATCCCGATGGTAAAGGGTTTCCCGCTACTGAAATTCTGTATAACACTAACGAAGGCCACCGAAAAGTTGCGGTTGCGCTGCAAGAGATGTGGAAAAAGAACCTAAATATTGACATAAGACTGCTCAATCAGGAGTGGAAGGTTTACTTAGACAGCGAAAGTGCCGGGGAGTATGAGATTTCGCGGGCTGGATGGATCGGCGATTATGTCGACCCGAACAACTTTCTTGATTTATTTCTATGCGGTGGAGGTAACAATCGCACTGGTTGGTGCAACGAAGAATATGATCGTCTCATTCTTGACGTAGCACCTTCTATGTCATCACACAAAGAACGGCTCGAGGTGTTTCAGCAGGCAGAGACAATGCTTTTAAATGAGATGCCCATTATACCGATATATACCTACACCAGCGTTCAGCTTGTTGACTCATCCGTTAAAAACTTTGATGCCAACATCATGAATGCAGCGTCGTATAAAGACATCTATTTGCAACCAGATCAAGAATAATTATAAAAAGGATTTAAAAATGTATCGATTTGCTATCAGCCGACTGCTACAAGCAATCCCTGTGCTATTAATGGTCATTACAGTCACCTTCTTTCTCGTACATTCCGCACCTGGCGGCCCATTTTCGGCGGATAAAGCTGTGCCACCGGAAGTTATCAAAGCGCTCGAGGAACAATACAATCTAAATCAACCGGTGTGGCAGCAATATCTCAGCTATCTTGGGGACGTACTTCAAGGAGACTTTGGTCCTTCTTTTAAGTACTCAGGCAGAACGGTTAATGAGCTTATTGCGGCGGGTTTACCGATCACGGCAGAACTTGCTTTTTATGCAATGCTAGTTGCTTTGAGCGTAGGTATAACAGCGGGCGTTGGCGCGGCAATGCGGCCTAACACAATGCAGGACTATTTGCCGATGACCGGAGCGATGATTGGTATATGCATGCCATCGTTCCTGCTCGGCCCTCTGCTAGTTCTTATTTTCGGGATCCATCTGGATTGGCTACCAGTATCTGGATGGGGCGATATTCCCGGTGATAAAATTCTACCCTCAATTACGCTAGGTACTGGATATGCAGCTTATATTGCGCGACTATCAAGAGGGGGAATGCTTGAAGTGCTGTCCCAAGACTATATTAGAACAGCCCGAGCAAAAGGTTTGAGTGAGCGTTTAATTATTATAAAGCACGCTCTGCGCGGTGGACTAATACCTGTTGTTGCATTTTTAGGTCCTGCTTTTGCTGGGCTTTTAGCTGGCTCATTTGTTGTAGAAACAATATTCCAAATTCCCGGTTTGGGCCGATTTTATGTACAGGCCGCGTTTAACCGTGACTACACGTTAATACTCGGTATGACCATCTTTCTATCGACCCTTATTATATTATTTAATCTGTTATCAGACATGCTGGCGATTTGGTTGAACCCCAAGCTCAGGCAGGAAATTAGGGGGACGAACTGATGACTGATGCAATCGAAGATCATGGCACTTCTCTTTGGAAAGATGCCTGGATCAAACTTAGCAAAAATCGTTTAGCACTGTTTGGACTGGCGGTTCTAATAATGCTGATCGTAACCTCCCTATTGACACCGCTGATAGCCCCCTATGGCTATGAAACTCAGGATCTTGATATGGGAGCAACTGCCCCTTCATTACAGCATTGGCTTGGTACCGATATTTTTGGACGGGATATGCTGACCCGAATTATGTACGGCGGCAGAGTATCATTGATGGTTGGCTTCATTGCGACCGCGGTTGCTCTTGTCATTGGTATTCTTTGGGGTGCTATTGCAGGGTTTTTTGGGGGGCGTTTAGACGCCATCATGATGCGGATCGTAGATGTACTGTATGCCCTACCCTTTATGATTTTCATAATACTGTTAATGGTAGTGTTTGGACGTAATATTCTCCTATTGTTTCTTGCCATTGGAGCTGTTGAATGGCTAACAATGGCCAGGATTGTGCGTAGCCAGGTTATGGCACTAAGACATCAGGAATTTGTCGAAGCTGCAAATTCGCTAGGATTGTCTCAATGGACCATAATTCGCCGCCACATTATTCCTAATACTCTTGGCCCTGTTATCGTGTACACCACGCTGACAATTCCGAGCGTTATGCTGTTAGAAGCCTTTTTAAGCTTTTTAGGCCTAGGCATTCAACCGCCGGAAAGCTCGTGGGGCCTGCTGATTAACTATGGGGTCGAAACCATGGAAGAATTTCCTTGGCTCCTTATTTTTCCTGGTATAGCGCTATCGTTAACGCTGTTTGCACTCAATTTTCTAGGTGATGGTCTACGCGATGCTCTTGACCCTAGAACCTCTAAGGATTAGAACAGGACTTATATAATGGCAATTCTCGAGGTAAATGGTTTAAAGGTATATTTCCACACCCGTAATGGTGTTGTTAAAGCCGTTGACGATGTTTCATTCTCAGTCGATAGAGGAGAAACACTGGCTATTGTAGGGGAATCAGGGTCAGGTAAGTCTGTTACCTGCTACAGTCTGCTTGACCTTCTACCAAAGCCTCCCGCCAGAATAGAAGGTGGTACGGCCCTGTTTGATGGAAAAGATCTACTAACCTGCTCTGCTTCGGAGATGAGACACCATCGTTGCAATGATATAGCCGTTATTTTTCAAGATCCGATGACGTCACTAAATCCCTTCCTAACGATTGGTGAACAACTTATTGAGCCATTGATTTATCATCCGGATAGAAGTCAGATAAAAACACGAGTTGAAGCCAAGAGAACGGCAGTTGCCCTGCTCGATGAGGTAGGAATCATTGATTCCCATGCGCGGTTTGATTGTTATCCCCATGAGTTCTCAGGCGGTATGAGACAAAGGGTAATGATTGCCATGGCGTTGATTACAGAGCCAAAACTATTAATTTGCGATGAACCGACTACCGCACTGGATGTGACCATTCAGGCACAAATCCTTCGGCTGATAAAAAAGCTACAAGAAACGCGAAATGTAGCGGTAATTTTCATTAGTCATGACCTCGGTGTTGTCGCAGGCATCGCAGATAAAGTACTCGTCATGTGCGACGGCACTATTCGTGAAACTGGCGGCACTGATGATATCTTTTACAGGACTCAGAACGACTACACCAAAAAACTGCTCGCTGCGATACCGGAGGGTGCCAAGACTCTGCCGAATCGAGCTAAAAGTGACGAACTTTTGATTGAAGTCACTCATTTGAAAACGTATTTTAGAAACCAGCTAAATACCAGCAATAGCGAAGAACATCGATATGTAAAAGCTGTGGACGATGTCAGTCTGGAAATCGCGCGCGGAGAGATTTTGGGTTTAGTTGGGGAGTCTGGGTCTGGAAAATCAACCTTAGGTCGGTCAATTCTACAGCTAGCTCCCACCACTGAAGGATCAGTTAAATTTTCCGGTCAAACCCTCACAGGCTTAACCGCAAAGCAGCTAGTACCCTGGCGTAGGAGGATGCAAATGATCTTCCAAGATCCTTATGCCTCACTTAATCCTCGAATGACCGTATTTGAAACCCTGTCAGAACCGCTCCTCTATCATGGTATAGCCACTAAGAAAACGATTGCGAGCCAAGTTAAGCAGCTTATGGATGATGTTGGCTTATCTCAAGCCCAGCTGCGCAAGTATCCTCATGAGTTTTCTGGAGGCCAACGCCAACGTATCGCCATAGGACGAGCCATAGCTACCAAGCCAGAGTTTATTATTGCTGATGAGCCTGTATCAGCATTAGATGTAACCATCCAAGCGCAGATATTAGATTTAATTCTGGAGCTGGTGGAGCGACACAACCTTACGATGATGTTTATATCCCATGACTTGTCAGTTGTCCGGTACATCTCCGACCGGGTTGTGATCATGAACCGTGGTGTTATTGTCGAGCAGGGTGATACAGAGACCTTATGGGCTGCCCCTAAGGAAGCCTACACAAAAGAGCTTCTAGCGGCCATACCGCTTGCTGACCCAACAGCAGAACGTAAAAGAATAGCGAGTATCTAGCTCCCGGCAGTTACTCGCAGAGCTCTAAGCGCTCTTGACGAGCTTACTAGTAATGCAGTGGAATCTTGATCGATAGCTTTAACCGCCAGCTACAGACAAGATACTCCTGTCCCTCTCAAACCACAGTAACCACTCGGGTTTTTGACTAAATATTGCTGGTGATAGTCTTCAGCATAAAAGAATTCAGGGGCTAACTTAATCTCAGTCGTAATGGCCCCGAAGCCTAGATCTGTTAGTTTACGTTGCACGTTAGAAGCTGAGGTTTCAGCCTCGCTAAGCTGCGCTTCGCTGCAATAAATGGCAGACCGATACTGACTGCCCATATCATTACCTTGTCTCATGCCTTGAGTTGGATCATGAGACTCCCAAAAGACCGTCATTAACGCCTTAAAGTTAGTTAAACTTGGATCAAAAACAACCAGCACTACTTCAGTATGTCCTGTCAGCCCCGTACAGGTTTCTTCGTAGGTTGGGTTAGGCGTGGCACCTCCTGCGTAGCCCACTGCGGTAGAAACCACACCCTCTTGCTCCCAAAAGCGACGTTCTGCGCCCCAAAAGCAGCCCATAGCAAAGACTACTGCTTCTAAGTTCTCAGCGAAGGGTGGTTTTAAGGGCTGTCCTGTGATCAAGTGAACATCGGAAATAACGATGGCCTCTTTGCGGCCAGGTAAGCAATCACCGAGGGGAACGCTTTTACTCCCAAAAAGACTCGATAGCATCAATAGTATCCTTGCGTTGAAATAAAGTTAAATATAACTCGATTATTTTATGGCTGCCAGAACCAATAAGATGGGCAACCTAAAGATTAGTCTGCAGTGTTATTGTGTATGCCTATCACTTGACTTGTTTTCTCAACCGCGGATGCATCACCACCCTTCTTAGCCAAATCGTTACGCTGAGAATCCACCCTCTCGAGGTACTGAGCGTCTACGTCACCCGTTACATAATGACCATCAAACACTGAGCATTCAAAGCGAGTTATGGTGTCATTGCCTTCCTTTGCAGAGGCTACTAGATCTTCCAAGTCCTGGTAAATCAACCAATCTGCTCCAATTAAATCGCCCACCTCTTGGTCAGTCCTGTTGTGCGCAATAAGCTCAGATGCAGACGGCATATCTATGCCGTAAACGTTGGGATAGCGAACCCCGGGGGCAGCCGAGGCCATAAATACCTTATTTGCTCCCGCATCCCTTGCCATCTGGATAATCTCTTGAGAGGTCGTACCACGAACAATAGAATCATCCACCAAAAGTACATTCTTTCCAGCAAATTCTAACTTCACTGCATTCAGTTTTTGTCTTACCGATTTCTTACGTTCGGTCTGTCCAGGCATAATAAAAGTTCGCCCAATATAGCGGTTTTTCATGAAACCTTCGCGCAACTTGACACCTAACCGTTCAGCCAGCGCTTGAGCCGAAACGCGGCTTGTGTCTGGTATGGGGATAACAACATCAATGCCGTGGTCAGGTTTAAGTCGAATTAACTTATCAGCAAGCTTCTCACCCATCCGTAATCTGCATTTATAAACAGAAATATCGTCGATCAGTGAATCCGGTCGTGCAAAATAGACATGCTCAAATATGCACGGCATCAATTGATGCTCTTTTGCGCACTGGTGAAGATGAAGTACCCCTAACTCGTCCACAAAGAGAGCTTCACCAGGTTGAAGATCTCTAATTAACTCAAAACCCAGACTGTCGAGAACGACTGATTCAGAAACCACAGCATACTCAGTACCCTTAGCTGTTTCTCGTTTACCAAAACATAGCGGCCGAATTCCGAACCGGTCACGAAACGCAAACATTCCGTAATTGGCGATCAAGCCTACAACTGCATAGGCACCCTTGCATCGCTCGTGGACGCCCGACACCGCAGCAAAAATATCGTCGCTAGAAGGAGCAAGTTTTCCCTGCGCCTGTAATTCGTGGGCAAAGATATTGAGAAGGACCTCTGAATCAGAGTCGGTATTTAAATGCCGCAAATCATCCCGAAAAATCTGTTGGCGCAATTCATCGGCGTTAGTAAGATTACCGTTGTGAGCCACAAAAATACCATAAGGCGAATTGACGTAAAGTGGTTGAGCAAGCGCGGGCCCAGAACTTCCGGCTGTTGGGTAGCGTACATGCCCTATACCAACATCACCCACTAATCTCATCATATGACTGCGACGGAATACATCACGGGCCAAACCCTCGCCCTTACATTGATGGAGTTCCCCACCCGATTCGGTGACAATACCTGCCGCATCTTGACCTCGATGTTGTAACATCGTCAAAGCGTCATACAGCCGCAGATTTACACTAGACTTACCCGAAATGCCAACAACACCACACATGATTAAACCCAGCCTATTAAGAAGTCTTTAATGGCCACCGCAGCATCTATTCCAGCGTCCTTAAATAACATAAACACTGGGATAAGTTCTGACGATGTCCACCACAAATCTTGATCCACTGGTAATGCCTTAGGAAGCACTACCACCAACGCTAAAATAATTAGCATACCTCTAAAAACCCCAAATACGAGCCCTAAGGTTCTATCAGTACCACTCAATCCAGTTGAGCTTACCAATTTGCCCAGTAAAAAGTTGACTATAGCACCCACTAATAGCGTGCCAACGAAAAGAGAGGCCCAAGCTGCTAGCTGTCGCATCGACGCTAGAGCAATAACGTTTACTAATAACTCTCCAACGAGCTCATTGAATGTCATAGCGACGACAAATGCTGCCAGCCAAATCACGAGGGACATTGCTTCCTTAACAAACCCCCGAATAAGGCTGATCATCCCTGAAATTGTGATAATTGCAACAATTACTATATCTACTGCCGCTATATCCATAATACCTTTCCTAAGGTCTGCTAGTAGCTAGGTTTCGTATTTCAAAATAATAGATTTTGTCTCAAATATACGATCTATTGCTCGACTGGCGGCCTTAGCACGTCGCCAATCAATTTTAGGCCCAACCACAACCCGATAATGATTTTCACCAACAATCACAGCCCGTTCGATAAAAGCCTTATAGCCCTGATCAGTAAGCTTTTTCAATAATTTTTTTGCCTTTGGCTCGTCGGTAAAACTACCCACCTGGACACTCCATGCTTGCGGAAGCCCCTTATCAGTTAACCCGAAGTCAACGCCATCATTCGTAACCACTGGCAACGACTTCTTAACATTAAAGGCGCCAGTGACGCTTAAAGGACGCTTCGCGCGCTCGAGAGAAACCGCTTCAATTGAGGGTGCTGCTGGAATTTTAGTCGTACGGTCAACTTTATTTGGGTCAGTAAAGTCAATCAAAAGAGGTAGCACTATTAAACCAATGACCCCCAGTACCAGGGTGCCGGCTACTCGCTTCGCTAAACCTTCACTCACATCAAGCCTCTTTTGAAATAATATTCAATACTGACGAAACAGTATGAAATGAGCCAAAGACGACTATTTGGTCGTCTGCACTAGCCTCCGCAATTACTTTCAAGAACGCAGACTCAATTGAATCACAGCGATACCCCTTGAGCCCGGCATTATATACCATATCAAGCATTGATTGAGCAGAACTAGCCCGTGCATTATCACTTATTTTAGCTACCAGGACTTCATCCAACCTCCCGCCAACCTGACTGATCATTCCAGCCCAATCTTTGTCCGCCAACACTGACGCTACCGCATAGGTTTTACCCTTAATGATCGGTATATTTCGTTCTAAAACTGATGCTGCAGCGGGATTGTGCGCCACATCCAGCAATACATTAATGCCCTTAAATACAAGGCTCTGCTGTCGCCCCATGAGTGACACGTTCTTTAATGATTCGGTGACCTTTTCGGTTTCCAATTGCATGCCGGCACTGATCAATGCCTGAATCGCCAGAATCTTATTTTGAGGCAGCAATCCCCTCACTTCAATATCAGGAAATGATAACTGCACCCCTGAGTCCTGAACCAGCGATGTAAAATGACTTCCTTTAGTATTGTTAACAATAGAAAAATCGCAGCCTATCAGCAACGCAGCAGCACCTGTTTTTTGAACCAATTGGTCAAAGCCCTCTGGAGGGTTTTGCTCCCCAATAATCAAGGGCTTTTTAGCTCTTGAGATGCCCAGTTTCTCTGCCGCGATCTCTACTCTAGTATTACCAAGCCAATCTTGGTGATCAAGATCTATGCTCGTCACGACAGCAACGTCGGAATCAATGATGTTAATGGCATCCAAGCGCCCACCGAGCCCTACCTCTAACAAGACAATATCGAGTTCATGCTCCCCAAATATAACTAAAGCGGCAAGAGTATTAAATTCAAAATAGGTAAGCGAAATATCTCCCCTAACCGACTCGATGGCAACAAAAGCATCTACTATGCTCTCATCTGACACTGAAACTCCGGCAATACAAATTCTCTCGCTATACTTTAAAAAGTGTGGGGACGTAAAAACACCCACAGAATAGTCGTGGGCCAGTAAAATCGCTTGCATAGCTGCTATACAAGAGCCTTTTCCATTGGTTCCCGCAACCGTAACAACAGTTGGTCTGATTCCACTTTGAGGGGCCTCTCGTCTTACATTGAGCCTATCCCATACTTCGGAAACTCTCTCCAAACCTAGATCGATCTCACTAGGGTGCCTAGCCTCTAAAATAGCCAACCACTCACTGAGGGAACGATTAGGCATCATTAGTCTCTGGGATATTCATGAATTTAGATAACGCACTTGCCACTCTATCTCGGATCTCGCTTCGACTCAGAATCATATCGATATGGCCATGTTCTAATAAAAATTCACTACGCTGGAACCCTTTCGGTAATTTCTGTCGAATAGTATCTTCAATGACATTAGGTCCCGCGAACCCTGCCCTAGCGCCAGGCTCAGCGACATTTAAATCGCCTAGCATTGCCAAGCTGGCCGAAACACCACCGTAAACTGGATCGGTCATGAATGAGACATAGGGTACACCCGCTAATCTTAGTCTTTCTAAAATCGCACTAGTTTTCGCCATTTGCATCAACGAAATCAACGCTTCTTGCATTCGAGCCCCACCCGTCGCCGAAAAGCAAATAAGTGGTTTACGCTGTTCAAGTGCCAGATTAGCCGCTCGAGTAAACTTTTCACCGACGGCATAGCCCATTGAGCCACCATGAAACGCAAACTCAAAAGCGCAAGCAACCACTGGAATCCCTTTGAGAGTCCCACTCATTGCGATTAGCGCGTCCTTCTCACCGGTCTTTTTTCGCGCATCAGATAAGCGATCTTTATATTTTTTGACGTCTCTAAACTTCAACCGATCTAACGCCTCAAGTTCAGGTTCTAATTCCTGCCTACCGTCGGTGTCCAAAAAAATATCAAGACGGCGCCGAGCGCCAATCCGCATATGGTGGGTACACTTTGGGCAAACATCCAAATTACGTTCGAGCTCAGGACGGTATAAAGGAGAGGCACATTTAGGACATTTCTTCCAGAGGCCCTCAGGTACCGAGTTAACCCGCTCAGTTTTAGCCGCTGCGGGGCCCTTTGGGCGAATACGATTAAGCCAGTTCATAAACTTCCTTTTTCGAGCGGCCAAAGGCAGCAAGAGAGAGAGATGTAGGTTTTCTTAGTTCGTATTCTAACATGACAATCCGGTCACCCATAGAATGTCCGGACAAATATTCGCCTAAATGTGATGGCCCAAGAGCGAAGATGGCTGAACCTAGCTAGAGTTATCAGCAAGATTTAACCCGATCAATAAAAAGACGCAGCTTAGACTCATCTTTAACACCCGGCTCACTTTCTACTCCCCCACTCACGTCGACCATATCGGGCGACACTGTCTGAATGGCTTCAACAACATTGTCTGGCGTTAGCCCCCCAGCGAGTATGAGCGGGTAATCACGAACAAGAGGCAGGCGACCCCAGTTAAACCTTTTACCCGTGCCGCCATATGCATTAGCATGCCAGGCGTCAAAAAGAAGCCAGTCACTGTCTGAATATTGGTCGATTTCTTCACTGATGTTCAGGTCATCTCGCATACGTATCGCTCTAATATAGGGGAACTTAAATTGTCTGCAAAATTCCGCTGTTTCATCGCCATGAAACTGTATTAAATCTGGTTTGACACTGCTAATTACCTGCTGGACAAAATGGGTGTTGGCGTTCACCAGCAATACCACACAGAGCACGCCTGGACGGATAGCCCCGCGGATCTCTATCGCACGTTCAATATCAACACAACGACTACTACCTTGGTATATGACCAAGCCTAGCGCGTCCGCCCCAGCATCTTGGGCCAACAGCGCCTGCTGAGAGCTAGTGATACCACATATTTTTACCTTTACAGCCATCGTCTTAACCCTTTCCATGTATCAATTCGGGCAAAAATACTGGCCCCTTAGGGAAAGAAGGAATCTCACAAGCTTCAGGATAAGTAACATCAACTAGATAAAGCCCATTGGGTGCGGCAGTAGCGGCACTTTTACACCTATCGCGGCCATCAAGTAGCTCTTTGATCCAATCTGCAGGCCGACGAGAGAGACCGACTTCCATCAGGGACCCAACGATATTACGAACCATGTGCAAGACAAACGCATTGGCTGTGATTTCAAAAACCAGTAAATTGGAACTCTCATAGACGGAGGCTTTTTCGACATGCCGAAAGGGTGAATTAGATTGACAGCCAGCACCTCGAAATGCTGAGAAATCTTGCTCCCCAAGCAGGAATTGGCAAGCGCCCTTCATCAAATCTCCTCTCAGAGGAGACTTAACCCAAGTAACACCGGTCGATAGAATTGCAGGGCGATTCTCCTGCGCAACCATAACGTAGCGATAAGTACGTGAAAGAGCGCTGAACCTAGCATGGAAATCAGGATTCACCTGTCCGGCCCACACTAAAGCCACCGTATCAGGTAATTTGCTATTTGCACCCATAACCCAATTGCGACCATCTCTTTTAGCCGAGCAATCGAAGTGTACGACCTGATAACTGGCATGAACCGCTGTGTCAGTTCTTCCCGCACAACCAACTATCACTGGCTCATTGGCGACATAAGATAAGGCTTTTTCCAAAACAGCCTGAACGGAAGGGCTATGCTTTTGCCGCTGAAACCCACAAAATTCAGCTCCATCGTAACTAACAATGGCGGCGTAGCGGATTACACCAGTCGGGAGATTTTCACCCTTTGGAATACGGCAATTTGGAATATAATTCCAGTCGGGTGTCTGCACTGCGCCAACCTTGTTATTAATTGAATGGTTATAAGTCTAATTGATCAAGAATAGTTTGAGCTCTGGATTTATCAGCCTTGCTCGCCTCAGCTATAATTTCATTAAGAATAGCGCGAGCACCTTGTTTATCGCCTAAGTCAGCGTAGGTAGCGGCTAAATCTAACTTTATATCGACTGGGTTAATATCTTGGAATTCATCCAAATATTCTATATCTGATAAGTCGGCAGTCTGACTCTGCTCAAGAGTATTCATACTTTCGAGAACCTCGCTATCAAAGTTTCTATCGATCTCTGGAAAATCCTCAAGAGCAATGTTAACGCCCATATCTGCATCAGACAATGGGGACTGCTCATCGACCTCCAAGATGCTCTGCCCCTGCTGTAATCTTGATGTCAAAATAAGCTCCGCCTTCTTGATAGAAAGCTTATCCTCTGAAGAATTAATTTCCTCATGCAACGCAACTAAGGGCTCAGTCAACTCCTCACTGAGATAGATTTCCAAAAGTTTAAGCCGACTACTCATATCATCAGAGTCATTGCTCCGCGCGCCCTCAAGAATATCCAAGGCCTCTTTAAGCTGGCCTAGAGACAGGTGCACCTCTGCTTCAGAAACCGGATCAACCATTAGATCGAATCCACCCAGATTAGCATCATCATCTGGCCCCGCAAAGATATCGCCGTCAGTTTCATCGAATACGATCTCATTTACCTCCAACTGCGATTGCATAGGTTCCTCATACATGTCTGCTAAGGTAGAATCGCTAGTAGGCGCCTCGCGGCGGATGGACTTATGGGCGAAAAGCCCTAGCATAGTGGCCAGTACCGCCAGTAACGACGCAATATACCAAGGCTGCTTTTCGATCCAAGCTATCGCTGCATTTGACCCATTAGCCTGTGCTTTCTCTGGGGGAAGCTCGATCATATCGGCCTTTGGCCTCACAGACTGCGTTAGCGCCTGTAATTTCGTCGTCAGCACCAATATCTCTTCGCGCAACGCCTCATTTTCCAGCTCAACTTGGGTGACCTCCATCAATCGATCCTGCTCTGAAGAATCAACACTATTAATTCTCACAAGGCTCATAACATCCGCTTCATCCCGATAGGGGATTAGCAGCAGCTCTCCCGAGTCGGCTGGATGTTTGCTTAGCACGGAGCGATAAGTGTCCTGCACCGCGCTCTCTGGCACTATTAGTGTTTCAGTTGAGGGACTAACGGCAACTAACGCCATGCCATCGCCTGTCTGGGCCCCGGCGACTATGTCGGACCCAACGGCAGTCTTTTCAACGTATACAGTGCGCTTTAGACCGGCTGATACAAAACCTCCAGATTGAATACTCGCCTGCTCAGAGGTTGGTAGCTTAATGACCGTATTGATAATTATTTTACTGGCATCGTCATATAAAAAAGAAAGTGGATTACCAATGAATATGGCATCCATCGTCTGCCAAACGGTGGCACCCTCGGGTCTTACTCTTTCAGATACTTTCCACAACGTATCGCCCTTGACTACAAGATAATGACCAAGCTCAGCGCTAGCACCGACATCCTCAGCAGCCGCTCCTGTCTCAGATAACTCAGTCATCGGAGACACCAGTATCTCAGTATTTCTTTTAAGACCTATAGTTTCAGAAACAAAGTCTCCAGTTTGAATACTAACATCGTAGAAGGTAGGTAATTTAACAATAGATTGAACGATGATCTTACCTGCATCCCCTGACAGGAAAGCTGATGGGTTCCCAATATAAATAGCGTCCATCGTTTGCCAGACTGTAATGCCATTAACGACTATTCGCTCAGATAAATTCCAAAGAGTGTCACCATTAGTGACTTTGTACTCATAAGCCCCGAGAACAGGAGCCAGGTAGCTATTAGAAGACGACTCCAAACCAGCTTTAACAGGAACTGCGACCACAGACGCGCTAGTAACAACCAGCGCAAAAAACCCAATAAGCAGAGTAATCGCGAACTTGACTTTGTGGGTCACCATAAAAACTTCCCTATTGAAAACACCTACAATACTAGCGTGATCATAACAAAGTTTACGCGACATAATCCACGAAAAAGACATCCCTTCTCTGCGTTTCTTAATGCTGGAGTTGTTATCGTAGGAACGAACCTAAAAAGCGCTGAAAACCGCACTTAGTCCACCATAAACATCTTAGTTGATTAGGATGCGTAGCATTCGCCGTAGTGGTTCAGCAGCACCCCAGAGTAGTTGGTCACCCACGGTAAAGGCTGACAGGTATTCTGGCCCCATGTTCATCTTCCGCAATCGACCAACGGGTATATCCATAGTGCCAGTCACGGCGGCCGGTGTTAAAAACTGCAATGTTGGCTCTTTATGATTTGCCACTACTGTTGCCCAGGGGTTAGCATCACCGAGCATAGATTCAATTTCATCCATGGGTATATCACCGGTCAGTTTTAGTGTTAAAGCCTGACTATGACAACGCATTGATCCAACTCTAACGCATAGCCCATCAAGAGGAATCGGGGTTGATTCCCTCCCAAGAATCTTATTCGTCTCTGCTTGATTCTTCCATTCTTCACGACTCTGACCGTTCGCTAGCTCCGTATCTATATAAGGCAGCAGGCTGCCTGCTAATGGGTAGCCCCAGCTGTCGACAGGAAAGGTCTTACTTCGTAAAATGTTCGTTACGCCGCGATCAATATCTAGGATTGCTGAGGATGGATCGCTTAACTGAGCACTTACTGCTGAGTCAATAGAACCCATCTGCGAGATAAGTTCGCGCATATTCTGCGCCCCAGCGCCCGAGGCAGCTTGATAGGTCATAGATGAGGCCCACTCAACTAGATCTTCGTTGAAAAGCCCTCCGAGCGCCATTAGCATCAAACTAACCGTGCAGTTACCGCCAGTGAAATCTTTAATACCATTCGCTAAGCCGCGCTTGATAACAGCGCTGTTTACCGGGTCGAGTACAATCAGAGAGTTACTTTCCATTCGTAGTGTAGATGCTGCATCTATCCAATAACCGGTCCAGCCTCGATTGCGTAGCTGGGGATATACCTTTGAGGTATAACCACCACCTTGGCAGGTCAGGATAATATCCATTCTAAAAAGCACATCAAGATCAAAGGCATCCTCTAAAGTTGCAGCGCCACTCCCAACGTCAGGGCCGATTTTGCCTGCTTGGGACGTAGTGAAAAATACCGGATCAACATCTCGGAAATCGAGCTCGGCTTTCATTCGCTCCATCAAAACGGAACCAACCATACCTCGCCAACCTACAAAACCTGTCTTTTTCATTACTTCAACCTACTTTAAAAAATAAAATCCAAAACGCAACCTTCGGCTATAACGCAAGCGTGACTACTTGATTGCTCCATAAACCCAAGGGTGAGCCTTTCCACGCTCAACTTCATACTGCCTAATTTTATCGGCCTGAATGAGCGTTAGGCCAATCTCGTCGAGACCCGTTAATAAGCATTGCTTACGAAACTGATCTAGCGAAAACTTAAAAACCTGCCCTGAATCGCTAGTTACCGTCTGGCTAGCCAAGTTAACATCTAACTCATAGCCTTCAGTAGCCTCTAACTCTAAGAATAGAATATCGACCTCATCCTCGGTCAGGATGACTGGCAATACGCCATTTTTAAAGCAATTATTATAGAAAATATCGGCATAACTTGGCGCTATTACGACGTTAAAGCCATAATCTTCTAATGCCCATGGCGCATGCTCTCGACTAGAGCCGCAGCCGAAGTTTTTACGCGCAAGCAATATTGAAG
>CAWKZU010000007.1:0-79196 GCA_963854585.1 Gammaproteobacteria bacterium | reverse complement strand
TGGTGATAACGTGCAGATGACTGTTGAGTTGATTCACCCGATTGCGATGGAAGACGGACTTCGTTTTGCTATTCGTGAAGGTGGTCGTACAGTTGGTGCAGGTGTTGTTGCTAAGATTATAGAATAATATTGAACTAAGGGAAAAGGGGCTCGTCTGGTCTCTTTTCCTATTTTTAATGATTGCAATGGATGCTTTTGTTAAACAAAGAAAAAAAACAGGCTACAGCTGTTTATTTACTTGACAGTTCCCGGGTGCGGCTCTAAAATTCGCGCTCCTTTTTCGGGGCTAGTATCAGCATAGTAAAGAGCTGGGCCCCAAAATACAAAAAGATAGCGGAGTTTCGCTGATATGCAAAACCAGAGCATTAGGATTCGTCTCAAAGCCTTCGATCATAAGTTGATCGATACCTCAACTCAGGAAATTGTTGAGACTGCGAGACGCACAGGTGCGCAAATTCGCGGCCCGATACCGTTGCCGACACGTAAGGAGCGATTCACGATTTTGGTTTCTCCTCACGTCAATAAAGATGCGCGGGATCAGTATGAAATTAGAACGCACAAGCGTTTAATTGACATTGTTGAGCCAACAGAGAAGACCGTTGATGCTTTGATGAAGTTAAATCTTGCAGCTGGCGTGGAAGTACAAATCAGCTTGAGCTGATTTTGTTTGAAGTGGTTTAGCAGATAACTGCTAAGCGTATACCAAAGTGTAACGTCATGAAATAGGCGGCCGTAGCGGGTAAGAGCCCCGTACACTGAAGAGGTTATAAAATGAGAATAGGTATTGTCGGCCGCAAATGCGGCATGACTCGTGTATTTACCGAAGACGGTGTTTCTATCCCTGTAACAGTGGTAGAGGCTTCGCCTAATCATATTACCCAGATTAAATCCTTGGAGATCGATGGCTATTCAGCTATTCAGGTCACTACAGGGTCTCGAAAAGCTTCCAGAGTATCAAAATCTAAAGCAGGGCACTTCGCTAAAGCGGGTGTTGAAGCTGGACGTGGGCAGTGGGAATTTCGATCTGAGGGTTCGGACGAGGCTTTCGAAGTCGGCGGTTCGGTTACGGTAGAGAGATTTCAGGAAGGTCAGAAAGTTGATGTTACTGGTACTTCTAAAGGTAAAGGTTTTCAGGGCGGCATTAAGCGTTGGAACTTCACCATGCAGGATGCTACACACGGTAATTCAATTTCTCACCGTTCAAATGGTTCAATTGGTCAAAACCAAACGCCAGGCCGTGTATTTAAGGGCAAGAAAATGAGCGGCCATATGGGTGCAGAGCAGGTAACCACACAAAATTTAGAGGTTGTACGCGTCGATGTTGAGCGTAACCTATTATTGATTAAGGGTGCTGTTCCTGGTGCACCTGGCGGCAACATTATTGTTCGTCCAGCAGTTAAGGCTTAAGGGGAGTGTCCATGGAATTAGCGATTGCCACACCCAAGGGTAATAAAGGAACCGTCGAGGTTTCTGAAGCTGCTTTTGGAATAGAATTTAATCAAGATCTTGTACATCAGGCTGTGGTCGCGTTTTTGGCGGGAGCTCGTCAGGGTACTCGCGCTCAGAAGAACCGGTCAGCTGTTTCTGGTGGTGGTCGTAAGCCGTTCGCTCAGAAAGGAACTGGTCGTGCGCGTGCCGGCACTATCCGCGGGCCAATCTGGCGCGGTGGTGGCGTTACATTTGCTGCGCAGCCTCAAGATCATAGCCAAAAATTAAACCGTAAAATGTATCGTTCAGCGATGCGTTCGATAGTGTCAGAGTTAGCTCGTCAAGAGCGCTTGGTCATTGTTAAGGACTTTAGCCTTGATGCGCCAAAAACAAAGGGTTTGATTGCTAAGCTCGCCGAGTACGGTTTGCAGGAAGCTCTCATTGTTACAGATGATGTAAGCGAAAACCTGTATCTTTCATCGCGCAACTTACACAAAGTTGACGTTCGTGATGCGGATGCGATTGATCCCGTTAGCCTTATTAACTCTAGTAAGGTTTTGGTGACTGTCGCGGCGCTCAAGAAAATTGAGGAGAATCTAGCATGAACCAAGAGAGACTCTTCAAAGTGTTGCTAGGACCGCACATTACTGAGAAATCAGCTATGTCAGCAGGAACGGCAACCCAGGTAGTATTTAAAGTGGCGACCGACGCTACCAAACTAGAGGTTCGTAAGGCTGTTGAGCAGTTATTCGAGGTGAAGGTTGATGGTGTTCGAGTGGTTAATATGAAGGGCAAGACTCGTCGCACGAAGACTGGATTAGGTCGTCGAAGCGATTGGAAGAAGGCCTATGTTCGTCTTGCGGAAGGTCAAGACATTGACTTTTCAGTAGCGGAGTAAGGGGTTAGTTATGGCAGTTATTAAAAGAAAACCAACCTCTCCAGGTCGCCGTTTTGTGGTCAGCGTTGTTAATCCTGATCTGCATAAGGGCGCTCCTTATGGGCCGTTGCTAGCGCCTAAAAAGCGTTCTGGCGGCAGGAACAGTAGCGGTAGAATCACTGTCCGGCATATTGGTGGTGGTCACAAGCAGCATTATAGAATTATAGACTTTAAGCGAAACAAGGATGGTATTCCGGCTAAGGTTGAGCGGTTAGAGTATGATCCCAATCGCACGGCGCACATTGCTTTGTTGTGTTATGCAGATGGTGAGCGCAGATATATTATTGCACCAAAGGGTGTTTCTGCAGGAGACACGTTAGTGTCTGGTGAGGATTCGCCCATTAAGATTGGTAATAGTCTTCCTTTGCGTAAAATCCCCGTGGGGTCGGTTGTGCATTGTGTTGAGATGAAAGTTGGCAAGGGAGCTCAGATTGCTCGTAGTGCCGCTGCTTCAGTTCAGCTTGTGGCGCGAGAAGGGGCTTATGCAACAGTACGATTGCGTAGTGGCGAGATGCGTCGCATACCGATCGATTGCCGTGCGACTCTTGGAGAGGTTTGCAATAGCGAGCATAGTCTTCGCTCCTTAGGTAAGGCCGGTGCATCGCGCTGGCGTGGTATTCGACCTACCGTTCGTGGTGTTGCCATGAACCCCGTCGATCACCCGCATGGTGGTGGTGAGGGTAAAACTTCTGGAGGTCGTCATCCAGTGTCGCCTTGGGGTATGCCAACTAAGGGTTATAAGACTCGCAAGAACAAGCGTACTGATAAATACATTATACGTCGTCGCAACTAAGCGCCGATAAAACAGAATAAAAGAGGATAGCAAACGTGCCACGCTCTCTAAAGAAAGGACCATTCATCGACCAGCACCTTGCAAAAAAGGTTGAGTCGGCTGTAGCGAACAACGAACGCAGGCCAATTAAAACTTGGTCGCGCAGGTCGATGATATTGCCAGACATGGTTGGCCTTACTATTGCTATCCATAATGGACGTCAGCATATTCCGGTAACGATCAACGAAGAGATGGTTGGTCATAAGTTGGGTGAATTTTCTCCTACGCGTACCTATCGTGGCCACGTAGCGGACAAAAAGACCAAGGGTTAAGCTTGGTGTTGATTGAAAGAGGTAGTTTATTGTGGAAGTAGTAGCAAAATTAAAAGGCGCTAAAATGTCGGCCCAAAAGGCGCGACTAGTGGCCGACCAAGTTCGAGGGAAGTCGGTTGAGTCTGCTTTGGAAATATTGCAGTTCAGCACGAAGAAAGGCGCAGACATCATTAAAAAGGTGCTTGAGTCAGCTATTGCTAATGCAGAGCATAACGATGGCGCGGACGTCGATGAGTTAAAAGTGTCAACGATCTTTGTTGATGAGGGGATGACTATGAAGCGCATTAAGCCGCGTGCCAAGGGTCGTTCAGATAGAATATTAAAACGCAGCTGTCACATCACTGTAAAAGTCGCTGAAAAGTAGAATTAGGTTCGGGAGACCATGTAATGGGTCAAAAAGTACATCCAACCGGTATCCGGCTAGGAATAGTTAAAAAGCATAGCTCTACCTGGTATGCCGGTAACAAAGACTATGCCGAGAAGCTCAACCAAGATTTGGCTGTAAGAGGCTATATTCGGAAGAAGCTCGCACATGCTTCGGTAAGTCGTATTGATATAGAGCGTCCTTCGGACAGTGCTCGTGTCACTATTCATACGGCGCGCCCAGGTATTGTGATTGGTAAAAAGGGCGAAGATGTTGAGCGGTTGCGTAATGATATCGCCAAGCAGATGGGTTGCACGGTTACAATTAATATTGAAGAGATCCGTAAACCAGATTTAGATGCCTCGTTGGTGGCGCAGAATGTCGCCCAGCAGCTAGAGCGTCGTGTAATGTTTCGTCGGGCTATGAAGCGAGCGGTTCAGAATGCTATGCGCGGTGGCGCGTTAGGCGTAAAGATTCAAGTTGGTGGTCGCCTGGGCGGAGCGGAAATCGCGAGGTCTGAGTGGTATAGAGAAGGTCGTGTTCCGTTGCATACATTGCGCGCAGACATTGACTATTCACCAGCAGAGGCTAATACCACTTACGGTATTATCGGTGTCAAGGTCTGGATCTTCAAGGGTGAAGTTCTCGGTGGCGAGGAGGCTGTTAAGGCTCCTGTTAAAGAAAAACGAAATAAGAATTAAGCGATAAAGGGTAAAGCGAGATGCTGCAACCAAAACGTACGAAATTCCGCAAAATGCACAAGGGCCGTAACCGTGGTCTGGCACAGCGCGGCAGCAAAGTCAGCTTTGGTGAGTTTGGCTTGAAGGCTTCAGGCCGTGGTCGTTTGACCGCTCGTCAGATTGAAGCGGCTCGTCGAGCCATGACTCGGCACATTAAGCGTGGTGGAAAGATCTGGATTAGAGTTTTTCCAGATAAGCCGATAACCAAAAAGCCCCTTGAAGTGCGAATGGGTAAAGGTAAGGGTAATGTCGAGTATTGGGTAGCATTGATCCAGCCCGGCAAGGTCTTATATGAGATGGAAGGTGTTAGTGAAGAGTTGGCTCGTGAGGCGTTTGCACTTGGTGCCGCTAAGCTCCCAATTGCAACTACCTTCGTTAGACGGACGGTGATGTAACAATGAAAGCAAATGAATTACGTGATAAGTCTGTTGAAGAACTGCAGGCAGCGCTGGGAGATGAGCTTAAGCAACAGTTTAAGTTGCGCATGCAGCTATCTACTGGACAGCTTAATGAAAGTCACCTGGTGAAGTCCACGCGACGAAATATCGCGCGTATCAAAACCGCGTTGACACAGAAGGCAGGGGAATAACAATGTCTGAATTACGAACAAGTTCTCGTACACTGACTGGACGAATCGTCAGTGACAAAATGAACAAAACGATCACAGTGTTGGTTGAGCGACGGGTAAAGCACCCTGTTTACGGTAAGATCTTGACCAAGTCGACAAAGATTAAGGCGCATGATGAAACAAATGATGCGCATACAGGCGATTTAGTAACTATCGCAGAGTGCCGCCCAGTATCGAAAGATAAGGCGTGGAAATTGGTTAATATTGACGAGCGCGCTGCTGCAGAGTAACGCTGTAACCATCGGTTCGGGGTAAGAAAATGATTCAAACAGAAAGTTATCTTGATGTAGCAGACAATAGCGGCGCACGCCGGGTTATGTGCATTAAAGTGTTGGGCGGCTCACACCGTCGGTATGCTCGCGTTGGCGATATTATTAAGGTTACCGTCAAAGAGGCTATACCGCGAGGCAAAGTTAAGAAAGGTCAGGTAATGAGTGCGGTTGTAGTTCGTACTAGAAAAGGTTTGCGACGCCAGGATGGTAGTCTGATTAAGTTTGACGATAATGCTGCTGTGTTGCTGAATGCTAATTTGGCGCCGATTGGCACCCGTATTTTTGGGCCGGTAACTCGCGAGCTACGCAATGAGCGTTTTATGCGAATTATCTCTCTAGCACCCGAAGTGCTGTAAGCGAGGATTTAGAAATGGTAATGCTTAAAATTAAGCGAGATGACGAAGTCGTTATTATCGCTGGAAAAGATAAAGGTAAGCGGGGCAAGGTCCTTAAGGTTTTGGACAATGGTCGTATGGTGGTATCTGGTGTTCAGATGATTAAAAAGCATCAGAAACCGAACCCAAATGCTGGCATTCCCGGTGGCATCATTGAGAAAGAGGCCCCTATACAGGCTTCTAATGTAGCGATCTTTAATGGCGCAACAAATAAGGCGGATCGAGTTGGTTTTAAGATCCAGGAAGATAACACAAAAATTCGTGTCTTTAAGTCTAGCGGCGAAGCCGTAGACGCTTAAGTTAACAGGTAACCCTAATGGCAAGGTTAAGAGAAGTTTATAAAAATGAGTTGGCTGCAAAGCTCCAAAAAGAGCTAGGGCTGGCTAATGTGATGGAAGTTCCGCGCATTACCAAGATTACCCTTAACATGGGTGTCGGTGAGGCGATTGGTGACAAAAAATCACTGGAAAATGCGGTTGCTGATTTAACGTTGATCTCAGCGCAGAAGCCTGTCATTAACAATGCGCGCAAATCTATTGCCGGGTTTAAGGTCCGTCAAGGATGGCCAATTGGTACCAAGGTGACGTTACGTGCTGATCGCATGTACGAGTTTTTGGAGCGTCTCGTTGGAATTGCGATTCCCCGCATACGAGATTTCCGCGGCATCAACCCCAAGCAGTTTGATGGAAGAGGAAATTTCTCCATGGGGGTTACTGAGCAGATCATCTTTCCGGAGATTGATTATGAGAAAATTGATAAGTTGCGTGGTCTGGACATTACGATTACCACTACAGCACGCAACGACGATGAAGGCCGCGCTCTTTTACGTGCCTTTAACTTCCCGTTGAAAAGTTGAGGGTTAGATAAATGGCTAAGACATCTATGGTTCAGCGCGAGCATAAGCGCACTAAAACAGTTGCAAAGTTCGCTGTAAAGCGCGCTGAGTTGAAAGCAGTAATAAGTAGTGTTACAGCTAGTGACGAAGAGCGATGGGAAGCGCAACAGAAGCTACAAAAATTGCCGCGTGATGCGAGCCCAGTGCGTCAGCGTAACCGCTGTCAGATCACGGGACGCCCACATGGGGTTTACAGTAAGTTTGGCCTGTGCCGAAACAAGCTACGCGAAGCAGCAATGCGTGGTGAAGTTCCGGGGTTGGTTAAAGCCAGTTGGTAAGTTAAGGAGCCAAACACTATGAGTATGCAAGATCCAATTTCAGACATGTTGACCCGCATTCGCAATGCGCACCATCGCAGTAAGCCAGAGGTTACTATGCCGGCTTCAAAGCTTAAGGCGTCATTGGCCAAGGTGTTGCAAGACGAAGGTTATATTGGTGGCTTTAGCGTCACAGAAGAAGTGAAACCGACTTTAACGGTAGAGCTAAAATATTTTGAAGGCAAGCCAGTGATCGAAGAGATTACTCGTATTAGCAAGCCCAGTCTCCGTCTGTACGTTGGTACTGGTGACTTGCCAAAAGTACGGAGTGGTCTTGGTGTTGCTATCGTTTCCACTAGTAAAGGCGTGATGACTGATCGCGCCGCCAGAGCAGCCGGTATCGGTGGTGAAGTGCTCTGTACAGTATTCTGATAGGAAATAATAATGTCTAGAGTTGCGAATAATCCAGTTGAACTGCCCAAAGGTGTAGAAGTTACCTTCGGCGGGGCAGATATATCGGTTAAAGGTGCCAAGGGTACCCTAGCCATGGCGATCAACGAACAGGTCGAGGTTAAGCAGGTAGATAATGTGCTTACCTTTGTGGCGCGGTCTAGCGACACATTTGCTCGCGCAATGTCCGGTACCACCCGTTCATTAGTGAACAATATGGTCACCGGTGTTACGCAGGGGTTCGAGAAGAAACTGGACCTAGTTGGCGTTGGTTATAGGGCGCAGGTACAGGGTTCGAAAATTAATTTGACACTTGGTTTTTCACATCCAGTTGTTTATGAGTTACCTGATGGCGTAACTGCAGAGACACCAAGCCAGACCGAAGTGCTATTGAAGTCTTCAGACAAGCAGAAATTAGGGCAGGCAGCAGCTGAGATTCGTGCTTTCCGCCCACCTGAGCCATATAAGGGCAAGGGTGTTAGGATTTCTGGAGAGTATGTAAGACGTAAAGAAGCCAAAAAGAAGTAACAGGGTAAAACGATGAGCGATAAAAAAGTTTCACGTCAGCGCAGAGCTAAGCGAGTACGGATGAAAATCCGAGAGCAGGGCGTAACTCGGTTGTGTATCAACCGCACTCCACGCCATATATATGCGCAGATCATTGCGGCTGAAGGGGATAGGGTTCTTGCAACTGCTTCGACGCTTGAGAAAGAGTTACGCGCTGGCAGTACTGGTAATATTGACGCTGCCTCAGCGGTTGGCAAGTTAGTTGCTGAGCGTGGGGTGGCCGCGGGCGTTACCTCAGTAGCATTTGACCGTAGTGGGTTTAAATATCATGGCCGTGTTAAAGCACTGGCAGACGCCGCGCGTGAAGCCGGCCTCGAATTTTAATAGGTATAAGATATGGCTCGTACAGATCAAAAAGATGCCGCTGCTGAAGGCATGATGGAGAAATTAGTCCAGGTTAATCGTGTTGCGAAGACGGTTAAGGGTGGGCGGATATTTGCTTTCACTGCACTCACTGTTGTTGGTGACGGCAATGGTAAGGTAGGCTTTGGTCGCGGTAAGGCGCGTGAAGTTCCGATGGCCATTCAGAAGGCCATGGAAGCTGCACGACGCAATATGATCGAGGTTTCCTTAGATGGAACTACGATCCAATATCCTACTAAAGGTATACATGCAGCGTCTAAGATCTATATGCAGCCTGCGTCTGAAGGTACAGGTGTTATTGCGGGTGGAGCGATGCGGTCTGTATTAGAGTTGGCTGGTGTTCAGAACGTTTTAGCTAAGTGCTATGGCTCTACGAATCCGGTCAATGTTGTGCGAGCAACGTTTAAGGCATTGGAGGCAATGAGTTCTCCGGACGATGTTGCAGCAAAGCGCGGTAAATCGGTGGAAGAAATTCTCAACTAAGTGACGGCCTACTAGGCACGTCGGTTATTGGATGTAGATCATGGCTAAAGCGAAAATGAAAAAAGTTAAAGTGACGCAAACGAAAAGCTCTATCGGTAGGTTAAAGAATCATAAAGCTTGTTTGATGGGTTTGGGTTTACGTCGGATAGGGCATACTGTTGAGGTTGAAGATACTCCATCAGTGCGCGGAATGATTAATAAAGTTAACTATATGTTACAGGTTGAGGAAGCTTAAGATGCGTCTGAATACCCTTAGCCCGGCTCCGGGTCGAATAAAAGAAGCTAAACGCGCTGGCCGTGGTATTGGCAGTGGTTTAGGTAAAACAGCTGGTCGTGGCCATAAGGGTCAGGCGTCGCGCTCTGGTGGTAGTATTCGCCCAGGGTTTGAAGGTGGTCAGATGCCTCTTCAAAAACGTCTGCCTAAATATGGCTTTACCTCCAGGTTGGCGGCAGTAACAGCAGAAATTCGTTTGTCTGAACTTGATTTGGTGGAAGGTGGAATCATCGATATCGAGGGACTGCGTAAGGCGGGCCTGATTAACACTAATATTCTTCGAGCTAAAGTTTTTTGCTCTGGCGAAGTCACTAAAGCGGTCACTTTGCAAGGTGTCGGGGCAACTAAAGGTGCCATTGCAGCTATTGAAGCTGCTGGCGGCAAGGTAGAAGAGTAAATAATAATGGCTAAACCAGGTGGTATGCCCGTGGGCAATCAAAAAGGATTAGGTGAGCTGTGGGCTCGTCTACGCTTTTTGTTCATGGCTATTATCATCTACCGTATCGGTACACATATTCCGGTACCAGGATTTGATCCAGATCGCTTAGCTGACCTATTTGTTCAGAACCAAGGTACATTTCTTGGGTTGGCAAACATGTTTTCTGGTGGAGCGCTGGAGCGATTAAGCATTTTGGCATTGGGTGTTATGCCTTATATATCGGCTTCGATTATTATGCAGCTTTTATCGGCTACTGTTCCGTCACTTGAGCAGCTTAAGAAAGAAGGTGATAGCGGACGTAGAACGATCAACCGATATACCCGATACGGGACGGTTGTATTGGCGACAATCCAGGGTACAGCGATGTCGGTTGGATTTGCCTCTCAAGGGCTAGCATATGAAGTAAGTACCATGTTTTATGCGGTTGCTATTTCATCGTTGGTCGCAGGTGCAGTGTTTTTGATGTGGTTAGGTGAGCAGATCACTGAGCGCGGTATTGGCAACGGCATTTCAATGCTTATATTTGCCGGTATTGTAGCGGGAATTCCCGGTGCCATTGGTCAGGCCTTAGAGTCAGCTAGACAGGGTGATCTTAATCCTCTGATGCTGGTGGTTATATTGTTGATTGCTGTTGGTGTGGTGTATTTTGTAGTCTTTATAGAGCGTGGGCAGCGTCGTTTGACAGTTAACTATGCTCAACGGCAGGGTCGCCAAGCCTACAATGCGCAAACATCTCACTTGCCATTAAAGGTTAATATGGCCGGAGTGATACCAGCAATTTTTGCTAGTAGCTTGCTGCTATTTCCGGCCTCTATAAGTCAGTGGTTTGGTCAGGGCGTTAATGCGCCAGCTTGGTTGCAAGATATCGGGATATTGATAGGTCCAGGACAGCCTCTTTATATTTTGCTGTTCTCTAGTTTGATTATATTTTTCAGTTTCTTTTACACGGCGTTGATGTACAACCCAAGAGAAGTAGCTGATAACTTGAAAAAAGGTGGTGCATACCTGCCCGGGATCCGTCCTGGTGAGCACACCGCCAAATATATTGATAGTGTCACCACCAGGTTGACATTGATTGGTGGTGTATACATTACCTTGATTTGTCTAATGCCACAGTTTTTGAACGTGTACTTTAATGTACCGTTTTATCTGGGTGGTACGTCGCTGTTAATTGCGGTTGTTGTAACAATGGATTTTATGGCTCAAGTGCAGTCACATCTAATGTCGCAGCAATATGATTCGCTGATGAAAAAGGCCAACCTTAAAAACGTTGGCCGTCGATAGAGAGGTGATGCTGTGAAAGTACGCGCATCGGTTAAAAAGATTTGTCGAAATTGTAAGGTTGTCCGTCGTAAGGGTGTGGTTCGTATTATTTGTAGTGTTGAACCGCGTCATAAACAGCGTCAAGGATAATTGGTTGATTTTTGGTTGATCTATCGGTATTCTACCGCGCCTTTTTGCAGTCTTGTTGCAAGGCCGGGATACTGATTAAACCCTTAGTATAAGTGGAGTAATGTGAATGGCCCGTATTGCCGGTGTCAACATTCCTGATAACAAGCACGCAGTGATCTCACTGACGTACGTGTTTGGTATTGGACGCCCTACCGCGAGTAAGATTTGTGCGGAAGTGGGCATTGCAGAAGACACTAAAATTTCTGCACTAAACGATGGTCAGCTTGACCAACTGCGTACTGCCGTAGGGCAAAACGAAGTTGAAGGTGATCTGCGTAGAGAGACGAGTATGAATATCAAGCGTTTGATGGATTTGGGCTGCTATCGCGGTCTTCGTCATCGACGTAATTTGCCGGTGCGTGGACAGCGCACCAAAACGAACGCGCGCACCCGTAAAGGTCCCAAGCGTCCCATTAAACGATAATTAGGATCGGTTTGTAATGGCAAAAGCAGCAGCTAAACCAGCCCGTAAAAAGGTAAAGAAGACCGTCATTGACGGAGTGGCGCATATTTATGCGTCGTTTAATAATACTATTGTGACCATCACCGATCGTCAGGGTAACACCCTGTCATGGGCGACTTCAGGTGGGTCTGGGTTCCGTGGTTCGCGTAAAAGTACGCCTTTTGCGGCTCAGGTAGCTGCAGAACGTGCTGGCGAGGCAGCCAAGGACTATGGGTTGAAGAACCTTGATGTCCAAGTAAAGGGTCCAGGGCCGGGTAGAGAGTCAGCAGTTCGTGCGCTCAATAATGCCGGATACAAAATTACTAACATCACGGATGTGACGCCAGTTCCACATAATGGCTGCCGTCCTCCTAAAAAACGCCGAGTGTAAGAGAGAACAATAATGGCTAGATATCTTGGACCAACTTGTAAACTGTCGCGTCGTGAAGGAACAGATCTGTTCCTTAAGAGTGGCGTACGCCCCCTAGAATCAAAGTGTCGTGCAGATAGTGCACCAGGTCAACATGGACAGCGCCGTGGGCGTTTGTCAGATTACGGCGTGCAGTTGCGTGAAAAGCAAAAGGTACGTCGTATTTACGGCGTGTTGGAAAAGCAATTTAGAGGCTACTATAAGGCTGCGGCTGGAACTAAGGGTAATACCGGTGAAAACCTATTGACCTTGTTAGAGTCACGTCTTGATAACGTCGTTTACAGAATGGGTTTCGGTGCTACTCGCGCTGAGTCGCGTCAATTGGTAGCGCACAATTCAATCTTAGTGAATGGCGAAAAAGTGAATATTGCTTCGTTCCGTGTCAGCGAGGGAGATACCGTTGGTCTCCGTGAGAAGTCTAAGAAGCAACTCCGTGTGCAAACTGCTATGCAGCTTGCCGCACAGAGAGGGGAAGTTGAGTGGATTAGTGTAGACAGTAATAAAATGGAAGGCACTTTTACTCGAATCCCCGATCGTTCCGACTTGCCTTCAGAAATTAATGAGAATCTGATCGTAGAACTTTACTCTAAATAATGGCTGTCAGCTCTTACAGGTAATAATATGCAAAATTCTGCTACTGAAATGCTTACACCGCGAAATATCGATGTAACTGCTTATAGTCCCACGCATGCTAAGGTTGTTCTTGAGCCGTTAGAGCGTGGGTTTGGTCATACATTGGGAAATGCGCTTCGTCGTATCCTGTTATCTTCGATGTCTGGATGTGCCATTGTTGACGTTCAAATTGATGGCGTCGAACATGAATACGGTACAATTGAGGGTATCCAAGAAGACGTTATGGAAATACTGCTCAACCTGAAGGGTGTAGCGGTCGTAATGGAAGGGCGAGACGAAACAACAGTGACATTGAAGGCAAAAGGCCCAGGTGTTGTAACTGCTGGAGACATTGAGTGTGATAGCCATATAGAGGTTATTAACCCCGAGCATGTTATTGCTACTATCTCAGGTAAAACAGCGCTAAACATGGAGTTAAATATTGTGCGAGGTCGAGGTTATCAGCCTTCTGACGCTCGTGTTAGTGAAGACGAAGGTCTTACAATAGGTCGCCTGCAGCTTGATGCATCTTTTAGTCCGATATTTAAAGTGTCTTATAGCGTCGAAAACGCGCGCGTTGAGAACCGCACTGACCTTGATAAGTTAGTTTTGGAGCTTGAAACTAATGGCACGATTGACCCTGAAGAATCTATTCGCCGGGCCGCTACTATTTTGCAACAGCAAATGGCGGTGTTTGTAGATTTGCAGGGAGAAACAGCTGCGGAGCCTGAAGAGAAGGAAGAAGAGATTGATCCTATTCTCCTCCGTCCGGTTGATGATCTTGAGTTGACTGTGCGATCTGCAAACTGTCTTAAGGCTGAGAGCATTTACTATATTGGCGATTTAATCCAGCGTACGGAAGTAGAGTTATTGAAGACGCCGAATTTAGGCAAGAAATCGCTGACAGAAATTAAAGATGTTTTAGCCTCACGTGGTTTGTCCTTGGGCATGCGACTCGAAAACTGGCCTCCGGCTAGTCTTAAGAGTGAACGCGAGCTAGGTTAAGTTATTTTATTTAGAAAGAATTACTAAGTAAGCAACGAATTAAGGAAATAAATCATGCGTCATCGTTATAGTGGCCGCAAGCTGAACAAATCAGGTACTCATAAAAGGGCAATGTTTCGCAACATGACTGCGTCACTGGTTGAGCATGAGCTTATAAAGACGACTTTGCCTAAAGCAAAGGAGCTTCGTCGTTTCGCTGAGCCGTTTATTACGCTAGCGAAGGAAGACAGTGTTGCCAATCGCCGCTTGGCTTTTGATCGCCTTCGTGACAAGGCGACAGTCGGGAAATTGTTTTCTAATCTTGGGCCCCGTTTTTTGGAGCGTCCGGGTGGGTATCTTCGTATATTAAAGTGCGGCAATCGTACCGGTGATAAGGCGCCTATGGCTTATGTTGAGCTTGTGGGTCGTGAAATGGCTGACGCGTCTAGCGAAGTGTTAGAAGTCGCTGCTGAGTAGGCTCTTGACATAAACGATTAAAGCCGAGCCCTTGCTCGGCTTTTTTGTGCCCGTTACCGTGAAGTCCATAAACCCTTGGCTAAGGATTTATGTGAATATATTCTTCCGTATCTAGGTTCATTATCCTCATCGGACCACCCCACACATAGCCAGTGTCCAACGGAAACAGATTGACCCCACAATCACGCCCTTCTAGCGCGGCCCAGTGGCCAAAAATAACTTTATTAACCCCTGTTTTTCGGCCAGAGTGGTTGAACCAAGCTTTATGACCCGCAGGCGGAATGATGGTACTTTTTGTATCGAGGTCAAGCTCACCGTCCGCGGTACAAAATCTCATACGGGTGAGATAGTTAGTGATGACCCGCAGTCTCGCCGGTTCATCTAAGTCATCTGACCAGAGTAGTGGGTAGTTGCCGTACATGGAGCTGAAGTAAGCGCCGCTACTCTCAGAGTTCAAAGCGCAGTTGACCTCATTAGCAAGCTCCTCTGCCTTTGCAATAGACCATTGCGGCGGTATTCCTGCGTGCACAATGGTATAACCCTTAACGTTTAGCAGTAGGGGCTGTTGTTGCAACCAGCCCAGCAATTCATTCTTATCTGAGGCCTCAAGTATAGGGTTGAGTGTGTCCTTTGAGGTTGGATTTCTTATTCCATGGGCTATAGCAAGCAGATGTAGATCGTGATTGCCCAATACCGTGGCAAAGGAATCCCCCAAATTTTTACAATAGCGTAAAGTTTCTAGCGACTGAGGCCCTCGATTAACGAGATCACCTACGGAAATCAGACAATCGTGATCTGGATCAAATTGAATCTTCGCTAGGAGCTTAATCAGCGCCTCAAAACAGCCCTGAACGTCCCCTACAGCGTAATGAGTCACTTAATGAACAGCATGGGGGATTGAGAGAAGGAACGGCTGTATCGGCGCGTTAAAGGTCACGCCGCCGTCATCGACAAGCTGGTATGACCCTTCCATAGTGCCCACAGGGGTGTCCAACACCACTGCGCTGGTGTATTCATACTTATCACCACTTAGAATAATAGGTTGTTTTCCGACAATGCCTTCGCCATGCACTTCCTTACGCTCTTGATTTGCATCAACAATAATCCAATGTCGCGTCAGTATTTTTGCTGATCGGACACTCTGATTTTTAATCGTTATATGGTAGGCAAATGCATACCGATTTTCTTCAGGTTGAGATTGTTCGGTTAGATACTCAGTAATGACTGTAATCATAATAGGCTGGGTGCTAGTAGTCATTAGGTCTCACTCATAGTTTGGTTGATATGGTTTGCGATTGTGACAAAATCACATACAGACAGCTGCTCTGGGCGGGCTGACAGATCGAGCCGACCCTCTAATCCATCCAAACAATGTGACAACGATTTTAAGCAATTTCTTAGGGTCTTACGCCGTTGCTGAAAACTCAGATTAACGACCTGACTAAACAAGGTTTCATTATCAGCGATAAAGGGCTTCTGTCGGTGAGGTTTTAATCTCACAACGGCAGATTGCACCTTCGGCGCGGGCCTGAAGGATTCAGGAGGAACAGGGATAATAGGCATTACTTGGCAGTGGTATTGAATCATTACCGATAGTCTTCCATATGTCTTACTGCCAGGACTCGCGCCTAGACGATCCACTACTTCCCGCTGCAACATAAAATGCATATCTTTAATCAGATGACCTACTTGCAACAAATGAAAAAGAATGGGAGTAGAAATGTTGTAGGGCAAGTTCCCTACGAGACGCAAGTCCCGACCATCATAAAATTGGGTGAAATCTACATCTAGAGCGTCGCCACTGTGAATCTTAAAATCAGGATAATCGGAAAATTTAGTCCCTAAAAACTTTACTAAATCACGATCCAGTTCCAGAACAGACATGCTGGGACATCTTTTTATTAGGTGCTCAGTGAGCGCTGCGGTGCCAGGCCCAATTTCTATCAGGTTGTCATCTGTTTTCGGGCCAATCGCAGAGATTATTTGACTTATTACTTGCTGATCAATAAGAAAATTCTGACCGAATCGTTTACGAGCTTGGTGTTCCTTCTTCATATTTTGACACTTGCCATTTGCACGGCGACCTTTATTGCGGCGTGTAAACTACCAATATCAGCACAGCCTGTACCGGCTATATCCAGTGCCGTACCGTGATCCACCGACGTCCTAATAATAGGCAGACCAAGGGTTATATTTGCTGCTCTGCCAAAGCCCTGATACTTGAGCACTGGTAAACCTTGGTCGTGGTACATAACTAGAACTGCATCCGCGCTCATAAGGTGCTTCTGGGTGAACAGTGTGTCAGCGGGCAGGGGTCCTACTATATTTCTCCCTGCCTCGCGGTAGTGTCTAATCACCGGTGCTATAACGTTAATTTCCTCGTGACCTAGATGACCACCTTCTCCTGCATGAGGATTAAGCCCGCTGACTAGTATTGTAGGCTGCTTGATGCCGAATTTATTCTGAAGATCTTGATATAACACATCGATGATGGGCATTAGTAATTCAACCGAAATAGCATCAGGAACATCGCGAAGAGGGACGTGAGTCGTAGCTAAAGCGACGCGCAATTCTTCAGTTGCGAGCATCATAACCACCGTATCACTTTTAGTTTTTTCAGCTAAATATTCAGTATGGCCGCTAAACTTAATACCAGCATCATTGATGATTGATTTCTGCACTGGGCCGGTGACCATCGCCTGACAAAGACCTTCTTGGCACGAAGCTATAGCCGCATCTAAACAGTTAAGTACGTAGGGCGCATTGGCTTGATTTAGCACGCCAGGCTCGACTGGCATAGCTACTTTGACCGTAACAACTGCAAGTTCGCTGGGTGTTGATGAGACAAAGTCGTCTTGGACTTCAACCAGATTAAGCGGGAGACCCAGCATAGTTGCGCGTTCGGCCAACATATCTGGATCTGCGAACGCGATAATTTGTTGTTGCTGTTTTTCCTGGGCTAGTTTGATGAGTAAGTCGGGACCGACCCCGGAGGGCTCTCCCGGAGTCAATGCCAGATTTAACGTCATGACTGAGAGGGCTCTTTTATTTCGATAAAGGCCTCGTCGCGTATTTCCTGAAGCCAGACCTGGAGCTCTTCTTCATACTTTCTCTGCTGGAGCATGTTTTGGGCTCTGTTTCTCAGAATCTCACCGCTAAAGTCCTGTTGCCGACGTTCAGTCACTTGCAGAATATGCCATCCAAATTGCGACGAGAAAGGCGCACTGACATTATTTACTGGAATGGTACTCATAGTTTGTTCAAACTCAGGCACAAACATTCCTGGAGTAGACCAGCCTAATTCACCTCCATTTAGAGCAGATCCAGGATCTTCTGAGAATTCTTTAGATAGCATAGCGAAGTCTTCCCCTGCAATAACACGATCACGCAGATTGTTGAGTTGACCAATAGTCGTGATTTCATCGCGAATTTGATTGGGTTTAATTAGAATATGTCGTGCGAAGTGCTGTTCTATCAGTTGCTTACCACCACCACGGCGCTCATAAAGTTTAATTAAATGATAACCCGCGTCGCTGCGGATAGGGCTGGAGATCTCACCAATGTCTAGCTGTTCAACAGCATCAATAAATACTCCGGGTAATTGCGCCATTTTCCTCCAGCCAAGGTCGCCGCCTTGAAGGGCCGATTGATCTGCTGAGTTGGCAATGGCTAGCGATCTAAAATCTTCTCCGTTATTAGCTTGATCTAACAATGCTTGGGCTCGATCTAGTATACCGTCGATTCTTTGTTTTTTAGATCCGCTTGATATTGACAGTAAAATTTGACCAATATTGACATCAGGGGAGGTGACAAAGCGACCTTCTTCGGAACTCAAAAAATTGTCTAATTCTTGCTCACTAATCCTGATGCGTCGCATTACCTTACCTTGTTGAACGCGAAGGATCGTCATTTCATTGCGGATCTCTTCTCGAATTATAGAGACGCTGCTACCTTGCAGGGCAAGCTGATCGATATACTCATCCATAGTTTGTTTGTTGTTTGAAGCAATGCGAACTATAGCCTGATTAAGCTCTTCATCAGTAATACGAATACCCGCATCATAACCCATTGTAAGTTGCAGGCGCTCAGAGATTAGTCTTTCGAGTATCTGTTGCCTAAGAATATCCTGCGGTGGGGCCTTAGTGCCAGAGGCTTGTATCTGGCTTAGTACCGCTATCATCCTTTGGTCTAACTCACTCTGTAAGACCACATCATCATCAACGATTGCTGTTATCTTATCCAAGACTTTAATTTGCGCGACAACCATACTTGGCAAAAGAAGCATACTAATGACTAAGATTAATCCGCTGAGTTTTTGCTTAGAAGTTCTCTGTCTGTTCATATCCATAAATACCATTACGTAACATTGTATCTACCCGGCCACTACTACCTGCCAGACCTTTAAATTGTATTTGAAAAAAGAGACCGTTTTTGCCTCTTAAATCTTGCTCGGGAAAAAATATCTCATCGTCTCTATCTAACCATCTTCGGGCGACAAGGGAGGCCCTCCAACAACAGTTGTTGTATTCGAACCCAGCGAACACTTCGAGTTCCCTGCGATTTGTGAAATCATGACTCCAGCGCCCTACGAGATTAAAATTACTCGATAAGGGAATAAACGCCGATACATTAGCCTGCTTTATATCTTGGTCGACGGCTTGAACATCATATAACCTAGATTCCCTGCTAGTATATCGGTAAGTGAAGTTGAATAATCGTCTTTCTCGATCATTATAACGAAGACTTAGACTACTTTTTTCTAGATGGTGATCGAAATCGTCATAGACTAGGTCGCCACTGAAGCGCCACTTTTTATTGATTCGTCCTGCTAGCTCTAATGCGATGAGAGATTTGTCCCGACCCATATCAGATAATTCTTTCGCAGTGGGAGCTACCGCCAAAGTCACTAAGCGTTCGGTATAATACATAGACTGAGCGATACTAGCTCTGAATCTTTCCTGACCTGTTGCTTGGTCAATGAAACGAGTGGTAAAACCTACCGTCAAACGCTTGTCATCAGAAATCCTGTCGCCGCCGACAAAGCGGCCATCACGAAACAGCTTTTCATAAGAAGGGGTGAGCTCTCTTGTATCAAAATCAGGTAGAGATGATTGATCTCTGTAGGTCGATTTTAGATAAAACACTCGAGGTTCAAAAGTTTGCGTGTACCCAGTCATCAAGTTTGAGTTTCTTTCGAAAAATACGCTAGTATCAAGACTGTATACCGGAATGGTTATCTCGGGGGTTCTATTAGTTAACTGGGCCGAAAGATCATCTGGGCTGTCTAGATTATAGGCAAGGTGTTTCATCTGTACTTTGGGTTTGAAGTAGCCCCAATTCCAACGCTGATCCCAGCTAATGCCATAATCAATTCGACTGCGACTGCCTTCTACCATGCTTGGATTGCTGTGGTTAAATCTGGTGTATTGGTTATCAAGATCAATCACTATATTATTGGTAAAACGATAGTAACCGTTGATAGAGATATTAGGGACCACAGAATACTCGTCATCTAATCCTTGCGTAATCACTTGGTAGTCTCGGCTTCCGATACGGTAGTTCCAGTGATCGGTTTTATAGCTAGCATGGGCCCGCTGTTGTAAGTGAGTTCTGCTAGTTTCATCGATCGTCATATTGCCAAGATCGCGCACGTATCGTATGTCGCTGACCTTGTTGTAATCTACAAAGGTCGACCAAGGTAGGCCTTTACCGCCAAGGTGGTTAAGATTAAACATATAACGATCTTCGCCCTCGTTCGGGTAAAGGCCAGTGAGGGGGTCAATTTTTTCAGCGTCATTCCCACCCTTGTCATTTGCTAAAAAAACAGCGGCAACTTTATTTTCTGACCAGTTATTCAGATAACGAAAGTCCGTCTCTAGGCCAAAACCACGATATTGAATATAGCGTGGAGATATTGTGGCATCGTAATTTTCTGCAATATTCCAATAAATAGGCTGGGTAAAATCTAAACCATTTTTCTGATTTATGTCAATCGTGGGAAACAGCAAGCCTGATGAGCGACGATCATCAATTGGGAATTTCATGTAGGGTAAATATAAAAGCGGAACATCTTTGACTTCTATGCGGGCACTTTTAACCGTGGCGAAACCAGTGTTTTGATTAATTTCAATTTCTTTAGCCACTAGATGCCAGCTTGCATCGCCGGGTTCGCAGGACGAATAGGACGCATCATTAATAACGATAATGTCTTCAGCTTTTCGATTTAGATTTTTGGCAGTGCCGCGGACTGAAGCTTCATGAATAACATAGGTGACATTGTCGACCTGTACATTTCGGGTAGCCATATCAACGGTCGCTCGATCACCAAGTAGTAGTAGGCCTGGTTCGCGAAATTGCACATTGCCTTCTAAGGAAACCTGACCTGTCGACTTATCAACTTTAGCATAACGGCTGCGAACCTCACGGTTGCCTTGGGATATCTGGACATCACCCTCTAAGATCGCCACTGAATCAGATGGAGCTTCAGTGGAGATCGCTTTAATTCTTAGAGGTGCATCTTCCATTTTCAAATTAGCATCTTGACTATCATGCTGAGGTTCAATATAGGCACCGCAACAATTAGCGGCGAGTTTACTTCGTTGCTCGTCCGTCATAGCCTGAGCTTTGACCCAGTCAAGATTGTGTTGCCCGGCGTTATTTTCAGTCGCTAGCACTGTAATCGGCCATGCGAGGCTAATGGTAACTGCAATTATAAAACGCAGATGAAGGCGGGTAGAAATGTATTGATTTGCTAGCATCAGAGCCAGAGTCCAACAGTCATATTAATACCCTAACATTTTACCTGATATATTCGACTATTAGCGCGATCAAATCACTTAAATGAGCTAAAATTAAATTTTATTGCCAAGAGAGAATAGATACAGTGGTCTTAGCTGATAAATCAACCTCGTTTGGAGGAAGAGAAGCTGATGAATAGCCATCTTAGTCAGGATTTTATAGACTGGATTTTGGCTTATCTGCCCGTTGAAAATAAGCTTATTGGACTACTACGTGTCTCGCCTCTCATGGGTGATGCTGGGTTTCGCCGCTACTATCGATTAAATACTCAACCGAGCCTCATCGCTGTCAATTCGCCGCCAAGTAAAGAAAAGAACCAAGCTTATGTTGATATTTCATTGGTCTTTAAAGCTGCAGGCATAAGACGGCCTTCACTCATGGCGGTTGATTTTAGTCGCGGCTTTTTATTGCTAGAAGACTTTGGTGAAACATTATTACAAACGGTCCTTACAGATAAGTCTGTTGATTATCGTTACCAACAGGCAGAGTCCATGCTCCTGACAATTCAACAATTACCCGCTAACCCCCAGGTTTTTGCACCATATGATTTGGAGGTTTTGTCTAATGAGCTCGGTTTATTTGAACAATGGTTTGTAAAAGAACTGCTTGGAGTCGAGATCGATGCTGCGGCACAGATTATGATTAAAAAACTGTACAGCGATTTAACCTGTAGTGCTCTAGAGCAACCCAAGGTGATTGTTCATCGAGATTACCATTCACGCAATTTAATGATTTTGGAGGATGACAGTATTGGAGTGATTGATTTCCAAGATGCTGTTGAAGGCCCTATTACTTATGACTTAGTCTCTCTTTTAAAGGATTGCTACGTGCGTTGGCCCATGGCGTTAGTCCAGGAAAGAGCTCTAAATTATAAGCAAAGGTTAGACCAATTGGGATTGATAAATAAAGTTAACGATCAGGTTTTTTTACGTTGGTTCGACCTTATGGGGTTGCAACGACATATAAAAGTGATGGGTATATTTTCTCGATTGGCGCTAAGAGATGGCAAAGTTGATTATTTGAATGACTTATCTCTAGTGGTTGCCTATAGCCTAGAGGTAGCCAATCGCTACCCTGAGACGCGTGAATTTGGCGATTGGTTTGATCAAAAGATCATGCCGTATGTGCTAAAAAAAAGTTGGTATAAGGATCAGGGTGGGCCGCTATGAAGGCAATGATTTTGGCCGCCGGATTGGGCGCGCGGTTGCGACCACTGACCGATAGAACACCAAAACCTATGCTTAAGATCGCTGGGGAACCTTTGCTTGCTTATCATCTTGAAAGACTTGCGAGTGCGGGCATAACCGAAATCGTAATTAATATCTCTTGGTTAGCTGACCAAATAGAGGACTATTTTTCTGACGGCAGTAAATTCGGAGTGACCATTAATTGGTCTCGTGAAGAGTACCCCTTAGAGACTGGGGGTGGTATCTTGAACGCTCTACCCTTTTTAGGGTCAGATCCTTTTTTGTTGGTTAGTGGCGACATTTGGACTGATTTTCCTATCGAAACTTTGCTAATGAACTCGTTAGAGCTGAATGACCTGGCCCATTTGGTGTTGGTGAATAATCCCAAGCACAATCCAATGGGTGATTTTTCGCTTGCGCATCATAGAATAGGCTTTGAGCCGAAACGACATACCTACAGTGGCATTAGTATTTTAAGTCCTGAATTATTTAAGAATATTGATCAGCAGGACAATATCTTCCCATTGCGTAATGTATTCCGACCAGCAATTCTCTCCCATCAGATAAGCGGTACCCTTTATTCCGGAGAATGGTGTGATGTGGGTACTTTGGATAGGTATACTAATTTAAATAAGCGGATAACAGAGAACTAAGATGTCACTACTGAATAACTTCAAGCTATTTTTTTGGTTGGCCATTGTGGCAGTGATCTTATTGTCGCTATTACCTATCAGTGTGCCTCAACTAGTTCTCGTTAGCTGGGAGGATAAAATACACCACTCTATCGCTTATGGGGGTCTATATTTCTTGGCTATCTGTGCTTATAGCTATCGATTTTCGATTTGGAGCATTGGCGCCATTTTAGTACTCTTTGGGTTGCTCATGGAAATAGCCCAGTCCATGACAGCCTATCGTTATGGTGACCCACTAGATTTACTGGCGAATACTTCGGGTATTCTTTTGGTGGGTATTGCTTATAGTATGCGACGCCGACGATTATGATTTCTGTTTATCGCGGTAGTGATTATTTTGAAGCACAATTACTGAGAGACTTGATCGAACAAGCTGGCTTGCAGGTATTCCTTCACGGGGCTTCATTGCAGGGCGGTTTGGGCGAGATCGCGGTCATGGGGCACTTGTCGATCATGGTCAATGAATCAGATCAGGCTAATGCGGCAGATATTGTGGCGGCTTATGAACGCGGTGACTTTATGTTAGAAGGCGAATAATGACCAGTCAAATTAAGCAATTCATGCTTTGGATTGCACCTCTGGGAGGTGCTTGTGTCTCGGCTCTAATGCTGTCTTATGGGTGGGCAATTGAGGGGGCTTTGACAGCTGGTTTGACGCTTCTTTGTGCATTGTGGTGGATATTTGAGCCGATTCCGATTCCGGCGACGTCTATGATTCCCTTAGGCGTCATGCCTCTGTTGGGTATACTCGATGGCAAGCAGGTTGCCCAAGCTTATGGTGACCCGCTTATTATTTTATTGATGGGCGGCGCCATGTTATCAAAAGCGATGGAAAAAAGTGGCGCTCATCGACGGATTGCTTTGGGGTTGGTGAACCTATTTGGTGGCGAGAACCAGAGCCGATTAGTGTTTGGCTTTATGGTGGCCTCAGCCGTACTAAGTATGTGGGTGTCAAATACTGCAACCACCCTTATGTTATTGCCTGTTGCCTATGCGGTTATAGACAGCGTAGAAAATTCTGCTGAAAGTCAAAAGCTTGCTATAGCGCTTTTTTTGGGCATTGCCTACTCTGCAAGTATTGGAGGATTGGGTACGCCAATAGGGTCGCCGCCTAATGTCATTTTTCTTAAAGTGTATGCTGAAACCACAGGTTCTATGCCGAGCTTTAGTCAATGGATGGTTTGGGCGTTACCCGTGGTAGTGATTATGATTCCGGTAGCGGGTTTGTGGATGACGCGCCATCTAAAAAATGGCACCCCCCTAAAAATACCTAAAGTTGGCGTCTGGCGTGACGAAGAAATTCGCGTGCTAATCATATTTGGTTTAACTGCTCTAGCCTGGATCACTCTGCGCGAGCCATTCGGTGGTTGGACTACTTGGTTCGGTGTGCCGTCTGCAAATTATGCTGCGGTAGCATTGACGGCAGTTGTGCTAATGTTTGTGATACCTAATGGTTCTGGCGGTAAATTATTGGATTGGGAGTCGGCTTCCACGATTCACTGGGGGGTCTTGTTGTTATTTGCTGGCGGTATTGCTATTGCAAAAGCCTTTGCGATCACAGGCATTAGTACAGCAATCGGAGATGCGCTTTCTGGTGTGACTCGCTTATCCATTATTGTGGTGATAGCGGTGGTTGCAATGGCCGTCACCTTCCTTACAGAAATAACCAGCAATACCGCCACCACAGCTTTGCTTATGCCTATCCTCGCGGCGGCTTCATTAGGCGCTGGTTTTGAACCGGCACTCTTAATGTTACCTGCAGCCCTGTCCGCAAGCTGTGCTTTCATGTTGCCAGTGGCTACTGGTCCCAACGCGATCGTTTTTGGTACTGGCAAGATAACGGTCGAACAAATGGTCAGAGAAGGGCTAGTGCTCAACTTAATCGGGATTCTGGTTATTACCGCCGTGGTCTATTTTTGGTTAGGAAACGAGTAAAATTAAAAATATAATTGCGCTAAAGGATTGATTCTAGCTTTCTATTAGTAATTTAACGTTGCTTGGTTTTAGTATTTGGCTGCCTGCAAAAGATAGAACCAGAGTCGTCATTTCGTCCCAAGTATCTGCTTTTCGGATACCTTTGATAGCTTGATCAATGGCCCCCGCTTGATACATCAACATTCTAAGATGGGCGTCACTGCATCGTTTAAGTGCGCGACGAAATAGCGGTAAGCGTTTTTCCCAAACGCCAGCATTCTTTAGGGCCCAGTCACTGTGCTCGCCTCTAGCTACCTGTTCACTGGCCTTAACAAGAATACGTAATTCTCGAGTGATAGCCCACAGCAATGGAACTGCGTCGGTCCCTTCATTTTGCAAACCGCGTAATGATCTCGCGGCAGATTGAGCATCTCCTATTAATATTTTGTCGACAAACTCAAACAGGTTATATCTTGCACTATCAGCAACTACCGAGGACATTGTTGTTGCATTGACTTTGCCGTCTACCGCCAACAATTTAAGCTTCTCTATTTCTTGGGTAGCGGCTAAGAGATTACCCTCAACACGCTCAGCAAGAATTTGAACAGCCTCTTGGTTTGCGTCTATCCCTGAATCTTGGAGGCGCTGCTTAATCCAACGCGGTAATTGTTCACCCGTGATAGGCCACACTTGGACATGGGCTCCTAAGGATTCAATGCTTTTAACCCACTTACTGTTTTGTGCCGCGCGTTCAAGCTTAGGAGCGACTATTAATAATAGATTGTCTGGGTTTGGGTTAGCGCAGAGTTCACAGATTGCCTTACTGCCCTTATCACCAGGTTTGCCATTACTAATATTAATTTCTATTATTTTCTTTTCAGAAAACAGCGATAATGCATTAGCTTCATTATGTAGTTGGTCCCAGTCAAATTTACCATCGCTATAAAAAACATCCCTTCCCAAGAACCCTTGCTGCCGGGCTGCAAGACGCAAGGCGTCGGCTGATTCCTGCGCTAGCAAAGGTTCATCTCCGCTAATCATATAGGCAGGTAACAGATCTTTATGAAGGTGGTTTTTGAACTGCTCTGGTCGTATTTTCATCGCTTACTCTTAGGTTTCTTCAGCACTCTATTTACTGAGGCAAAATGCGCAATCGATTCAATATTTGACGCGCTATATCTTCGCGCATTCCGTTGCGTATAAATTGCTCCTCATTATCTGATGCTAGGATGTCGTCCTCGCTAAATTCATAAACACGTTCCACAGAGGCTGTGGATAAAGGTGTTATTTGATTACCTTGAGGGTCGGTGATATAAAAATCAACATCTTCGTTAAGCTGATACTCGGCAACCCGAGCGCTGGCGTTAAGGCTTGCGGCGCGATGATTTTGCCTAAAGTCGACAATAACGACAGCATAGTCTGCGCTTGAAGAATTAGACGCGACCTTCACACCATAGGTGTTAAGGGCTCGTCTTAACTCGGTGATCAGGGCGCTACTAGGATTACTTGAGGAGATGTAAATAGTTCCTATCGATGAAGGAGCAATCTGAGTATCACGTAATTGCCAGCCACAGCTAGTGATTAGGAAAGTAAGGGCTATTAGCAATATTTTTTGTTTCATCACGGGTCTCTTAGTTAGCCACGATGTTAATTAATCTGCTAGGTACAACAATAATTTTGCGAATGGTAAAACCTTCTATAAACCGTTGAACATTAGCATCTTGGAGGGCAATTTCTTCAATGCCTTGCTTGGAAATATCGGCAGACACTTCAATTTTACCTCGTACCTTGCCGTTCACTTGGAGCACTAAGGTTATAGTCGTGCGAACCAAGGCTGACTCGTCAACAACCGGCCAGCTAGCATCTGCGACTGATTCTGAGTTACCCAGAGTCGCCCACAAACTATGACAGATATGCGGCGCTACAGGTGATAAAAGTAAAATAGCACACTTCAAAGCTTCATGTCTTACCGCGATAGATTGCGCATCTGACTCATTTAGCTTAGCAATATCATTTAGCAATTCCATAACTGCAGCAATCGCCGTATTGAAGGTATTACGCCGACCATAGTCATCGTTAACCTTGCCAATGGTTTCGTGCGTCTTACGTCGCAGATCTTTTTGTGTCTCGTTAAGATCGTCGACATTCATGGGGTCAGCGATATCATGGCTTAGGTGATCATGAACCATCTTCCATAGTTTGCGCAAGAAACGGTAGGCGCCAGAAACGCCCTCATCACTCCATTCTAGAGTTTGCTCTGGAGGCGCAGCAAACATAGTGAACAGCCGTACCGTATCAGCACCATATTTATCTATAGTCGTCTGGGGGTCTATGCCGTTATTTTTAGACTTAGACATCTTAGTAATGCCGCCACTGTGGACTAGCAGGCCAGTTTTAATCTCGATGGCAGTCAGGGCACGACCCTTAGCATCGCGCTCAACCTTAACGTCGCGGGGGGATAGCCAGACTTTTCGGCCGGCGCTTTCAGTGTAAAACGATTCGGCCAGCACCATCCCTTGGCATAGTAGGCTCTTGAATGGTTCGCTGCTACTCACTAGTCCTTCATCACGCAATAATTTGTGGTAAAACCGAGCATAGAGCAAATGTAAAATCGCGTGTTCTATACCACCCACATATTGATCTACCGGAAGCCAGTAATCGGCCCGCGCTGGATCGAGCATCGCGCTATCTAGGTCGGAACAGGTAAACCGAGCGTGATACCAAGAGGACTCCATAAAGGTGTCGAAAGTATCTGTTTCATGCTCAACAGCTTTGCCGTTCAAGTCGGCCATGCGCCAATTTTTGTCTGCCTTAATTGGTGATTGGATGCCATCCATCGTAACGTCGGTTGGTAAAATTACCGGCAATTTATCCAGAGGCACTGGAATTTCACCGCCCTCCGCCAAATTGTACATTGGAATAGGCGTGCCCCAGTAGCGCTGACGACTAACACCCCAGTCACGCAGGCGATAATTGGTGGTGACTGAACCATGATTAGTGGACTCAAGATCAGCGGCCATGGCATCAAAGGCGGCCGCGAAATCAAGTCCGTTGTAGGGGCCTGAATTAACAAGCAGCCCCTTTTCAGTAAAAGCATCAACATCAACGTCACAATATTGTTCGTTTGTTGGCGTCACAACCTGCTTTATAGGAAGTTGATATTTCTTAGCAAACTCATGGTCACGTAGATCATGAGCGGGCACAGCCATTACTGCTCCCGAACCATAGTCCATCAACACATAGTTCCCCACCCACACTGGAACAAGTTCTCCAGTCAATGGATGCAGAGCTGTGATACCAGTATCTATGCCACGCTTTTCCATTGTGGCCATCTCTGCTTCGGATATCTGTTGAGTTTGGCACTGCTCTATAAATTCTGCCAAGGAAGAATTCGTTAGAGCGACTTCCAGTGCTATTGGATGCTGGGTTGCTAATGTTAGATAGGTAACGCCCATCAAAGTATCAGGACGAGTGGTGTAGACCTCAAAGTCTTGATATCCAGAAACGCTTTCTGAAAGGTCAAAGGTAACGTTGATACCGCGACTTTTACCAATCCAGTTACGTTGCATCGTCTTAACTTGTTCTGGCCACTGATCTAAATCGTCCAAATCGTCCAACAATTGCTCGGCATAGTCGGTGATACGTATGAACCATTGGGGAATTTCTTTTCGCTCTACTGGGGTGTCACAGCGCCAACAGCAACCATCGATTACTTGCTCATTGGCTAGTACGGTGGCGTCTTTAGGGCACCAGTTAACTGCGCTGGTCTTTTTATAAACAAGCCCTTTATCGTACAGCTTTGTGAAAAACCATTGTTCCCAGCGATAATAGTCGGGCTCACAGGTAGCCAATTCTCGTGACCAGTCGATACCAAAGCCAAGAGACCTTAACTGCGCCTTCATGTAAGCAATATTTTCATGTGTCCATTTAGCCGGTGCGGTTTTATTCTCCACGGCGGCATTTTCAGCCGGCAAGCCAAATGCATCCCAGCCCATGGGTTGAAGCACATTTTTCCCTTGCATGCGTTGATATCGTGCAATTACGTCGGTGATTGTATAGTTGCGCACATGTCCCATATGTAATTTTCCGCTGGGATAGGGGAACATAGCTAGGCAATAGAATTTTTCTTTATCAGGATCTTCAGTGACTTCAAAGGTCTTGTTGTCTGTCCAGAACTTCTGGGCGTCTCGTTCTATCTGAGCGGGGTTGTATACTACGTCTGAGGTCATTAATATTCACTGCTTATAGGGTTTACGAATTAAGCGTGAATTATAGGCGAATGAAGCCCACTCTAACAGTCACATACGATGAATACCCAGAAGAGTATTCATCGCAAGGATTATAAAACAACTAGTGTCGGACTCTAGCTGGCTTGACGGGTAGGTATACCAAGCTCTTTAAGTTTAGCTGCCATATCCTCTGCTGAGGTTGAGGCCTGAATATTGCGATCAACAAACAGAACTTTGCCATCTTTACCTATATAGACGGTATGGCGCTTTGGCATACCGTAAACGGCCAGAACATCATAGGCCGCGGCGACTTTTTTAGAGGGATCGCTGAGCAAGGGGAAGTCAGCCTCATTTTCGGCGGCAAATTCTTTGTTCTTTTCTAAGGGATCTACGCTCGCCATAAAATAGGTTACATCTAACGCTTTAAGCAGATGGCCATTCTGCGTAAGAGACTTGCACTCAATAGTGCAGCCAGATGTGAATGCTCTTGGGTACCATGCGATCACAATAGCTTGTTTGTTGTGAAATTGCTCTAGGGTGTAGGTTTTGCCATCGGTAGCCTCAAGGGTGAAATCTGGCGCCTGATCACCTACTTCTAACGCAATAGTTGATAGCGAGATAGATAAACCGATTAAAAGGGTGAGTAATACATTATTAGATGTCATGTCTTGAGCTCTCCATGTTGGTTTCTTGTCGTAATTAAAGCGATGCAAATAAATAAGGCTATAAAAACTATTGGCCACGATCTAAGTTTAGAAAATACAGTAGCTCCTATTCTAGGTTGCACAATACCAGATAACACTGCGATCTTGTATTGCTCAGCCAATTGGTAGATTTTACCTTTGTGATCAACTAATGCAGAAATCCCATTATTAGTACCGCGCATTAATGGCTTGGCATTTTCTAGGGCTCTCATTTGAGCCATTTGCATATGCTGTTTGGGACCAATAGACCTCCCAAACCAAGTGTCGTTACTTACCGTCATAATAACCGATGAATCGATACTATTACGTGCGACCAGGTCTGGATAGACCACTTCGTAGCAAATAGCCGCTGAAATCAAGTGTCCTTGTACCGAAAAAGGTTCTTGGTTATCCCCCCCCCTTGCAATTGACGACATGGGCAGATCAAAGAACTTAATCAGCCCACGCAGTAATGATTCAAAGGGTACATATTCGCCAAAAGGCACCAGTCGTGTTTTATTGTATTGCCCAACGGATGGGCCCAGAGCGATCATTGAATTAAAATACCGATGGGTTTCATTGTCGTAGGTCACTATGCCTGACAGTAAACTTGTATTCGTCTTCAAGGCTCTTTTTTGAAGGTCCCGCATGAAGACAGGAATGCGTTCTGGCGTAGTTGGGACAGCCATTTCCGGCCAGACAATCAAGTCTTTATCCCAATGGACTTCACTTTGTGCGCTTAATTGTATGAGTATGGCAGTCTGTTTTTCTTTAGACCATTTTTCACCCTGTGGGATGTTAGGCTGGATCAGCGCTACCGATATAGGCTTGCCGCTTTTTTCGGTCCATTCATATTGCTGCAAGATATAACCCGCCACCACAATACACAACATAACTATCGCTGATTGACGAACCGTAGATAGTTTAATATGCCCTTGAAAAATCAACGTTAAAAGTATCCCAGAAAAGGCGCTAAGAAAACTTAGCCATAGAATACCTCCAACAGGAGCCCAGCCACTAAGCCAGGTTTCGGTGTGGCTATAGCCGGCAAATAGCCACGGAAATCCTGTCAAAAACCAGGTTCTTATCCACTCACTAAGCACCCATATAGAGGGGAGAGCGAGTATCCAGCTAATAGGCGTTTGAGGAATAAACGCACTTAAAGCGAAGGGCATAGCAAAAATAAAGGCTAAAAAGAGACAAAATAATGCTGTCGCTAATAGGGCGAGGGGTGCGGCAATAAACCCATACTCGTGAATGCTGACATAGAGCCAACTGGCACCGGCAAAAAACAAACCGAAAGCATAGGCGATAGTATTTAAAAGTGTTTGCTTAACCGTCTTATGTTGTAGGGTGCGGAACAGCAGCGCAATGCTAAGGGGTACTGCGGGCCAAAAATTAAATGGTGCTAGGCCAAGGGGGAAAATGGCTCCAGCAAAGACCAGGCCGCCAAAATGTTGAAGTTTTTCGATGCCTCTCATTAGATTGTTTTAGAGACTTGTAGCAAGGTTACCTTTCGCTTGTCTGCTGCGAGCACCGTGAAATCAAAATTTCCGATACTGGTCTTTTCAGCCACTTTTGGTAATCGGCCTAGTGCGTGCACAACAATTCCGCCAACGGTGTCAAAGTCGTCATCTGGCAAACCGACATCAAAATATTCGTTAAAGTCGGCTATTTCAGTGATAGCCTCAACTGAATATAGGTTGTCTCCTAGTTTACGAATTTGCTCTGGTTCATGCTCATCGGTCTCATCTTCAATTTCACCGACTATTTCCTCCAAAACATCTTCAATGGTCAGGAGTCCAGATACTCCACCATATTCATCTACCACTATTGCCATATGGTAGCGTTGTTCTCGAAATTCTTGTAACAGAATGTTAATTCGCTTACTTTCTGGAATGATATTGGCTGGACGCAGTAGACTCTTTAGATCAAAAGAGTCTTTGCCTGATAGTACTAAGGGGAGTAATTCTTTGGCCAACAGAATACCTTGAATATCATCTGAAGATTCTCCAACCACAGGAAAACGAGAATGCTGTGATTGGATAACGGTATTAAGAATTTCCTCTAACGATAAGTCTGCTTCAATGAATTTCATCTGCGATCGTGGGATCATAATCTCCCGAGCCTGCAAGTCGGATACTTTTAAAGCACCTTCCATAATTTGCAGTGCGCCTGCATCAATAATTGATTCATTTTCTGCACTTCGCAGCATATCAGCAACTTCATCGCTGCTGGTCGGATTGGCGGAAAATGTTCGAACTAATCTTTTTAAAAAAGAGGGTTCGGTGGAATTCTGGTTAGATGATTCGTCGTTCATGGTTATCTCAGTGATGCTCGCTAGGTTTTTCATTGCCTGCGGACTCTAGGTAAGGTTCTGGGAAATCAAGGCCAAGTAAAATTTCAGTTTCCAGACTTTCCATGATCTCCGAATCTTTCTCATTGCTATGATCATACCCTAGCAAATGCAAAACACCATGAATAATCATATGTGCCCAGTGCGCGTTAATTGATTTATTTTGTTGAGTGGCTTCTTGCACTACGACGGGAGCGCAAATTACGAGGTCACCCAGTATCGGCAAAGGCTCTGGCACAACAGCATCAAAGGGGAATGAAAGAACATTAGTAGGCCCTGGTTTCTCACGATACTGGCGATTTAGTTGAGCGCTTTCTTGCTCATCTACAATTCGTATGCTGAGCTCTAAGGCATCTGTTGTTCTTAGTGCCGCGGTAACCCAATGGCGAATACTCGCCTCATCCGGAGATTCCTCGGAGGTGCAAGCCCTTTGAATATGGATGGAAATAGTCATAAATTAGAGCGCTATAACTCTTTTTCATGGGCATCGTAGGCATCTACGATACTTTGAACAATCGGGTGACGCACAACATCTCGAGACTCAAAATGAGTGAAGCTAATATCCTCAACAGATTCCAAAACGCTACAAGCATGCACTAACCCTGAGTTAACACCACGAGGGAGATCTATCTGTGACATGTCGCCTGTAATGACGGCGGTGGAGCCAAAACCAATCCTTGTGAGAAACATTTTCATTTGTTCGCGAGTCGTGTTTTGACTTTCATCGAGAATGATATAGGCACCACTTAAAGTGCGGCCACGCATATACGCAAGAGGCGCTATTTCAATAACATTGCGCTCCTGAAGTTTTGCCACGGTTTCAAAGCCGAGCATCTCGTGCAAAGCGTCATATAGGGGGCGCAGATAGGGGTCAACTTTTTGTGCCAGATCGCCAGGTAAGAACCCCAATCTCTCGCCTGCCTCAACGGCAGGTCGAACCAATAGAATACGCTCAACCTCATCTCTTAATAATGCTTCTACTGCGCAGGCGACAGCGAGGTAGGTTTTTCCTGTCCCAGCAGGGCCTATACCGAAATTAATATCATGAGTTTGCATGGCCCGCACATAGCGCTGTTGATTTAGACCGCGGGGCTTAATGTTGCCTTTTTTAGTGCGAATAACCGAAAAGTTTTCGATATCACTGGGGGCAGGGATGGTATTAGCCGATTGATCCATAGGCTTTTTTCTCTCATATTGTCGCAGGTGTAGATGCACCTCTTCGGGAGATACATGGTTAGAGTGAGCCGTGTGTTGATAAAGATTATAGATAACATCTGCAGCATGCTGAGCAGGTTCAGCTTCGCCATAGATAGCGAAGAAGTTATCGCGTGAACGTATTTCTACCTTTAGCCGTTGTTCAATTAGGCGCAAATTATCATCAAATTGTCCGCAGAGTGAGGCAAGACGGTGAGCTTTATTTGGCTCAAGGGTGATATTAAGGGCAGCAGGATGGCTTTCCATTTGTTTCAATGCGTGTTTAAAAACCTCTGCAGTTGACTTATACACCTAGCATAGCTTGATCGTGAGAGAAGGGTAAACCCTTTTTTGTCATAGAGTTATTACAAAAACCCTCTTTTTTTAATGCCAAGGCCTAAAAAGAAGTTATTAGTAATGGAAACTTCAGGCTAGCACTCCTCGAAGAGAGTTTGGCAGAGCTTCTGTAATAATAGCCTCGGCAAATTCACCGATAAGACTATGGTCGCTGGCGCGAAAATTAACCACTCGATTATTTTCAGTACGGCCCTGCAATTCACCTGGGTCCTTTCGGGAAATGCCAGTGACTAAAAGACGCTGCGTGCTGCCAACCATTCGCCGGCTGATTTCGCTAGCGTTTTGCAGGATACGGGTTTGTAGGATTTTTAGACGCTGTTTTTTTACCTCATCACTCACATTATCTGCCAAGTCTGCCGCGGGGGTGCCTGGCCGAGCGCTATAAATGAAGCTAAACGAAGTATCGAAACCAATGTGCTCTATAAGCTTCATGGTGGCGGCAAAATCATCCTCGGTTTCGTTTGGGAAGCCAATAATGAAATCGGAAGAAATACTAATGTCGGGCCGTAATTCTCGCAGGCGACGAATCTTTGATTTGTACTCAATAGCAGTGTGCCCGCGCTTCATTGCCATTAGAATCCGATCGGAACCACTTTGTACAGGCAGGTGCAGGTGACTTACTAGCTCTGGAACCCTACTGTAAACATCGATAAGGGCATCAGAAAATTCTACAGGGTGAGAAGTGGTATAGCGAATACGATCGATACCATTAATGCTGGCCACAAATGGTATCAATTCGGCGAAGTCGCATATTGAGCCGTCAGGCATGTCGCCACGATAAGAATTCACATTCTGACCCAGCAGGTTAACTTCGCGAACGCCTTGCTCGGCCAGAGAACTTATCTCAGCCAGGACATCAGCAATTGGGCGGCTTACCTCTTCTCCTCGAGTGTAAGGAACCACGCAAAAAGTACAATATTTTGAGCAGCCTTCCATGATTGATACAAACGCGCTAACGCCGTCTGCTTCAGGGGTTGGTAGGCGATCGAACTTTTCAATTTCCGGAAAACTTATATCGACAATCACTACACCATCAGTTTTTCTGGACTCCATCATCTCTGGTAATCGATGCAGAGTTTGAGGGCCAAAAATCAGATCAACAAATGGGGCCCGCTTGGAAATTGCTTCACCTTCTTGGCTAGCAACACAGCCCCCAACACCAATAATTAGATCAGGCTTAGCGTCTTTTAGGTGCTTCCAGCGGCCTAGTTGATGGAAGACTTTTTCTTGGGCTTTTTCTCGAATTGAGCAGGTGTTGAGCAATATTACATCTGCGTCTTTTGCGTTGTCCGTAGCGACCATCTGATGACTTTCGCCGAGTAAATCTCGCATACGGGAGGAGTCATACTCATTCATTTGACAGCCATGAGTGACGATATGAAGTTTCTTAATGGGCTTTTCCTGCATGCTCTACACATTTCTTTTCAAATAGGGGCGCATTATAGCCTTGGTGCCCGAATCCGCAACATTTTGCAGTGTGATTAAACCGGCTTGTGGTATTATCCTCTTCTTTAATTCTATACCAATCACAGTGGCATCTTATGGCTAACGAACCCATTTATCGAATTACTTTTCACAATCAAGGGCATGTGTATGAGATCTATGCACGACACGTTTTTCAAAGTGACCTTTGGGGCTTTCTTGAAGTTGAAGAGTTTATATTTGGCGAGCGTTCGCAGATGATAGTTGATCCTGCTGAAGAGAAGTTAAAAAATGAATTTTCTGGAATAAAGCGTAGCTTTATTCCTATGCAATCTATTGTTCGTATCGATGAGGTTGAAAAGGAAGGAACAGGAAAAATTACCGAAGCAAGTGGTGGTAATGTTAGTTCATTTCCATTTCCGCCTATGGCTAAAGCAAAACCTTCAGCGGATTAGAGTCTACGCACTTTAACGCGTTTGTTCATACTGTTTTGATTTTCCATGTAGTATACGATTTGGTTAATGTTGCTATAACAAGACTTTAGCGAGTATTCACGATGTCAGAATCGACTATTAAATTATTGCCTTTTGAGTTTGCTCGAAGTAACGGCCTGTTGCTGCGGGAATCAGAAGGTGACCTAATATTGTCGCCCCAAGCCAATCAGTGGGCTATCTCAGAGGTTATTAGAGCCAACAGCAGATTTTCTGCCGTTACCCATCTTGATGTTGAGTCTTTCGATAAAATGTTGGCGTCGATCTATAGTGGCCGAAAAAACTCCTCAGAATCAGTAATGGAAGATATTAAAGATTTTGTTGATATGGAGTCTGCAGCGGCAGAGTTGGAAGATACTGGCGACCTTTTAGATTCTGAAGATGATGCGCCGATTATTCGTCTTCTTAATGCGATTTTGGCGGAATCGTTAAAAGAAAAGGCCTCTGATATTCATATTGAGCCCTACGAGAAGGAATCCTTGGTGCGGTTTCGTCTCGATGGTGTGCTGAGCACAGTGCTAAAGCCCTCAGTGCAGATCACACCTCTACTAATTTCTCGTATTAAAGTAATGTCGAAGCTTGATATTGCAGAGAAAAGATTACCTCAAGACGGTCGCATGAGCGTCAAACTTGGAGGGCGTAGTATTGATCTGCGTATTTCCACTATGCCGTCAAGTCATGGTGAAAGAGTGGTAATGCGTCTTTTGGATAAAGACGCAGGTAAGCTGCAGGTGGACGATCTGGGTATGCCTAAGGACACCTCTGATCAACTTGATGATTTAATTCGTCGCCCTCACGGCATTATTTTGGTCACAGGCCCAACAGGGTCAGGTAAAACCACAACCCTCTATGCTGCGTTACAGCAAATGGATCGACAAGGCCGCAATATCATGACCGTTGAGGATCCGGTGGAATATGATTTGCCCGGTATTAGTCAAACCCAAATAAATTTACGCGCTGGAATGACTTTTGCGCGCGGTTTGAAAGCCATTTTACGTCAGGATCCAGATGTCATCTTGATCGGTGAGATTCGTGATGGAGAAACGGCTGAAATAGCGACTCAGTCAAGCTTAACCGGCCACCTAGTATTGTCCACACTACATACTAATACAGCGGCCGGCGCCATTACTCGCCTGCAGGACCTCGGTGTCGATAGCTTTTTGCTGGCATCTACCATCAGGGGTATTCTTTCCCAGCGGCTGCTGCGCAGGCTTTGCCTTAGTTGTCGTAAGCCAGTTGAGCCTAATGAATTTAATCGAGAGTTATTAGGTTTGGAGGTTGGCAAGACCATTTATGAAGCTGGCGGTTGCCCTAAATGCAACAGCACCGGTTATGCAGGTCGACAAGCTTTGTTTGAATTAGTTACGGTGGACGCGCCGCTGCAGACATTAATTCATGAAAATGCGGGAGAAATTGAGCTGGAGACTTCGATTCGCCAGCAAGTGCCTAGTATCCGACAAGCGGGACTAAAATTGGTTTGTGACGGAGTCACTACAATCGAAGAAGTTCTTCGCGTAACCAGTGTGTAACTGACTATGCCTGCTTTTGATTATTCGGCTTACAATACAGACGGAAAACTTGTTGATGGTGTTATCGCGGCCGATTCTGAGCGTCAAGCGAGACGTCTATTAAAAGACAAAAAACTATTGCCATCGACTCTCTCAGAGGTGAATCAGGCTAGCAAGAAAACAGGTTATCGCATTGGGCGCCAGGCCAAGGTTGATAATTTTGATCTTTCGCTGTTGCTTCACCAGCAGGCTATTTTGATTCAGTCTGGATTGCCCCTTGAAGAATCTTTGCGCATGACCATCGAGCAAGCTGAGACAGATAAGCAGCGGCGTATGGTGGAAAGTTGGCGTAGCGAGATTACAGAAGGTCGCAGTTTTTCTGAAGCACTACGACGTTCACCCTATAAAATCCCTGATAGTGTTATCGCCGGTGTCGGGGTGGGTGAAGAGAGTGGCCATCTGCACAAGATCCTATTACGCCTCGCTGAAGAACTTGAAACCAGTGCAGCAAACCGTAAAACCATCACACGTGCACTGGTCTATCCCATGACATTGATTAGTGTTTCGGTCATTATGATTTCAATGATGATGGTTTGGGTGGTACCAAAGATTACAGCGGTATTTGCTAGTTCAAATCGTGAGCTACCGCTAATTACCAAAGTTGTGGTTAGTTTAAGCGACTTTACTCAGGATTATGGCCTTTATGTTTTGGGGTTAATCATTCTTAGTGTTTTAAGTTTCCGTCAAGCTATGCAGAACACTGCTCGCAAACAGCGGTGGCACGCTTTTATACTGACATTGCCTGGTGTGGGTCGGTGGGTTCGCATGGCTGATATTTCAGATTGGGCTCGCAGTTTAGGTGTGCTTTTAAATAGCGGGGTTCCCGCATTGGCGGCGCTAAACATATCGTCTGCTGTCGTCAGTAACCTTTCGCTGCAAAGCAAATTTAAAAAGGTGACTGAGGCCATGCGTCAGGGTACTAGCTTGCATAAGGCTCTGGAAGATAATCTAGATGGTAGTGGGTTTTTGGTTCATATGGTAGGCAGTGGCGAAGCATCGAGTGAGTTGGATAAAATGCTATTAAGAGTGGCTGAGTATTATTCAGTGAGGTTAAATAACGCAGTTGAAGTATTCTTGAAGTTACTTAATCCAATCTTAATCATTCTCATGGGCGCGATGATATTAGGTATTGTGGCGGCAATTATGTTACCCATTATGGATATGAACAATGCGATTTAATTATTCACCTAATATCATTGAATCAAATATCAATAAAGTTAAAGCGGGAGTTAAATAGAATGAAGTCAAATAAAAAACAGCGCGGGTTTACTCTAATTGAAGTAATGATCGTTGTAACTATTATGGCGTTGATGATTGCTGCAATTGCACCGAATTTATTTAGAAACGTTGTGAAAGCGGAGTCTATACGGGTCGCTTCAGATATTCGCCAAGTTGAGAGTGCTTTAAAGTTCTATCGATTAGATAACTATCGCTATCCTTCACAGTCTCAAGGTTTAGAGGCCTTAGTATCAGCACCTTCAGGGGCAACAGCAACTCAGTGGAACGGGCCTTATTTAGACAAGCTACCCTCAGATCCTTATGGCATTCAATACCAATACTTAAATCCAGGCACTCACGGTAAGCAGGTTGAGGTGTACACTTTGGGTTTAGACAACGTTCAAGGTGGAGAGGGTTCAGATAAAGATTGGGGTAATTGGAATCTTGATTGAATCTTTTGTTGATCAGATAAATCGAGTGCTTAAGTAGGGTTTATGAGGCGCGCACAGGGTTTTACCCTCATCGAATTACTAATTGTCGTTGCTATTATTGTGATTTTATCTGCTATTAGTGGGTTGGCGATCAACCAAGCCTTCGATCGACGCTATTCAGCCGAGGCAGATAAGTTACTTATTTGGCTGCAACAATTATCAGAGCGCTCCTCACTTGAGAGTGCCGCTTACGGCATTGTTACCAACACCGACAATGAGAGTCGAGAGGCTACCGAGCTTGTCGCGGTGGTCTACTTTAAAAATCGCTGGATCGCAGTGACCTCGCCGCAGCCTTTTGTATTGGGAGCAGAGTCCGTTATAGACTGGGATATGGAGGTGTTGAAGGAAGAGCTATTACCCCAAAGCCGGCCCCAGGCTATGGGAGTAATAGATAGAGATAAAGTTAAATCAATAGAGAATGAATTCCTGTTGCCAGAAATGGCATTCTTGCCCGATGGCTATGTCGAGCCTCAAGGAGCCATTCAGTTGTCTTTTGATTCTTCTACATTAATCTATTCTTTTGTTTGGGATGGTGATACCTCAAGGATGATTTTGGAGGCGAAGACCTTATGATATATTCGACTAAGACAAAAGGCTTTACTCTCATTGAGGTGATGGTGGCCCTTTTTATACTGAGCCTAGTATTAGGGAGTGCCGTCCAAATGGTGCATCAGTATAGCGATGAGCGGCTGCGTATTAGAGAGCGTTTTTTCGCTAATCAGGTGGCTTGGAATCATCTTTTTGAGCGTTACCAGCATTCTCAGAAGTGGACAGCCAGCGCAGGCCTTTCAAGCTTAAAGACCAAAGGTGTGGATAAGCAAGCTGGTCAAGACTGGCGTTGGGAGATAAAAGTTGAGAAGGCTATGGGACAAGACTTGTATCGCTATCAAGCCCAGTCTGGTTCCGTTAATAGTAAAAATTACCAGGCCACCTTGGCTGTTTACCTGGTTGAAAATTAGATGTTGAATCTGTATTCCATCAATCGTCAAAATGGCTTCACTTTAATTGAAGTACTCGTCTCCTTAGGGATATTGGCGGTAATGTCAGTGATGTCCTATCAGGCGGTGGAAGTTGTTTTGGGCGCCAATGAACGTAGCCGCACAGATCTTGCCGAAGACGTTAAATTACAACGTGCCTGGCAGATTATTGGACGTGATTTGCTTCATATGAGGCCACGCCGTTTTGCTGATGGATTAGGGCAAGTCGAGGATGCATACCTGACTAATCCTAGCGAGTTTGGAGTTCGGTTCAGCCGCGGCGGCGGACCCATGGTTAGATCTAATCCTAGTGGTGTCCGGCGAGTAGATTATAAAATCAATAGTGACCAACAACTACAGCGCACCTCCTGGGCCATTACTGAGTCACCTCGGCTTAGTGACGGCAATACCTTTACACTTATTGGCGGTGTTAAAAATGTAGTTTTTGAACACCTTAGTCGCTCTGGCTACTCTAAAGACTGGCCACCAATTAACCAACCTCTCAGTAAATATGCATTGCCAAGGATGATTAGAGTAACGATTATCTTAGAGAACGAGCGCGAGACTTCGCGTTTATTTCCGGGGGTGGTTCGTGATTAAACGTGGGCCTCAAAAACAGCGTGGTGTGGCTCTGCTCGCTGCATTGATTTTGATGTTAGCGGTAGTCCTCATTTTGACCAACATTTTTTATCGTCACCAGATTGATGTTTCTCAAGCTTCCGCTTCTTTGCACGGTGATCAGGCGTTATTAATTGCTATTAGTGGGGAAGGTTGGGCAGGTGAGCTATTGTCTGATAAAAATGATAATCGGAATGTTGATGATTATGGCGAGATATGGGCTCAAGCAATGCCCTTACTTCCGGTAGAAGGCGGCACGCTAAAAGGCTGTATCAGTGACCTGCAGGGTAATATCAATCTTAATAGTTTTGTCACTTATCGCGGTTCGACCCTCAATAATGAACTTAATAATTTTGGTACTATGGGTGTGGCTAAAGCTTGGCTAAATCTCATGGATATGCTTCAAATTCCTGCTAGCCCTGATCGAGTAGCCACTATTGTTGATTGGGTAGATTCGGATTCAACCGTTATTAATAGTTGGGGTGCGGAGCAACCGGATTATGAGGGACTTACATTCCCCAGAATGGTCGCTAATGATTTTATTTCTGATGCGTCTGAGCTCGCTGCGATTAAGGGATATTCTGTGCAGGAAGTGCAAATGCTATCGCCTTGGATGACCGCGCTACCAGGTTCAACTCCCATCAACATTAATACTGCGTCAGAGCCATTAATTCTCGCCTTGGGTGGGGAAAATGGGCAACAGTTTCTAGATCTAGTCAAACAGATGAGGCCGATGAGCGACATAAATGCTTTTTACCAAGAACTGGAGGCCTATTTTTTGATTCCATTACTGGATGTCAAAAAACGTTGGCCGCCGACACTCGTCTCAGTCAAGTCTGATTATTTTCAACTTTATCTTGAAGTCACTTTAGGCGAGGCCCGAATTCAAGTTAAAAGTATAATGGATAGGAAAGGTAGGGCCAAACCAGTTATCATTGCGCGTGAGATTACTGTTGTGCCAGCTAGCCTGCCTGACAAAGAAGAGCTGTCTGCGGCTGAGCAATTATTTGCTAAAAAGAGTGATGATGAAGAGTCAAATGAGCAGTTGATCCAGCAAGGTAATATAATACAGCCGGCCTGCGTTGCGATGGGTCTAATGGGAGAAATTACGTAGATGAGTGTCGAGCATATTTATAACCTCGATCAACGGGTCGATCGTGTAGATGATCCGCTACAATCTGTGGCGGGCACTAATGCTTCGGCCATGAGTTTGTGGGTGCCAAGCGAAAGAGTTGGCCTACACTCGGTGGATATTCCGTCTGCACCCCAGCGTAAGTGGGCGGAACTCATTCCGTGGCTATTAGAAGATAGAATCTTGCAGCCCGTCGAAGAGATGCACTTTGTAATAGTGGGACGCAGTGATGACCAACTGCATATTCTTGCTGTTAGTCGCCAAGATATGCAGGAGTGGAGACGAATTGCTGATAATGCAGGTGTCACTCCTGTGGCTATGGTCCCTGATTTTATGGCACTGCACTGGGAGCCAGGAATAATTAGTGTTGGTTGGCGAGAGGGATTTTTACTGGTCAGACAGTCATTGAACACCGGCTTTGCCGCCGAATGCAATATAGGCTGGAGCATATTAGAGGCTCTTATGCAGGACTCTAAGCACGCACCGCGATTGTCTATTTCCGTGCCTGATGTTGATATAGTGCCAAAACATTTGGCTCAAGGCGCTGATATCAATACCTCCACAGTTGACTGGCATTTTTCACATATGGACTCCAACTTAAATTTAATGACAGGCGAATTTAAGCCAGCTCCAAAGCAAACGGTGGGGTCTTTTTGGTGGCCAGCCGCAGCTGCAGCTGGCCTTCTTTTGGCACTATGGGTGGGATACCTACAGACGGCTAATCATGCTTTGGAATCTGAGGTTGAGGGATTACAGAAAAATATATTGGCTAATTACACTCGCTTGTTTAGCAGTTCTAATACCAGCATTCAGACCCTCAAAGCGGACGCTGAGAGCAAGATAAATCAATTATTCAAACAGCAACAAAGCCTGCAAGGCCAACCTATAGCTGGACTCCTAGCTATTGATAATATTATGGCTGGTTGTCAATGTGAGCTTGAGGGGCTCTCGGCAAGTCAGGACAGTTTAAAGCTCACGCTGCTTGGTGGGGCTGGATTGGCTGAAAGAACGCTGAGAATTCCGGGCTACCAACTTAGCCTTAATCAGGATAAAGCTGCCGGCCCTGAGGTTTTTTTATTATCAGTCACTGAGATAAAAAAGCAGGGGTCTGACCGATGAAAAAATTCATAGATAGCTTGAGAAATCGCTTAAGTAGTCTTCAACCTCGAGAGCGACAGCTGTTGCTTGCGGGGATAGTGATGCTATTTTTTACCGTTATTTATGTAGCTTTGTCACCGATAATGGAGAAACATGATAAGTTGGTTGATCAATCAAATCAGCTTAAAACTGATCGGCAGTGGTTGCAGCAACAGAGAGCTGTGGTGTCAAAATTGTCAAATGGCTGCGGGAATCGCGAGATTCAGCAAGGATCCGATCGCGACAACCTAACTAAATTAGTCAGGCGTAACCAGTTGCGCTTGGGTCAGATTAGAGATCTGAATAATGGGTTTGAGTTAAGGTTTAGTGGTGCTGATGGGAATCGTATACTGCGTTTGAGTCACCAGGTAGCCTGTGCTGGATTTAACGTGCAGTCTCTCAAGGTTGAGCGATCCTCACTAGAGTTGCTTGAAGGGTCCATGGAGATAATCTATGTTGAAGATTGAACTAAAAAACACCCAACAGTTTTCTCGCTTGGCGGTAGTTTTAGTGATGGCCTTACTGTCTCTTTACCTTGTTGTCATGATAGGTCTTCAGTTGCAGACAGCTAAGATAGATTCATCGGTCGTTGCTAGAGTAGCGCCTGGGAAAATGGTAGCTTGGACTTGGTTTGGTCGGCAAAGGGTTATAGCGCCAGTAAAGACACAGACAGATCTGGCCAATGCGCAAATTAATGCAGAGCTACTTGGCGTTATGTTGTCCGGCGCCTCTTCATCGGCAACGCTTAAATTTAAGGGAAAGCCGGAACAGGTTTACCAAATGGGTGACAAGCTTGACGGAAAGTTGGAGCTAGTTGATATTGAGGCTTATCGCATTGTGATCAGTGATAATGGCATCAAAAAGCAATTATTAATGAAAAAGCCAGATGTGATTATGGAGTCACAAGAAAGCGATGAGGATGTCAATACGCAGACGCAGGGGTTTGCGCTGGCCAACATGTTTGGTGCTGTGCCGATTAATATAGGCGGTAATACGGGCTTTAAGATTAACAATCTATCGGCGGATGTTCAGGCTATGGCAGACATACGCGATGGTGATGTGGTGGTCCAGATTGACGGTCTTTCGGTGCAAGATTTAATGTCTGATCCCGTTAAGTGGATGAGCTATAGTAGCTCAAGTAGTCTTCCAGTAACTCTTATGCGTGAAGGACGGGAAGAAATTATTTATGTCAATGCCGCTAGTCTCTCGGCTAAAATGTTACCAACACTAGGATTAAAGCGCCAACGATGATTACTTCAATAATACAGTGGAAAAAAGCAATGATTGTGACTTTGTATCGGCAAGTGAGGAAAATGCATCGTCTCAGTAAATTGGGTGCTGTGTTTTGTTTGAGTTGGTGCCTGGCGACTGAGGGTATGTCATCAGAAACTGTGCAGATAAATTTTCGGGACGCAGATATCCGCAGTGTTATTGAAAGTGTTGCCGAAATCACCGGTAAATCCTTTGTACTAGATCCGCGGGTTAAGGGCAAGGTGACTATTATCTCGCCGCAGCCAATTGATTCCAATTTACTCTACCAAGCAATTTTGTCCGCGATTCAGGTGCAGGGATTTCAAGCCGTCGAAGATGGTGCTGTGACTCGAATTATTCCGTTCACTCAGTCTTTTAATTTCGCGGGTGGCAATGGTGACAACACCTTGGAGACTGAGATTATCAAGGTTAAATATGTACAGGCAGCCACTTTGGTGCCTGTGTTAAAACCTCTACTGAGTAATGGAGCAAGATTACTAGCGTTTGCCCAAAGCAACTATTTGGTTATTTCTGATATTCGCAGTAACGTGAATGAAGTAAAACGAATTTTACAAAAACTGGATGATCCTAATCAAACTGCGGTTGAGGTTATTAACCTTAAGTATATTTCAGCCGGCGAGGCTGTGCATATTGCTGGGCAACTGAAACAATTACAAAAACAAGAACTATCACTGGTAGAGGACGGGCTCAACAATCGTATTATTGTGAGTGGCCCGGGCATTGCCCGTACATCCTTTAAAAACATGCTCAAGCTGCTTGATCTGCCATCGGCCAAAAAAGGTAGTGTTGAAGTTATCTATCTCGATTACTCACGTGCAGCGGAAATTAAACCTATTATCGATGGCATGCTTAGCTCAGATGTATTTTTGCGTCTAGCGGGGGAGTCTGTAGGTGATGGAAAATCTAAAGCCGCAACTAGCTATAAAATTGAAATTGATGAGCTTAACAATGCGTTGGTGATGGCAGCGCCTTCGGCGGTTATTCGTGAGATAAGAAGTGTCGTTGCCAAGTTGGATATCGCTCGCCCTCAAGTCCTCATCGAGGCGGTCATTGCTGAATTATCTGAGGGTCAGGCAAGAAATCTTAGCTCTCAATTAGTTATTACGGGTAGAGATCGCGGGGGATACTTAACAAATTTTGACGGCGTTTTAGCAGGCCTTCTGGGTACCGCTTTAGGGAGTGGCGGCACTGAAAATGCAAATTCAACAGCAATTGCATCTGCATTGCCTAAGTCTGTTATTGGAGTGGTTGGCGATTTTGATAGTGAAAAAAAGAGAGGTATAGGTTTATTGGTTCAGGCATTGAAAACTGATGGGCGGACTAAAATACTATCAACACCTTCAGTGATTACCCTAGATAATGAGGAGGCTAACCTTTCGGTGGGTGAGCAGGTTCCCTTTCCCTCAGGGAGCTACGCTAGTACCAATAATTCTAACAGTGTTAATCCTTTTACGACTGTTAATCGTGAAGACGTCGGTGTGATGCTTAAGGTCAAGCCCCAAATTAGTAAGGGTAATGCAGTAAGGTTGGAGATAGAGCAGGAATCATCAAAGGTTAAAGCGGGCAGTGCTGACTCTCAGTTTGGCGCTACTACCACCAAAAGTACGATGCAAACTAACGTCATGATTCAAGATGGCGAGCTATTGATTCTGGGGGGGCTAATCGAGGGGCAAACGGATAATAGCGCTACCAAAGTGCCTTTTTTGGGTGATATTCCCATAATTGGTAATTTGTTTAGATCCTCCAGTAAAGGTAACAGCGAAAAAGTTCTAATGATGTTTATTAGACCGACCATTATTCGCACGCCGGAAGATGCTAGGGCACTGTCAAAATCTAAGTTTGAGCATTTAATTACGCGAGACTTTGATGGTGAAAATGAAGGTACTGTAACTAAGCAACTAAAAGAGTTTATAAACCAAGGACAGGATTTAGAAATTACAGAGTAACGGCAGGCTATGAGTATTTATTTACAGCATTTTGCCCTAAAGCGAGAGCCGTTCTCGATTGTGCCTGATCCTGACTTTTTATATCCGAGCCAGCAACATCGTCAAGCAGTTGCCCATCTAAAATACGGCCTCGACCGGGAAGGCGGATTTATACTGCTAACTGGTGAAGTCGGTACCGGAAAGACCACCCTTACCCGTACTATGCTGCAACGTATTCCTGCCCATGTCCGTGTGGCTTATGTGTTAAACAGTAAGCTCAATGAGACTGACCTATTAGCCAGCATATGCGATGAGCTGGCCATTAAACGGCAAAAAAGTAAGAACCTATCATTTTCTAAAATTTGCATCGATGCCTTAAACCAAGATTTGCTTGCCAGTCATGCTAAAGGGCAAAAGACCTTAATTGTTATTGAGGAGGCTCAGAACCTGAGTGCGGATGTTCTGGAAACGCTCCGGTTACTCAGCAACCTTGAGACTAACACTCATAAATTATTACATATTCTTCTTGTCGGTCAGCCGGAATTGCTCGAGATACTCGGACAAAAGCAGCTACGCCAACTCAATCAACGCGTGGTGTCGCGGTTTCATCTTTTACCACTAGATCAGTCTGAGTTGCCCAACTACATTAATCACCGGTTACATCATGCGGGTGCGGCGGGTCCAATCTTTGATCAAGGCTGTATTAAGATGTTATTTAGACTGACTAAAGGCGTGCCTCGGCTGATCAATCTCATTTGTCACCAATCATTGTTAGCGGCATACTCTTTAGGGGCCAAGAGTGTCTCGCCAGCTTTAGTGAAAGATGCGTCAGTAGAAATTTTAAGCGGTCTTGATAATGGTAAACCAAGCACCTCAAATAAACCCCTGATAGTGTTACTTTTGTTGGTTTTAGTGATGGTTTCAGTTTTTATGCTCCTACCGCAAAGTACCCTAGATTCATTGGGATTTTTAGTCGCCGCTGATAAACCGAACGCGGAGATAGTGACTTCCAAAGCGGAAAATATTGTATCGAAGGGAACCGGTCCGACTGCAGAAGATGTGGATGAAAATTATAATGAATTATTAGTGGTTAATGATCTAGTTGCTGACTCGGTTGAACAGAGCGACACACTATCGTTTATCGTTGAAGAGAGCATAATTGGCTCAGGCTTCACTGAGACATCTAACCCTTTGGTTAATTTACTGGCTGCTTGGTCTATAGCAAGTTCTGAGGTGTACTCTCCTGAAGCCTTTGCTGGAATTGCAACAACATTTGGTTTGCAGTCAGAAAAGGTAACCCAAGCAGCTCCGTGGATGTTAAACGCTATAGATAGGCCAGGAATCGTGGTGTTAAATGAGAATGGTGGATTATTGAAAAGCTACTTATTAACGTATATTGATGATGATTCAGTGACCCTCAAAATGAAGAATGGTGAGATAGATCTTGACCTCGATCAGTTTAAAGATCGCTGGACTGGTAGCTTTTTGTATCTGTGGCGACCCCATAAAGAGTTTGACCTTCTTATGCAGGGCGATACTGATCAGTTAGCCATGAGTTGGCTACAAGAAAAACTGAGCATGGATGATGAGGGTATTGAGAAAGTTATTGCCGGTGGCCGCTATACCGAAGCGGTGAAAGATCAAGTAGTGGGATTTCAGCGCCGGCATGGCCTCAAGGCCGATGGTATTGTTGGTAGACAAACCCTGATGCGACTAAATGAACTTTTCGATGATGAAATACCCAGATTAACAGGTAGTACTCACTAATGTCCTTCATTCTCGATGCCCTAAAAAAAGCGGAACGAGATCGGTTGCGAGAAGACCCCAAAAATTTGGATGATTTTGCTAGTCCGCATTGGGATCCATATGAAAAAGCGTCTTCAACCTTAGCCTCGCGGAATTGGCTGCTGGGTTTTCTGGTGATAATCATTGTTTTCGGACTGGGGATGTATATCCAGGGCTGGAAGATTAACCCCACAACTGATGTTACTTCAGTTGCGACTCTGCAGCCGCCGCAAATCGAGGTTTTATTACCTTCCGCGGTCGATGTTAAACCTGAACTGGATGCTGAGCTGTCTCTGTCGTCGGCGGCAGAACAACCTATTACTGTGGCTACCTCATCGCTGCCAGAACTTATCGTTGCTGGACACATGTTCATTGCAGAGGGCTCAAGTTCCAATAGGTTGTTTATTGGGCAGAGCAGTTATCGAGAGGGGGATAAGATAACTGAGGAATGGACGTTAGTGTCTATTCAGCCAGACTATTACATTATCAGCGCTGGTGAAAGCACAGAAATATTACCTTATCGTTAGTCAGAAAAGACTTCTAGTAATGAATCCTTGCCGCGATTAAATCGTTTGGCGCGCCTATAGGGGAATACGTCAACGACATAGCCATCACGTATCTGAGCTTGTAAATTTTGCCAGAAGCTCATGTCATAGAGATCGCAGTGCATCCCCTCAAATATTTTTCTAGCCTTCATATTGCCAGAGAAAAAGAGTCTAAATTCTTCTGGAAAAATATCATCAGGGCCAACGGTATACCAGGTACCCGACTGCATTTCTTCTTGCTCAGTTCTGGGTTCGGGGATTTTGCGAAAATTACATTTTGTGAGTGTGGCAATTTCATCATAATCGTAGAACACCACTCTACCATGACGAGTAACGCCAAAGTTTTTCAGTGGCATGTCGCCGGGGAAAATGTTTGCCGCCGCCAGTTGTTTAATACAGTTACCATATTCTTCCATAGCACTTTGCATTTCTTCTTGATTGGCAGTTTCCAAGTAGATATTAAGTGGCGTCATGTAACGCTCTGTATAAAGATGCCTAATCAATAATTTATCACCGCGTATTTCTATTTGGGACCCTGCAACGGCTTGTAGTTCCTTTAGCAGAGCATCTGAAAAACGATTTAAGGGAAAAATCAGATCGTCAAATTCCTGTGTGTCTGCCATTCGACCGATACGATCGCTGCGAGATACTAAACGATATTTTTCTCTCACGATTTGATGAGTTACTTCCTTAGGTGGAGCAAACTTATCTTTTATAATTTTAAAGACAATATTGTAGGACGGAAGGGTGAACACAGTCATAACCATGCCTTTAATGCCTGGCGCGATAATAAATTGGTCTTCAGAGGTATTTAGGTGACCGACCAACTGACGATAAAATTCTGTTTTAGCGTGTTTAGGAAACCCCATAGCATTATAGATTTCATAATCTAGCTTATTCGGCATTAAGCTTTTCAAAAAGTGAGCGTATTGGTATGGCAGTGGCGCATCGACCATAAAATGATTATGTGTAAAACTAAATACCACGCTGAGTTCGTCTACAGTGAATAAGGCAGTATCGACATATAAGCCGCCTTCTTCATTGTTTAGAATGACGAGTACCATAGGGAAAGTATTATCACCGTCGACCACTCGTCCGACCATGTAGGCGGCTTTACCCCGATAGAATGTTGATTCTAAGAGATCAAATTTTACTGCACTGTGAGGCCCTTGAATGTAAGGGACCACTTCTTGATTAAAGACACCCATAATGCAATCAAGATCTAGAGTTAAGTCCTCTTTGGGTAGCGAGAATTCTGATTCTTCAATAATTCGCTGAAAGGTTTCTCGAAAGTCTTCTCCTTCATAGCGCACAAAAATACTGTACTCCGCTTCAGGTGCTTCGAGCAACTGCGAAGATAGAACATAGATAATATCGTCGCTAATTTTATCGTGATCGTGAATATCACTAAACACAGAATTAAAAAAGGTCTCTGCGATCTCAAAGTTAGGGAAATTAAAGACGAGTTGGGTATAGGCTGTCTTTGCTTCACTCCAAAGAGAGAGATTAGCGATATCTTTATTAGTCACCATCTCTAAATATTGTACAGTTTGTGTGATTTTATCTTTGTACAGTTCTAGCCGTTCAACGTTGGCTTGGCGTACGCCGTGCCAGTCGGCTTTCTCATAACGTGCTTTGGCGCTCAATGTTGAATTCAGGTAGTCCGCAAAATAGCTACGAAAGCCATTCAAAATGGTTTTCGCCATTCGCCGTGCAGTAGAATTGTGAATTAAAGGTTGAAGTGCCATAAAACGGTTCTCGCTGACCCTTAGTCGAGTAATTTTTTTAAGTTTTTTAATTGCTGTTGATTATGTTTTTTAGTGGCCGGCATCTGCGAGACTTCGGGCAATGCTGGGGGTAGGTCAACTGCTAGTTTTTCACCCGATATTATACGGTCACAATACTGTTGGTAGATTTCACTATATGCCGGCAGTGCTTTGGTTTCGATAGCATTAGCCAACATATGCCAACCAGCATCCCGGCCTGCCAGATAAACGGCTGGATGAGACCAAGATTGTTCGGCTTTTGGGCTACGCTTATTGCACGCTTCTTGATAAGCCTTTCTGGGAGTCGGCAGTCCCGCCGGCATACCTACATAGCGACAGGCGTTGAGCATCTTATGTAAAGTTGGCAGGTATTCACTGTCTGCGATGATTTTTTCTGCCGCCGCGCAAATGACGTTAGGAGCAAAGTCATTGAGCTTACTCAACCATAATTTTTTAGCGAGTCCAACAGATTCGTTTTTATCTCCAAAAGCGCTGTAATATTGATTATGGTAATTAGCTCTAAAAAGGGCAAACACCTGATTAATGGCATCAATTAGTTCGGGGCTAGCAGTGGGTGTTGATTTAGGACGCCCAGCTGCGGTCGGTGAGATCTTCGACGAAGCTGCGATCCCGGATGCGACCTTTTGAATATCCTTGCTGTTTGCCATTTGAAGTTTCCGTTAACAATTTACTTTGATGCGCCCATTGACGCTTCACATATTGTAAGAATTTAGTGCTCCAGGAGCATTGAGGCGTTCCATTTTCTTGCCAGTATAAAACAAACTCGGGGATTATTTTTTCGGCAAATGGGCGCTCTATATTTGCCATTCTCAAGACATCATACACTGCTTCTTTAGGTTTCCATTGCGCTGTGATTAGTCTGGGCATTGAGTCTTGTTCCATCATGCCGTTAAAAAATTGCCATTGTCGTCTTATATGCTGGATAAATTTTGAATCCCAAGTGCTTGATAGATCACCTCGATCTCGCCAATAGAGAATAAATTCTGGGATGGCGTCGTCAATAAAGTTAGTATTAATGCCGCCTTTAGTCACCAAGATATCTAGGGCATCTGCCGAAGGTCGCCACTCTCCAGTCACTGAGATTTCTTTCCGTCGCCGATTTTGAGTGGTTTCAGCTTGCTGCCATTGGCGCCAAACTTCTTTAATATATTTTGATTCCCAGCTGTGCCGGGGCACATTCCGCTCGCGCCAGTAAGCGACAAATTGTGGTATTTGTTGCTGAGCAAACTCTCGAGTCACACCGAGTTGTGCAAGTTGCCGCAGCGCATCCTCGCTCGGCTGCCAACTGCCACCAATCGTTTTTGCTGAATGAGGATTACTTGTTGCTGGCGGGGGTGCAAGGCTAGTAGACCCTAGCGTCCTCCCTGACGGTACGGAAATGGAATTTTCGTTAAAGGCAAAACGAAAATCATGGTGGGCGGTAAAAGGACCTCCACCAATTAATAATAACCCTTTCTCATGCAAGCTTGCCGACAATCGACGAAAGTCATCTTGACCCCAAAAGGGTGCCAGCTCGAGAAGTTTATCGGAGGGCAATGTGATCCAGTCAAAACCGCTGCTGCTGACAGGGCTACCGTGGCTGATGCATTCCTGCAGAAGTTGCAGTAATACGGTCTCCTCTAGGCCAATGGTTGCGGCCAAGGTTGGAGAAATAACAATAGGTTTTTCAGGAATTAACGACATGTTATTACTCTATCAGAAAGCCACTGCTTGGACGACATAAACATGGCGTCAGTTACGCTGTATTTTTTAAGTTCGGAACCTTGGGCAACTATTGCTCACGTGGGGGTGTTATTTCAAATAGTATTAGTACTGTACATAACCCCAGTAATAAGATTAAATAACCCTTAGTAGATGCAGGAGATGTTCAGTGGTCAGCAAAACTAAAACAGCATATGTGTGCAATGATTGCGGTGCAGATTATCGCAAATGGCAGGGTCAGTGCTCTGAGTGTAATGCTTGGAATACGCTCTCTGAGGTGCGCTTAGGTAGTCCGGCTCGAGCGGGTAAAGTCTTGCGTCCCGGCTTCGCTGGTGCAGTTGATAGCGCGGTAAAAACACTTGCAGATATCGCTCTTGATGAAATTCCTCGCATAAGTTCAGGCGCCGGCGAATTAGATCTAGTACTCGGGGGAGGCTTTGTGCCTGGTTCCTGCGTATTATTGGGTGGCGAGCCTGGAGCTGGTAAAAGTACTGTGCTGTTGCAAACATTGTGCGCCATGGCCGAGAGCAATAGCGCGCTCTATGTTACTGGTGAAGAATCTCCCCAGCAGGTTGCGATGCGTGCTAACCGCCTTGGACTACCCACGGGAAAACTTGAAATAATGGCAGAGACCTCAGTTGAAACTGTCTGTGCGATTGCTGAGCAAAAGCGGCCAAAAATACTCGTCGTAGACTCTATTCAAGTCATGCATATTGACGAAGTGGCCTCTGCACCAGGAAGTGTTTCCCAGGTGAGAGAGAGCGCCGCAATGTTGGTGCGTTTTGCGAAGCAAACGGGAACAGTACTGATCTTAGTAGGCCATGTGACCAAAGACGGATCATTGGCAGGCCCAAAGGTTCTTGAACACATGATAGATTGCTCTTTGATGCTGGAGGGCTCTAGTGATAGCCACTTTAGAACACTGCGTAGCAATAAAAATCGTTTTGGCGCGGTCAATGAATTAGGCGTTTTTGCCATGACGGATAAAGGATTACGTGAAGTACCCAACCCATCCGCCATATTTTTACAGCGTGGGGAGGAGGTTTCCTCAGGTAGTGTGGTAATGGTGGTCTGGGAGGGTACGCGGCCATTACTAGTTGAATTACAGGCCTTGGTTGATGATAGCCATTTAGGTAATCCGCGCCGCGTAACCGTTGGTTTGGACCATAATCGTTTATCGATGTTACTGGCCGTTTTGCATAGGCATGGTGGCATTATGGTGGGTGATCAAGATGTGTTTGTTAATGTGGTTGGCGGTGTAAAAGTACTAGAGACCAGTGCCGATTTGGCATTAATTTTATCAGTTATGTCCAGCTTCCGTGATAGCCCGTTACCTAAAGACTTGGTTGTGTTTGGGGAGGTTGGCTTGTCTGGTGAAATTCGACCGGTGGCTAATGGTCAGGAGCGACTGAGGGAGGCGGCTAAGCACGGTTTTACCCGAGCAATTGTTCCGGCAGGAAATATGCCCAAACAGCCGATTAAAGGGATGAGGGTTGTTCCGGTTCGCAAGATCACAGAGGCCTTAGAGGTACTTTAGGTCTTACGCTGTGGTCAAAATGGAGATATGTTCCGGCTCTTTCAGAAGCGGTTGTATTTGTGTCAGAGCAGCATGCCTTTCGTCAGACTGATACCAAGCCTTCCAGTCCGCCAAACATTCCATTTGAATGAGCGTATAGCGTATCTTGGTATCTTTTAAATCCTTAAAAGCCTTGCTTGAAATAAACCCCTGAGCGGGAACGGCGGCCTGAATAATTTTCCTTGAAAACTCTTCATAGGTCGCTTCCATTTCCGATGCCAATGTTCGTTTTATCAATACTGCTAGCATTTTCAATACCTTCTTGTATACCAATGGGTGCATCATGCTCAAAGCTACTTTATTAGTAAAGGTGTTTGACATCGGCGCGTCTCACGCGTAAATTGCCAGCTCTTGCTTCGGCAACAGGTTCTCAATGCTGGAATGTCTTTTTTGATATTTTAGCTGAGAGTTAAACGGGAAATCGGTGCGCAACAACGACAATGGTCGATGCTATTCCGATACTGCCCCCGCAACGGTAAATAAGAATATTTGATAGAAGTACCACTGTGCATTTGCATGGGAAGGTTATCAAATAGAGCGCTAGCTCACTTATGAGTCCGGAGACCGGCCTGTCGCTACGCAGACAAACCGCGGGGTGCGGTCTTGTGCTGATTGACAGTTTCTGTCCCTCTGCTTTACGCCCCCGTATATCTAAAATCTATACGCTCGGGTGAGAGTGTCAGAGGAAATTATGAGAAAAATATCGTTTTTGTCGTTAGTATTAATGTTGTCCGCTACATCATTACAGGCGCAGACTGTTGCCGCCGATACAGAAATTCAGGAAGTACTGGTCAGCACGTCTTTGGTGCCTATTGCAGCCAGCCGTTCAGGTAACGCTGTTACCGTTATTGATAGAGAGCAATTAAAAAACCGTGCGTCGGTTAGTCTAAGTAATATTCTTCGGGATGTTCCAGGTTTCTCTGTGAGTCAAGTTGGAGTCTTAGGCTCGCAAACACAGATCCGTGTGCGGGGTGCTGAAGCCAATCATTTACTTGTTACGGTGGATGGCGTTGAGGCAAATGATCCTTCCCAGGGTGATGAGTTTAGCTGGGGAACCCTAACCGCGTCGGACATAGAGCGCATTGAAATTATTCGTGGCCCACAGAGCTCTTTGCGAGGCAGTGATGCTGTTGCAGGTGTCGTGAACATTATTACCCGTAGTGCAGACGAGTCTGGTGTCGGCTTTTTTGCAGAGAGCGGTAGCTGGTCTACCCATCACAGTGGTTTCAACGTTGGCCACAAGCAAGGTGACTTCGATATTCGCTTTGGTCTCAGTCATGTTGAGTCAGAAGGCGATAATATCGCACGAGCAGGCGATGAAAATGACGGTTATCGCAATACTACTTTGAACCTTAAGTCAGGCTTAAAGTTGAGTGATCAAATGAGTGTTTCATTTGCTGCTCGGGAGTCTGATGGTATGAATCAATTTGATGCCGATAGCGATTTTGACGGCATTATTGAGGACCAAGACAGGATGTCAGAATTTGAAAATAGCACTATGCGCTTGCAAGGCAACTATTCCTCTCAAGATGGCGCTTGGCAGCATAAAATCCTGGTTAGTCGATTCGAAAGTGATAATGCCGCTTTCGCCGATGGTGTGCAGGGTAATGTAACCGCTTCGACCAAATATCAATATCAATACACTGGGTCTCTCTCGTGGGCTCAGGGCTCCCAGACCCTCTCGGTTTTAGTTGAGCGAGAGGAAGAAGATTGGATGCAACGAGGCGAAATTTCGTGGGGCATTTATGATCCCAATCAAGACCGTGAACGTGACACTGATAGTTTGGCCATTGAGTATCGAACAGACATTAGCGACCAATTAACACTGGCCGCCAGCGGTCGGCATGATGATAATTCTGAGTTTGATAGTGCAAAGACATTTAGAGCAGAAGCGATTTATCAGCTATCAGAAACAACACGTCTTCGCAGCGCAGTTGGCACGGCGGTAAAAAATCCAACGTTTACTGAGCGCTTCGGTTTTTACACTAACTTTATGGGAAACCCAAATCTAATGCCTGAAGAGTCTACAAGTTGGGAGGTAGGTGTTGACCGGCAAGTTATGGACGGTGAGGTCACTTTATCCCTAACTCTATTTGATGCAGAGTTAGAGAATGAAATAGATGGATTTGTCTATGATCCAGCGACTTTTGCTTATACTTCCAGCAATATTGATGGTGTTAGTGATCGTAGAGGTGGTGAAATAAGTGCCGCGGGTAACATTTCTGAATCTTTATCACTTTCCGGGGCTTATACATACACTGACTCAACGAGTGATGATTCCACTAGAGAAGTGCGACGACCGAGGAATACTGCGAGTATAAATTTAGGGTGGCAGGTCGCTAACAACCTTTATTTGAATACTAATATTCAGTTTACTGGGGAGCAAACAGATGTGTACTTCCCGCCATTCCCTGAACCATCGCAAGTTGTGACCTTAGGTAGCCACACTTTACTCAACATGAATCTTAACTATGCGGCGAGTGAAAAGCTTGATATGTACCTTAAATTAGAAAATGCTCTAGATGATAATTATGAGGAAGTATTCGGTTATCAGACTCTAGGTTTCGGTGCTAGTTTAGGATTACGCTACAGCCTATAGATATATTATGTATGCCTCAATCAGCTGATACAGGGATTAAACGAGTGCTGCTCTCATGGAGTAGCGGGAAAGACTCGGCTTGGACTTTGTATCAGTTGCAGCAGGACCCTAGGGTTGAGGTGGTTGGATTACTGACCACCTTCAACAGCGCGTTTAATCGCTCAGCCATTGACGGTGTGCGACAACAGCTGTTATGTCTACAGGCAAAGGCTGCTGGATTACCATTAATAGAAGTTCCTCTACCTTGGCCGTGCAGTAATGAGCAGTATGAAGCTGTGATGGAGAAAGCATTAGATGATGCTTGTTCATTATTACAACCTCATGCGATCGCATTTGGTGATCTCTATTTAGAGGATATTCGTGCCTATCGTGAGCGTCAGATGGCTGCTGTGGGATTAGATTTGGTCTTTTCTCTTTGGCAAATTCCCACAAAAAAATTGGCCCAAAAGATGATTGATGGTGGCCTAAAAGCAAAAATTACTTGTCTTGATCCGCGGGTGATGCCAGAGCGGCTAGCTGGAAGTGAATTTTCAAATAAATTATTGGAAGATTTGCCTGTGTCGGTTGACCCTTGCGGCGAGAATGGAGAGTTTCATACTTTCGCCTGGGATGGACCAATGTTTAAACATAAAATCTCAGTGGTGGCTGGTGAGGTGGTTAATCGAGATGGTTTTGTCTATGCTGACTTGCTGCTGGAGGATTCACCATGAAGATAGTTTCACTATTACCGAGTGCAACCGAATTGGTTTGCGGGCTTGGTCTGCGTGACTATTTAGTCGGTGTCTCCCATGAATGTGATTATCCGCCCTCTGTCGTTGGTCTCCCGATTCTGACTAGTTCGCGCATTCCTCAAGGGTTAGATAGTGGTGAAATAGATCGTTTAGTTACTGATCAGTTGAAGAATGATGAAGCGCTTTACGATCTAGTAATGGATCCATTGATTACTCTTGAGCCTGATTTAATTGTGACCCAGGCCCTGTGTGATGTCTGTGCTGTTTCGGGTAATGATGTGGCTAAAGCAATTCATGGACTGTCGGGTAATCCTCAGGTGGTGAATCTGGAGCCAATCTGTCTTAATGATGTTCTAGATACAGTCGAACTCTTAGCTTTAGCCGCCAACTGTGTTGAGAAAGGTGTGAGCTACAGAGGGGAACTGCAGGCTCGAATTGATAGGGTGGCTATGAGGTCAGCGACTCTTGCGACTGCGGAGAAGCCAAAAGTAGCGTTATTAGATTGGCTTGATCCGCTATTCGATGGCGGCCACTGGAGTCCGGAGATTATTTCACTCTCTGGAGGAGAGCCCTGTTTCGGTGCAAAACGTGAGCCCTCTCAGCGTCGCACTTGGCCGCAGTTAATTGCGGCCCAACCGGACATTATTTTTATCGCACTTTGTGGTTTTAATGTTGAGCGATCTATGCAGGATGTTGATATATTTCTTAATTCTGCTGGCTTTAGTGAGCTCTCTGACCGCAATAATACTAAGGTGTTTTTAGTGGATGGCAATGCCTACTTTAGCCGTCCAGGACCTCGATTGGTGGATGCTCTAGAAATTATGGCGCACACCTTACATCCTGAAATTCATTCTTTGCCCGAGGGGTTGCCCTCAGCAATTCAATTTAATACTTAAGGTTTAAACAGATGGAAGACGAAAACACTAAGAAAGATCAGCGGCATCAAAAGAAGATGGAAAAGCAAAAAGAGAAGATTGATGCCAGTATTGCAGCGGCGAGCGAAGAGCGCGGCGTTTCAATTTTGCTGACGGGTGATGGTAAGGGTAAAACCAGCTCAGCATTTGGCATGGTGTTGCGTGCTCTGGGATATGGATACCGAGTTGGTGTCGTTCAATTCATAAAAGGCGAGCAACTTTCTGGTGAAGAACTTTACCTCAAAAACAATTTACCTGAGGTGGATTTTTATCAAATGGGTACAGGTTTTACTTGGGACACTCAAGATAGATCTGGCGATATAGTCGCTGCCGAAAGAACATGGGTGGTTGTTGAAGCGATGCTCAGAGATGATAGCTATCATCTTGTGGTGATGGATGAACTGACTTATATGCTAAGTTTTAAGTATCTCGACGAAGAAAAAGTACTCTCTGCGATTAAAAATAGACCAAAGAATCAAAGTGTTGTGGTCACAGGAAGAGGGGGTGGCGGTGCTATTAGGGATCTTGTTGATACGGTCTCTGAAGTCAAAGATATTAAACACGCATATCACTCAGGTGTCATGGCTCGTAAGGGCGTGGATTATTAATTGCGTCATTTTTCTGCAGGAAGGCTAATCGGGGTACTGGCAATGTTGTTGCCAGTGGCCGCGCTTTTATCGCTGACTGTGGGTACTGTCAGTATTTCTTGGGTTGAAGCACTACGTGCTGTTGTTGGAAGCTCCTCTACCACTCAAATAGATACCATCTTGTTCGATATTCGATTACCTCGGATCCTTTTAGCCATTTTTGTGGGCGCAGTATTGGCAACTACAGGTGCAGTGATGCAGGGATTATTTCGTAATCCCTTAGCTGACCCCTCATTAATCGGTGTTTCCAGCGGCGCATCTGTAGGTGCTAGCTTGATGATTGTGACTGCTGGTGGATTTATTCAAGGCGGTGCTTTGGTCGGGCTTTCGCTAGTTTCTATAGGTGCTTTTGTTGGCGGTTTTACGGCTACCTTACTGGTCTATCGCCTGGCTACATCAGGAATGGGCACATCGGTTACTACTATGTTGTTAGCCGGAATTGCCATAGGTGCCTTGGCCGGCGCCTTAAACAGTTTACTAAGTTATTTTTCTGATAATGATATGTTGCGCCAGATTAGCCTTTGGCAAATGGGCAATCTCAGCGGAGCTAGTTGGTTAAAAGTCAGCATTATGGGTGCGGTTACTATCCTTTTGATGGGTTTATTTCCCCGTGATAGCCGGGCGCTAAATGCGCTATTATTGGGAGAGTCTGAGGCCCGTCATTTAGGTATTAATGTACAGTGGGTAAAGCGCCGATTAATTGTGCTGACAGCTCTGGGCGTAGGTGTGTCGGTAGCGGTTGCTGGGTTGGTAGGGTTTGTTGGTTTAATTATGCCGCATATTATACGGTTAATGATTGGGCCTGATCATCGTTGGCTGATCCCTGCTTCTGGATTAGCGGGTGCAATATTACTTGTGGTTGCCGATAGTTTGGCGCGAGTTGTGGTAATTCCTGCCGAATTACCGACAGGTATCCTCACGGCTATTTTAGGTGCTCCCTTCTTTGTCGCGTTGCTATTGCAGCAACGTAAGGATGTGTAGCGTATGACTATGTCAGCTAGGGGTATTTCTCTGCATCTATCGGGTTTCGATCTACTGCGTAATATCAGCCTTGAGGTTGAAGCAGGTAAAGTCACTACCATTGTCGGGCCAAATGGTGCAGGTAAGTCGAGTTTACTCAAGGTACTGACTGGAGAGATGCCGCCTACCGCAGGAGATGTTTATCTTAATAGTCGCTTGTTAAATCAATGGTCTCTATTAGAAAAGGCGCAAATGTTGGCGGTGCTTCCGCAGCATACATTACTCAATTTTTCCTTTACCGCCGATGAAGTGGTTGGCTTGGGGCGCATTCCTCATCAAACCGGCAGAGCTAAAGATGTGAAGATTGTCGCCGAGGCACTTAAGTTGGTAGACGCAAGCTATCTTCAACGTCGTTTTTATACGCAAATGTCTGGGGGTGAAAAGCAACGGGTGCAATTGGCGCGGGTACTTGCGCAAATTTGGCAGCCCAGTTGTTTGGGTGAGCAGTTTTTGGTACTTGACGAGCCGACCTCGGCCTTTGATCTTTCTCATCAAAAACTGACCTTGGATATTGTCCGTCAGCTTGCGCAAAAAGGTGTTGGGGTCGTAATGGTGGTGCATGATCTAAACCTAGCGGCACGTTGTGCTGACAATATAGTAGTTATTGATAGGGGCGTTATAGCGGCGCAAGGCAGCCCAGAAGTGGTTTTAACAGAGACTTTAATCGATAAGGTGTTTGGTGTGAAAAGCATTATCTCTGAGCACCCAATTACAAAGCGTCCTCTGGTGATTACTTAATGCGTGTACTAATAAGTATTTTAGCTTGGTTGTCTTTAGCCGTTGCCGCTGAGGTTGTCGTAGTTGATGACAATGGTCAGAAGCTCCACTTTGCGGAGCCAGCCAAACGGATTATTAGCCTTGCTCCTAATATTACCGAGGTCCTTTTTTATATAGGTGCTGGTGAGAAAATAGTAGGTGCCGATGAATACAGTAACTATCCCGAAGCGGCCAAAGATATTTTGCGGGTGAATAATTATGCAGCTGCTAACTACGAGCTAATACTGTCATTACAGCCTGATCTAGTGATTGCCTGGCAGTCAGGCAATGGCGATAAAATCATCAATCCATTGCGCAAGTTAGGTATTCCTGTGTTCGTCGTGGAAACCCAAAAGATTAATGAGATTCCAAGCCTGTTTAGGAGGTTAGGAGAGCTCAGTGGTCATAAAGGGCAAGCCGAGCAGCTAGCGGCGGCATTTGCTGCGCGTTTAAAAGATCTACGTGTAGCCCAAGCCAACAAGTCTGTCGTTAGAACATTCTATCAAATTTGGGACGAGCCTCTGATTACGTTAAACGGCGAACATATGGTCAGTGACATTATCGAGCTTTGTGGTGGAGTGAATATTTTCGGTGATGCTATTCCACTGGTTCCTTATGTGAATATTGAATCGATTGTGGCGGCTGACCCTCAGGTGATAATCGCGGGCGGCAGTCAAGAAGAGAAGCCTATGTGGTTTGAGAGCTGGCAGCAATGGGGTGGTGTATCTGCGGTTATTAACAAGCAGATTTATCTAATCCCATCAGATCTTATGCAGCGTCATTCAGTACGCATTCTTGAGGGGGCGGAGTTGATGTGTGGCCACCTGGATAGTGCTAGATTAAGTGGTTAGGTACAGCTAGACAAAAGCTCAAGCGACCAAACATAAGCGCAGAATAAAAAAAGCCGCTGACAATATCAGCGGCTTAGTGCCTTCGCCCACGCTACAATTTATTTTATTTAAAGCAGTAGTGAGCCAGCTTTTTCCTACATAACACTTATATTATAGTTATAGATCGTAGCCCCTCTCATCATGCTCAACGAGATCTAGACCTCTCATCTCGCCTTCTTCGTCTACCCTCAATGTTAACATTTTATCCACGAGTTTCAAGAGCAGATAAGTCACGACTGCAGTATAAGAAAAGGTAGCAACAATTCCGGTTAATTGAACGGAGACCTGACTAATCATATCCATTCCTTCGTTATAGCCTTGGCCACTGAAAACGCCAAGCGCATCTGAAGCGAAAACACCGGCTAGAAGGGTGCCAAGTATTCCACCAACACCGTGGACAGGGAACACATCGAGAGAATCATCAATCTTAAATCGCTGTTTTATGGCTTGAGTGGCGTAGTAGCAAATAATACCGGCACTGAGACCAATGACTAATGCGCCTGCTGGCCCAACAAACCCTGAAGCAGGGGTAATGGTACCAAGACCTGCCACCATGCCCGTAACCATACCGAGAACTGATGGTTTGCCATGCCTTGTCCATTCCATCACCATCCATGCCAATGAGCCCGCTGCCGCTGAAATATGAGTTACTAGCATTGCCATGCCAGCATCGCCATTTGCGGCCAGTGCCGACCCACCATTAAAGCCGAACCAACCAACCCATAACATACCGGCCCCAGTGACAGTCATCGTTAGATTGTGAGGAGGCATTGCTTGCCGAGGGAAACCTTTTCGATTGCCCAGTACTAGCGCGGCGACCAAAGCTCCGACTCCGGCGGTAATGTGTACGACAGTTCCGCCAGCAAAATCTAACAGCCCCATTTCTCCTAACCAACCTCCGCCCCACACCCAATGAGTGATCGGGGCATAAACAAGGACTAGCCATAGACCACTGAAAAGTAGCATTGCGCTAAAGCGCATGCGCTCAGCGAAAGCACCAACGATAAGTGCCGGCGTAATAATAGCGAATGTCATTTGAAACATAGCAAAAACCGATTCAGGAATATCGCCAGCCATACTATCTTCGGTTAAATTAGCAAGGAAGATATTATCCAGATTACCTATGTAGGCATTCATGGAGCCGCCATTACCAAAGGCGAGACTATAACCAAAAGCGAACCAAATAATCGAAGCTAAGCAGGTTATGGCAAAACACTGCATTAACACAGAAAGAACATTTTTAGATCGGACCAAGCCACCATAGAAAAGTGATAAGCCGGGAATGGTCATAAACAGCACGAGGGCTGTGGATGTGAGAATCCACGACGTGTTTGCCGCATTTAAATCATCGGCAAATACTTGTGTGGACTGAAGAGTAGCTATTACTGCAAGCGTGGCTACTCTGAGCCATCGGTTGTTTAAATCCATAATTTTCCCCTAAAATGCTAGCACCACAATGGTGCAAATTATCGTTGTCATTGAATTTTTCGCACCACGACATAGCTGTTGTATCCAGATCTAGTGCTTAAATCCGCCTTGAGATAAAGATAAAGCAATATTTGTACCGTTATTGATTGCACGCACTAAATTAATGCATTGGCGCCAGTTTTTGACCTAATATAATCATCACTACTAGCTACCTGAAGGGCTAAAGATTGATCAAGTTCGATATGGTCTGATTATCAGCAATCACTTTAATAATAGTGAGAGCAGGCCTTTTATTTTGAAGTTGAGGTAATATAGCGTTCATCTAACCCTCTTATGGCACCTGGTTAATATGGAGTTCACCCATGCGAAGACAATACATTTTTGTCACAATATGGCTAATATTTTATGCGTTAGAGGTTTTTTCGGCTGATATCGCTTGGGCTTGTCAGAGAGCGCCAGAAGATAAAATCATTTGGAGTTGTGTTGCTGACCGTTCGCAATCGGTTGAGCCTAAAGCGGTATTCAAAGACCCAGCAGTAAGTTTAGAGGAACCATTATCGGCAACTGATTTTGGAGAGACAGGTCAAGATTACCCACCTGCATCTAAACCATCAGCAAGAAGTGTCGCCTTATCAGTATGGTTGGACAATATCCCTAGGCAGAATCACCTTATCCAATTTGGTGCTTTTCAGAGTTTAGCTAATGCTACTTTATTATTGGAGGACTCCCCATTAAGTCAGGAACTGAGAATTGTCCCTGTACGATCTAAAGGAACGGTTACCTATATTGTGCTCAGTGAGACTTCCTTTATGCGCAAAGAGGGTATGGCGGTAGCAAAAAGCTTTTTTTATAATGATACTGAGGTTAACTTTTGGCTACGCACACCGCAGTCGTTAGCTAAACTCGTAAGTCTTGATTGAATCACTGCAAGTAAATTCATTTAATCAGCTAGAAAAAACTTTATTGGTTATGAGATAGAAAAAGTTACTCCAATAAGTGTTTCTCAGATTAATATTGCCGGCCAACACTTTCAATTTTACGCAAACATACGGAGCTGAGAATGGCATCTACTAATTCTTTAAAGACGGCGATGCTATACAGTAGTTTTAAGTACACTGTTTATGCGCTGCTAGCGTTTAACATAGTTTTATTTTTTCAAGAAGAACTTCTGGCGACTGAGCAAACCTTTAGTCAGGGTATTAATCTGGTTGATATTATCCAAGGTTTCGCTGCCACCATTGATACTGCAGCCTGGGTCTTGTTGTTGCTATTATTTGAACTGGAAACCTCAGTTTTAGCGGATGACACGTTGCGCAAAACCAATGTAAAAGTGACCTTTATTAGCCTGCGAGTATTTAGTTATGGCTTTATTGGCTACGCGTTTTACGGTTATTTCAACAAAATGCTACTCACTTACAATATATCTCCCTTTATTGTTGATGATCTTTGCGCAATGGTGGGGCAGGGCTATGCCAGCATAGTGAGCCTAGATGAATACCCGTCACTAGATACAGATAGCTGCACAGTTCTAGCCGATCAGGCTCTGTTTAAGCTAAATGGCCAGCAGATACTGGGCAACGCTTCTGACTGGGTTGATATCCAATGGTTGGCCTGGTTGGATGTGATTAACTCTGCAACCTGGATGGCTGTTGTGGTGATTTTGGAAGTGGACGTGTGGCTGCAGCTGCGCGGGCGCCTGCAGGGGGGCCTCGTCACTGTGAGTAAGATAATCAAAATGGGACTATACAGTGTGCTCTTTTTCGCAGCAGCCTATTGGGGGCTGCTGGGTGATTTTCTTGATTTTTGGGATTCCTTTATGTGGCTGGTTGCCTTTGTGTTTGTTGAAATGAATTTATTTCAATGGCAGGCAGAAACGAGTGAAGTGATCGCTGAAGACGTCGCTTATTAGCGGCCGTTAATGAGGGACTATGGCCAATATCAGTTTTGCAATACAGGTTAGCTTACCTTGATCATTAGTCAGGCGAATTTCCCACACATGGGAGCGCCTACCTAAATGAATTGGCTTCGCAGTGCCTGTTACTAAACCAGATGAAACCGGACGTAAGTGGGTTGCACTGACTTCTTGACCCATGCACCGGGTGGTGGACATATCAATAACATGGGCACCAGCAATACTACCGAGAGTTTCCGCTAAGACTACGTTAGCGCCACCATGAACAATACCATAGGGCTGGAAGGTACGAGCATCAGCCGGCATCGTACCTGTGATGTAATCATCACCAACATCTATAATTTTGATACCGAGGTGTTCATCAATGGTGCCCTTACTCATTCCATCGATTAATGTCGAGTCAGGTCTGCGATGCCAAATACTAGTCATGTTTAATCCTTAAATATTAACGATCTAGGTTTTCAGTCGTTTGTGCTTAACTCTGGTTGGTTGCGCATCGCCACCGTTACGTTTAACAAAATCTTCGTGGTACTCGCTATAACATCCTTCGAAGAGTACTACGTCGCTATTGTCTTCATAAGCCAAAGTATGGGTAGCAATACGATCTAAGAACCAGCGATCGTGTGAAATAACCAGTACACAACCGGGGAAAGACAGAATGGCTTCTTCTAGCGCACGCAAAGTTTCGATATCAAGATCATTCGATGGCTCATCTAGAAGCAACACGTTGGCGCCTTGTTTTAGGGTGTTAGCTAGATGTAAGCGGCCTCGTTCACCACCGGATAATTGGCCAACGCGCTTTTGCTGGTCGGAGCCTCTGAAATTAAAGCGACCAGCGTAGGCTCTTGAGGAAACCTCATAGTTGCCAATTTTTAAAATATCGTGCCCGCCTGATATAGCCTCCCACACGGTGTGACTATCATCCAGAGAATCCCTGCTCTGCTCTACGTAGGCTACTTTCACTGACTCTCCCAAAGTGATAGATCCGCTATCGGGCTTCTCAGTACCAGCAATCATTCTGAACAAGGTTGATTTACCTGCTCCATTACCACCGATAATACCGACGACTGCGCCTTTAGGAATCGACAAAGAAAGTTGATCAATTAGCAGCTCCTGCCCAAACCCTTTACTGACCTTATCCAAGATAATGACTTTATCACCTAGACGCTCGCCTGGAGCGATATAAATCTCGTTGGTTTCATTACGTGCTTGAAATTCTTGTGAGTTCAGTTCATCAAATCGCGCGATTCGTGCTTTATTCTTCGCCTGCCGTCCTTTTGGATTTTGTCTAACCCACTCTAATTCTTGCTTAATTGCCTTTTGACGTGACACCTCTTGCTTTGACTCGGTCTGTAAACGACGATTTTTACCCTCCAACCAAGCCGAGTAATTTCCTTCGTAGGGAATCCCGTGACCGCGATCAAGTTCCAAAATCCAACCGGCGACATTATCTAAAAAGTACCGGTCGTGGGTTACAGCAACCACTGTGCCGGCATACTCCTCTAAAAACTTTTCCAACCAAAAAACCGACTCTGCATCCAGGTGGTTAGTCGGCTCATCAAGCAACAACATATCGGGACGAGAAAGTAGCAGCCGGCATAGCGCAACTCTTCGTTTTTCGCCACCCGATAGAGAGGTAACATCGGCATCCCAAGGGGGTAAGCGCAAGGCATCTGCGGCTATGTCGAGGGAGTGATCTAGGTTGTGTGCGTCCCAAGATTCAATGATTGCCTCCAATTCACCCTGTTTTTTGGCTAAATCGTCAAAATCAGCATCCGGTTCTGCATAATCTAAATAGACTTGATCTAGATCTTTTAAGGCATCAACCGCTTCTCTTATGCCGTCTTCGACGTTTCCGCGCACATCTTTCTCTGGGTCAAGTAGAGGCTCTTGAGCTAAATAACCAATTTTAATACCCGGCATTGGCCGTGCTTCGCCTTGTATATCAGTATCGAGCGCAGCCATTATTTTGAGTAAGGTCGATTTCCCGGAGCCATTAAGCCCCAATACACCTATTTTAGCGCCTGGGAAGAAGGATAAAGAGATATCCTTAAGGATTTCACGCTTGGGCGGAACGATTTTGCTCACTTTATTCATTGTGAAAACGTATTGTGCCATGGAGGTTATTGACTCATTTTAGGGGAGTAAAGCCTAGCAATAGGGTATGCCTGCTGAGGCTATGGGCGACCATTCTAACGGAAACGGGGCGCTCTGAGAATCAGATCTTGTAAAAAAAGGCCCTAAAACAACTGAAAAATATGGAAGTATGAATAGAAATCAATGTATTACAGGGTTTCATTTCTTGCTCGTAACGTGATATGTTCTATCTGTTTGCTGGTAAACACACCATGCAATCGGGGTTTAATTCTAATTAATATAAAAGAAGGGGTAATAAAAATGGATAAATTAACAGCGATGGTTGCACAATTAACTAGTCTTACAGTGTCTCTTATTGTTTTAGGTGTTGCAGCTGGTGTGGTTTTCGGCAACGTTCCATTCGTGGGCGGAGTTCTAGACAATGCATTAGGCTTAGTAAACTCTCTTGGCGATGCAGGCTTAGTAGGATTGCTTGTTGCTGGATGGTTGATGTCTAATATGGACTAGATTTGTAGTTGTTAAGTGAAGGGGGCTCTTAGGGTCCCCTTTTCCCTAAAGTTTAAAAGGGGCGCACCATGTTAAAGATGTTTAAAAAGATAAAAAAACAATTGTGGGACGTAGCTGAGATTTTAGCTGCTGTGCTTGCTGTTTCGGTGCTGATATCAGGTTTGTTTGGCCCCGATGTTCCTTTTTTCGGTGGCATAATGGCAAACATCCAAAGCGTTATCGACTCGTTAGGTTCAGCAGGACTCGGTGTAATCATAGCCGTAATGCTTCTAACGAATATTTGGAAACGTTAATAGTTGAGGTGTCTGAAAAGATGCCTTTTTTGGTTAAAGCACAATCCTCTTAGAGTTCACGTTAACTGATCGTCCAGACTGTATGTAAAGATCATCGTCTGTACTAATGGTTGAATATAAGCAGCTCTACAAAAACCTCTCGCTAGCTCAAAAACCACCTGCCAATGGCGCGTTTTAGTATTTTAAAGACTACTTTAGTTTAAACTCGATGACCTTTATTCCTTAAAAATATTCTGGTATGTTTATAGGGAGTCCTTATTGCAAAGGGACCGTTTAGATCTAATATAAGATTAAACTAATAAAATAGAGGGTATTAAAATGAGTCCATTAAAAATAGTAAGACTATTAGTATTAGCCGTAGCTGTTATCGGTGCCTTTGCGACAATTCCTGAAGCAGGGTTGGTACACGTGATCCTTGGGCTGGCTATGGGGATAATGAGTGATCAGGCGGACAAAGATAACAGAATGTTCTTTTTAGTGTTTGCTGTGGCACTCACAGCCGTATCTGGTGCAGCTGGAGGCCTTCCGGTCATCGGTGGACATATTAGCGCGATTATGGGTAATTTCAGTGTAATGGTTAATGCCGCTGCTCTGGGGATAGTCCTGATGGTGATTAAGGATCGTATTACTGAGTAATAAAGAGTCACTCCTAATCAAAAGGCCCGATTAATAGTCGGGCCTTTTTTTGTGCGGATTCGATCCGATTTAATTTTCTACTCAATCTCAAAGGTCATGCCTGCATGCTTCGTTAGGCGATCTATGAGCTTGTCTCCCATCGCCGTTGCGGGCGTCCAAAATCCACCTACTTTTTCTTCCTCAGTGAAATCAAACGCTAAGGATAAACCTGCCTGTGCCAGCATTTTGGCTGTGCAGCCATATCCAGGGTCTCTATCGCCGGTTACTTTTACCTGCAAGGTTTCCCCCTGAATATTTTTTCCTAGTAGGCTGACGTCAAAGTATCCGGCTAGTTGGGCTTCTGGGCTGGGCCCCTCACCTGGTTTAGGCAACACAAAGCGCTGCATCAATTTAAGTATCGGTGAAACCACAACACTGAAGGCAAAGAGACCAAGGCCAAGAGTCAAGCCTAACGCGGTAAGCCTACCCTTGAGACCGGCCCCGGACACCATTTGTTCTCGATACATAAAGTTCTCCCCATAGGGCAGGTCGAGCAACATATTTGAGCGCAAAACCACCCGAGCGTTGATCGCTTCCATAATAAAGGGTGCGACCCAGCGCTGGATGTCTTGATCGAAAAATGGACCTTTAATACTGATTTGAGCATATTTAAGATCGGGGTTCTCTGGGCAGAGGGCGTAGGGATTATTCATTTCTTTGCGCAGAGTCGCATCCTTCATGGCCGCTTTTACCGCTTCAATCATGCTTGCAAGTGTGCCTCCGGATGCGCCGCCCTTCATCGCGTTAACAGAAAGTTTTATATCATTGAAAAATAAACCAAAACGTTGCTTGGCTTTTTGCTGCAAAAAATGGACACCTAGATCGGAGGGAATTGAATCAAACCCACAGCAGCTGACCAGTCGAGCACCAGATTTTTTTGCCGATTCAGCATATTTAACAATCATTTTCTTTATCCAGTAGGCTTCTCCACAGAGATCACAGTAGTCAGTGCCATTTTCTGCACAGGCTTTAACCAGGGGTTCGCCATAGAGGGCATAGGGGCCCACCGTAGTGACAACGACGCGGGTGGATTGACACATACTGGCTAGGGCATCTCCGTCGGCCGCATCGGCAATAATCATGGGTAGATCTGCGCCCACGGCGCCAAGCGATTCTTTTAGCAGTTGGAGTTTTGATGAAGATCGGCCGGCAATAGCCCAGCGTACGTCTTTATTAACACCAATGTGCTCAACTAGATAGTGAGTGAGTATCTGCCCAACAAAGCTACTAGCGCCGTAAATGATTAGATCAAACGATTTTGTCGTCATTGTTAGTATGTTTTCCCAATGTGCTGTTTTATAGTTAGCATCTTACTACGGAATGTGCAGGCTCCAATGCAAGTTAATGACTTACCAGTTTTTTACTCATTTCGCCGCTGTCCTTATGCAATTCGAGCTAGAATGGTCATCAACTACTGTGGCACAGCTGTGGAGTTGCGAGAAGTCTTATTATCAAATAAACCCAACGCTATGTTGACAGCATCCTCAAAGGGCACTGTCCCAGTTCTGGTGTTGCCAGGTGGCACAGTATTGGATGAAAGTTTAGATATCATCAGGTGGGCGTTTGATCAGGCATCTAGTGATTTAAATAAATTAGATATTAGACTCTGTGGTCATCTTTCTCAGTCTGGCACAAATTTAATTGAGCTTAACGATGGCATGTTTAAGCAAGCGCTGGACGGGTATAAATACTGGCAGAGATCCCCGGAAAAACCGCAACATGAGCATCGTTCTGAGGCTGAACAGTTTTTACAGCAGTTAGAAGTCTTACTGGGAGAAAATCAATTTTTGCTGTCTGACCAACTAAGTTTGGTTGATATAGCAATCTTTCCTTTTATCAGGCAGTTCGCGTTTGTGGACAAAGACTGGTTTGACCAAAGCTGTTATCCCTTATTACAGAATTGGTTAGAGCACTTCCTTGATTCTGAGCTCTTTTTAAACACCATGGCTAAGTATCCAGTGTGGAATGGAAGCGAGGAGACTAGAAATTTCATCAATCTTTAGCTAATAGGCGATCTATTTCTCTAGCTTTGCCAGTTTAGTTGTTATCATGGCAACCATTCGCAATAGCGCCCATTCATGAGCCCAAAAGGCACCCTAAGGATATTAGATGTTTGGTTTTTTTGAGCGGTTAGTCGACCCCTTTCCGAAACAGTTAGCTCAGCGTCCACCTCGGGGCGTCTATCAATTTTGCCGTCATTACACTCAAGGAATGGAGCCTTGGCTATTGTTGATGGGGGGATTAACTGCGATCACCGCCATTTCCGAAGCTCTTTTGTTTGGTATTTTGGGTCAGGTGGTTGATTGGCTATCGTCAAGAGATCCAGAAAACTTTATGCAGCAGTCTGGCGGTTACCTGGTGGCGATGGCTGTTTTTATGCTAGTGCTAATTCCAGTAGCGAACGGGTTGCGCTCTTTAGTTGTTCACCAGACGTTGATGGGTAATTTTCCGATGACTGTGCGCTGGATGGCTCATCGATATTTGTTGAATCAAAGTTATGGTTTTTTTCAGAATGAATTTAGTGGACGTATTGCGACTAAAGTAATGCAGACATCGCTTGCCGTCCGTGACACGGTGATGAAGCTCCTTGATGTGATGTTGTTTGTGGTTATTTATATAGCCACAGCCTTGGTACTGGTAGCAAATGCCGACCCGCGTCTTTGTGTGCCTCTGGTCATATGGTTGTGCTTATATGTTTGCATACAGCGGTACTTTGTGCCGAAAATGAAAAAAATAGCCATGGTTCAAGCAGATGCTCGTTCCCTGATGACCGGAAGAATTGTTGATAGCTACACTAATATTGTTACGTTGAAACTATTCTCCCATAACACTAGGGAGTCTGAGTATGTTCGTGATGGCATGAGCGAATTTCTTGACACAGTGCATCCGCAGATGCGGTTGGTAACCAAACTTAATATCGCCCTATGGACACTTAACATGCTGTTGGTGTTCTCTACTGTGGCACTCGGGATTTATCTTTGGATTGAGGGTGACATTACCCCTGGTGCTATAGCAATTGTAATGAGTTTAGCCATTCGATTAACGGGAATGTCACACTGGATACTTTGGGAAATTAGCAGCCTTTTTGAAAATATAGGTACGGTTCAGGATGGTATTAACACGCTCTCAGTCCCCAGCAAGGTGGTAGACAGCGATGAGGCCACCACTCTGGATGTGACTGACGGGAAAATCCATTTTGACAATATTGGCTTTGAATATAATCCTGAGGAGACTGTATTTGATAGGTTAAATTTAGTTATTCCAGCAGGCCAAAAGGTTGGCATTGTCGGGCGCAGTGGTGCTGGAAAATCTAGTTTGGTGAGTTTGCTTTTACGTTTCTATGACATCCAATGTGGCACCATATCGATTGATGGACAAGATATTAGCCAGGTTAAACAAGAGAGTTTGCGCTCTAATATCGCGATGGTCATTCAGGACAATTCCTTGTTACATCGTTCGGTTAGAGAAAACATCATGTTTGGTAAACCCGAAGCCACCGAAGAGCAAATGGTTAATGCGGCAACCAAAGCGCAAGCCCATCAATTTATTCTCAATTTAAGAGATAGTGAAGGCCGTCGTGGTTACGATGCTCATGTTGGCGAGCGCGGCATTACACTATCGGGAGGACAGCGTCAGCGCATCGCTATTGCGCGAGTATTATTAAAAGATGCGCCTATTTTAGTACTAGACGAGGCAACCTCAGCCCTTGATTCAGAGGTCGAAGCGACGATACAACAGAGCCTCTATCAATTAATGGAGGGTAAGACGGTTATTGCTATTGCACATCGGCTTTCAACTATCGCTGCAATGGATCGTTTGATTGTGTTTGATGAGGGTAAGATAGTTGAGGAGGGGACTCATCAGCAATTGATTGCGCAAAATGGCGTATACACTAAATTATGGGGTCATCAATCTGGCGGCTTTCTTGGGTTTGAGTAGAGAGTGGTTAAACTAAAAATATGATTTCATTAACAAATATCGAAATGCGTCGCGGTACAAAAGTATTACTTAGTGAGGCAGAACTGACGGTTCATCCGGGCCAACATATTGGTATTATTGGTGCTAATGGCAGTGGTAAGTCTAGTTTATTTAAGCTTCTTCTTGGAGAGGTAACCCCTGATTCAGGCAATTTTGCTATTCCGTCGCAATGGTGTATTGCTCATATGGCTCAAGAGCTTGCTACCTCGGAGCGCAATGTTTTAGATTTCGTGCTCGACGGTGACCCGGTATTACGAAAAATTGAACAGATGGTTGAACAGGCGCTAGCCAGTGGGGATGACCACAAGTTGGCAGATGCCTATGAACAAATGGACGGTATTAATGGGTTTGATGCCCACTATCGTGCAGAACAACTCCTTCATGGGTTGGGGTTTCATCAATCCGAGGTTGGTCGGCCGGTGAACAGCTTTTCTGGTGGCTGGCGCATTCGTTTGAATTTAGCCCAATCCCTAATGAGTCCATCTGATTTACTGTTACTTGATGAGCCGACCAATCATCTAGACTTAGATGCAACCCTATGGCTTGAAAGCTGGCTAAAAAGTTACAGCGGCACGCTGCTGATCATTTCCCATGACCGCGACTTTTTAGATAATGTTGTATCACGTATTGTGCACATTGAGCATCAAAAATCTATTACCTATAAAGGTAATTACTCAGCCTTTGAACGAGTGCGAAGCGAGCGCTTGGCCTTGCAAAAAGCAAGTTACGAAAAACAGCAAAAACGTAAAAAAGATGTTGAGGCCTTTGTCGCTCGCTTTCGTTATAAGGCGTCTAAAGCCAAACAGGCTCAGAGCCGTTTAAAAGAGTTACAGCGTATGGAAGACATCGCACCTGCTCACGTCGACTCGCCGTTCTACTTCAATTTTTCGTCTCCAAAAGAAGCCTACAGTGCTCTGGTCAACCTCAGCATGGCAACTCTTGGCCACCAAGGCAAAAAGGTACTAAGTAATGTTAATCTTGATTTACAACCCGGCACACGCATTGGATTACTAGGGCCCAATGGGGCAGGTAAGTCGACCTTAATTAGCAGCCTTACTGGTGATCTTGATCTGATCGAAGGCGTGCGTGTTTATGGCGATAATGTACGTATTGGCTATTTTGCCCAACACCAATTAGAGGTATTGGATCTCCAGGCAAGCCCTTTGCTACACATTCAGCGAATCAGTCCCACTGCGACTGATCAGGCGGTCAGAAACTTCCTGGGTGGTTTTGACTTTCATAATGATAAAGCCTTAAATCCCATTAAGGACTTTTCTGGGGGTGAAAAAGCGCGCTTAGCCTTAGCTTTGATCGTTTGGCAAAAACCCAATTTATTGCTCCTTGATGAGCCGACTAACCACCTCGATATTGAAATGCGTCATGCCTTAACGATGGCTCTTCAAAATTATGAGGGAGCACTGTTAGTGATATCCCATGATCGCCACTTGTTACGTAATACTGTTGACGAATTTTATTTGGTTGCCGATGGGACATTGTGCGAATTTGAGGGAGACCTAAAAGATTATCAGGTTTGGTTAAAAAACTTTGTGCGAGATATCAATGCTGAACCTTCGCCAGCACTTGAGCCAGCAGAAGATAAAAAGGTAGCTCGCCAAAAAGCAGCGCAAAACCGAGAAAGAATAGCGCCAATTACAAAAAAGATTCGTCAGCTTGAAACTTTAATGACTCAATTACAGTCTAAACTGGCCCAAATAGAGAATCAGTTGGCGGACGAGGATATTTACAAAGAGGAAAAAAAGACAGAACTTAACAGCTGCCTTTCAGGCCAGATAGAGATGAAACAAAGGCTGTCTAACTGTGAGGAACAGTGGTTGGAGTACCAAGAGGAGTTAGAGCCGGAAAATAGTTAATTCAGAAAAAATATGAAACAGCATAGAAAGCTGTGTTTAGATCACGGGTCAGATGTGAAAAACATGAAATAGCCGAAGAGCCATTTAATAGGTAGGTGTGATGTTTTATAAGAAATATAAAAAATTAGTAGCACGAGCTTTAGCGACGAATAGGTCTAAATCAGCGCCTGAAAATACTGATGTTATGAGTGCAGGGCAATCATCTCAATCTCCACCTCGAGCTATCATTGGCGCTGGTGTGAAGATGCATGGTCAGATCGTAAGTCGCGAAGATATTGTCGTTGACGGCTTGATTGAGGGTAGCATAACTGCGGGAGACCATCAGGTTAGAGTTAGTGATTCAGGGGTAGTCAAAGGCGATATCCATGCTAGCGTGATTTTGGTAGAAGGGTCAGTTAGCGGTGATATTAGCGCCAACCAAAATGTTGTTATTTCAGCGTCGGGAAACATTATCGGTAATATTGAATCACCTAGGGTCACGTTGGAAGACGGCGCTAAGTTCAAAGGCAGTATCGAAATGGATCCTGATCAGCCTGCGCAAGTCGAATTACTGTCTAGTGTTAACGTACGCCACCTTAAGGCCCGATAGAGCTAGGGTGAAAAAAGCGTCCCAACCATTAATTATTCCTGAGTGTCTAACGCTCCCAAGCGCAGTAGAGTAATCATAAGCGATGTCAGTTTTACCCAGTAATTTATTGCCAACAGCATTTAAGCGATTAGACCTTGAGAAACGTCTTATTGTCCTTGATATGGGACATGCTTCCTCTTCTACGGTTGGTTTTTTTAGTCATTTCAGGTGCAGGCTCAGTTTTGTTGATCTACACAATGAACCGTTTATTACCTGCCCAGATTCGGATTTAAGCCATCAAGAATTAGTGGCCAAAATGACTAAGGCCTTAAATTTAGATGTAGATATCAAGGTTGATATCTGTTTATTTTGGGACCTTTTTAATTATCTTAGTGACGCTATGATTAAGGCGCTAATAGAAGCTCTAGAGCCGCACATTAATCATTCAACCAGTGGTTACGTAATTGGCACGCGTGATTCACGCAATCAACTCCCGTTTTGTCGATACGGTATTATTGATAAAAGCAACTTAACTGAACATAAAGGTTTAGGCATCCAAGGCACTATTCATCCTCGGTCTCAGCGAGATCTTAATAAGTTAATTGACTACTTTGAAATAGACAGAGGACAATTGCTGTCTAAAGGCCGGGCAGAATACTTATTGTTTGAAAACAGAGACTCAGATAAAAGCAATAAAAGCATCATTTAAAGCCGTGACCACCTCAATCCATTGAAAGAGTGGTTAATGGGTTCTTTCCTGTTACTCTTCTAGTCGCTAGACTGCATGCTCTAAAAAAAGGAAGGACCTATGAAGCGAGCAATTATTATTGGTGCTAGCTCAGGCATTGGCTATGAACTTGCCATACAGTTGGCTGCTTTGGGTTATCAATTAGGTTTGATGGCGAGAAGAGAGGCCTGTTTGACTGAGCTTAGCCACTTATTACCAGGGGATCATTTTGTTCAGACAATCGATCTCATCGACGCAGATGCCGCACGTACTCAACTAGCAGACTTAATTGTTCAGATGGGCGATGTAGAATTAATTGTGGTCAATTCGGGTGTGGGTGCCTCCGAGAAGCAACTTGACTGGAATATTGAGAGCGAAATGATTGACGTCAACGTGCGTGGATTTACTGCTATGTCGATGGACGCAATGAATTATTTTGTCCAGCGCGGTGGTGGGCACCTTGTAGGAGTTTCGTCGGTCGCAGCACATTTTTCCGGTGGTTTAGCGCTTACTTATCATGCTACCAAAGCCTTTGTTTCAAGTTATCTCAACGGCATGCGGTCACGAGCAGCTCGTTCTAGATTGCCCATCACTATTACGACGGTTGAGCCAGGCTTTATCGATACACCCATGCTAGAGACTAAACCTATGTGGACAGCACCAGTTGAAAAGGCAGTGACTCAGATAGTGAAGGCGATTATCAATAAAAAAGGTCACGTTTACATAACTAAACGCTGGGTTGTTGTTGCAGTGCTGTTTTATATTCTTCCTAACTGGCTGATTCGTAAGTTTGTTTAGCCACTGTTAATTAAACACATAATGACGGGCTTAAAAATTTAATGATTAGTCGCCGTAAAGCACTTTTTATCGCGGCGGGCAAAGGTGCCGTTGACATGCTGCCATTGAGTCTGGCGGTACTACCTTGGGCCGTACTTTTCGGTTCTCTAGCGGTACAGCGAGGCTTCAGCTGGGTTGAAGCTCAAATGTTTAGTGCGCTTATTTACGGTGGCGCGGTTCAGATCGTCACTGTCGAGTTAATGGCTGACGAGGCACCGCTCGGTACCATTTTATTTAGCGCCTTAGTGATCAGTTCACGACATTTTTTGTACGGCCTGACTCTGCGTGAAAAGCTCAAAGTTAAGCCTCTTAGGTGGCGTTTGGGACTTGGCTTTTTACTTACAGACGAACTATTTTCTCTGTCGGGCCATCGCCATGCCTATAAAAATCGGTTTCGTCTGTATTATGCCCTCGGCGCTGGAGGTAGTTTCTATCTGGCGTGGAATGTTTGGACAGCGCTGGGCATTTTCGCAGGCTCTGCACTTCCAGATTTAACAGACCTTGGCCTCGACTTTGCGATATCCGCAACTTTTATTGCTTTGGTGGTGCCTGAGATAAAAAATCTTCCTACTTTTGTTTGTGTCCTAGTGTCGGCGTGTAGCTCTTTAGTTTTCTCTGTGTATGAATTCGACCTAGGGTTAGTCAGCGCCGCTTTATTGGGTATGGTTGCGGGCTTTGCCACTCAAAGATGGCGGTTAGAGAAATGACATTTATCACGATATTGCTGTTGGCAGCCATCACCTTCACCACCCGCTATTTATTTCTCGAGGGCAGGCTGCCAGTCCGACTTGGGCCCAACATAAAACAATTACTGAGCTATAGCGGCCCAGCGGTCTTAAGTGCTATCTGCCTGCCTATTATTTTTGTTCACGACCAGCAATTTAACTGGGCTACATCTAACCCTTACCTCTGGGGTGGTGTGGCCGCTACAATCGCCGCCTATAAAACGAGTAACGTTTATTGGACGGTAGGAATTGGAGTTTGTGGTTTTGTTTTAAGCGGTAGTTATTTTTAACGACACAGAGGCTATCTAGAATATTGGTGGCTGCGGCGCTGAACTCTCTAGCTGTCTGGTGTCACTGTAAATGATTGAGATTCAGTCGGGTAAATGGACTGAGTTGGATCCTGACGCGTGCCAATGTTTCTATAAAACTAGCATTTTTAAGCAATCATTGAATGATAGGCGCACTATTACTCAGCTGACGTTGCGTTTATTAACTGAGCCTAATATAAATATTGATTACTCTGCATTGGATGTCTATTTTGTATCGCTAGATAAGGACCCTACACCCCTCCGGTTTATCTAGAACGCCGTAGTCACTAAAGTTTCAGTGCTGAGTGACTTAGCTTGTTAAACTTTCGAAAAAATTAACTAGAGTAAAAATTATGATCCCAAGACAGCTATATGATTCTGATCATCAGATGTTCCGTGACTCTGTGCGTAAGTTTCTTGAAACTGAAGCTATGCCACATCATGAACAGTGGGAGAAAGATGGTATGGTCAGCGATGAGATCTGGCTCAAAGCGGGTGAGCAGGGTTTTTTGTGCCCAATGGTGCCGGAGGAGTATGGCGGTGTTGACACAGATTTTCGTTATAACTGCATCGTCAATGAAGAGATTGGCCGCTCTGGCTGTTCTGGTTTGGGCTGGACATTGCACAATGATATTTCAGTGCCCTATATTGTCCGTTACGGTAATGAAGATCAAAAGAAAAAGTATCTCCCAGCCTGTGTCTCTGGTGAGTTGATTACTGCGATAGCTATGACAGAGCCGGGTACAGGTTCTGATCTACAGGGCATTAAGACTACAGCAGTGCTTGAGGATGACCATTATATTCTTAATGGTTCTAAGACCTTTATTACTAATGGTCAGAAAGCAGGCTTAGTGATTGTGGTAGCAAAAACAGATACCAGCGCAGGCTCTAAAGGTATTAGTTTGTTTTTGGTAGAGGCGGATCTACCTGGATTTAGCAAAGGCAAAAATCTTCAAAAGTTGGGTTTAAAAGCGCAGGATACTTCAGAGCTTTTTTTCCAAGATGTCAAAGTACCTAAAGGGAATCTGCTTGGTGAAGAAGGTCGTGGCTTTATTTATCTGATGCAAGATTTGCCTCAAGAACGTCTATCTATTGCAGTAGGTGCCGTTGCGAATGCGCAAGCGATAATGGAAGTTACCGTCAATTACACCAAAGAGCGTAAGGCTTTTGGCACTGCTGTGGCATCCTTTCAAAATACTCAGTTTAAACTGGCTGAATTGGCTGCGGAGGTCACCAGTGCTGAAGTCTTTTCAGATCGCTGCACCGAACTATTATTAGAGGGTAAGCTAGATACGGTAACTGCTTCTAAACTTAAATTATTGACGACTGACCTGCAATGCAAGGTCGCTGATGAATGTTTGCAGCTTCATGGTGGCTGGGGTTACATGTGGGAATACCCAGTTTGTCGTGCCTTTGCTGATTCGCGTGTGCAACGAATCTATGGTGGTAGCAACGAGATTATGAAACTGATTATTTCGCGAGATTTAATGAAATAAATCGTGTGTCGAGTAAGGTCATACAAAAACGCCCCTAAAAAGGGGCGTTTTTGTTCCTGCGTTGATCTAGTCTTTGTAGGAAAGGTCGATCTTGTCGATGATGCGTACCAAAGCGTCAAATTCTAATTGTCCCGCCGGCCCGCCCAAGGACTGCATAGCCATGAGCTTCTCAGATTGGGCAATAATCTCATCTCCCACAGGAATAATCGCTTTGCCAGATGAGTCACTGGCTAGTTGAATCTCACATGACCGCTGTAGCACCCACATATTATGAAATGCCTCGGCGATTGATCTACCGCAGGTCAGCAAACCATGGTTGCGCAGTATCAACATGCTTTTGTCGCCAAGATTAGCGATTAACCGAGATTTCTCATCATCCATGACAGTAATGCCTTCAAAGTCATGGTATGCCACTCGGTTGTGTAATAGCGCGGAGTAGAAATTATCATTGCGCAGACCTTCTTGAGAACAGGCCACAGCCATACCTGCGTCTGTATGAGTGTGGGTGATACACTTTACATCGTGTCTGACGCTGTGAATGGCAGTATGAATAATTATTCCTGCCGGGTTTACAGCGTAATCTGTTTCTTCGACTATATTGCCTTGGATATCGACCTTAACCAAATTAGAGGCGTTGACCTCGCTATAGTGAAGTCCGTAGGGATTAATCAAAAAATGCTCTTGGTCGCCAGGTAGTTTAACCGTAATGTGGTTGTAAATAAGTTCGGTCCAACCCATGTAATCAAAAATTCGATAGCAGGCCGCCAATTCCACGCGAAGTTGTTGTTCTGTTTTATCCATTTAGTTAGCCCTCTTTACAAATTCAGTGAGTATCACAATTTGTGTGCCGTTGACCCGGCCTTCTAGTTGTTTGGGGTTATTTTTCACCAAAGAAACATTGCGCACCGCAGTGCCTCGTTTGGCGGTAAAGCCTGCTCCTTTAACGGTTAAATCTTTTATTAGCGTTACTGTATCACCTGTGGCGAGAAAAGTGCCATTGCTGTCTTTGTGCGTGTTAGAGGATTCGTCAGAGTGACCCAAGGCTGATTTTGCCCAGGCCAAGACCTCATCTTCCATGTACAGCATGTCGAGCAGGTCTTGGGGCCAGCCTTCCAGTCTAAGTAGGTTGAGCTTGCGCCAGGCCACAACCTGAACCGCGGGCACTTGACT
>CAWKZU010000006.1:0-93980 GCA_963854585.1 Gammaproteobacteria bacterium | reverse complement strand
TATTTATGTGGTTTATGCAACGCGAACACCCAACTGACCCAAACATGCAAAGGATACTGCAGATAATTCGTGACAGTCGAGAAAAAGCCGCTTCGGTTCACTCTTAAGCCATCGAGAATACTTTTTTGCGCGAACCTCTGGTTGGTGTCATTACTGATCGCACTTCTAATCTCGATGCCAATTTTATTTTGGCCTAAATTAGTGACGATGTGTATCGTGATCGGCTTTTTCATGAGTGAGGTAAAGGCATGGATTCAGGTGGAACCTGAGGGGCTACTTTTTTCACACGAGACTGACTGCTGGCTATTAAGCAGAATGCCAGAGCGAGACAGGCTTGTTCTTCGAGAGTATCAATTTGTAATAAGCAGTTTGATTATTGTTTATTTTAAAACTCCTAATGGCAGGACTGTCCATCGCGCGCTGCCTCGAGATGCTCTTTCAGAGGCAGAGCATCATCAGTTGCGCATTTTTTTGGTGGCTAGGAGATTAGATCAGGTTTAATCACGATTAATAATGACATCTTGAGCTGCATAATTAATCGGCACCATAATCGTGTCTCGGGCAATCGGAGAGAGTTCGGGGTAGTCCAGGGTAAAGTGTAGACCGCGACTCTCCTTACGCTGCATTGCACATCGAATAATCAGCTCTGACACTGTCGCTAAGTTACGCAGTTCCAACAAGTCTCGGGTTACCTTACAGTTGCTGTAGTAGTCTTGTATCTCTTTTTGTAACAACTTGATGCGATGTTGGGCTCTTTGAAGACGTTTGTTAGTTCGGACAATACCAACGTAATCCCACATGAAGCGGCGCAGTTCATCCCAGTTGTGGGAAATGACCACATCTTCGTCAGAATGACTGACGCGTGACTCATCCCACTCAGGAATAAAATCTGGCGATGCGATCTGATTGATATGTTGATTGATTCTTCCCGCGGCGGCCTGGGCATACACTAGGCATTCTAGGAGCGAGTTACTGGCCATCCGATTAGCACCATGCAAACCGGTAAAGGCATTCTCACCAACAGCGTAAAGATTTTGCAAGTCAGTTTGCCCATCTTTGGATACTAAAATGCCTCCGCAGGTGTAGTGGGCAGCGGGGACAATAGGAATAGGATCGGTAGTTATATCAATACCAAACTCTAGGCACTGCTGATAGACCGTCGGAAAATGTTTGGTAATAAAGTCGGCGGACTTATGGCTTATATCCAGATATAAACAGTCACAACCAAGTCGTTTCATTTCATGATCGATAGCCCGAGCGACTACATCGCGAGGCGCTAGTTCAGCGTCGGGGTGAAAATCACTCATAAACGCATTGCCGTTAGGTAAACGTAATACAGCACCTTCACCTCGAAGTGCTTCGGTAATGAGGAATGACTTAGCTCTAGGATGGTATAGGCAAGTTGGATGAAATTGATTGAATTCTAAATTAGCGACTCTGCACCCTTTTCGCCATGCCATAGCCATTCCATCACCACTGGCCCCATCAGGGTTGCTGGTGTAAAGATATGCTTTACTGGCACCTCCTGAGGCTAAAATGACACTTTTGGCCTGAAATAAAGATACAGATCCTGTCGTAATATCTAATAGGTAGGCCCCTGTGCAACGAATTTTGCGCGAATCTGTATCAGCTTGGGTGACAAGGTCCACGGCACAATGCTGTTCAAAAATGTCAATATTTGACGCCGCAATAACTTGATCTACTAGCGTTCCGGTGACTTCTTTACCTGTCGCATCTGCGGTATGCAAAATACGACGGTGACTGTGGCCACCTTCTTGGGTGAGGTGGTAGCCCTGCTGATTATTTTCTCTTGTAAACTGCACACCCTGATCTATGAGCCATTTAACCGCGCCGGGGCCATTTTCAACCACGAATCGAACTGACTCTTCATGGCAAAGCCCTGCGCCAGCAACCAATGTATCAGCAATGTGCGCGGCGGGACTATCATTCTCATCAAATACAGCTGCAATACCCCCTTGGGCTAACCATGACGCGCCAGCCCGCGACGATGCTTTGCTAATAAGCGCGACGCGCAAGTGTTTGTCTAACTGCAGCGCGCTGGTGAGGCCAGCAACTCCGCTGCCAATAATAATAACGTCATAAAGATGAGTTTGTTGCATTGGTGTGCCACACAGGTTGGGTCGGCCATGATAATATAAGAGTACGAATCACGCGAACTTTACGATCAGTCGGTTGTCTTTAGAGTAGTGGCGTCGAATGTTAGATTTTGCTAGTTTCAAAAAATAAGCCATAAGAGTTTCGAGAACGGATTGTTTGATGACGGAAAATAAAAAAGACGCCACTGATCAGCAACTGGTGGTTAGGGTTCAAAAAGGTGACAAGAGAGCATTTGACCTTTTAGTACTCAAATACCAAAGCAGGATGCACGCTATCGTTGGGCGCTTTGTTCGGGATAGCGATGAGGTTGCCGATGTCGTGCAAGAATCGTTTATTAAAGCTTATCGAGCGTTACCCAAATTTCGCGGTGAGAGTCAGTTTTATACTTGGCTTTATCGCATCGCCGTCAATACAGCAAAGAACTACCTTGTTGCGCGCAGTCGTCGACCACCAGGCTCGGATATTGATGCGATGGATGCTGAGTATTATGATGGTAGTGACTATCTTAAGGATTTAGGTACGCCGGAGAATAATCTTTTTCGAGATGAGCTGGCAGCTTTGATCCACAAAACAATTTCTGATCTGCCTGAGGATCTGAGAACTGCAGTGACGTTGCGAGAGTTTGAAGGTCTGAGTTATGATGAAATTGCAACGATAATGGATTGCCCTGTTGGAACGGTAAGGTCGCGTATTTTTAGGGCTAGAGAGACGATCGACTTGCAGGTGGTAAAATTGGTCGGTGGGGGTTTAACCGATGGGTGAACCTTTTTGCTAATGATTGGTCATATAGTCAGTATGTAAACAAATTGATTTTTTTTTAACGAGGCAATTAAATGAGCGAGCACGAAAATCGATTGAATGAGTCTTTATCTGCGCTGATGGATAGCGAGGCAAATGACATAGAAATTCGTCGAATTCTAAAAGAATTGGATGCAAACGATAGCGCTTTAGCCGTTGAAATTCGGGAAAAATGGCGGCGCTATCATTTGGCATCTGCTGTCATAAGCAAAGACAATGTATCCACTGTAGATTATTCAATAGCGGTCTCTGATGCGATTGATAGCGAAGTTACTCATAAGGTGAATCCGTTGACTAAAATATTTAGTCGCTCAGGCATCTTGGCTGTAGGTGCGTCACTAGGCATAAGCTCGGCTGGCCCCTTCGCAGTCGCCGCATCAGTTGCTTTGGTTGCTGTGCTTGGCGTTCAGAATGTTAGTAACCCTTTAGGTGGTGCCGATCAAGCTTCTCAGTTTGCCCAATCAGATAAGATGATAGACGAAAATAGTACCGGTCCAGCTAATCAATTTCCAGCAGGTTGGCAACTGCCTGTTGAGACTCAAGCGCGGACAGTCAGTGCCAGTGGCTTTAATGGAGCTCGACAATATCCTCAGCCGATAGTGGCGGTTAAACAGGTGACTAAATCGCAATATTCTGAGCAAGAGGTTAGACTTTATTTAGCTGACATTTTGGCTAAACATTCCAGTCATGCTGCACTTAACAGTAATCAAAGTATGTTACCCTTTGCTCGTATTGAATCAGGTGATGCTGTTTTAGAATAGGGTGGTTAGAGCGTGCGTGTAATAGATTATATGAGAGGGAAATTTAGGATGGCGGTTATTATGACCGCCATTTTTGCGTGCGGAGCGTCGTTTTCGCAGCAGACGGATCCAGCCTATGGCTTAATGGTTGAAATGATTAATGCCTCCCAGCAGCTTAATTATGAGGGACTTGTTACCTATGAAAAAATGGGGAATCTCAAAAGTGCTAAAGTTCTTCACTTAGTGCGGGATGCTGAGATCTTCGAACAGATCGTCAGTTTGAATGGCCCTGAGGGTGAGTTTTCAAACTTCAGTGGCACAAAAGAGTGCCACAAAACCGCTGCCTTTCTTGGGGAAACATCAGGGCTTAATATCAATGACTCTACCTATGTGCAGCTAAAACGATCATATTCAATAGAGACTGCGGGTACCCAACGAATTGCGGGTCGTGAAGCCACATTATTAATGTTACGTCCTAACGATGCATGGCGTTATGGTTATGTTGTTGCAATTGACAAACAATCCGGTCTGATGCTTCAGTCCGTATTGGTTAGTCTTACTGGTAAACCTATGGAGCGGTTTCAGTTTATTGAGATTTCCGTTGGGGGTGATCTTGATTCAATGGAGGTTCCCTCAGGGTCTTTTAATCTAGAGGCCGATGAGAGGGCTGATTGTAAAAAGAATAATTCGCTGCTTCAGCAAGACATACCTGAGTGGCAAGCCGATTGGTTGCCGACAGGCTTTGTGATGACTGACTCTCGATTGGATGAGGATAGTGGGCAATATTCTATGGTGTTCACTGATGGTTTAGCGGTTCTCTCGGTGTTTGTTGAATCGTCAGAAGCCAGCATTAAGATGCCGTCGTTTGCAGCCACATCAGGGGCGACGGTTGCCTTGGTGTCTAAAGTTCTGTTAGAGGGTTCGTTTTTCACGGTTTCTGTGGTGGGCGAAATCCCCAGTGATACGGCAAGAAGAATCATAGAATCGGTAACTCGGGCATCTGATACGGCCAAAAATTCGTAACCTGTTTAGGCTTTTAAACATGATCTTCGAAACTGGGATAGTGGTGAACAATGAGCACGGTAGCCTTTTGGTTGAGACCATACAAAGGACCGCCTGCGACAGCTGTATCGCTGAAAAAGGTTGTGGGCAGAGCTTGCTGTCTAAATTAACCGGTAAAACGAATCGAATTAGAGTACTGCCAGGGGATTATCCTGCTGAAAGCATCGAATTAGGGCAGAGTATCACCATAGGGATTCCAGAGAATGTGATAGTAAAGGGTTCACTGTTGGTCTATATGTTGCCTATTGTAATGGCCGTTGTTGGTGCTTGGCTTTTTGGCTCGGGAATAAAAACAATGGAACAGGATTTATTCAGTATTTTGGGTGCTACCCTTGGGCTTTTCTTGGGAGGATTTTTAGTCAAACTCCGAAGTAAGCAAACCAATTGTGATCCTAAGCTTAATCCAGTGTTATCAGGCGTCCCTCGTGATTTTAGCCAGCCGGTAGATACCTTAACCGTAAGTTGATAGTGCAACCCAAAGGAGTTTTCAGTGCTAAACAGAGTTTTTTTTATTACCTGTTTTTTTACAATAGTAGCATCCGCCGCGAGTGCGAATTTGCCCGACTTCACTCCGTTGGTTGAAAAAGTCGCGCCGGCAGTGGTCAAAATCAATACTGTTGGTAAAGCGGTTTCCCAAAATGAACAGTCGCGAATGCAGGGTCAGGCACCGGATATTTTCCGTGATCTATTTCAGCAAAGGCGTAGACCTTCTCAGCCATCAAGAACTATGGGCTCTGGGTTTGTTATTTCTGCCGATGGCTATATTCTCACCAACCATCACGTGGTAGATAATGCAGACGAGATTGAAGTGCAGTTTGCGGATAGGAGTCAGTATTCAGCGACGGTTATTGGTTCAGATCGGCTCTCTGATCTCGCATTGCTTAAGATAGAAGGAGATAACCTGCCGACCTTAGAGTTTGCTGACCCAGATAACCTTAAAGTAGGCGCGTGGGTGCTGGCAATAGGTTCACCATTTGGTCTCGATTACTCTGTTACAGCAGGAATTGTGAGCGCCATAGGTCGTAGTATTCCATCTGCAGAGTCGTCTAGTTATGTACCCTTTGTGCAAACGGACGTAGCGATTAATCCGGGTAATTCAGGCGGGCCTCTGTTTAATCTCGATGGCCAGGTAGTCGGGATTAATTCCCAAATATATTCTCGTTCTGGGGGTTCTATTGGTTTATCTTTCGCCATTCCGGTGAGCGTAGCTAACAATGTGGTCAAACAACTTAAGAATAATGGAAAAGTGCAGCGAGGGTGGCTGGGCGTTGGCATTCAAAGTGTCAACAAAAAATTGGCCGAAGCGCTAGATCTACCTGGACCTCAGGGCGCTCTGGTAACGGCGGTGATGCCTGATAGCCCGGCCGAGAGGAGTGATATTAAGCCAGGGGACGTAATTGTTAGTTTTGATGCTCAAACGATCCTTGATTCTGAGGACCTGCCTCATATTGTTGGTTTAATGACGCCAGGAGAGGAGGTTAAGGTTGAACTCTTTCGAGAGGGTAGACGAAAAAAAATGTTGGTTGAGATTGGTGCGTTGGATCGAGGGGAGGAAGACGAAGAAAGCAGCAATGACGGAAGTGACCGATTGGGCCTGGTAATTGAAGAACTTAGTGAAGATGAATTACGGTCGCTCAGCCTACGGGGCGGCGTTAAAGTGGTAACAGTATCCGTGGAATCTCCATCTGAAATCGCCGGATTAATAGAAGGCGATGTTATTGTGCAGCTGGGCTATAGTCGTATTGATGATGGCAAAGGATACGAGAGAATTATTGGTGGCTTGCCGAATGACACGCCAATACCAATTCGATTTTATCGGCGAGGACAGGCTATTTTCAGAACGATTCAGTTTAATGATTGATAACTTATTATGCTGTTTGATTATGACCTCTTCACATCAAGGGGTTGATGGCGTCAGAGAAGCAAATAGGCTAGACTGCGCTCGCATTTTTGAACGGCAGTGAAAACCCTTTGACAGATCTTAGCCACATACGAAATTTCTCCATTATTGCTCACATTGATCATGGTAAATCGACCATTGCTGATCGCTTTATTCAAATTTGTGGTGGTCTCAGTGAGCGTGAGATGGAATCTCAAGTCTTAGATTCTATGGATATCGAACGTGAGCGCGGCATTACTATCAAGGCGCAAAGCGTAACCCTGCCATATACAGCGCTAAACGGTAACACCTATCAACTCAACTTCATCGATACGCCCGGTCACGTTGATTTTTCATATGAAGTGTCTCGATCCTTGGCTGCTTGTGAAGGTGCTCTGCTAATCGTCGATGCAGCTCAAGGTGTTGAGGCGCAATCGGTTGCTAATTGCTATACCGCTATTGCTCAGGGGTTAGAGGTCATTCCTGTATTGAATAAGATGGATTTACCGCAGGCGGAACCAGAAAAAGTTATTAACGAAATAGAAAATATTATTGGCATTCAGGCTGACGAAGCTGTGCGTTGCAGTGCTAAAACCGGTGAAGGAATCGAGAGTATATTAGAGGAACTAGTCAAGCATGTTCCAGCACCCGTAGGAGATGTTGACGCTCCCCTCCAAGCCTTAATTATTGATTCCTGGTTTGATAATTATTTAGGCGTGGTGTCTTTGCTACGGGTCATGCAGGGCACTCTCCAAGTCAAAAATAAGATTATTGCCAAGTCGATTGGCAAAGCACATGTGGTTGATAGTGTGGGTATTTTTACCCCAAAACGAAAAGAGACAGGCATCCTTAGAGCGGGAGAGGTAGGCTTCATGGTGGCCGGCATCAAAGACATCATGGGAGCGCCCGTCGGGGATACGGTGACGACACTAGCGACTTCAGATGTAGACGCTTTGGCCGGATTTCAACGTGTTAAGCCGCAGGTTTATGCTGGGATGTTCCCAGTAGACTCAGACGATTTTGAAGAGTTCCGTGAAGCCCTAAGTAAGCTGGCAGTAAACGATGCCTCTCTGTTTTATGAGCCTGAAAGTTCAGATGCATTAGGCTTCGGCTTCCGTTGTGGGTTTCTTGGTATGTTGCATATGGAAATCATACAAGAGCGACTTGAGCGAGAATATAACCTTGACTTGATTACTACCGCACCAACTGTAGTCTATGAAATTATTACCTCCAAAGGGGAGACTTTGTACATGTCTAACCCCTCTGACTTACCTGATCCTGGTCAAATAGAGGAGATGCGAGAGCCGATTTGTGAGGCCAATATTTTGGTGCCCAAAGATTATGTGGGTAATGTTATTACTCTGTGTGTTCAAAAACGTGGAATCCAAAAAGATATGCAGTTTGTGGGTGGTCAGGTGTCAATTTGCTATGAACTACCTATGAGCGAGGTGGTGATGGACTTTTTTGATCGATTAAAATCGGTTAGTCGTGGGTTTGCATCTCTGGACTATAATTTTGTTCGTTTTGAAGCGGCCTCTTTGGTAAAGCTAGACATTTTAATTAATGGCGATAGGGTCGATGCTCTAGCTGCGATTACTCATCGCGATCATTCGATTCAAAAAGGCCGTAAGCTTGCGGACAAGATGAAAGAATTGATTCCACGGCAAATGTTTGATGTTGCTATTCAAGCGGCTATTGGCGGAAGTGTGATAGCACGCACAACGGTGAAAGCTTTGCGCAAAAATGTTACTGCGAAATGCTATGGTGGTGATGTGTCGCGCAAAAAGAAGTTACTTGAGAAGCAAAAAGCGGGTAAGAAGCGTATGAAGCAAGTGGGTAATGTCGAAATCCCGCAGGATGCATTCTTGGCCGTCCTGAAAACTTAAATAGCTGTCAGCAAAGGAATGAATTGTGGATTTTAATTTTGAATTAATACTAACGATTGTATTTTTAATTTCGTTGGCATTTTGGCTCATCAACAAGTTTCTGGTTAAACAGGAAGAGGGCCTAATCGAATTTTCAGCGTCTCTAGCACCAGTGCTGGGTCTGGTGTTGGTATTACGCTCTTTTCTCATTGAGCCGTTTCAAATTCCCTCTAAATCTATGGTTCCAACTTTAAAAGTTGGCGATTTCATTTTAGTGAGCAAGTGGAGTTACGGATTAAGGCTGCCCGTTTTGCGAACTAAAATATTCGATGTTGATAGTCCAAAACGCGGTGATGTGGTTGTGTTTTTTCCACCCCACGAAGATCGATATTTTATTAAGCGATTGGTTGGTCTGCCGGGCGATAAGATCCAGGTCATCAATGGAAAGCTGTATGTGAACAATACAACTATGACTCAAACTGACACGGACATGCAGGCTGGAGCTCCTAGGTCGGTGGTAATGACGGAGAATCTCGATGGTGTTGAACATAGTATCCAAAAACGTGTTCCGCCAACGCGAATAAGCCAGAATTTTTCTGCAGTGGTTCCGCAGGGCCATTATTTCATGATGGGTGATAGTCGAGATAACTCTAGCGATAGCCGAGTCTGGGGCCCAGTGCCAGAAGAGCGTATTGTAGGGAAAGCATTTGCCCGCTGGATGTTTTGGGATGATTTCCTTAGCATACCTAGCTTTTCTAGGGCTGGGAAAATTCAGTAGCCGGCTGATATTCGGTGTTTTTCTCCATGCTAGGCCTTGTGAAATGCCTGGCGATGTTACAATGGTGATCAGAGATCTTTTACGGGCTTTATTCCTAATGAATTTGAGTGTTCACGGTGGCAAATAATATCGGCCAGCTTCAACAGCGGTTAGGTTACCAATTTATCGATCCGGATCTGTTAACTCTGGCACTTTCACACCGAAGTGTGGCAGCGGAAAATAACGAACGACTTGAATTTTTAGGCGATTCAATTTTAGGTTTAGTGGTAACGGATTTTCTTTATCGTGAATTCCCACAGGCACGTGAGGGCGATTTAAGCCGTATGCGGTCTCATATTGTACGAGGCGAGTCCCTTGCAGAAGTGGCAAAGCAATTAGCACTTGGGCCTGACCTATTGCTTGGTTCAGGCGAAATGAAAAGTGGCGGTCACCGACGTGATTCTATTCTCGGCGATACAGTAGAAGCGCTGATTGGCGCTGTGTATTTAGATCGAGGGATCGAGGCGGCTCGAGAGATTGTCATCGCTTGGTTTAAATCGTTTTTCGATAGTGCATTACAAGCTCAGCCAGTTAAGGATGCAAAAACCGCTCTTCAAGAATGGTTGCAACATCGAAATAAGCCGTTACCTGACTATCAGTTGGTTAGCACCGGAGGGGAGGCCCATAGTCGCCTGTTTACAGTGAGCTGTAAGATTGCTGCGGTTGAAGCAGCGATGACGGCCACCGCCAGCAGTCGCAGACGGGCAGAGCAAATGGTTGCCGAACAATTATTAGAGGAAGTGGAGAAATCTAAGTGACATCAGAACAGAAGTATTGTGGTTATGTGGCCATTGTGGGCCGCCCTAACGTTGGCAAGTCGACCTTGCTTAATCATTTGTTGGGGCAAAAGCTGTGTATCACTTCACGAAAGCCTCAGACTACACGGCACACATTACTAGGGATAAAGACTGAGGGTGAGTTCCAGATGATCTTCGTTGATACTCCAGGCATTCATACTAATCAAGAGCGTGCTATTAATCGAGTAATGAATCGTTCTGCGGCTAGCGTTATTGCAGACGTGGACGTTGTGATTTTTGTGGTTGATCGTTTTGAGTGGAGTGAAGCTGATGAATATGTTGCCAAATATCTCTCAAACAATGATGTGCCTCTTATTGTAGCGGTTAATAAAGTTGATATGATTGATGATAAAGAGGCGCTGTTACCTCATCTAAAATTCCTATCCAGTAAAGTTGATGCGAAAGAGTTCATACCTTTGTCCGCTCTGCGTAGAACTAATCTAGACGAACTTGAGATAAAAATTAAGGGTTATATCCCACAGAAAATGCACCTATATCCGGAAGATCAAATTACGGATCGAAGCGAGAAATTCTTGGCGGCTGAAATAGTCCGTGAAAAAATTACACGTCAATTGGGTGCCGAGGTTCCCTATCAGGTTACTGTAGAAATCGAGGAGTTTCGTGCTGAGAAAAAGATAACACACATTAGTGCGTTAATCCTTGTGGAGCGCGATGGGCAGAAGAAGATCATTATAGGAACCAATGGCGAACGATTAAAAAAGATAGGTGAACAAGCGCGCGCGGATATTGAAAGTTTATTAGGCTGTAAAGTAATGCTTCGAACCTGGGTGAAGGTTCGAAGTGGTTGGTCGGATGACGAAAGAGCACTTCGCAGTTTGGGCTACATGGATGAGTAAATTGTCGTGAAGGTTGATTCCGAATTGGGCTTTGTTCTACATACCATACCCTATCGTGAAACCAGTCTTTTAGTCGACCTGTTCAGTAAAAACTATGGTCGGATACGATGTGTTGCAAAGGGCTATCGGCGACCCAATAAAAAGGGTATTACAAGAGCACTTTTTCCCTATACAGAGCACCAGTTTAGCTGGCAGGGTCGCGGGGAACTAAAGACACTTACCCAAGCTGACGCTATTCAAGCTCCGGCATTTCTGCAAAGTGGAAGCCTGTTTACTGGGTTGTATGTCAACGAACTTTTCTATCGACTACTCCATGAGCATGACCCTCATGAATATCTCTATCAGCAATATCGTCAGTTCTTATCCGGACTGGTGACTAACTCCTTTGATCAAATTATGCTTAGACATCTTGAGATAAGTCTACTTGAAGAATTGGGGTATGGGTTGGCGTTAGATGCCGAGGCTTTGCATGGATCTGCACTGATAGCAGACAAACTTTATAACTATGTACCTGAACGAGGTTTGATCGAGATGGCTAGTCATGTAAAGGCGGTTTCTGGGGCGTACCTTGGCGCCGATTTAATCGCCCTAAGTGAAGGGAATTTTGAGAAAATATCAGTAACACGAACAGCTAAACAGTTATTGCGAGGCGTGATAGACTTTTACCTCGATGGGCGTCCGTTACACAGCCGAGAATTGTATCGGCAGCACTTAGAAACCATTGATAACAAGAACAATAATTTGCCTGCGGAATCTAGATAATGGTAGTGAATATAGGAACGGATATTGTCGAAATCGCTCGAATGACAGATATTCTTGAGCGTCAGGGCGACAGTTTTGCAAAGCGAGTTTTAACCAGTGACGAATTACAGCGATATCAGGCTAGTCAAAATAAAGCAGCGCACTTGGCCAAGCGCTTCGCAGCGAAGGAAGCTATTGCTAAAGCCTTGGGAACGGGTATTGGGCACGGCGTTAGCTTTCAGGACATGAGTATAACTAATAATGCTAAGGGTGCGCCTGAGGTTGTTTTATCTGGCGGTGCGGCGCGTATTATGGCTGAACAAGGCGCCCATAAAGTCCTTTTGAGTCTGGCCGATGAGCGGCATTATGCCATCGCCTATGCTATTTTATTGGGTAGTTAATTTATTCTCTTTTCTTATCTTACATTCAGGTGTCTTTATGCGTAGGGCAGACTATGGAATATCCCACCATTGATGAGTGCATTGGTAATACCCGGTTGGTTAGGCTCCAGAGAATGCCTGGCAATACCTCTAATATTATCTTGGCTAAACTTGAGGGTGACAATCCGGCTGGGAGCGTTAAAGATCGTCCAGCGATGAGTATGATAGTCAATGCGCAAGCCCGCGGAGATATCAAGCCTGGAGATCGCCTGATTGAGGCTACGAGTGGTAACACCGGAATAGCACTTGCCATGGCGGCTGCCATGATGGGTTACCAGATGACCTTAATAATGCCCGATAGTGCAACGACGGAACGAAAAATGGCCATGCGTGCCTATGGCGCTGAGTTAATTGAGGTAAGTCGAGAGCAGGGAATGGAAGGCGCTCGCGACCTTGCTACGCAAATGCAATCTGAAGGTCAGGGGGTGGTACTTGACCAATTCAACAATACCGATAACTCACTAGCTCATTTTCAGGGTACTGGCCCAGAAATTTGGAGAGATACCGAGGGTACGGTTACACATTTTGTCAGCTCGATGGGCACAACGGGAACTATTATGGGAGTTTCTGCCTATCTGAAAAGCAAAAACCAAAATGTACAAATCATTGGATTACAGCCCGAAGACGGAGCCTCTATCCCTGGAATTCGTCGGTGGCCACAAGCTTATATGCCAGGTATTTTTAATGAGAAAAATATTGATCAAGTTATCGATATATCACAGACAGACGCCGAGAATACGATGCGCCGACTAGCTCGAGAGGAGGGTATATTTTGTGGAGCGTCCGCTGGAGGTGCGATTTTTGTAGCTCTTGAGTTATCTAAGACTCTGGAGAATTCGGTTATTGTTACTATTATCTGCGATAGAGGAGATCGTTATTTATCCTCAGGAATTTATGTTTAGTAATGATAGATTAAGCCAATACGTTGGGCATGCTTGCAGCCTTTGACCCTTTATTAGTGATTAAAAAGCTATGAATGAGATGCCAGTAAATAAATACAGTATTCATGACCTGATTTATCTAATGAAGCGCTTGCGTGACCCTGTTACCGGCTGCCCTTGGGACCTGAAGCAAAATTATCAGTCAATAGCTAGCCACACTCTGGAGGAGGTGTATGAGGTTATTGATGCTATTGAACGCGATGACCTGGAGCATTTAAGTGAGGAATTAGGTGATTTATTATTTCAAATCATTTTTTACAGCCAGTTGGGGAAGGAGCAGGGTCGATTTGATTTTGATCAGATAACCTCCAAGATCACTGAAAAATTATTAAGACGTCACCCTCACGTGTTTCCAGATGGCACCTTGGAGTCTGTTCGTGACACCGATACAGTTGAGGTTGGGGATATTAAGCAGGTCTGGGAGTCGTTAAAGAAACAAGAGCGCACGCAAAAGGGCGAGATTAAAGTCCTCGATGATATACCCCTTGCAATACCAGCATTGAGTCGTGCAACAAAACTGCAAAAGCGCGCGGCTTCAGTCGGATTCGATTGGCCGACGACTGCCGGCGTCATAGAGAAAGTTAAAGAAGAAATAGATGAGCTGGAGGCAGAAATATCCATCGGTAATTCAGCCGCGATCACAGAAGAACTTGGGGATTTGTTATTTAGTTGTGTTAATTTGGCTCGACATCTAGAGGTCAATCCTGAGACGGCAATGCGAGCAGCTAACGCTAAATTTAAACGTCGTTTTGATAAGGTAGAGACTTTGGCTGGTGGCGCGGAAATTCAGAATCTATCTGCCAGTGAGCTTGAATTGTTATGGGACAAAGTCAAGCAATCTGAATGATATTGCTCATTAGTATAAGGCCGTTTGATAAAGTGCAATGGCGCTTTACTAGGGTTGTCCGATAATGGCAATCCCTGTATGGTACGCCCCCACTAGCTTGATGGCTGAAGTCCAAAAAAGCTGTATCTTTAGAGCTGACACGTTATATCAGAGTTGAGGAATAGTACTCATGAAGGTGATTTTGTTAGGCCCACCTGGAGCAGGCAAGGGAACGCAGGCACAGTTTATTACTGAAAGGTACGATATTCCGCAGATATCTACAGGTGATATGTTGCGTGCTGCTATTAAGGCCGAGACTCCTTTGGGGCTTGAGGTTAAAGATGTTATGGCATCTGGTGGGCTAGTGTCTGACGAGTTAATCATAGCGTTGGTAAGAGAGCGAGTTGAGCAGTCGGATTGTCAAAATGGGTTCCTATTTGATGGATTCCCACGAACAATCCCGCAGGCTACAGCGATTGTTGATGCTGGGATTTTGATTGATGCGGTAGTAGAGATTGCAGTGGTAGATGAGGAGATTGTTGCCCGGTTAAGTGGGCGCCGTGTCCATGAAGATTCGGGACGCATCTATCACATTGAGCACAACCCGCCGAACAGTGCGGGCCTAGACGATGAAACCGGTGAACCACTTATACAGAGACCAGATGATAGCGAAGAGACAGTGCGTAATCGTCTAGATGTGTATCACAAACAAACTAAGCCATTGGTCAATTTTTATACCGAACTTGCTACCAGTGGTCATCCAGCACCAACTTTTTCTTCTGTCAGCGGTTTAGGCTTGCTTTCGGATGTGCAGGAGCGACTTGTAGAGGTACTTAATAAGTAAAAATTAGCACCTGATAGATTGAGTGATTACATGTCTCTGAGCTTTTAACCTGTAGTCGCTGTAAGAAAATCCTGATAGCCTAACGAGGGCTATACGGAAATGTCCTCAATCTTCCGGTTGGGGATTTTTTTTAGGGTCCATAATGGGCCATCTGAGCGATAAGATATCGTTAAATAAGTGAGAAATGCCTAATGACAACTGCCCTCGCCATTGAAACGTCTACCACAGCCTGCTCAGTAGCTTTGTTATTTCAAGGTAGAATGACTAGGCGTTACTCCGAAGAGCCTAGGTCGCACACCCGACTGGTAATGTCGATGGTCGATGAGGTCTTAACTGAGGCTGGCGTTGAGCTCAACCAATTAGATGTGATAGGCACGACAATCGGGCCTGGTTCCTTTACAGGACTACGTATCGGTTTTTCTGTCGTACAGGGCCTAGCGTTCGGACTTGATATTCCTGTGATACCTATGTCCACCCTTCATGTTATGGTCGCCTCTTATAGTCGTTTGGCTCGAGATTCCTTCAATGGCGAATCTGGTTCAGGGAGAATCATAATGCCGCTCATCGATGCTCGAATGGATGAGTTTAATTGTGGTTGCTATAAGGTAAATGATTTAGGATTTGTGTCACCCATGACTACAGATCAGTTGCTCAGTAGGTCTAATGCTCTGGCGCTTATTGATGAGCATAAACCTGAGGTTATTATTGGGGAGGGGCATATGCTTTTTCTCGATGAAATGGAAAATTATACTCGGTTAGCCGCGATCTATCCGGATGCTCAAGACCTACTTTATTTGGCCGTAGAAAGATTTCAGCGTGGAATGGCAGTGCCGGTTGACTCGGTAGACTTGGTTTACCTACGTGGGACAGGGGCCTGGCAAAAAAGAAAACGTTTAAGGGATTCTCTGTAGATTTTATAGATATTAATGGTAAGGCAAAAGCGAAGGTATGTTCAGAATAAGGGTCTTTTGATATGTGTGTAAAAATAGGGTTTATTGGGCTGGGTGTCATGGGCTATCCCATGGCTGGGTGGTTAAGCAAAGCCGGCCATTCGGTGACTGTTTACAATCGGACAGGCATGGTTGGTCAAAGGTGGCTGACTGAGTTTTCCGGCAACATTGCCAATACTCCAGGTGGTGCGGCTAAAAATGCGGATATTGTTTGTATTTGTGTTGGTAATGATAAAGATGTGTTGGCCGTCACCATGGGCAGCGAGGGTGTTTTTTCTGCGATGAAATCAGGGTCAATATTAATTGACCACACTACTACCTCTGCTGATTTAGCAAAGAATTTGGCGAATGAAGCTAGACTCCATGAATGTGGGTTTATCGATGCCCCGGTTTCCGGGGGACAGCAGGGTGCTGAGGGCGGTCAGCTAACGGTCATGTGTGGAGGGAGCGTTGAGGATTTTGCCAAAATAGAAAGTGTTGTGGCCTGTTTTTCAAAGGCAGTGACCTTAATGGGCCCTACGGGGAGTGGACAGCTGTGTAAGATGGTCAATCAGATCTGTATTGCTGGCTTAGTCCAAGGTCTTGCTGAGGGCCTAAATTTTGCTCAGCGAGCTGGGTTAGATGCCCATCAGGTAGTCGATGTTATATCAAAAGGTGCTGCTCAATCGTGGCAAATGGAGAATCGATATAAGACTATGTTGGCAGGGGAATACGAACATGGTTTCGCTGTGGAATGGATGCGTAAAGACTTATCTTTTGCGCTAAAGGAGGCCAAGACCAATGGTAGTGCCTTGCCTGTAGCTCAGCTTGTAGATCAATATTACGCAGAAGTTGAGGCCCTGGGAGGTAATCGTTGGGACACTTCTAGTCTTTTGGCTAGATTGCAAGTGTAGAGTTTTGGTTGGGCCTAAATCGCCCTATAATGATACTTTTGAGGGTAGGATTAACAGTTAAATGGAATCGATAATGACAAAGCAGGACCAGGATAGTTTTAATAATGATTTGCTGGCGTTCTTAGATGCTTCGCCGACGCCTTTTCATGCAGTTCTAAGTATGACGAAAATGCTTGGCAATGCAGGCTTTAGTGAGCTCAGTGAAGCAGACGAGTGGGTGCTAAAGGCTGGGGATAAGCACTTCGTGACTCGCAATGGGTCATCAATAATAGCCTTTGTGGTAGGCCATGATGATCTCGGTAATAATGGGATAAGATTGGTTGGAGCTCATACTGACAGTCCCTGTTTAATGGTGAAACCTCAGCCTGATATTAGTAAACAGGGCTATTTTCAGCTAGGTGTTGAGGTTTATGGTGGCGCGCTACTAAACCCATGGTTCGATCGAGATTTATCTATTGCTGGTCGAGTGGTCTATCGGAATTCCAAGAATCAGCTAAAACAAAAGCTAGTTGATTTTAAGACAGCGGTAGCTACGATACCCAGTCTTGCAATACATCTTGATCGGAATGCCAACACTGACCATTCTATTAATGCTCAAACCGATATTGTTCCGATTTTAATGCTGGAGAAAGAAGCTTCTGTTGGTGCGGGTGAGAGCGCCCAAGCATTTCGGCGGCTACTCCGGGAGCGCTTTCTTAATGAAGATGACACCGTTCTTGATTACGAATTATGTTTGTATGATACCCAGTCTGCAGCAGTTATAGGTCTTAATAGTGAATTTATCGCATCGGCGCGGTTGGATAATTTATTGAGCTGCTTTGTGGCGGCACAGGCGATGATCAGCTCTAGTGGAGCTCATACGTGCGTGATGGTCTGCAATGACCATGAGGAGGTAGGCAGCGTTTCTGCCATAGGGGCTGATGGCCCCTTCTTGGAGATCATTATTGATCGACTGTCTGGGGGCGGGTCTGCTAGCCTCGTCAGCCGTATCATTAACAAGTCCTTAATGATGTCTTGTGACAATGCCCACGCAACTCACCCAAATTTCTCAAATAAGCATGATGGTGGACATCTACCTAAATTAAATGGGGGGCCAGTAGTTAAGGTAAATGTAAAACAGCGCTATGCTACAACCAGCCTGACTTCTAGTATTTTTAGGCAACTTTGCGATGAGTTAGAGATACCTGTCCAGACTTTTGTGTCTCGTAATGATCTTGGTTGTGGTAGCACAATAGGCCCAATCGCTGCTGCAAGACTTGGCGTGCCGACCCTGGATGTGGGGATTCCTCAGTTGGCAATGCACTCCTGTCGGGAAATAACGGGCGCTGACGATCCTTTGCGTTTATCCAGAGTGTTGATCGAGTTTTTCAATAAAGCAGAAGCAATAACGGTAGGACTTGAGTAACCTGGTATATCTATTATCATAGGGCTCGAATCAATATGGCAGATTACTTATGAGTAAAAAGCGTGTTTTAACGGGGATTACTACCTCTGGCACACCCCACTTAGGGAATTATGTTGGCGCCATCAGGCCAGCTGTTGACGCTAGCTTAAGCGGCTCCTTTGATTCATTTTTTTTCTTAGCTGACTACCATGCCCTTATTAAGTGTCAAGATCCTGATAGAGTTCACCAATCTACTTTAGAAATCGCGGCCGCATGGCTGGCGCTGGGGTTAGATCCTGATAGGGTCACTTTTTACCGCCAATCCGACATACCTGAAATACCCCAGTTAACTTGGTTTCTTACCTGCATGACGGCCAAGGGCTTAATGAATCGGGCCCATGCTTATAAAGGTGCAGTGCAAGCCAATGAAGAATCGGGTGAAAATATTGATTCCGCGGTGACTATGGGTTTATTTAGTTATCCGATATTGATGGCCGCTGACATATTAATGTTTAATGCGCACATAATTCCCGTTGGACGAGACCAGATTCAACATGTGGAAATGGCGAGAGATATTGCTCAGAGATTTAATCATCACTATGGAGATCATTTCGTACTCCCTAGCGCTCAGGTTGATGAAGACGCTTCGGTTCTGCAGGGTCTTGATGGGCGTAAGATGAGCAAGAGCTATGGCAATACTATTCCACTATTTCTCAGTGAAAAAAAGCTTAAAAAGCATATTAACAAAATTAAAACTAACCTTTTGGAGCCTGGCGAACCCAAAGATGCGAGTGACTCGACTGTGTTTCAAATATGGCAGGCTTTTGCGTCCCCTGACCAGACCGCAACAATGCGTGAGGCCTTTGCTGAGGGTATTGCTTGGGGTGAAGCTAAAAAGCAATTATTTGAGTTGATCAACGGTCAGCTAGAAGAGCCTCGAGAAAAGTATCTGGAGTTAATTGCAAACCCTTCTCGCGTAGAGAACGTATTACAGGAGGGTGCTGAAAAAGCGCGCCAGCATAGTCAGGATTTAATATCGAGGTTACGCAATTCTGTTGGAATTAGGCCTTTAAAATAGGACGGCAGAAACCTATTAATTTTTTAGCCGAAGTAATGAGAATTCATTTTTACCCATGTATACTGTCGCCCATCTTGATCACCAACTCGATTGGTGATCTAAATTGATATGTATCGTTGAGATTGAACTTCATTGGAGCCCCTTATGAACCGACCAAATCTGGTGTTAGTATTTGTAGCGACTAGTCTATTATTATGGGGCTGTAGCAGCAGTGACGAGGGTTCGACGTTGACGGCAAGTCAGCAGCAACAGGTTGCCGAGCGTATAGCGCCAGCGGGTCACAGTGTAATGGAGGGCCAGGTCGTTGTGGTGAGTCCAACAATGACCTCTGGAGCTGGCCGGTCCGGCGTTGATGTTTATAATACCAACTGTATGGCTTGCCATAATTCTGGTGTCGCCGGTGCTCCAAGGTATGGAGATGTTAGTGCTTGGGCTACGCGATTAGAGCAGGGCCTTGAAACTGTTTACGCTAATGCAATCAATGGTATACGTGCTATGCCAGCACGTGGAGCCTGCATGACATGCAGTGATGACGAAGTTAAATCGGCGATTGACTACATTTTAGTTAACAGTAAGTAAAAGCAGCCTAAATAAGCTCTTGATTTATCTGGTTTTGGTTGTCATGGCAGTGGAAAGAAGAAACGAAAAATGCCTTATGGCAACGTTAGTGTAATAGCTCACTACTTGGACTAAACATCGCCGTTACCTGGTCTTTGGTGAACTCATATTGTTCAGCGCAAAACTGACAGGTTATTAATACCTGACCTTGATCTTCACAGGTTTCAAGTAATTCCTCAATACCTAGTGAGACTAATGCTTGCTCGGTTCTATGCCTAGAGCAACTGCAAAAAAATGATAATGTCTGAGCGTTAAATAGCCGAACTTTCTCTTCATTGAACAACCGATATAATTGGTCATTATGCGACAATTCAAGTTGCTCGCCAGGTTTAATAGTATCGAATAAGGTGCATAGATGCTGCCATTCATGCTGCTGTTCGATCATCGTTTGACTGCTAGGCATTTGCTGGATCAATATTCCTGCTGCGCAGGTTTCATTGGAGGCAAGTCTTATTCGCGTCGGTAACTGCACAGATTGCTCGAAGTAGTATTCCAGACAATCACTTAGGTTGTCACTTTCTATGGGGACAATACCTTGGTAGCGCTCACTATTTTCAGGCTCTACGGTAATGGCGAGTGTGGACTTACCCAGGAGAACTGAAACTCCTTGTCGCTCACTCTGCTGCTGGGCGGTAAGATTATCAAAATTGCCACGCACGATACCTCGTAATTGTTGGCCATGACTGCATTCAGCCATAATCATTGATATTGGACCGCTTCCTGAAGCTTGTATGCTCACTATTCCTGGATACTTAAGTGAGGAACTAAGTAGGCTGGCGGCTGCCAAAAACTCACCAAACAATAAGGAGACTGACGTGGGATAATTTTTCGAGGCGACCATGTTTTGATAGCTCGACGCCAAGGTAGTTATTTCACCCCTTGTGTCTGTGCCATCAAAAAGAAAACGCTGCAGAGTGTCTTTATCTTTCATAGGTGCCATATTCTACTTTAAGGTTAGAGTTCAGTAAGGTTAAATTTTTATAAAACGATGGATTTGTCGGCGTTGTTTTTTGTTGGGTCGAGTTGAGGCTGGCGTGGATCCGTGAAACGCTCGTTGTTCAGCGGACTTTTTCTCTCTGGCTTCAATACTAGACGCCGTTTCTTCATAAAGAAGTTGTGCTTCAGGGGCTCCGCGCCGATGCTCACAAGCTGTAATGATGCGTACAGTTTTTTCGACGTCTCCCTGGCGAATCGTGAGCATATTGGTTGCTTCAATCATCCTGCTCGGTTTAGCTTTTTGACCATCAATATGAATTTTGCCAGTGTCGATGGCAGTCTTTGCGAGCGCGCGAGTTTTGAAGAATCGTGCAGCCCACAGCCACTTATCAAGTCGTACCTTCACCATAGCTATTGATTACCTGCTATCGAGAGGATTTCCGCAAAGTCACCGACTGAGTTAAATTGAGCTGACATAACAGGCGCACGATGGCTATCGGGTTTTGCAATGCTGAGTAAATGGGCAATACCATAAGTATTGGCGGCACGCAGTACTGATTCTGAATCATCAATAAATAAGGTTCTTTCTGGATTAAATGGGCACTCCATCTGAAGTCGATGCCAAAATTCTTGCACTTCTTTCGGATGCCCATATTGGTGAGATGAAATCACCTTATCGAATAATGGTTCGATACGCGTGACTGAAAATTTTAATGCAACAGCATCAGGGTGGGCGTTAGTGATCAGTACGCATTTTTTTTGATGGGCTTTGAGTGCTGAAAGAAAACTATGTGCTTGAGGTCGCTCCTTAATGAGATGGCTTATCTCTTGTTTTAACGCGATGATATTGACACCTAATTGACTAGACCAGTAGTCAGTGCAATACCATTCGAGGGTGCCTTGTTTGTCAAATAACTGTTGGCGCAGTGCACCGATTATGTCTTCATCGCTATCTTGGTTCTGGTCAGCATAGCGTTTTGGCAAATGTTCTAGCCAGAAGAAATTATCAAAGTGCAGGTCAAGAAGAGTGCCATCCATGTCTAGGAGCACTGTATCTATATTCTGCCAATCTATATGCATTTATTAAATCTCGTTTAGTCTAGCGGCCAAATTGGCATCTATCTCAATGATTTAAAATAAATCATCTGGTAGTGGCTGTTGTTCGGACTCAGTAGAGGCATTTTCGTCATCGGGCGCAGCAGGAACATTTTCCGATTTAAAAAACTCATAAATACCTTGCTGATGGGGAGGGATTCTTTTCCCTGTTTTGGCATCAATTTTTACCATAACGATACCATTTGGTTGGCGTTTTACCACAATAGGATTTTCGGACAGTACTTCGCCCATAAATTGAATCCATATTGGCAGGGCGGCAGATCCGCCATATTCATTTCGACCTAAAACCGAATTATCGTCGAAGCCTACCCAGGCTGTCGCAACTAGATCTGGAGAATAGCCGGAGAACCATGCATCTCGCGGACCGTTTGTAGTCCCTGTTTTACCGGCGATATCAGAGCGATTTAATATTTTAGCTTTTCTGGCTGTTCCGCGCAAAATAACATCTTTCAGCATAGAATCCATTAAGAATGCAGTTTGTTGATCAATGACTCGGTCAGCTGGTGTCGAGACTGCTGTAGACTCCAGTTTTAAGCTTTGTTTTACCTTTTCCCAACTGTACTTATCGCCTTCCACAAGAGAGTTTTGTTCAATATCACTGAATAATTGCTCTAACTGTTGCTCTACTGTGTCATTAGAAGCATTGTTAGCCGTTTGTGGCAACTGACCATCTCGGATATTTTTTTGCTCGCATGGATCGCAAGCTAGTTCAGGCTGTGCTTGAAATATCACATTGCCATTTCGGTCTATCACCCTATCTAAAATATGAGAATTGACTCTAAAACCATCGTTGGCAAACATGGCATACCCTGTGGCGATGTCAATTGGCCTCATGGCATGACTGCCTAGGGCTACTGATAAATCCGATGGCATATCGCTGGTGTTGAAACCAAATGATTGTAAGCTCTCTAAAGTGCGGTCAACGCCTATTCTGCGAAGTAAGCGAATGGAAACGAGATTTCTTGACCGGTACAGGGCTTCCCTAAGACGAGTTGGACCATAAAATTTTCCGCCATCATTCTCAGGGCGCCAGGTATCTTCAAGTTTGGCATCTTCAAATACCACAGGAGCATCATTGATAATTGATGCTGTCGTGAAGCCATTTTTCAATGCGGTGGTGTAAATGAAAGGCTTAAAGTTGGAGCCCGGCTGTCGGCTTGCTTGGGTGACGCGATTAAACGTGCTTTGACGATAATCGAATCCGCCCACTAGAGCTCTGATGGCGCCGTTAAAGGGGTCAAGTGCAACCATTGCAGATTGGATTAGAGGGATTTGGGACAGGGTGACGCGACCATTTTCATGTTCCTCTATTCGAATTAGGTCCCCAGTTTCAAACACACTCGCAGCAGAATCAATTAGGGGAGATTGGGCATTCACGGTTTTAAACAGGCGCAGGTTATCTAGCCCATCTGCCCAGTTAAGTATCGTAGTCTCACCATTCTTTTTTAGTAATATTAAACGATCATCATGGACGAAAGAGACAATTGCTGGTTGCAATGGGCCTATTGTGGATGTTTTTCGGAGAGTTTCTTGCCATGTAGTTGGGTCAATATTTTTACGTTCGGCGCCTCTATAGCCATGCCGTTTATCATAGGCTCTTATCCCCGATTGAACTGCGCTAACAGCACTCGCTTGGGCAGATGAGTCTATTGTGGTGATCGCTGTATAGCCTTCCGTATAGGCTTTTAGGCCAAATTTGGCGATAACTTGTTGGCGGACCATTTCCGCCGCATAGGCTGCATCTAATTCTGATTGAGATCTGTGTAGAGAGGCATTATCCACCTCTACTATGGCTGCTCGATACGCTCCTTCGGTGATTTTATCCAAGTTATACATTCGCCCGAGGATCCAGTTTCGACGAATGGTTGCCCGCTCTGGGTTAGCTAGGGGGTTATAAGATGACGGAGCTTTAGGTAATCCTGCAACCATTGCTATCTGGGCTAGAGTTAATTCACTCAGCGGTTTCCCATAATAGACATGAGATGCTGCAGCAAAGCCATAGGCTCTGTTGCCGAGAAAGATTTTGTTTACATAAAGCGACAGAATTTCTTGTTTGGTAAGCGCCTTTTCAATTCTAAAAGTTAATAATATTTCGTTAAACTTCCGCGTGAATTCTTGGCGTTTAGATAGGAAGAAATTGCGGGCTACCTGCATTGTAATAGTGCTTCCGCCACTCCTAATGCGACCTTCTGTGGCCAGCTGCACTACGCCGCGCATTAAACCAGAGATTACAATTCCATTGTGATCAAAGAAGCTGTCATCTTCTGCCGCTAAAATCGCGTCGATCATCAAGGTTGGTATTTCATCAAAGTCTATTGGTGATCTCTTTTTCTCTCCAAATTCGCTGATGATCTTCAAATCTCGTGAGGTAACTCGCAACGGAATTTGCCAGCGAGTGTCTTTTAATTCATCGATGGAGGGTAATTTAGGGCTGAGGTAAAGAAAAAGGCAGGAGCAGACTAGAAGAAAGCCGCCGAGTCCCGATATGATGCATACCGCGATTATTTTAAAAGCTTTACCAAGGTTCATTACCTAAGGTTCCTGATCGTTACGGATTTATTATATCGTTATCCTTTCATTATAGAGCTTTGATAACGTGAAGTGCATCACAGAAATCAAGAAAGTGTGTTGTTACTGTAGATCGACTATATTTTAGCTTGGCATATCTGTAGAGGATTGTTCAGAAAAGAAATGCGTGTTACGGATAAACGTGAAATACTTATCTTTATAACTCCTAAGGTAATAGACGATAGTTTCGTGGATAAATGACTGAAAAACATATTTTTTTAATAGGCCCAATGGGCGCGGGCAAGTCTACCATTGGTAGGGAAATGGCTAATGCATTGGGCAGACCCTTTCTTGATATCGACCATGAAGTTGTTAAATCTAGCGGAGCTGATATTCAATGGATTTTTGACGTCGAGGGTGAAGAGGGATTTCGTGAGAGAGAGACTAGGGCACTTCGGCATGCTATTGATAACGCTAGTACAGCGGTTATAGCAACTGGGGGTGGCATTGTTCTGCGTGGTGAGAACCGCATTGCTATGGCTGATGCCGGTCAGGTCGTTTATTTGTCGGCAACCAAACAGCAGTTGTATGAACGCACTAAGAGGGATAAAGCTCGTCCTTTACTGCAGGTTGATGACCGTAAAGCTGTCATCGATAATCTGTTTGATGAGAGAGACCCTCTTTATCGTGAAGTTGCTAGCCTCATTTTTTCTTCTAGCGAAACCAAGGCCCCGAAGGTAGCTATGGAGCTTATAAGGACACTCTCGAGCAATCTAGATTAAAAGGGTTAAGCAAATCTGTAATTAACAGGTTAAAATAGAGTGCTTATTTTTAAGAGTGCTTGCTATGAATAATTCTGAAAGTCCTGACTCTAAGGCTTCAAAACATATTACCGTTAATTTAGGCGATAGAAGTTACCCTATTATTATCGGTCCCAAGCAAATCTCTTTAGTTGATCTGAATCAATATGTTCAGGGCGGAAAGGTTCTTATCGTTACTAATGAAACGATTGCCCCTCTGTATCTAGAATCTATAACGGCAGGTTTGGAGGGCAAGCAAATTGACATAGTAGCCTTGCCTGATGGGGAGCGTTTTAAAACTCTCGAACATTTGAACGGTATTTTTACTAAGTTGCTCGAACAAAACCATGACCGAAAGACCACGCTGATAGCTTTAGGGGGTGGAGTTGTGGGAGATATGACTGGTTTTGCTGCAGCCTCATATCAACGAGGTGTTCCTTTTATTCAAGTTCCGACCACGCTATTGGCTCAGGTTGATTCGTCAGTTGGCGGTAAAACGGGCGTGAATCACCCTTTGGGTAAAAACATGGTGGGCGCTTTTCACCAGCCAATAGCAGTGATTATAGACACCGATACTCTTGCTACGCTGCCCGACAGGCAGTTTTTCGCCGGAATGGCTGAAGTTATTAAATATGGGTTGATAGCAGACTATCCGTTCTTTGAATGGTTAGAAGCCAATGCCGACGCGCTAATACGCCGAGATAAGACAGCCTTGAGTGTTGCTATAGAGAAATCCTGTATCAACAAGGCTAAAATTGTGAGTGCGGATGAAACCGAGTCTGGCATTAGAGCTGTTCTTAATCTTGGCCATACTTTTGGCCATGCTATTGAAACTTTTCAGGCATACCAAGGGTGGCTGCATGGTGAAGCAGTAGCCGCGGGCATGGCAATGGCGCTTGATTTGTCGATGAACGCAGGAGATCTTTCTCACGTAGATGTTGATCGAAGTAAGAAGTTAATCAGCCTCTTTTCTTTGCCCGTGGCTCCACCTGAGGACATGCCGGCAGACGCCTTCATGACGCTAATGTATCGAGATAAGAAGGTGCTTGATGGGCAATTGAGATTGGTTCTACTAAGAAGCCTGGGTGAGGCGTATGTTAGCCAGGATTTTTCTCAGGAATGGATGGACACCACTCTCGCTAAATTTTGCCATAGTTAATTAGAGTGAATCTTGGTAAGAGTCTTGGGTAAATAAGGGCCAACTAACTAGGTATGTGTTTAGTGAATACTCTGTTTAGCTCAAAATGGCTCAAAAGAGCTAGCCTGTCTGACCTCCAATACTCACGGTTTAACGTAATCAGATAGCCAAAATCGGGCTAAAAGTGTAGAATATAGACCCTTTCGGCGAAAGAATGCCGTATAAGAGTGCGCGCGCAACTATTGCAGTAATTGTCCTCAACTAAGAATCTGTGCTTATGAATGATGTAAAGAACTTTGGCCTATACGACAGTACTTTTGAAAAAAGTAGCTGCGGCGTGGGTTTTCTTACCCGAAAAGACGGTAAGCAGACCCATGAATTATTGGTTAAAGGCCATGAAGCACTGTGTGCAGTGCCTCACCGCGGAGGCATGTCAGCTGAAGGGGTTGGTGACGGAGCAGGTGTCTCAATTGATTTGTCAGTTACATTTTTCAGTAGAGTTGTCGGCACTAGTCTAGTGCCTGGTGAGTTTGGAGTGGGTAATTTTTTCTTGCCCAACAATAAAAGTCAGCATGTTAGAGCTAAAAAGCTCATTGATGATGCCCTTAAATCAGAGGGTATGATGACACTAATTACGCGGAGTGTAGACGTTGATAATTCAGTGTTGCGTCCGGCTGCAATTAAATATCAGCTACCTATAGCTCAATGGGTTTTCGCGGCGCCAAAAGGAATAAGGGGTGCGGCTCTAGAGAAAAGGATACACAAAGCGTTACTCTCAATAGAGTCAGAAGCTTATATCGATGAGGATCTTGACGGAATGTATCCTCTTTCAATGTCATCTCGCATGCAGGTGCTTAAAGGTCGGTTAAATTCGCATGAAATTGTGCCTTATTTTTGTGATCTTAATGATGTAGACCAAAGTATTCATACGCTCTATTTTCATACTCGATTCTCAACGAATACGGACCCTCATCCCTCTATGGCTCAGCCATTTAGATTGATGGCGCACAACGGAGAACTGAATACTGATAAAAAGAATCGATTGTCCGAGGCCGCTATTGCGAGGGCTAAAGAAAACAATATTATCAGGCCAAAAGGGCAGTCAGATAGCTGTCGTTTAGATCAAACATTACACTCTCGTGTTGTGGAAGACGACCTGGACTTAGTGACTGCTGTTGTGTCTATGATGCCCCCGGCTTGGGAAAACGATACAAGTCTATCGTTTCCTGTCCGCTCTATGCTTGAGTACTTTTCTTTGTATGAAGAGAAAAATGATGGTCCCGCCGCACTTATTTTTGGCGATGGTTCGATAATCGGCGCGCGCTTAGATCGTCTTGGCTTACGGCCATTAAGGACGATAGAAACAGAGCTTTATCTCGCGGTGATGTCTGAAGCAGGTCAGGTCGATTTTGGTGATGAGGCTGTATTAAGCCGCGGACGAATTGAGGCTGGAGGTATGCTGTACTATGATCACCAGAAAAAACGTTCTTTTACTACCTCTGAGGCTCTTGAGCTCTTGGCCAGTCAGCGCGACTACGCAAAACTGGTTGATCATGCGCGCATCCTGATCGAAGACCTTCCACCGGTCCCTGAATCTCAGAAAACATCCTCTGCGCGCTATTCTGGTAATTTGCCTTTGGCGGGTCGATATGTCGCCTATTCACAGAATCAAGAATGCTTTCGATTTATGATGGATCCGATGCTAGCCACGGGTACTGAAAAGGTGTCGGCAATGGGTTATGGCAACGCGATTAATGCGCTGTCAGATAATGAAGGCGGTGTCGCTAAATATTTCTCCCAACGGTTTGCCCAGGTCACTAATCCGCCTTTAGATTCAATTCGTGAGGCCGAAGGGATGACGCTGCGGGTGGCTCTGGGTACTAAGCCCAATATTGGAGCAAAGGCGGGCAGACAAATTGTGATCCAATCACCAATTCTCAGCCACTCACAAATGCTGAGTATTGGGGCTCAACAAGAGGCTCCAGTGGGTCATTTCCCCATGCTTTATGAACCTGTATTTGGTGATGTGAGTGCCAACGAAGAGGCTTTGGTCAACGCGATTGATGGAATCTGTGATTCTGTAGAGCACTTTGCTAGAGAGCAAGGTGGCATAGCTATCATAAGCGATCGTCATGTTTCTCGTGCTAATACGTCTATATCAATGACTTTAATTGTATCCGCTATTAATCAACGGTTAATAGAGTCAGGTCTGCGATTGCGTGTATCACTCATTGTTGAAAGTGGACAAATTTGTTCCTCTCATCATGTTGCCTGTGCTCTTGGTTTTGGCGCATCAGCCGTATACCCCATGGGATTGCAGATGCGTGCTGAGGAAAAATTTGCGGATAACGTCAATGGGGCTTATTTAAAGTTTACCAAGGCTGCGGAAAAGGCATTGATGAAGACAATGGGCAAAGTTGGCCTGTGTACTGTTGAAAGTTATTCTGGTGGCGAGTTTTTTGAGCCAAACTTTTTAAATACTAATGATCCCGTATTTCGCCGTTACTTTCCCAACATGAAATCCCCCGTTGGAGGCGTAGGGTTCACTGAAATCGCTCAGGCTGCTGCTGACTGGCATGAGCGTGCCCTTGCCTGCGAGGTAGAAGGCGATATACCGATGTTGGGATTATTTAAAGAGCGTGCAGAAGGCGCTGGCCATTCGTATGGGGTCACAGCGGTCCGAAGTTTTGTTGAACTCACCGAAGAAGACATTAGTTTTGATAAAAAAGGTGACGGTGATACTAATGAAGCATTGCGCTTGCTGACACTAAATCGCATGGAGGGTGCTTTTGGCATCAGCGATGAGGGCTACACTAACACCAGTTTTGATCGACTTACCCACGCTGAAATTGATAATTTTAACATTACGCCCGGCTATAGAGATTTTTCGCGCGCTATGACTGAAGAGCGCGCTCGACGGCCTGCGGCACTTCGAGATGTTTTAGCTTTTCCCGCGGATATTAGTTTTATTTCAGAAGCCGATGATTTTCGCCATGAGATGATGTTATTCAATCGCGCGGGTAATAATCATTTTATTATTCGAGGACTAGCATGTGAAGCTCTTGGAGATGATACCTTTGCTTTGCAATTAACCGGTCCGTTGCCTGATCGGGGAGATCGATTACAGGCCCTGGCTAAATCGTGCTCGGATCGCTTTGGTGTGCATATCGTTGAGCAATTGGTTAGTGGAAAAATACTATCTATTGTTGCTGCAGGGGAAGCTAGAGATTACTTCGCTCGACTTCGATCGGCACCCTCAATAGTTGACCTCAGTGACGTTCAGCCTGCGAGCGCAATAACACCATTTCTGGCGTCGGGAGCAATGAGTCACGGTGCATTGGTGGCTACAGCCCATGAAGCGGTTGCGCATGGCACCAACATGGTAGGTGGAATGTCTAACTGCGGGGAGGGTGGAGAACATATTTCTCGTTACGGGACTATTAGAGCTTCACGTATCAAGCAGTTTGCATCAGGACGATTTGGTGTTTGGGCAGGTTATCTTGCTGATCCAATGCTTGAAGAAATTGAAATTAAAATTGGTCAAGGTGCTAAGCCAGGAGAGGGTGGTCAATTACCTGCCCCTAAAGTAAATGTAGAAATTGCCGCTGCTCGTGGAGGCGTTCCGGGAGTAGAACTAATATCGCCGCCGCCCCATCATGATACCTACTCAATTGAGGATTTGGCTCAACTTATTCACGACGCCAAAGCGGCACGAGTGCGAGTGATTGTAAAGCTTGTCTCGTCAGATGGTATAGGTACGATTGCTGTAGGGGTTGCCAAAGCGGGTGCAGACGTTATTAATGTTGCAGGCAGTACCGGTGGCACTGGCGCTGCTTCTGTCACCTCTCTCAAGTATACCGGGCGCGCTGCTGAAATCGGTATTGCTGAGGTCCACCAAGCTCTCTGTGCCAATGGTTTGCGGGAGAAGGTGGTCTTACGTTGTTCTGGTGCTCATCAAACTGGGTCAGACGTGGTTAAATCCGCTCTTATGGGGGGAGATAGCTTTGAGTTTGGCACCACTGCCCTAATGATGTTGAAGTGTGTCATGGCTAAAAATTGCAACATAAAATGCCCCGCGGGCTTAACCACAAACCCAGAAGTCTTTGATGGCGACCCTCGTGCTTTAGGACAATATCTACTCAATATAGCCCATGAAGTTAGAGAAATACTGGCTCAACTCGGGTTTCGCTCGTTGCGTGAGGCTCGAGGGAGATGTGATTTCCTGCACTTGCTAGATCACCCATCATCGGTTGGTCAACTCGATCTGCGGGCAATGTTGACGGTGGTTGAAGAATATAAGATTGATAATCCTATCTATATGGAGCGAGATTTTGCCGTCGATGATGGCTTTATGGCTGTGATCAGAGATGCCTTAATTGATAAAAAACACGTATCCATTCAATTGCCTGGTAGCCAGCTTCTTAATAACTGTAACAAGAGTGTTGGTGGACAGCTGGCCATAGATATTGAGCGAATGCTTAATTATGAACTTCGAAAATCTCAATTACCCGCAGTGTTGGAAGATAGTCGGGGACGCCGGTTTCTCGCTAGTAGAGCCGTACGCATCGCCACTCATGGTACTGCGGGGCAGTCCTATGGCGCATTTTGTAACGACGGCATGGTCTTAGAGCATACCGGCACTTGCAATGACGGTGTTGGAAAAACCGCTTGTGGTGGAGAAATTATTGTTCACGCGCCGCCTGGCGGTAGTGACAAGCCTGGAACTAACGTTTTAATTGGTAATTTTGCATTGTTTGGTGCAACCGGAGGTCGCACCTTTATTGAAGGTCAGGCCGGAGATCGATTTGCCGTGCGGAATTCTGGTGCGACGGCCGTAGTGGAAGGCGTAGGTGATTTCTGCGCTGAATATATGACAAACGGAGCCGTACTTAATTTAGGTTCATTTGCCAAAGGTTTTGGTAATGGCATGTCAGGTGGTTTTGCATACCAATACGACCCCTATGGGAAATTCACCAACAGCATCAGTCATGACTCGGTGCTGCTAGGCTCGCTGGCAGATTCTACAGAAGAGGCCGAAATACACGCTCAGGCCGTACATACCTTGTTGCAGTGGCATGTTGATGCTACCAGCTCTAAAAAAGCGATCTGGCTATTGCAGCATTGGGCTGAAGAGCGAGCTAATTTTGCGTATATCACACCTAAAGCGCTGCTGCAGTATCAAGATTATGAAGCAATTTTAGAGGCTAAATCACGCAAGGAGCTTTTGGAAGAGCTTGCAGTAGCTCTTGCGGCATTTCAAGTCAATAAATTAAAGCGCGCGTGGCGCTCGGGTGAGCCCGTGATAAAGGGCGACGTGCCGGATACTGAATTGGCTAGTAGTGACATGTATGAGCTACTTAATACTTACTCTGTGCTAGATGCAGCACAAAAAATATCATTAAAACGCTTGCCTGATGTGACCTCTATAGAGCATCCAGATGCAATTAAGGCAACTCGCAATCTCATTCTAACAGAGGACTTTTCTCTCATGAACGGGTTGTTGAGACATGCGCGAGAAGCGATTTCCGCGTATAGTGCGGCCGAATTGGCTGCGATGATTGCGGGTAAACGGCTCAATGATTTCAAGGAGACGTTGAGGTTGCGAAACATTCTGTCAATGGACAGTCCTGCGACCTATGGTTGGATCTTGTATCAACAGCAAAAAAATAAAATAGCGCTGGGGCGTGTCCCCAGTTTTGAAGAGCTTTTTGCGCATAATGCTCTAAATGATATCTTACCCAATGTGGGTTAATACCGAGGCGTTTTGATGAAGCTCCCATTTATCCCTGAAGATGCTCCATTTACCGGTGACCAAAAATCTTGGTTAGCAGGGTTTTTGGCGGGCATGCAATCGGCAAAGGCGATGGTTGGGAGTCAGGCCGGTGCATTACTTAAGTCAGGGGCGGCATCAGCGCCTCTGCTTAATATATTCTATGGTACTCAAACAGGTAATGCTGAAGCTTTGGCGATGGATGCGGAAAACGTAGCGCGAGGTCAAGGTTTTGAGCCAGTAGTGCAAGGTTTAGATGATGTCTCGATCGAGGAATTCGCTGCGATGGAGCGAGTCATTATTGCCATAGCGACTTATGGTGAAGGAGAGATGCCCGATAATACCCAGTTATTTTGGGAGGCTCTTTCAGCTTCTAATATGCCTCAATTACCGACAATGCAATTTGGTATTCTAGCGTTGGGCGATACTGGCTACGATGAGTTTTGCCAAGCAGGTAAATTACTGGACGTTCGGCTTGAGCAACTTGGAGCCAAGCGTTTGGTTGAACGTATAGATTGTGATGTCGACTACGAGGATATGGCTGAGGAGTGGATTGCTAGAGTAATTCCTCTTGCTAACGATGGCAGCGCAGTAGCACCTAAGTCAGATGTGATACCAGCGGTGGTCAAATCAATATGGAACCGTAAGAATCCTTTCCCATCGTCTATAACAGCCAACAGACTATTGTCTGGAGAATCTTCAGCTAAGGAGATACGTCATTACGAGTTTGACCTTGCCGACAGTGATCTAAGCTATGAGACTGGTGATGCGTTAAACGTGATGCCAATTAATAATGGCACATTAGTTTCATCTCTTCTACAGAGGTTGGTCATAGCGCCAAACGTAGTGCCTGAGGGTGAAACTAAAACGATTGACGAATTGTTGACTTATCACTATGAAATCTCGACGCCCTCGCGCGAATTTTTGGCAGCGATAGAGAGGCAGGCTGCGGATGATGTCTTTAGCCATGTAATAAGTAATGGTGACAAAGAAGCCTTAGCTGATTACTTGTGGAGTAAGGACACTCTAGATCTATTGGATTTAAATCCTAGTGTCATGTTATCACTTGAAGAATTCTTGGGATTATTGAAGCCATTACAGCATCGTGCTTATTCTATTTCGTCCAGCCCCAAGCAGCATCCTGGGTCTGTGCACCTCACTGTCGCCTCGGTGCGCTGGCAAGCAAAAGGTAGGGAGCACCAGGGTGTTTGCTCAACATTTTTGGCTGATCGGGTTATAGAGGGCGGTAAAGTGGGAATCTTCGTTTCGCCCAATAAAGCATTCCGTATTCCGGACAATGACGATGCACCAATGATCATGGTTGGTCCAGGTACTGGAATTGCTCCATTCAGAGCTTTTTTGGAAGAGCGTCAGGTACGTAATGCAAAGGGTCAGAATTGGTTATTCTTCGGAGATCAAACCAGAGCTGCAGACTTTATTTATGAAGAGCAGTTACTGGAGATGCAGAATTCTGGTCTATTAACTCGCCTTGATTTGGCATTTTCGCGAGATCAAAACGAGAAAATTTATGTACAAACTAAAATGCATGAGCAGGGCGAAAATATTTATGAGTGGCTTGAAAAAGGCAGCTATTTCTATGTTTGTGGTGATGCGACACGTATGGCTAAAGACGTAGATCAGGCGCTATGCGACCTCATAGCTGAGCACGGCGATTTAACCGCTGACAAAGCCGGAGAGTACGTCAACAACCTAAAGCGTGAAAAGCGGTATCTACGAGACGTATACTAGGTCTAATCTATCAATCAACGAACGAATTTAAATAATTTATGACACAGCTTAAAAATGATCGCTTTTTAAAGGCTTTATTCCGTCAACCTGTTGATAAAACGCCAGTATGGATGATGCGCCAGGCTGGCCGTTATTTACCTGAATATCGACAAGTGAGATCAAAGGCTGGCGATTTTATGAGCCTCTGTAAAAATACTGAGCTGGCGTGCGAGGTAACCTTGCAACCGTTAGAACGTTTTGAATTAGACGCAGCTATCTTATTTTCAGATATTTTGACCATCCCAGATGCGATGGGATTAGGGCTGTATTTCGAGGAAGGAGAGGGCCCAAAGTTTCGTAAACCGGTTAGAACCGAAGCCGACATCGATCAGTTACAGGTTGTTAATACAGCCAAGGATCTGAGTTATGTTACTGATGCGGTGTCTATGATCCGACGCGAATTGAATGGCCGGGTGCCCTTGATAGGGTTTTCGGGAAGTCCCTGGACATTAGCCACTTATATGATTGAGGGCCAGAGTAGCCGAGACTTTGCTAGGGCTAAAACAATGCTTTATACCCAGCCTGAGTTAATGCACCAGTTACTCGAAAAGTTAACGCTGTCTGTTATTGATTATTTGAATGCTCAGATTCGCGCTGGGGCACAAGTGGTACAGATATTTGATACCTGGGGGGGCGCATTGGAGCATCAAGCCTATAAAATATTTTCATTGGCCTACATGCAGAAAATCATTAACGGCTTAATTACACATGCAGATGGACGAGATGTTCCAGTTATTCTCTTTACTAAGGGCGGCGGCCATTGGTTAGAAGCGATGGCGGCCACTGGCTGCCACTGTTTAGGACTGGATTGGACTGTTGATATAGGATCGGCCAAAAAACGTGTAGGCAGTCAAGTGTCGCTTCAAGGCAATATGGATCCAGCGGTACTGCGAGCTGATAAGCAAGCGATTGAAAGCAAAGTACAGGACATTTTACAGTCCTTTGGTTCAGGTAATGGCCACATATTTAACCTTGGCCATGGTATTACTCCAGATATTGATCCGGCGAATGCTAAAATATTCATTGACGCCGTACATCGTTTTTCCGAGGGTAGATAGCGGACGCTACAGGATTACTTTAGAAGAGCAATGCCTTCACCCATGGAGACAGGCGCCTGCGGTAGTAGCGCGTCTAATCCACTGGCCGCATCCTTTTCAAAGAGCAAAACAATGGTTGATCCAAATTTAAATCGACCGATTTCATCGCCTTTGGTATAGATTAACGATTGATCAGAGAGGTCATTGTCTCTCACAGCCCCGACCCCCGGTTGCTCAAATCCACCCCAAACAGTTTCAATTCCCGCCACTAACATAGCACCGACAAAGATCACTGAAAACTGACCCGCCAGCTCAGACTCAAACTCACAGACTAGCCGTTCATTTCGTGCAAATAACCCATTTAGACTCTGCGCTGTTAGATCATTCACAGAAAATAATTCTCCCGGGATGTAGCGTGTCCGCAGTAATTTCCCTGTGATGGGCATGTGTACCCGGTGATAATCTTTAGGTGATAGATAAATAGTCGCAAAACTGCCATTTTTATAGTGACTTGCTTCAGTTGAGCTTCCTAGTATGCGGCTGACTGAATAATCGATCCCTTTGGCTTGTAGTATTTTATTCTCGCTAATGTTACCGGCCTGACTCACTACGCCGTCTGCTGGACAGGCAATGCCATTGTGGTGGGAGTCAATAGGTCTCGCCTCTTCTTTCAAAGCCCGAGTAAAGAAAGCATTAAAACTTTCATAATCATCCAGACTATCGCTTTGAGCTTCTTGCATATTGATATTAAAGGCAGCGATGGCTCGCTTTATGAGAATGTTTTTTAACCATGGGCGTTTAGACTCTGCCATACGGCCTATCATCCGAGAGAGCGCATGCTTGGGTAACATGCGTTGTGCAGCAACAAAAAAATCTGCGCGGTGACTCATAATTTTGATTCTCATATTTAGATAGCAGTAGTCAAAGTGAGTGAGGGTCTGTTAGAGGCCATACTCAACTGGTGTGTGATCAAGATTACCCCATTCTGCCCATGAACCGCCATAGCCGGCTATTTTATCGTAACCAAGAATTCGGGCGACCATATAGGTAAAACCAGAGCGATGATGTTGTTGGCAATGCGTAGTAATACGTTTGTCTTTGGTTAACCCCACGCTATCTAAAATAGCCTGTGCCTCATTATGAATCCGTAAATTCGCTTGGGTATTTATTAGTGCGGACCACTCAAGATTAATCGCACCTGGAATGTGGCCGCCTCGCGCTGCGCTAACAATTTCACCTGAGTACTCCGCCGGATTTCTGGCATCCCATATAGCGAAATCGTTAGCGCCCAGGGAGGCTATAATTTCATCTGCAGAAATCGAAGCAGCGGGGTAGGCGAAGTCATCGCCAAGGCAAGTTTTGCCAGCGTTTGGCAGGTTGGGTGAACTCTCGGTCGGAAACCCTTCTTTTATCCAGGACACTATGCCCCCGTTTAAATAGGACCAATTATGTATTCCAACTAAGTCCATTATCCAAGTGAATCTGCCCGCCCAGCCACCACCTTCATCATCATAGACAATGACATGCTTGGTGTTATCAATGCCGAGGAAGTTAATTAGCGATTCTACTTCGGTAAAACTGGGGCATTTACCCATTGCTGGTGGATTGTTGGACATCAACGCTCTGTAAGGAAGATGCACAGCACCGGGTACATGCTGCAAGGAATATAACGAAAGGCTACTTAGATCAATAATAATTAAGCGCTCATCGTCCAGCAGAGACTCTAGCTCCTGAGGTTCCATTAGGCGGGGTATTGTGCAGATCATTAAGCGTCCTTTATGCTGACAGATAAAGCGGTGCAGATTTGGATTTTAGCATTTATTAAAATCTAGTGGTTTCTTGAGATAAAAGAATCTGACGATAGTTGTGGAGTCGAATCGCCAGTACTCTTTTATCCGCGACGGCGGCTAAAAGACTACAGCCAATCTCTTTGTCATGATTACAATCGCGGAATTTGCAGTAGCCAAGATAAGGCCGAAAATCAATGAATCCGTCGATAACTTTCTCTTTACTCAGGTGCGTTAAGGCAAATTCTCGGATCCCTGGGGAGTCAATTAACACACCACCACCAGCAAGATGAAAAAGTTTAGATATGGTTGTGGTGTGAGTACCTTTTTCTTTGCCAAGCGATAGAGGGCCAACCGGCATATTAGCTTGCGGTTGTAAAAGATTAATCAATGACGATTTACCAACACCAGACTGACCGACAAAGATTGCTGTTTGACCAGCCAAATAGTCTTGGAGCGCTTCAATGCCCTCACCAGTTTTAGAAGAAACCTGAATAATGTCATAGCCAATAAAGGTGTAGTCAGCTATTAACTGCTCAATATCGGCATAATCATCTTCACGCAACATGTCAATCTTATTCAAGACCAGCAATGGTTTAATATCATGAGCTTCTGCAGCCACCAAATAACGATCCAATAAGTTACTAAAGGCAGTAGGCTTTGGCGAAAACACAATGGCTATTAAATTAACATTAGCGGCTACTGGACGGAGTTTCCCATAAATGTCTGGCCGAACCAGTTCAGACTCTCGTGGTTGTCTTGCAACCACGACTCCGTGGGGTTCAGCAAAACGCCATATGACCTTATCTCCAGTGACCAGACTGTCGAGGTTGGCACGCATGTGACAACGCACTACCTGTCCTTTCATTGGGTCTTCTGATGCTTCAATATTCACTTGAGACCCAAAATTGGTGACCACTGTGCCTAGGGTCTCGGGTCCAAGTTTGGCGAGATTGCCAATATCCTCATCCGCAATTGCATTCTTAGTCATTGCGCGTTCACGGCGGCGAGATTGAATCGATTGAATACGATCTTTTTGACGATCACTGAGTCTGCGCTTACTCATAAGATGTAAAAATGATTACTCATAGATAACAGCTTCCTAGATGACATGTAGCCATTTCTGGCCTTATGAGGTGTAAGGATATAGCATTAGCGCCCTAAGTAACATTTTCCTAGCACCACAACTAGACTGATCGACACCAAAGGTCAAAAATAGGTACCCACATGACAAAAATTGACCCTCTTAATCTCATCTGGATTGATCTAGAGATGACGGGGCTAGATCCTCAGGTTGAGCGAATTATTGAAATTGCGACCGTGGTGACTGACTCTCAGTTAAATGTGTTAGCTGAGGGCCCCTCTATGGTGATTAAACAGAGTGACGCTTTACTAGACGGCATGGACGAGTGGAACACTCGACAACACGGTGGGTCAGGGTTGACTGAGCGAGTACGCAATAGCCAAATCAGTGAAATTGAGGCGATGTCTGCAACCATCGAATTTTTAAGTGATTGGGTTGTGCCGGGTCAATCGCCTATGTGCGGTAATTCAATTGGCCAGGATCGGCGATTCTTAGTCCGTTATATGCCTGAATTAGCCTCATTTTTTCATTATCGTAATCTTGACGTGAGTTCACTTAAAGAGCTAGTCGTGCGGTGGCGACCTGATTTGGTTGATGGATTTTCTAAAAAGGGCAGTCATTTGGCCATGGATGACGTCTATGATTCGATCGGAGAACTAGCCTACTACCGTGAAGTTTTTATTCGGACTTAAGTTTATCCTGCTGTTGTCTAATCGCCCATTCGACGTGTTCTCTCACAAGTGCTGAAGGGTGTTCTGCCTTCGCCTCTAACTGGAGAAGGATTTCTTCTGATCCTTTCGCATTACCCAGTCCGACAGCAATATTCCTCAGCCAGCGTTCATGGCCAATGCGGCGGATAGGAGAGCCTTGAGTCTTGTCGAGGAATTCCTCTGGCTCCCAATTGAATAGAGTCACCATCGAAGGCGAGTCTAGGTTATGCCGCGGTGTAAAGTCATCTTCCTTCGTGGGTGTGGCAAAACGATTCCATGGGCAGCTAATTTGGCAGTCGTCACAGCCAAAAATTCGGTTTCCCATTAGCGGTCTCAGCTCCTCAGGGATGGCCTCTTTATGCTCAATCGTTAGGTAGGATATACAACGTCTCGCGTCTAATACATAGGGCTCTGGAAACGCATCGGTTGGACAGACGGTAATACATGCTTTGCATTTTCCGCATTGGTTGTCTTGTTTTTGCGAATCGACAGGTAATTTTAATGACGTATATATCTCCCCGAGAAAAAACCATGATCCTGCGTCTTCATTGAGCAGTAGCGTGTTCTTACCGATCCAACCCAATCCCGCCTGTTCGGCGATAGGTTTCTCCATCACGGGCGCGCTATCGACAAACGGACGTTGCGATAACTCAAGTTCTGGTATTTCGTCTTCAATCTTTTTCATTAAAGCGGCGAGTCGATTACGAATAACCTTGTGATAGTCTCGTCCCAAGGCATATCTAGAAATATAGGCTTTGTTATCATCCTTTAAAACGGCGATCATTTTATCGTCGGCAAGATAGTCCATGCGCACAGAAATAACACGAACAGTGTGGTCAACTAACTTGTTCACCACATAACGTTTGTCACCATGTTCAGACATCCAGGCCATCGATCCCTGGAACCCTTTCGCCAGCCATTGATGCAGCCGCTCGGACGCTAGATCTAAATTTGGTTCGACAATAGAAACCTGCTGAAAACCCAGGTCTGAACCCCAAGCTCTAATTTTTTTGGCTAAATTATCTAGTTTCTCTGGTTCACCGATCAATTCATGCATGGTTTCAAAGCTATTCTGACTTATAATTAGCCTAATTTTACTGGGATATATGCTCCATGTCGCATACTCTTCTTCAAGATGTCTTATTTAATGCCAAAACAGTTAGAGAGTTAGATCGCCTAGCCACCGAAAATACCGGTATATCTAGCTTTGATTTGATGCAAAAAGCGGGTGCCGTTGCCTTGGCTGAGTTAATTGAAACCTTTGGCGAGCCTAGTTTTTTACATGTCTTCTGCGGAGGAGGCAATAATGGAGGTGATGGGTACATTGTCGCAGCGCTGGCCGCAGAGAGTAATATCTCGGTAACGATCTATGAAGTCGGGAATACTGCTTCAATCGCTGGCGATGCTGAACTGGCTAAACAACTGTGCGTCCAAGCGAATATAAACATGCAAGAGCCCTCTGTTGACTGCGATCTTTCGCAAGGTGTAATTGTTGATAGCTTGCTGGGCATCGGCTTTAGCGGCCCTCTTCGTGGTAATTTTGCCTTAGCTATCGAGGTGATTAATAGTTCCTTTCTGCCTGTACTGTCTATTGATGTTCCCTCGGGATTAAGCAGTGATACTGGTGCGGTTGAAGATATAGCGGTGAAAGCTGATTTGACCGTGACATTTATTGGAGCCAAACAAGGCTTGTTTACAGGGAGGGGGCCCGCCCTGTGTGGTGAAATTATTTATGATTCACTAGATATACCAGAATCTGTCTTGCAAAAAATGTCACCCTCAGCCGAACTGATGGACCTGTCAGAGCTCGTTGAATACATGCCAGAACTTGACGCAGATATGCATAAAAACCAACGAGGCCATTGTATGGTTATCGGAGGGGACTTAAGTTTTGGCGGTGCTGCCATAATGGCAGCAGAGGCATCCTTAAAGACGGGTTCTGGATTGACCAGCTTGGTGACTCGACCCGAACATGTCGCCGCAAGTCTAGCTCGGCAGCCGGAGATTATGGCCTGCGCCGTAGCCTCAGGTCAGCAATTAGAACCGTTGCTCGATCGGCCTAATGTTTTAGTTATAGGGCCTGGGTTAGGGCGGTCGTCTTGGTCGGAACAGCTGATGCAAAAAGCCATGGCAACCGATCTACCGATGGTTGTAGATGCCGATGGACTGAATATAATATCGGAAGGTCGCGTTGTGTCTAATCTTCAGAATAGATCGTGGATTATGACCCCTCACCCTGGCGAAGCGGCGAGACTCTTAGGTATTTCTGTTGGAGACATTGAAGCGGACCGCTTTGAGGCGGTTCGTCGATTACAAGAAAAATACAATGCTGTTATTATCCTTAAAGGCGCGGGAACCCTCGTGTCGGCGCAAGCTGGAGAGCCTATAAAAGTCTGCCCCTATGGGAATCCTGGTATGGCTACTGGTGGTATGGGTGATATTTTAAGCGGTGTGATTGGTAGCTTGATTGCTCAGGGCATGGACCTGCAAACTTCAGCTGAATTAGGCTGTTGTCTGCATTCAGCTGCTGCTGATATGGCTGTGCAGGATAGAGGATACAAAGGCTTGGTCGCAACAGACATATTGCCATATTTAACTGAAGCTATGAATCAATGGGATCAGGAGCTTTCGTGAACGGGCAAATAGTTGCTACAGCGGACCTTAATATCGTTGGAGAAGAGGCCATGGTTGCCTTTGGGCGCAGTCTCTCGTCAAGGTTGCCGAAGCCACTAATTATTACGCTGCAGGGCGATCTAGGTGCTGGAAAAACAACCCTTAGTCGGGGCGTACTTCAGGGTTTAGGGCACAAAGGAGCTGTTAAAAGCCCAACTTACACTTTGGTTGAGCCCTATAAGCTAGCTGTTGGCGTAGTGTACCATTTTGATTTGTATCGACTGGTGGACGCGGAAGAACTCGACTACATGGGCTTTGCTGATTACTTGGAAGATGCGGCGCTCTGTTTGATAGAATGGCCAGAACGTGGTGAGGGGTTTTTACCTACTGCAGATGTTAGTATTAGCATCAAGCATGAGAAAAGCGGACGCCGTGTTACTGTGGATGCTTATTCAGTTAGTGGTGAGGAGCTAGTTCGCCAAATCGTTAGAGGCACCGGTACATAGTTCCATCAATATAATAAGAGCAAGGCATCCATTGGACGTAAGCGGCCATAAAAATTTGAAGACATTAACAGATGGGCTCCCTTGTTGGGTGGTCGCTTTTATGCTGTTGATGGCGACCCCTGTAATCGGGTCGGACATAGAGTCCGTGCGTTTATGGCACTCTCCTGATTATACGCGCTTAGTGATTGATTTAAGCGAGGTAGCTGAGCATCAACTGACGATCCTCGAAAATCCCGATCGATTAGTTATTGACTTGGTCGACGTAGATCTAAAAGCCACGTTGGACAAACTTGATCTAAACAAAACACCAATTGCGGCTATTCGCCATGCAGCACGTAATAAAACTGACCTGCGGATAGTCCTAGACTTAAAAAATAGTGTCAGTCCGAAAAGTTTTACCCTTAAAGCCAATGAAAAATATGGATATCGATTAGTAGTCGACCTTTATGGTAAGACGAAATCGGTCAGTAAAACAGTGGATAAGATATTAGAGCGTAAAGACCGCAAAATTATTATCGCTATTGATGCGGGCCACGGCGGAGAAGATCCTGGCGCACTGGGGCCAAAAAAAGTTCTAGAAAAAACAGTAGCGTTGCAAATTTCTAAGAAAATTGAAAAACTTTTTGATCAAAACACGTATTTTGAAGGCGTTTTGATTCGGACTGGTGATTACTATGTTGGCCATCGAAAGCGTATGGCTATTGCTCATAAGAAGGGAGCTGATTTTTTTATCTCTGTGCATGCAGATGCTTTCACAGATCCATCAGTTAATGGTGCCTCGGTCTACGCGTTGTCAACTAAGGGTGCTACTAGTGAGGCCGCTAGATACTTGGCATCTAAGGAAAATAGAGCTGATCTTATTGGTGGAGCGAGCATCTTAAGTTTAGATGATAAAGATGATGTTTTGGCTGGGGTTTTACTTGATCTTTCGATGAACGAAACCTTGCGTCGAAGTCTTGAAGCTGGCAAATATGTTTTAAATAGCATGGGCAGAGTGACTAAATTGCACAAAAAGCGTGTAGAGCAAGCATCGTTTTTAGTGCTTAAGTCACCTGATATTCCTTCGTTATTGGTTGAGACGGGTTACATCTCCAACCCTCGAGAGGCTGAAAAACTGAGCAGCGAAAGCCATCAGAGAAAAATAGCGCAGGCAATATTTGACGGGTTAGTCGACTATTACGCTCTAATGCCGCCAGTGGGAACCTTATTGGCAAGTAGTGATACTCAACAAAAAAGAACCTATGTTATTGCTCCTGGGGACACACTTTCTGAGATTGCTCAGCGTTATAACACTTCAGTGAGTAAAATATTAAGATACAATAATCTGGCGTCCAGCTCGATTCGTGTTGGCCAAAAAATTTCTATTCCACCAAGCTAAAGTGAGCTCCGACATTAAACGTTATTCTAAGGTTTGTAATCATGCCTAGCATTCATATCCTCAGTCCGCAGCTGGCAAACCAGATCGCCGCAGGAGAAGTTGTAGAGCGTCCTGCTTCAGTGCTTAAGGAGCTCTGTGAAAACAGTCTAGATGCGGGCGCACAGCGAGTGGATGTTGAGGTTGAGCAGGGTGGAATCAAACTAATTAAAGTGCGAGACGATGGGTGTGGTATCTCTGAGGCCGATTTACCTCTGGCTTTAAGCCGGCATGCGACGAGTAAAATTACTGATCTAGATGATCTAGAGGCGGTTTCTACTCTGGGGTTTCGCGGCGAGGCTTTGGCTAGTATAGCGTCGGTATCACGTTTAACACTCACATCAAACTCTGGCGACAGCAAGGGATGGAAAGCGATCTCTGAAGGCCGAGATATGAACGTAGAGCTGCAACCAGCACCGCATCCTAGAGGGTCGAGCGTTGAAGTGAGGGATCTGTTTTTTAACACGCCAGCTAGGCGTAAATTTTTGCGCACTGAGGGCACAGAATATAAACGTATCTATGACGGCATAAAAAAACTAGCACTTAGTAGAATGGATGTGGCATTTAGTTTGCGTCATAACCAAAAGGTACAGTTCAATTTACGCCCCGCCACAAATCATGCAGAGCAAGAAAAACGAGTTGCCGACATATGTGGCCCACTATTTATGGAGCAGGCGCTTTACATTGATAATGATCGTACAGGTATCCGGTTATGGGGGTGGATAGGGCTACCCACGTTCTCTCGCAGTCAGCCAGACCTCCAACATTTCTTCGTTAACGGTCGCTCTATACGTGACAAAGTAGTTTCTCACGCAGTCCGTCAGGCCTATCAAGACGTGCTCTACCATGGCCGTCATCCCGCCTACGTTTTGTTTTTAGAGATTCTACCTTCGGATGTGGATGTCAATGTGCATCCCACTAAACATGAGGTGCGTTTTCGTGAGAGTGGGTCAATTCATAGCTTTGTGTCCAGTACATTAAAAAATGCGCTAGCCAGCGATCGGCCTCAGGACCACTTACAAACAGGTTCAGAAAACTCTTCCGCGAGAATAGAAGGGTTAACGCAGGGGAATGCCCTAGAGAATCAGTTGCAACAGTCATCATTGTCACTATTAAGTACACCATCTTCTGGTTATCAGCAAACATGGCAGGGGTTGCAGTCGGGGTTTAATAGCGTTAACACGCCCTTAAGTAATTATCAGAGTCTTTATTCTAGGCAGGGCCAAGATCAGGCAGAGGGAGAGCACGAGATTCCGCCATTGGGATTTGCGATCGCTCAGTTAAAAGGTATTTTTATCCTTGCAGAAAATAGCCATGGATTAATCGTTGTCGACATGCATGCTGCCCATGAACGAATTACTTATGAGCAGATGAAGCAGGCTTTTGAAGACCAAAGTCTAGCGTCACAGCCACTATTAGTACCAGAAAGCTTAGCGCTGAGTCAGAGAGAAGCCGATATAGTTGAAGCCCATTATGGCTTGTTTGAGCAGCTTGGTTTTAGTGTCGAGAGGGTCGCACTAGAAAGTGTGATCGTAAGAGAAATACCAGCTATTTTACGTGGGTCAAAAGTTGAAGGTTTATTGAGAGATGTAGTCTCTGATTTATTAGAACATGGGACCTCAGAGCGCATTAGAGAACACATCAATGAGATTCTTTCCACGATGGCCTGTCACGGCTCGGTGCGAGCCAATCGGAAGCTTAGTATCCCTGAGATGAATGGATTACTTCGTGATATGGAAATAACTGAGCGCAGCGGGCAATGTAATCATGGGCGACCGACCTGGTCTCAATTAACTCTGGATCAGCTCGATAAGCTTTTTTTACGGGGACAATAGGTAACCCTTATTATGTCTGTATCATCGTTACCCCCAGCTATTTTCGTCATGGGCCCGACGGCTTCAGGGAAAACAGACGTAGCGATGAGCCTTCGTGAACATCTTCCTGTCGATATTATTAGTGTTGACTCGGCTCAGGTATACCGCCAGATGGACATAGGTAGCGCTAAACCTGATAGAGAGACGCTCAAAAAGCATCCTCACCAACTCATCGATATTAGAGATCCTGTTGAGGCCTACAGTGCTGGAGATTTTCTTAAAGACGCGAGAGAGAAAATGAGTGAGATCTCCGCTGCAGGGCGTATACCTCTGCTGGTAGGTGGAACCATGCTCTACTTTAAAGTATTACTTGAAGGTCTTGCTGAGCTTCCTCAGGCGAATCAAGTTATTCGTAATGAACTGCAGGAGCGAGCCGATAAATCTGGTTGGCCGAGTTTACACGAGGAACTGAAGCGTATTGACCCAAGTACGGCAGGGCGATTACACCCAAATCATTCGCAGAGAATTCAACGAGCTCTTGAGGTCTACCTAATCACAGGGTCACCGCTGTCAGAGTTGCAATCATTATCAAAAGGACAGGGTGTTGAGGATGAATACCAGGTCATCCAGTTAGCGTTGGTCTGCAACAACCGCTCTTTATTGCATGAGAGAATTGCTCAGCGTTTTCGCCACATGATGGAGCTGGGTCTCGAATCAGAGGTCAAGGCGCTTTATCAGCGCGGCGACCTCAGTGCTACGTCAACTGCAATGCGGTCTGCGGGTTATCGTCAGATGTGGGATTATTGCGATGGTCTGTTAACCCTTGAAGAGGCTATAGAAAAGGGTATTATCGCCACTCGCCAGCTAGCCAAGCGACAAATCACCTGGCTGCGCAATTGGCCAAACGCGCACCAAATTCAGGTCGATAATGGTGATAAATACTACAGTCATGCAAATATGTGCAATCAAAGCTTGAAAATACTAAGAGAGCACCCCATATTGTAGAGGTAAGGAGCAATAAAGAAAGCTTCTAACGGCGGCCCGCAATCCCGCTTACACTTTTGCTGTGATTCATGCAGCCTATATTGAATAGTCAATAAGGAGAAATCTCCATGCCAAAAGGTCATAACCTGCAGGACCCTTTTCTTAATGTGTTGAGAAAAGAACGGGTTCCAGTGTCAATATTTTTAGTTAACGGTATTAAGCTCCAAGGCCAGGTTGAGTCATTTGATCAGTTTGTTGTCCTGTTAAAGAATACCGTCAGTCAAATGGTGTACAAGCATGCCATTTCTACAATTGTACCCTCTCGTGTCGTGCGACTTCCAAGTAGTGGTGCTGATGAAGATGATGGCGGCGATTATAGCGATGACCAAATCTAGCCGGTGGCATTGTTTTTTGAGCGACCAGAGTCTGGCGAACGAGCGGTACTGGTTCATATTAAGCTTAATAGCGAATCTGAACCTGAAGACCCTAGAGAATTTGAAGAACTAGTGCTTTCTGCTGGTGGCGATCCTGTGGAGTTTATTACTGGCTCCAGAAAATCTCCCAGCGCCAAGACTTTTATAGGCACAGGTAAGCTCGATGAGATCAATGCGACGGTAAAGAGTGTCGATGCCGAATTGGTGATATTTAATCATAATTTGTCGCCGAGTCAGGAGCGTAATTTAGAAGCCGTTTTGCAGTGCAGGGTTTTGGACAGAACAGGGCTTATTTTAGATATTTTTGCTCAGCGTGCGCGAACTCATGAAGGTAAGTTGCAGGTCGAGCTTGCGCAACTTCAACATCTTTCATCACGCCTGGTTCGAGGTTGGACCCACCTTGATCGTGAAAAGGGCGGCATTGGTATGCGTGGACCTGGTGAAACTCAGCTTGAGTCTGATCGCCGGATGGTCAGAGATCGTATTAAATTAATCAAACAGCGTCTCGAAAAAGTTCGCAAACAGCGAGATCAGGGTCGAAGAGGTCGGCAACGCTCTGAAATACCCACCGTTTCTTTGGTGGGCTATACCAACGCAGGTAAATCAACACTCTTTAATAAATTAACTAACGCTGATGTGTTCGTTGCAGATCAATTATTTGCGACACTAGATCCGACAATGCGCAGGCTGGATATTGCTGATATCGGCACGGTTATTTTTGCGGATACGGTTGGTTTTATTAGCCATTTACCTCACCGTTTGGTTGATGCATTTAGAGCGACCTTGGAAGAGGCTGTATCGGCTGATTTATTGCTTCATGTTATCGACGCCGCCGCAGAAGATCGCGCCACTAATGTAGTGCGTGTTGATGAGGTGCTAAAAGAAATTGAGGCTGACAGAATCCCATCACTGATGGTCTACAATAAAGGTGACTTGTTAGATGACTTTTCACCTAGAATTGATCGTGATAGTGATGGTATGCCCATTGCAGTGTGGGTTTCCGCGCTGGCCGGTGAGGGCATGGACTTATTATTGCAGGCGATAGCCGAAAGATTGCCCAGCAAGATTGTCCACAAACATTTGCAGTTGCAACAGAGTCAGGGTTCATTTCGTGCTGCCTTGTACCGTCATAAAGCTGTTTTGAATGAAAGCGTGAGTGAGAAGGGCGCTATAAACTTGGAAATTCAATTGTCTGAGAATGATTTTTTCCGTATTTTAAAGGCAGAGGGGTTGAAAACTCATGATTTGGTCACATTATAAAGGTCTGGTGGAAAAATAAACTGCACCTAACCGTACATTGTAGTCGTAGCACTTTATAATCATCGTCTTAAATAAAACATTAATTAAACGTGGAGAATATTATGGCCTGGAATGAACCGGGTGGTGGAAAAGATCCTTGGGGTGGTAACAGAAACGAACAAGGCCCACCGGATATTGATGAAGCCCTAAAAAAGTTAAAAGAAAAATTTTCTATGTTTGGATCTGGCGGTGGATCTGGCGGACCCAGTCTAAAAAGTCTTTTGCCAATGGCTCTTTTAGTCCTACTTGCCATTTGGGGGCTTTTGGGTGTTTACCAGGTTGATGCAAAAGAGGAGACGGTTATTCTTCGTCTCGGCAAATACCATGATACGGCTACTTCAGGACTGCATTGGAATCCACCCCTTATAGACTCGCGTACCACCGTGGGTGTAACCGAGGAGCGTCAGTATTCGACTCGCGGGCTTATGCTAACTCAGGACGAAAATATTGTAGAGGTAGCCCTCTCTGTTCAATACAACGTTGAGAGCGCAAGGGACTTTGTGCTGAGCATTAAGTCGCCAGAACTAAGCTTACAATTGGCTACCGATAGTGCATTGCGTCACGTGGTAGGAAGCACTGGGCTTGATGGTGTGATTTCTACCGAGCGTGAACAGGTCGCCTTAGCGACTCAAGAGAAGCTTCAAAATCTCCTTGATCTTTATTCTAGTGGTATTCGTGTAGTTAAGATTAATATCGAAGATGCAAAACCGCCGAATGAAGTTAAGGCGGCCTATGATGATGTTATTGAGGCTCGAGAAGACCTCGAGCGGCTTGTTAACGAAGCTCAGGCCTACTCAAATGGCGTAATACCTGAAGCTCGTGGTGAAGCGCAGCGCTTGAGAGAAGAGGCGCAGGGATATCTATCACAGGTAGTATCCAAATCTCAAGGTGAAGCTAATCGTTTTATCAAGCTATTGACAGAGTATCAAAAGGCGCCGGAAGTAACACGCAAGCGGCTATACATAGATGCGATTGAGCAGGTTATGACCAATAGTACTAAAATCTTGGTAGACACCGAGAGTGGTAATAATATGCTTTATTTGCCGTTGGATAAGTTAGGCCAGCAAGGCGGAACTATATCAAGTCGCGGCGCGGAGACTAATAGCCAGCTAATCGATCGAGTTGCTAATGAGGTGATTGAAAAACTTCAGCGGAATAGCAATCAAATTCAATCGGAGAGACGTCGATGAGTACTTTAATGAAATTAGCGATCATATTTTTGGTGATAATAGTTGGTATTGGCAACACTATTTATGTGATTAGTGAGGTTGAACGTGGTGTTAAGACGCGCTTTGGTGAGATCATTGAGGTAGATATATTGCCGGGGCTGCACGTTAAAATGCCTTTTGTTGATGTAGTGCGCCGTTTTGATGCTCGTATATTAACTGTGGACGCCGAACCGGCCAGTTTCTTTACTATTGAGAAGAAGCGTTTGATTGTTGATTCTTATGCTAAGTGGAAAATTGCTAATGTTGAGACCTACTACAAAGCGACAAATGGTGTGGAGAGAACAGCGGCGAATCGACTGGCTAAGCGAGTTAATGATGGGCTGCGAAATCAGTTTGGTTCCAGAACATTACGTGAAGTGGTGTCTGGTGAGCGAGATTTACTGATGAAAAACATCACCGAAGACTTAAATGGCTCAGTGCGCGAAGAGCTTGGTATTGAAATTGTTGATATAAGAGTCAAGCGAATTGACTTGCCGTCTGAGGTGAGTAATCAAGTGTTCCGTAGAATGACTGCGGAGCGAGATAAAGAAGCTCAGGAGTTGCGGTCAACAGGTAAAGAAAAGGCTGAGCGAATAAGAGCTTCTGCAGATCGTGAGCGCACTATTGAATTGGCTAATGCTTATCGAGATTCTGAAGAGCTTCGTGGTGAAGGCGATGCTGAGGCTGCGAGTGTATATGCTGATGCCTATCAACAAGACCCTGAGTTCTATGCCTTTATCCGCAGTCTTAATGCGTACAAGTCAGCTTTTTCTAATAAAGGCGACATCTTGTTAGTTGAGCCAGATAGTGACTTTTTTAAATATCTGAACAATCAAGATGCAAAATAGGGATTAACTAATTATCTGAAAAAGATAATTAGTTCACAAATCTCTGCCACATTGCTGGCGATTTTGCTAAAATTTAGAGACCGGGGAAACCCGGTTTTTTTATGTCGATTGCAGGTCTAAAGTTCATGTTAGAAGATATCATACGTGCGGTAGGTCTCATGTTGGTTTTTGAGGGTATAATGCCCTTTATTGCTCCCGGACGGTGGCGCGATATGGCCAAAACATTAGGTAAAGTCGACGAAAGCGCCATGCGGTTGATAGGTCTATTCAGCATGCTGCTGGGTTTGTTGTTATTGTTTTTCTGGCGTTAAGCTAAAGTATCGCCAAATTTTATGGGGTTGATGTGTCAAATGTAGATCGTTGGTTATTGCCGGATGGAGTTGACGAAGTGCTGCCCGAGCAAGCGCAGGTTGTCGAGCACCTGCGACGCCAGATTCTCGACCTATATAACATCTGGGGTTATGATCTTGTTATTCCTCCGATGATTGAATTTACTGAGTCGCTGCTCAGCGGTTCTGGGTCAGACCTAGACTTGATGACTTTTCGTGTGACAGACCAGCTTAGCGGCCGATTAATGGGGATTCGAGCAGACATAACTCCCCAGACTGCTCGTATGGATGCGCATAGTCTGCGCCGCCAAGGCCCTAGTCGCCTTTGCTATGCAGGCACTGTGTTGCACACCCGTCCGCGAGGGCCTTTGGAGTCTCGAACACCTATATCAATCGGCGTTGAATTGTTTGGTGAAGCGGCCCTGTCCGCCGATATCGAAGTAATTGAACTTTTTTTACAGACTTTGAAAACCTCAGGTGTCAACCAAGTGCATCTTGATGTGGGTCATGTGGACATCTTTCGTGGCTTGCTCGCAGGGTCTCATTTAGACGCAGACAGCGAAAGCCGGTTATTCGAGTTATTGCAGCGTAAAGCTTCTGCAGAACTAAATGATTGGATTAACCTAAATATTAGCGACAAGAAGCTCGGGGGTTGGCTTAAAGCCCTGCCGGGCTTGGCCGGCAGCATTGAAGTCATAGGTGCGGCTAAGAAGGCATTAAAAGGTGCACCGATTGCGGTAATGCAAGCCATTAATGAGTTAGAGGAAGTGGTAGATTCTGTTGCCAAGACTGGGGTGTCTATTCATATCGATTTAGGCGAACTGCCTGGATATCACTACCACACGGGTATTGTTTTCGCGGGATATGTTCAGGGCTACGGCAAGGCGCTGGGTAATGGTGGTCGTTACGATCATGTTGGCGAAGCCTTTGGTCGCGCTCGTCCCGCAACTGGTTTTGCTTTTGATCTCAAGTCGTTAGTTGCTCAAGGCCAGCGTACTAAAAGCACTATCGCTGGTATTTTCGTACCCTATACCTCTGATACTGAATGTCATCATCAGGTAGCTGTCTTACGCAGTCAGGGTAACAGGGTGGTACAGGGTTTTCAGGATCAGATTGTTGACCTTTCAGAACTAAAATGTGATCGTCAATTGGTCAATATTGACGGAAAATATGTAATTCAAAGTGTAACCTAGCCTGATTGGTAGGCTTGACTAATTCTGTAGAGAAAGAAATCTTATGGGTAGAAATGTAGTAATTCTTGGTTCCCAGTGGGGAGACGAAGGTAAGGGAAAAATTGTCGATTTACTAACAGACAAAGCCTCTTTGGTCGCTCGCTTTCAAGGCGGACATAATGCTGGCCATACCTTGGTGATCGACGGCAAGAAAACAGCCTTACATTTAGTGCCGTCGGGCATTTTAAGAGAGCATGTAACCTGTGTGATTGGTAACGGTGTGGTGGTTGCGCCGGATGCCTTACTTAAAGAAATCGGCATGTTAGAAGAGCGAGGTGTTGAGGTGCGCGATCGCCTTAAAGTGTCTGGCTCCTGTCCTCTAATATTGCCTTATCATATAGCGCTGGACAACGCGCGAGAAGCACAGCGTGGTAACGCTAAAATAGGCACTACAGGTCGTGGTATCGGTCCTGCCTATGAAGATAAAGTGGCGCGGCGCGGCTTACGAATTGGCGACATGGCCAATATGGAGCGATTCGCAGAAAAACTAAAAGAAGTCCTTGAATATCATAATTTTTCTTTAACGCAATACTATAAAGCAGAGGCTGTCGATTTTGATCAGACATTGGCGCTTGCCACGCAGTGGGCGGAAGCCTTACTGCCGATGAAAGCTGATGTAACAAAGATTTTACATGACGCTCGTGAAGCGGGAGAGAATATTCTTTTTGAAGGTGCTCAAGGATCTCTGTTGGATATTGATCATGGTACCTATCCTTTTGTTACTTCATCCAACACCACCGCTGGTGGCACAGCGACAGGTACAGGCTTTGGCCCGCTGTATCTTGATTACGTGCTGGGAATTACCAAGGCTTATACTACGCGTGTTGGCTCTGGGCCTTTTCCCACTGAGTTGAAATGCAAAATTGGTCAATATCTTGGTGAAAAAGGCCACGAATTTGGCACCACTACCGGTCGTGAGCGTCGTTGTGGTTGGTTCGATGCCGTAGCACTACGCCAAGCTGTGCGTATCAATAGTATTTCTGGGATATGCCTAACCAAACTTGATGTTCTTGATGGACTAGATGAGATTAAAATCTGTGTCGGCTATCAAAAGGCTGATGGCACCGATGCAGGTATGCCCATGCATGCTGATGATTTTGAAACTATCACTCCGGTTTACGAGTCTATGCCAGGTTGGACAGATGTGACGGTCGGTGCCCAGCGTACTGAGGATCTTCCCGAGGCCGCCCGAGCTTATATTTTGCGTATTGAAGAGTTAATAGGTGCGCCGGTCGATGTGGTGTCAACGGGTCCGGATCGTATCGAGACGATCGTTTTAAGGCACGCTTTCGCCTAATCAGAAACTAAATCACCTCAACGCTTCTTGTAAATGGTCTTTAGTGAAAACACCTACAGATAGATTTGTGCAATTTAAAATATAAAACTCATAGCAGTGCATAGCGACTCGGCATATAGTGCGAGTCATCATGATTTAGGGTGACTTAATTGAAGTTTATGTCACATAGTGTTTTAGAAATAACAATAAGTTATTAACTTTAGGTGAGAAGGGTATGCATAGGGTTTTATTGGCAGTAATAGGCATTTTTATCCCTATTTTTTTGCCCGTCTATGGAATTGATAAAGCTTTAGATTTTGAGGAAAATTATAACCGAGTGCCTTATTGGCAATCTCAGGGCAGGGCGTCCGATCATCTTTCTGGTACATCTTTAGATGCCGATCTGCCGACGTCTATGGTTTTTTCGCTTGATGAGAGCACTCTAAAATCAACTCTCAACAGATCATTTGGCCAAGGTATCTTCGGGGGGGAAGTTTATTTTCCTAATACTGAGGGCAAGATGCTTCGCTTTGATGTTCGTGAGGTATCTAACTTCTCGCCGGTGCTGGCAGCAAAATACCCAAACATCAAAGCATATCGAGGTTACTCTTCAGATCACCCGGAGATAAGGCTTTACTTTAGTTATTCACCCCTAGGTTTGGATGCAACATTCGTTGATTTAGGCACTAGGATTAAAACCACAATAAAAAAGATATCCTCAAAAGATCATAGTTATATTGCATACACCCAATTAGACGACTCCAAGCCCAGACAGGCACTTTCATGCTCAACCCCAGAGCCTTCAAAAATAAGTTTGAGGTCTGCGGGAAACTCACAGGTGATGGTTGATTTGGCTGGCAAGATGTCGCCCTTAGTGGGGTTCTCTGATGAAAGAACTCTGACAACTTATCGATTAGCTGTGGCAGCTAATGGCCAGTACACTGCTTATCATGGGGGCACTGTTGACTCCGCCCTAGCGGCTATCAATTCTACTTTAACCGCCCTCAATTTTATTTTTGAAACTGATATTGGAATTCGATTAGAGCTGATAGATGACAACGACCTTATTGTCTACACCGATCCTGATACTGACCCTTTTCAAGATGACGCCGACAATTTAAATGGCACTATGAATGAAGAGCTCCAAGTCGCTCTGGACGCAGTGATTGGTAGCGAAAATTATGATGTAGGCCATATTTTTAGTGGCATTGGAGGTGGTGGTAACGCGGGGGCTATTGGCGCCTTTTGTGATGATGATGTGAAAGGAAGTGCCTGGTCTGCTTCAACCCAACCTGAGGGTGGTTATTTTGTTAATCTTGTGGCTCATGAAATGGGCCATCAGTTGGGTGCCAACCATACTTTCTCAATGCGCACCGAAGGTACTGGAACGAATATAGAGCCTGGTAGTGGTACTACCATTATGAGTTATGCGGGTATCACAGGCCCTGATGACGTGGCTCTGAGTGGAGATGATTACTATCACAATGTTAGTATTCTACAGGGTTTAAACTATCTCAAAGGTCAGTCATGTCACGTTAATGAAGATATTGACAATAATGTGCCCACGGTAAAAGCGCTCGAAAATTATACGATTCCGGTGGGGACGCCTTTTGTGCTGACGGGGTCCGCGACCGACGTTGATGAGAGTGATGTTCTTACCTATACATGGGAACAGGTTGACGATGGTTTAGTGCCCAGTAGCGTATTTGGTCCAGAAAACATCCAGGGCGCAAATTTTCGATCATTACCTCCCTCTGAAGACCCTACGCGCTCTTTCCCCTTATTAGCTAGTGTCATCTCTGGGGATCTGACTTTATCAAGCCCTAATTTTGGGTCAACTTGGGAGACTTTGTCTACTGTACCGCGGGAGTTTAACTTTGCGTTCACTGCTAGGGACAACGCTGCTGGAGGGAGTGGTATAGCCTCGTCAAGGACAAAGGTTACCGTTGTGGATAATGGTGGTGTTTTCTCTGTCACCTCTCAAGGCGATGGGCAACTTTACTTAGCCGGTTCAGAGCAGGCTATTAGCTGGCAAGTGGCAGGGACTAATGCTTCACCTATTCTGGCTGAGTCGGTTAATATTAGCTTGTCAGTTGATGGTGGATTGACCTATCCGCATGTATTAGCGGAAAATGTCAGTAATGATGGTAGTCATAATGTGACCATCCCAGATGTTGTTAGCGATGCTGCACGGGTGCGTGTTGAGCCAACCAGCAATATTTTTTATGCAATAAATACACGTAATTTTGCCGTAACCCGTGATGATATTGTTTTAACTTATAGCGAGCTTAATTACCCCGTCTGCAACAATGAAAGTGTCTCTGCCTCGCTGACCTATGAAACTTCGTCAGCATTTACTGACACGGCTGTCTTCTCATCTTTAAATGCACCGTCTAGTTTGTCAGTTGGGTTCTCCCCGGTCAGTGCTACAGCGAACAAGACGCCTATCGATGTGACCTTCTCGGCTGCGGCCGACATTATAGTGGGTACCTATCCGGTTGATATCATTGCGACATCAGATATCCGTACTCAGTCGGTGACCTTTAATGTGTCCGCTTATAGCTCGACATTTTCACCTATTTCTCTAACATTTCCAGCTAATCAAGGTGTCATTGACGGCTTGAAAACCAAGCTGCAATGGCAAAAACAGATTAATGCCGTTAGTTACAAGGTAGAGGTTGCGACTGATCAGAACTTTAGTGATCTTGTCGTTAGTTCAACTGTCGTTACTGATTTTTTGTCGGTGACTGGACTGCAGCGTGAGACTGATTACTATTGGCGGGTGACCCCGGTTAATAGTTGTGGCGTAGCCGCTGCCGGTAACGTGTATCGCTTTACTACTCCTAACTTGTTTCAAGCCCAAACCTTACCCGTGGTGATAGTATCTGATGTGGCTAATTCTATCTCATCTACCATTTCCATCTCGGAAAATCTGGTCATTACTGACATTAATGTTGGTGTCGACATTGCACATACATATGTTGCCGAGCTGATCATCACTCTGACATCGCCGACAGGAATGAGCATTACATTACTGCAAGATGCTTGTTATGTTGAGGGCCTTTACCCCATACCTGATATCAATGCTGTGTTTGACGATGATGGCTCAGACCTTGTGTGTGGGTCATCCAGCCCCGTGGTCTCAGGCACGTTAAAACCTCAAATAGGGTCGCTGGATCTCTTTAATGAGCAGAGTACGCAGGGTGATTGGGTTCTTTCCATAGAGGATATTTACGCTGGAGATGGCGGAAGTATAGATAACTTCACGTTGAAAATCAGCACTGATGGTGCTTATGTTAATCGGGCTCCCACTGCAGTGCCCCAGTCAGTCAAAGCCATACCTCAAGGCGCAGTCGGAGTTACTCTAGAGGCTATAGATCCTGAAAAACAGACTCTGACTTATTCTATGGTAGATGCGCCAATGCGTGGAGAGTTGAGTGTCTTAGCGCCTAGTTTGCTGAGTTCGACCGATACAAGTGGAAGTGCAACGAAGGTAACGGTGATTGGTAATTACGCTTATGTGGCGGATTATGGCTCAGGCCTAGCTATTATCGATGTTTCAGACCCAGCTAGTCCAGGCACGCCTGTCTACATAAATACAACGGGGGACGCGAGCGGGATAGCAGTGCGAGGTAACTACGCCTATGTTGCTGATGGATCTTCAGGATTACATATTATCGATGTTAGTGATCCGTCCAGTCCATCATTGTTAGGTACATTTGACACTGATGGCTACGCATCAGACGTAACCCTGTCGGCTGATGGCACTAAAGCTTATGTTGCTGACGGTTTGTCTGGACTCCATATTATAAACGTGAGCGATTCAGCCAACCCGAGTTCATGGGGGTTATTTGATACAGGTGGCGAGGCATTAGGTGTAACGCTGTCAAGCGACAGCAGCAAAGCTTATATTGCTAATGGGGTTTCTGGAATACTCATTGTTGATGTGCGTGATGCTAGCAACCTTTATTCATTTGGGTCATTGGCTACCCTCGGAAATGCATCGGGGATAACGCTTTCAGCTAATGGAGGTGTAGCCTATATAGCTAATGGATCGGCAGGTTTACAGGTTGTTGATGTAAGCTACGCCTTTGAGCCCGTTTTATTAGGGCAACTAGATACCTCAGGCATTGCAGTAGATATCGAGCTGTCAACCGATGGCGACATAGCTTACATTGCTGCTGATATGTCGGGCATCCAGATCATAAACATAGAGATCGCTTCAAATCCGAGCCTATTGGGATCATTTGAAGCCGAAAATACCTCAGGCGTTGCCCTCTCTGCTGACAGCTCTAAAGCCTACGTCGCTAATGGTGCTGGCCTGCAGGTTGTTGATGTGGTGCCAACTATCTTTGTAGCTGGAGATGTTATTCCTGAAGTTCTTGTCTACACGCACACCTCACAGGAAGTTATTGCTGATGCTGCGACTGATACCTTTACCTTTAAGGTCAATGATGGCGCTCTTGATAGTAATGTGGCGGCGGTCGATCTATGGATGGATTCCCTTAGTAACAACGGAACCTGGACCTATTTGGAGCCTCTTGCGGGGTCCATTACTATCACAGGCTGCGCGCCAACGGTTGTCTTTGGCATTGCAGATGTCATCGTTTGCCCTACTGATCTAGTTATTCCGGAAACGATTAATGGAGTTACGGTGACTGCGATCGGAGACGGCGCTTTCGTTGCCAGTAATATAATGTCGGTCACGATTCCTAATAGTGTCACCTCTATTGGTGATTATGCTTTTTTAGCAAACAATCTAACCTCGGTGACCTTTAGTGATAGCGTGACTGTTATTGGTAAAAATGCGTTTTCAAACAACAAACTATTTGCAGTGAGCTTTTTGGGTGACAGACCTTCTTTGGCGAGTGATAGCTTTTTTGGTAACAGAGCTCTAACTCATGTGAGTTTCTGTGATGGAAAACCAGGTTGGCCTGGCGGTTCAATCTCAGCTGGCTTCAGTGACGTAGATCCTATTGAAAATTGCGACTCGGTCAATAGGAATAATGGTGTTTTAAGTGAATTAAATACTGCCGTTGATTCAGGAGATGCTAGTGGTATTTCTGCAGCAGATTTGAATTCCGTCCTCGGGCTTACCAATGTTGATGCTAATAATATTACGGTCTATCAAACAGCCATTGAATTGTTCGCTGGGGGTGCAGTTCTTGATGAATTAAAAGAAATTCAGGCGTTAATTGATTCAGTCAATATAGCAATATCCTCTTGCTCTTCGTCCGTTTATTTTGTGGCTATGACCGCTGGCGGTTATCCGGAGGAAATTAATTGGTATCTAGAAGATGCCTCGGGTACCCGCTTATATGAGGGCGTTGCTCCTTTCAGCGGTCTGATCTGTTTAGGGGATGCGCGTTATACCCTAAGAATGTCTGATTCCTATGGCGATGGTTGGAATGGCGCTGAATTTTCAGTACTGACAGCTGCAGGAGAATTGGTTATCACAAGATCGCTTAGCTCTGGCCGTGAAGGAGCAGCGGCGATTAATGTCGGTGATTACCCTAACGAGGCACCAGTAGCCAATGCGCAGGCGGTAACTTTGGTTGAAAAAATACCAACGAACATCACGTTAACTGGCGTAGATCCAGAGAATGATGACTTAACGTATTATCTTGCCTCTGAGCCTTCGAAGGGAACTTTTACTTCCTTTAGTCCTAGCTTATTCGGTTCGGTTGCCACTGATAGTATCGCCATTAATATGGTTATTTCAGGCGATGGAAATACGGCATTCGTCGCAGACTACGAAGGGGGCCTGCAGGTTGTTGATATCAGCGACGCCTCAGAACCTGCAGTACTCAGTACTTTAAATACTGACGGGCTAGCTTTTGATGTGGCTCTCTCTAGCGACAGCAATACGGTTTATTTGGCTGATGAGTCAAACGGACTACAGATAATAGATGTAAGTGATAGATCTAATCCAGGCTATATAGGTAACTTTCTTACTGAGGGTTATGCTATCGGTATAGAGTTGTCTAGCGATGGATCAATAGCCTATGTGGCAGATGTCTCTTCCTTACAAATCATCGATGTTAGCAATGCTCAAAGTCCAAATTTGTTGGGTTCATTTGCTACCTCAGGCACGGCCTATAATGTTACTCTATCGACTGATGAAAGGACTGCTTTTGTGGCGGTTAATGCGGCTGGTTTGGATATTGTTGATATCACTAGCTCTGCAAGTCCGGTTCTAATTAGTACTCAGGATACGCCTGGTGAAACTAGAGCAGTGCAGCTGTCTAATGATGATAAGACGGCTTATGTCACTGATGATTCCTTTGGATTACAGATTATCGATATCAATGATTTGGCCAATCCACGCTTGCTAAGTAACATTGACACGGATGGATATTCATGGGGGTTGACCCTCTCAGCGGATGGTAACTTTGTGTATGTGGCAGATTACATTGGCCTTTCAGTAATAGATGTTAGGGACAATGAATCGCCTACATCTATGGGCGTATTTATCACCAGTGGGGCCAATTATGGCGTTGCACTTTCTAACGACAGTGCAACGGCCTATCTTGGTATCGCAGGAGGGCTGCAAATCGTCAATGCGTCCATTTCGAACCTCGTGGCCGGCGATAAAATGCCCCAGGTTGTTAGCTATACGAGCACAGTTGCAGAGGCGATAGCTGATAGCTTTAGCTTCAAGGTTAACGACGCACGCTTAGATAGTGATGTTGCCAGGGTGGATATCACCATTCTCCTAGATACTGATGGTGATGGTGTGACCAATGAATTTGATGCGTTTCCGTTAGATCCTTTAGAAGCATTAGACACAGATTTGGACGGCATAGGGAACAATGCCGATAGTGATGATGATGGTGATGGTGTTGTTGACGGTTTAGATGTCTTTCCGCTAGATTCGACTGAAACATTAGATACTGACTTAGACGGCGTCGGTAATAATGCTGATCCCGATGATGATGATGATGGTGTTGTGGACAGCTTAGATGCCTTTCCTCTAGATTCGACTGAGATATTAGATACAGACTTAGACGGCATCGGCAATAACGCTGATACCGATGATGACGGCGATGGCGTGAGTGATGAAGATGACGCCTTGCCGCTAGATCCATCCAACGATACTGACAGTGATGGTGTCGCCAATAATATTGATATTTTTCCGTTAGATCCAACTGAAACAACAGATATTGATTTTGATGGAGTAGGGGATAATTCAGATGTTTATCCCAATAATAGTCTGTATGCATTTGATTCAGATGGTGATGGCATGCCCGATGCATGGGAAAGTCGTTATGGACTAGATCCAAATGACCCCTCTGATGCCTCAAGTGATGTTGACGATGATGGTGTGACGGCATTGGACGAATTTTTAGCGGGAACTGCTCCGTCTGGAACAATAGACATAGACGGGAATGGTCAATATGACGCGCTTACCGATGGCCTTTTATTATTAAGAGGCATGTTTGGTCTAACGGGTGATGCTCTTGTTGCAGGGGCCGTAGCCTCTGATGCGATTTACGTTGAGTCAGTAGATATTGAGTCCCAAATTGCAACGCTCGGTGATCGTTTGGATATTGATGGTAATGGCCAAGTAGATGCCTTGACAGATGGGTTGCTGATCTTAAGATACTTATTTGGTTTGGAAGGAGATGCACTTATCAAAGGCGTTATAGCTGCAGATGCAACTATAACCTCTGCTGCTGATGTTGAAGCATGCTTTGATACTTTGATGCCCACGCTGTAAGAGCTCTGTTGAGAATCGGTCGGAACTCTTGATGGAGATTATGTGCTCTACCGTCAAACGCTGAAAGTGCTGACCTTATGCGTCAAAAAATGGGCCGATCCCACCAGTCACTGCTTCGAGAGGAGCGGTGGCTGCCCACGTGAAAAGTGGTCTTATGGCGGGAGATGTGGAACGCTAATCGATAGCGCATCTTCGAATCACTTGTAAAATTATGCAGATATGATCAAATGAACACCAAACTATCTTTTAAAAAGCAGTCCTGGGGTGGCTTTCTTATTTAGATCAGCATTATTGATCTGGGGTGTAATTCAGACGAAACATAGTAGGCTTTACTATCTATTCAGTAAGCCATAGTTAATCTTCCATAAGTGAATAAACTTTAACTGGAAGCTTGCGCAAAGCCCATACCTTAGGTAAGGTTATTGGGCTCTACCTAACAATAATAAAAGGGTTCTTCCCTAGCTAATAAATCTTAGGCGAAAGAAACCCATTACGTTTGGGGTATTTTATGCCACTTAAACTGTATAAGGATTATTCTTTTTACAGCCCTCTTTATCGTCTATCGCAGTCGGTCGAACGCCCTTTTGATTTAAATATCACTCTCCTTAGTAGCACTAATCCACCTCAGTATTACATTGGTAGGGAGCTTTAGTGGTTAATTCCTACGCTAATGAAATTTGGCCGTTGGCCGTTTATTTTGTCATGGTGATTCTTTTAGTAATCACTATGTTGGTACTTTCTTGGTTGCTCGGACAAAGACGTCGAGAAGCAGCGACCAACGATCCTTTTGAGTCCGGTATTGTTTCAGTAGGTGGTTCGCAAATTCGTATTTCAGTCGAATTCTATCTGGTCGCCATTTTCTTTGTTATCTTTGATCTGGAAACCGTCTTTATTTTTGCCTGGGCTATAGCCTTTTTCGAGCTTGGTTGGCAGGGCTATTTATCTATGGTGGTGTTTATTGCCATACTTGGTTTGGCGTTAGTATATGAGTGGAGGTCCGGGGCATTGGACTGGGGTAACAAAACGCGCACGGGATTAAAAGATGCGCTGAAATCGTCTGAGGTGAAATAATGGATTGGAGTTTAACGAGACCTGAACAAGGTAATTTGGTTGGGCAGAGTGATGATTTTATTGAAGAGCAGGTTAAACGTAATGTGGCTTTTGCCAAGCTTGAGGATTTAATCGCTTGGGGACGCGCTCATTCATTGTGGCCTTTCAATTTTGGCCTCTCGTGCTGTTATGTCGAGATGGCGACGTCTTTTACTAGTCGACATGATATTGCGCGCTTTGGTTCTGAGGTTATTCGCGCCACACCACGTCAAGCCGATCTAATGGTCATTTCAGGGACCTGTTTTTTGAAAATGGCGCCGGTGATTCAGCGTCTTTATGAGCAGTTATTAGAGCCTCGATGGATTATTTCGATGGGGTCATGTGCTAATTCGGGTGGTATGTACGATATTTATTCTGTGGTACAAGGTGTGGATAAATTTATTCCGGTAGATGTATATGTCCCCGGTTGTCCGCCACGCCCAGAAGCTCTTATGCAGGGTTTGATAATGCTTCAAGAATCGATTGGCAAGGAGCGACGCCCCATTACCTGGGCCGCTGGGGATCAAACGATCGTCAAGCCAGCCAAAATCAGCAAGCGTGATGAACTTACCGCGCAACGCATTCAGGCAACAGAATTAAGGGAACCGACAAAAACATAGGGTTCCAATAACAATCTGAGAGGGTTAAATGCAGACGGCTGAATCCATGGTTCATAGCCAAGTAGAAGAAACCTTGTATCGCCAGTTTGGACAGCAACAGTTTACTGTTCAAGCTACGGCCGACTCCATTCTGACACTCTGGGTGCCTAGGGCGCTATTGTCTGACGTTTTGCAGTTCCTAAAGCCCCAGTTTTCAATGCTCTATGATCTGTTCGCGATTGATGAGCGCACCCGACAACATCGGTCTGGCCAACCTGCTTCAGATTTTACTGTTGTTTATCAGCTACTCTCTATGGAACGCAATGCTGATATTCGCATCAAAGTGGCGTTGAATGAGTCCGATCTGCATCTTCCAACGATTATTAGTATTTGGCCTAATGCCAATTGGTATGAGCGAGAGGCCTGGGACATGTTTGGTGTCGTCTTTGATGGTCACCCCACTCTTTATCGAATTCTTCTGCCGCCGACGTGGGAGGGTCATGCCTTACGCAAAGATCACCCAGCGCGAGCCACCGAGATGGCGCCTTTTGAGATGGGTCCTGAACGGGTTGCTAAAGAACAGGAGGCGCTACGTTTTCGCCCTGAAGAATGGGGTATGGAAAAATCGACTGAAGATAGTGAATATATGTTCCTCAATCTGGGTCCGAACCACCCCAGTGTCCATGGAGTATTTCGGGTTGCGCTGCAATTAGATGGCGAGGTAATTATTGATTCGGTCCCTGATATTGGTTATCACCATCGCGGCGCTGAAAAAATGGGTGAACGCCAAACATGGCATACCTACATTCCCTACACAGACCGAATTGATTATCTTGGCGGGGTTATGAATAACTTAGCCTATATTCAATCAGTGGAAATGCTCGGGGGCGTAGTGGTGCCAGAACGCGCCAAGATTATTCGTATTATGCTATCTGAGCTGTTCAGGATTTCTAGTCACCTAGTGTTTTATGGAACTTTTGTTCAAGACGTCGGCCAAATGTCTCCTGTGTTTTATATGTTCGCTGACCGTGAACGATTGTTTGGAATTATTGAGGCGATTACCGGTGGACGTATGCACCCGGCATGGTTCCGTATTGGTGGTGTTGCTCAGGACCTCCCGCAGGGTTGGGATACGTTGGTTCGCGACTTTATCGATTTTTTACCAGCCCGTCTGGATCATTACGACAAGATGGCCATGCAGAACAAAATGCTTAAAGACCGTACAGTCGGTATTGGTGTTTATACTCAGCAAGAAGCCATTGACTGGGGCATTACTGGTCCTGGATTACGAGCCACAGGTTGTGATTGGGATGTACGTAAAAAACGCCCTTACGGTGGATATGATCAGTTTGACTTTGATGTCCCGGTTTCACATAACGGCGATTGTTATGACCGTGCTGAGTTGCGTATTGAAGAGATGCGTCAGAGCTTACGTATTATTCGGCAGTGCCTTGATAACATGCCCGGCGGGGCTTATAAGAGCGATCATAGGCTGACCACTCCGCCACCAAAAGAGAGGACAATGGAAGATATTGAGACTCTTATACATCATTTTCTTAATGTTAGCTGGGGGCCGGTGGTGCCTGCAGGAGAGGCCTCGGTAATGATTGAGGCAACCAAAGGTATAAATAGTTACCACCTAATCAGTGACGGTGGCACCAACTCATATAGAACACGTATACGAACCCCTTCTTTCCCTCATTTACAGCAAATACCTCTGATTAGTAACGGCCTAATGATCCCTGATTTGATAGCCATTATTGCCAGTATCGATTTTGTTATGGCGGATGTTGACCGATGAGTAATGCAAAGATGATTCAAAGTGATGTTAGTTCAGTACTGACGCTGAAAGAAATGGCTGAGATAGATCACGAATTGGAGCATATTCCCTATAAAGCAGGGGCTGCCATTGACGCTCTAAAGATCATTCAGGCTGGGCGCGGCTGGGTGTCTGATGAGTGTCTTCAAGCCATCGCCAAATATCTAGGCATGTCCTCTGAAGAGTTGGAGGGAGTGGCAACCTTTTATAACTTAATTTATCGCCGCCCGGTGGGTGAGAAAGTCATTCTCTTTTGTGACAGCGTTAGTTGCTGGATAAGTGGTTGTGACAGTGTTAAGCAAACTCTTTCTGATACGTTGGGTGTCGACTATGGTGAAACCACTAAAGATAATCGCTATACGCTCCTTCCAGTTCCCTGTTTGGGCGCCTGTGATAGGGCGCCAGTGATGATGGTGGGCGATGACTTGGTCACCCATCTTGATGACAACAAAATCAATGAACTGTTTTCTGCTAGTAAAACGGGAGATCAGTCTTAATGGAAAAAGTACTTACACGCAATATTGAACCTGGCAAGGCGCCAACCGACATGGCTGCCTACGAGGCCAACGGCGGATATCAAGGTTTACGTAAAGCAATGTCTGGCATGTCACCTCAAGATTGCCGGGAGGTGGTCAGCGCTTCTAATTTACGGGGACGTGGAGGCGCTGGATTTCCCACTGGTATGAAGTGGAGCTTTGTGCCGATGGATGACAAATGCACCCCTGGACACAAGTATCTAGTGTGCAATGCCGATGAAATGGAACCGGGTGCATTTAAAGATCGCTTGTTGATGGAGTATGACCCACACCAACTCATCGAAGGGATGATTTTGTCGGCTTATTGCATTGGCGCTGATATTTCTTATATCTTTATCCGTGGTGAATACATCGTTGCCATCGAACGCCTGCGCAAGGCGCTGGAAGAATGTTATGCCAAAGGTTATCTTGGCGAAAATATTCTTGGTAGCGGTTACAAGCTTGAGATGTACGTGCATCCCAGTGCTGGTCGTTATATCTGTGGTGAAGAAACAGCCCTTATTAATGCCCTTGAAGGTAAGCGAGCAAATCCTAGAGCCAAGCCACCATTCCCTCAGGTGAGTGGCCTATGGGGGCGTCCGACGATTGTCAACAATGTCGAAACCCTATGTAACATTCCGCATATTATTGATCGTGGTGCCGAATGGTTTAAGAGCCTTGGGGTGGGCGAGGACGCCGGGACTAAACTGTTTGGCGTTAGTGGGCGAGTTAAAAATCCGGGTTGTTGGGAGCTACCAATGGGCACGCCCATCCGTGAAATCCTTGAAAACCATGCCGGGGGCATGCAAGACGGTTTGCAGCTTAAAGGTTTCTTGCCTGGAGGCGGTTCAACCGACTTTTTAACGAAGGATCATCTTGATTTAGCCATGGACTATAACGTGATTGGTAAAGCGGGCAGCCGTATGGGTACCGGCACCATGATTATTCTCGATGATCAGACTTGCCCGGTGGGTATGGTGTTAAATCTGATTCGCTTTTTTGCCCATGAATCTTGCGGGTTTTGCACTCCTTGTCGTGACGGTTTGCCTTGGACAAGGCAGGTGTTAGAAGACATAGAGCAGGGTCGTGGCAAAGTTGAAGATCTGGATACGCTTGAATATCAAGTTAATTATATAGGCGCCATAGGCAACACTCATTGTGCCCTAGCACCCGGCGCTATGGAGCCACTGCAAAGTGCACTTAAATATTTCCGTGAGGATTTTGAACGACACATTAGTGGTGGCTGTTGTCCTTACCACTCAGGAAAGGGAGCCTAAACGATGCCAATGATCTATGTTGATGGTCAGGAAATTGAGGTGGTCCAAGGGGAAAATATACTCGAAGCCTGCCTTAACGCTGGACTGGACCTGCCGTATTTTTGTTGGCATCCGGCCATGGGCTCTATTGGTTCTTGCCGTCAATGTGCAGTGATTCAGTATCAGAATGAGGAAGATACCAGCGGTCGCATTGTCATGGGCTGCATGACCCCAGTGAGCGAAGGGGCACGATTCTCACTTAAGGCAGAGAAAGCCACGGAGTTTCGTGAGGCGGTGGTTGAAAGTCTTATGCTTAATCATCCCCATGACTGTCCTGTCTGTGCGGAAGGTGGAGAATGTCATCTGCAAGACATGACGGTGATGGTCGGGCATCGTGACCGGCGATATACCGGCAAAAAGAACACTTATCGCAACCAATATTTGGGCCCTCTGATTCATCATGAGATGAATCGTTGTATAGCCTGTTATCGATGCGAGCGCTATTACCGAGATTATGCGGGGGGTAAAGATCTGGGGGCACAGGCTTCCCATGACCACCTTTATTTCGGTCGTCATGAGGAAGGGGTTTTAGAGAGTGAGTTTTCTGGTAATTTGGTTGAGGTATGCCCCACAGGTGTTTTCACGGATAAGCCGTTCTTAAAGCAATATAGCCGTAAGTGGGACTTACAGTCTGCACCCTCTATATGTCAGGGCTGTGCGGTGGGCTGCAATATTGCCCCAGGTGAGCGTTACGGCAAAGTTAAGCGTGTCCATAACCGCTATAACAATGAGGTTAATGGTTACTTTATCTGTGATCGAGGTCGCTTTGGTAGCGGCTATCTAAACAGTGATCTACGTCTTGATTATGCGGGCATTAAGAATCTCGATGGTAGCTTCTTTGCTGTTCACCAACAGCAAGCATTGGATACAGCAGCTGGCTGGATGGCCGGCAAGAAGGTCGCGGCTATTGGCTCGCCCAGAGCTTCGATTGAGGCGAACTACCTGTTGCGAGAATTAGTTGGTGCAAAGAACTTTGCAGCAGGGTTTTCAGATCAAGAAGCTGATTTGATGGGTAGTATTGCCAATATTTTGCAGGCTACCAAGGCAATTAATCCATCGATTAAACAGATCGAGTCTGCCGATGCGGTGCTCATTCTTGGTGAAGATGTCACTAATACGGCTCCGCGCGTTGCGCTTGCGTTGCGTCAGTCGGTGCGTAACAAGGCCTTTGAATTAGCAGAGCAGATGGGACTTCCATCGTGGCAAGATGCCGCGGTTCGCAATCTTGCGCAAGACCAACGTTCGCCAATGACCATCGTGTCAGCCATCGATACTCGTCTTGATGATGTTGCCAGCACCTGCATTTCTTTGGCCCCGGATGATATAGCCGCCTTTGGTTATGCTGTCGCGGCAGCTCTGGCAGGTGAATCGACAGATAACGCCCAAGCAGATGCTACAGCGCAGATGTTAAAAGCGGCGAAAAACCCGTTAATTGTCAGTGGTTCGAGCATGGCTCATCAGGGCGTGATTAATAGTGCTGTTGCAGTGGCCGACGCTCTGGATAAGACGACAAGCATGTTGAGCTTTTGCGTACCTGAGTGCAACAGCCTAGGGCTGGCGCTTATGGTGGCCGATGGTTCTGGCAGTAGTTTGAGCGGCTTAGCTAAGAGAGCATCCAAGCTAGATGCATTAATTATATTAGAAAATGATGTGTATCGCCGTGGCGATAAGTCGCAAATCGATCAGTTATTGGCCAGCGGCACTAAAGTGATTACCTTGGATATGATTGAGAATAGTACGCTTGATCAATCTGACTTGGTCATGGCTGCGGCATCCTATGCCGAGTCTCAAGGCACCTTGGTTAGCAGTGAGGGACGAGCTCAGCGGTTCTACCCTGTTCATTCGCCAGCTGCTGAGAGATTACCTAGCTGGCAGTGGTTGTTGCGTTTGGCCAGCGTTACCGGGCACAAAAAGTTATCTAAATTACAGGATTTTGACCAGATAGTTGCTGCCTGTGCCGAGAGCAATCCTCTGTTTGCTGGACTGGTGCATGTTGCGCCACTCAACAGTTTCAGAGATCGTGGTTCAAAGGTACCGCGTCAAACGCATCGATACAGTGGGCGTACAGCGATGAATTCGGGTGTTTCAGTACATGAACCTCAGCAGCCCAAAGATCACGAAAGCCCATTGTCCTATAGCATGGAAGGTTTGAATCGAGATCAACCCTCATCATTAATGCCCTTTGTTTGGTCGCCAGGGTGGAATTCTAACCAGTCTCTGCAAAAGTTTCAGTCTGAAGTGGATGGCCCTCTTAAGGGCGGCCCTTCAGGAGTGCGCCTGATTAGTTCGTCTTTACAGGGAGCTGATATTTCTCGGCAGATCGATAAAGTGACCTTGAAGGCTCATCAGTGGCATTTAGTACCCATGCAACAGATTCACGGAAGTGATGAATTGTCTGCTCATACAGATGAAATTGCTGAACTGGCCGGTCGAGGATTTATCGCCATTGGTCAAAAGGTGGCTGAAAAACTGGCCGTCACCGAGGGCGATGGTTTGTTGGTTAAACAGGGCGAGATTGAATGTTCCCTCGAGGTCAGGATTTTGTCTAGGGTGGCGAAAAACTGTATTGGCTACAGTGTAGGCTACCTAGAAACGCAAGGGCTAACGGCAGGCAGTTTGGTTACCTTGGAGGCGGACAAATCTTGGCAGCGCTCTGGACCTGAGATGATTGCCTCAGACAAGGCAGCGTTTGAGCAGGTTATTAGTGATGGAGGTGCGAGTAATGTCTGAGTTGATGCCGGTAATTCTCGCCCTCACTATCTTAATAGGAGGCGTTGCAGGTGCGGCTATCTTGACGTGGTTCGAGAGGCGCTTGCTGGGTGTCTGGCAAGATCGCTACGGGCCTAATCGACTTGGACCGTTCGGCATTGGCCAGGTGGCCGCTGACATGATTAAACTATTATTTAAAGATGACTGGGTTCCTCCCTTTGCTGACCGATTGGTGTTCATCTTTGCTCCCACCGCTATTGTCGTCGCTATGATGATGGGTTTTGCCGTGGTGCCCTTTGCCCCCGGTATGATGATTATCGACGTCAACATTGGTTTATTATTCTTTCTCGGCATGACGTCTCTAGCGGTTTACAGCGTGCTGCTAGGAGGTCTGGCCTCTAACAATAAATATGCACTTTTGGGTGGCTTGCGGTCGGCGGCGCAAATGGTTAGTTACGAAGTCTTTATGGGCCTTTCATTAATTGGTGTGGTCATGATGTCTGGCAGTTTTAGCTTGGTGGACATTGTTGAAGCCCAGACCGATGTTTGGTTCTGTTTTTCTCAGATACTCGGTTTAATCGTATTTATTATTGCCGGTATTGCCGAGAGCCATCGTTTACCTTTTGATCTACCCGAAGCAGAGCACGAACTCACAGCAGGCTTCCACACTGAATACGGCGGCATGAAGTTTGCGATGTTTATGCTCGGGGAATATCTCGGGCTAATGCTCATTTCTTGCATGATTGTGACGTTATTCTTTGGCGGTTGGCATGGCCCTATGCTGATCGGAGATTGGTTGCCGCCATTCTTCTGGTTTAGTTCCAAAGTATTTGTGGTTATTTGTTTCTTTGTCTTATTGCGCGCAGCGATACCTCGTCCGCGTTACGACCAATTAATGTCACTGGGCTGGAAAGTAATGTTACCCATCACTCTGGTTAATATTCTGGTCACGGGTGCCGTGCTGTTATGGATGGAGGGAGTCGCCTGATGTTAAGTGAACTGCGAACCATGTGGGAAGTGCTCAAGCACACCTTTACCAAGGCTGAAACTGTTCAGTATCCCGAGGAAATGCCCTATCTGGCGCCACGTTATCGAGGACGCATTGTGTTGACTCGTGACCCTGATGGCGAAGAGCGTTGCGTGGCTTGTAATCTATGTGCTGCTGTTTGCCCTGTTGACTGTATAGCACTACAGAAAGATACCCGCGAAGATGGCACCTGGTATCCAGAGTTTTTTCGCATTAACTTTTCACGATGCATTATGTGCGGTATGTGTGAAGAGGCCTGCCCGACCTATGCTATCCAATTGACGCCTGACTTTGAAATGTGTGAATACGATCGGCAAAACATGGTCTATGAAAAAGAACATTTACTGATTGATGGCGTGGGTAAATACCCAGACTACAATTTTTATCGGGTGTCGGGCATGAGAACAGCGTCTAAAGACAAAGGCGAGGCTCTCAACGAAGCTCGGCCAATTGACACTAAGAGTTTATTGCCATGAGTCTACTTTATACAACAACAGACCAGAGGGCCATCCATGCTTGAAATTGTATTTTTTTACATAGCGGCAACGGTTGCATTGGTGGCGACAGTGATGGCGATGACCAGAGCTAATGCTATTCACGCCCTAATTTATCTAATTGTTTCGCTGCTGGCTGTTGCCGTTATCTTTTTCTTGATTGGCGCGCCATTTGCCGCTGCGCTAGAGATCGTTATTTATGCTGGCGCAATCATGGTGCTATTTGTTTTCGTAATCATGATGCTCAATTTAGGTGAAAAGGGTGATAAGCAGGAACGACAGTGGTTACAGCCTTCAATATGGGCAGGACCGGCTGTTTTATCCGTAGTTTTACTCATTGAGCTGGTGATGGTCATTAGCCAAACCAATGGTCCAGTGTCTGTCACTGCGGTCTCGGCCAAAGAAGTGGGTTTGGCTTTATTTGGCCCCTATGTGTTGGCGGTAGAGATTGCCTCAATGTTATTACTGGCTGGACTCGTAGGTTCTTTCCATCTTGGTCGACGTTATCTTGAGCGAGACAACTTAGAAAAACAGGGTGATCAATAATGGATGGCCTGAATATACCTCTTAACCATATTCTTTTGGTCTCATCTCTCCTATTTGCCATTGGCATGCTGGGCCTAATGATCAGACGTAATATTATTTTCATATTGATGTCACTGGAGGTCATGCTTAATGCAGCGGCCTTGGCGTTTGTCGCCGCCGGGGCTCATTGGGGGCAGCCTGACGGACAGGTAGTATTTATGCTTATCCTCACTGTGGCTGCAGCTGAGGTAGCAGTGGGCTTGGGCTTGGTGCTTCAAGTTCAGAAGCGCTTTAAAACATTGGATATGGATCATGCCAACCGGATGCAGGGTTAAATATGAGTGAGACTATTTGGTTAATACCACTGATACCCTTACTTAGTTCAGTGACATTAATGCTGTTTGGCAGTCGTCTTAAACCGTCTCAAATTGGGATGCTAGGGGTCGCCTCGGTGGGTATAGCCGCTTTACTGACGTTGCTGCTGGCCGTTGAATTTATGCAAAATCAACAGGTTATACAGCTGTCACTGTGGACCTGGATGGAAGTAGCAGGCTTTGCTCCCGGCATTTCGTTCTATTTTGATGGACTGACTCTAGTGATGATGTCGGTGATCACTGGCGTTGGCTTTTTGATTCATCTTTTCTCTACCGAATTCATGGAGAAAGATCCAAGTTATGCTCGATACTTTGCCTACTTGAATATGTTTGTTGCCGCCATGTTGATACTAGTGATGGCCGACAACCTTTTATTACTTTATCTGGGCTGGGAAGGTGTAGGGGTCTGTAGTTATCTATTAGTGGGTTTCTGGTATCAGCACAACGCTAACGGCCATGCCGCACGTAAAGCCTTTATTGTTACTCGTATCGGCGATACTGCTATGGCATTGGGTTTGCTGCTGTTGTTCACCCAGTTGGGAACCTTAGATATTCAGACCATGGTGGGTGAGGCTAATCAAACCTGGCAGGTGGGCGATACTATTCCTCTAATAGCTTGCCTGCTATTAGTCTGTGGGGCTGTCGGCAAATCAGCTCAACTGCCGTTACATACTTGGTTGCCAGATGCGATGGCGGGTCCAACGCCCGTTAGCGCATTGATTCACGCGGCGACCATGGTTACCGCTGGGGTTTACCTAATAGCGCGCACTCATGGGTTGTTCTTATTAGCACCCACGGCCATGACCGTTGTTGCTGTTATTGGCATAACCACCTCGCTAATGGCGGCTTTTACAGCGTTAATGCAAACCGACATTAAACGTATCTTGGCTTACTCGACCATTAGTCAGATCGGTTATATGTTTCTAGCGTTAGGTGTGGGCGCATGGAGTGCAGGTATTTTCCACCTAATGACCCATGCGTTTTTTAAAGCGCTATTATTCTTGGGGTCAGGTGCCATTATTCACTGCCTACATCACGAACATAATATTTTCAAAATGGGCGGCCTGAGGACTCGAATGCCGGTCACCTTTTGGAGCTTTATGATCGGCTCAGCCGCATTAGCGGCGCTACCGATGACCTCAGGATTCTTCAGTAAAGATCAGATTTTGCTGCAGGCTTACCAACTTCCCGATATAGGGCCAGCATTATGGGCGGCCGGGCTTCTAGGGGCCTTGCTGACCGCAATTTACAGCTTTAGATTAGTCTTTGTGGTGTTTTTTGGAAAGGCCAACACCGAACCGGATAAAGACACTGGATGGCGCATGGCAGTTCCGCTTTCGGTGTTGTGTCTCTTAGCCATGGTTGGCGGTTGGTTCATGATCCCGGTGAGTGAGGTTTTCCCTGCTAGCGATGGCAGTCATCCGGCCCATTGGGTTGAATATGTTTCCATATCGGTACCTATTGTTGGTGTGCTATTAGCATATTTCATATTCTACAGCGGTCGGTTGAAAATTGATGGACTTGCCAACTCAACCTTAGGTAAGAGCCTCGGGCAGTTTTGGTTCAGCGGCTGGGGTATCGACTGGCTCTATGACCACCTTTTTGTTAAGCCTTATTATGGATTGGCTAATATGCTTAAAGGAGAACCTGTGGATGCGATATACGGCTTAATCGTTGCCCTAAATCAAACATTTAACCACTGGCTGAGTGTCGCTCAGTCGGGGCGCATGCGCTGGTATTTAGCCAGCATGGTAGCAGGGCTGATCCTGGTGATTACGCTGGCCGCTAATCTTTCAGGGGGCTCTCTCTAATGGTAATGATTAACCTGATAGTCATACTCCTCGTTGGCGGCTTATTGTCTATATTGTCTGAGCGCATTAGTGACACTATGCCTCGAAAAGTGGCCATGGGTGTGGTCCTAGTTGACTTGCTGTACCTACTTGTCTGTCTGTCTGGCATGCCTGACATTACCCAACTGCAGGCGCCTGTGGCCAATGATCCTTCGTCGTGGTTAATGCACTTTAAGGCTGACTGGATTCCAGCATTCGGTATTAGTATTGAATTGGCATTAGACGGTATTAGTTTATTAATGGTATTGCTGACACTGGTTCTTGGTGCCATTGCAATAAGCGCGTCATGGACGGACATTGTGGTGCGCAAAGGCTTCTTTGAGGCTAACTTATTGTGGTCACTGGCAGGCGTGCTAGGGGTATTCATGTCTCTAGATCTAATGCTGTTCTTCCTGTTTTGGGAGGTCATGCTAATCCCCATGTACTTTATGATTGCAATCTGGGGTCATGAGAATCGTGGCTATGCGGCCATGAAATTCTTCATCTTTACCCAAGCCAGTGGCTTGTTAATGCTAGTGTCGATATTGGCCCTAGTAGCGGTTAATCATGGGGCCACAGGGACATGGTCCTTTAGTTACTTTGATTTACTGAATACAGAAATGGCCGAGCAAACAGCGCACTGGATTATGCTAGGTTTCTTCATTGCTTTTGTGGTCAAATTACCGGGATTTCCTTTTCATACTTGGTTGCCCGATGCGCACACTCAAGCACCGACTGCGGGTAGTGTGATTCTTGCTGGTATTCTTCTTAAGACAGGTGCCTACGGGCTCATTCGTTTTGCAGTGCCTCTCTTCCCTGAAGCGGCGTTAAATTTTTCATACTCTGCTATGTGGTTAGGCGCGGCAGGAGTGGTCTATGGCGCTGTGCTGGCTTTCGGCCAAACCGATTTTAAGCGCCTAATAGCCTATAGCAGCGTAAGCCACATGGGCTTTGTGCTCCTGGGTATCTATGCATGGAATGAACTAGCGCTGCAAGGTGCAGTGATGCAAATGGTAGCGCATGGGTTTAGCACCGCAGCTCTGTTTATGATCGCAGGATCGCTACAAGAGCGATTGCACACAAGAGACATGCGAGAGATGAGTGGCCTGTGGCAACAGATGCCGCGTATGGGCGCAGTGGCAATGTTTTTTGTCGTTGCATCGCTAGGCCTGCCAGGGTTAGGTAATTTTGTTGCTGAATTCCTGGTGTTGCTGGGGCTTTTCCAAGTCAATGTTTGGATTACAGTGATTGCTGCGACCGGCTTAATTACCGGCGCGGCCTATTCGCTGCTTCTTATGCAGCGTTCATTTCAAGGCGAAGTTAATAAGAAATGGGCTGACAATGGTCTGGCTGATTTCGGGCCTCGCGAGATGCTGACCATGGGAGTAATGATGATCGCACTAATCCTATTGGGTATATATCCGCAGCCAGTATTAGATGCAGCACAACCGGTATTGCAAAGTTTGCTTGAGCTTACAGCTAACCCGGCGCTTGCCAGCGCGGAGGTAATGCAATGAACGCGACTATGTTCTCCGCCTTGGCGCCTATTTTAATCCTCTCTCTGACCGCTATTGTATTGATGATTCAGGCGTCAATTAAAAGGGATCAGTCGCTGGCTTGGGTCATTACTGCCGTTGGCTTTGTGCTCACGCTATGCGGTGCTTATTACGCAAGAGACTTTACTCAGTCGGTCACGATTTTGTTGCAAGTGGATCATTGGAGTTTGTTTTTCACGAGCCTTATTATGATTGCATCATTAGTGACTCTAGTGCTCTCAAGAGACACCTTTTCTCCTGAGGGGGAACGAAAAGAAGAGTATTACTTGCTCTTAGTATTATCGGTATTAGGGGCGGTGGTGCTCATTCAGTCCAGCCACATGGTTTCGTTATTGCTGGGTATGGAGCTGATGGGCGTCGCTCTTTACGCCATGATTGCGTTTCCGGAGCGTGGGCAGTTGCCCCTTGAAGGCGCTATTAAATATTTGGTTTTGTCAGCCTGTGCGTCAGCAATGTTACTGTATGGTTTTGCGCTTATTTATGCAGCCACCGGCGAATTAAGTTATGCAGGTATTGGTGCTAAAGGTGCTTTAGCTTACATTGAAAATCCCATGCTGATTATGGCGGGCAGTGCCATGGTTCTAGCGGGTATTGGCTTTAAACTATCTGTCGCACCTTTCCATATGTGGACGCCGGACGTTTATCAGGGCGCACCTACCCCGGTGACTGGATTTCTTGCCACAGTTTCTAAGGGCGCGGTATTTGTAGCATTGAGTCGGTTTTATATAGATGGGGGCCTAAATCAATACAGCGGTTTAAACACAGCATTAGTGGTTTTGGCTATTGCGTCTATGCTGGTTGGTAATTGGCTGGCCTTGCGTCAAGAAAATATCAAACGCTTGCTAGCTTATTCTTCGATCGCCCATTTTGGTTATCTGTTGGTGGTGTTAATAGCCCTGACTTATGTGGATGCAGGGCTAGTCAGTCAAAGCATTACCTTTTACCTGACAGCCTATATGGTAACTACCTTAGCGGCTTTTACGGTAGTCTCTACGGTAGCTGGAGAAGACACTGCCAAGCAAGATATTAGTGCCTTTGAGGGTCTGTTCTGGCATCGGCCACTAGAGGCATCTGCCCTCACTGTGGCTATGTTGTCACTGGCAGGTATACCCTTAACCGCTGGATTTATGGCCAAGTTCTTTGTAATTACGCTTGGTATTCAATCTGGCCTTTGGGGATTACTGGCAGCCTTAGTGGTGGGTAGTGCCGTTGCTATCTATTACTATTTGAGAGTTATTTTCGCCATGAGTAAGTCTACTAAAAGCACCGGCGAAAGCGCAAATCGTCTAGAAAAACTACTTGCGCTAGTCTTAATGGCTTCTATCTTAGTGCTTGGCTCTTGGCCACAACCTTTTATTGCCTATGCAGGGGGCTTATAAAACCTGCTTTTAAAAACCGTTAATCAAAGTGCGGAGGTGTTTATGTTACATTCGGTTGACCTTAGCGACTACATGGTTCAGGGACCTATAACGATCCTAGCAGAGGCTGATCTTTTTGACGCGATTCATATGATCATCGACAATAGGATATCTGGGATATGCGTGGTCGATGAGCATGATGATCTCGTGGGCTTGTTATCTGAAATAGACTGTCTGCGTGCTATTCTGGCGGTCACATATAATGAGCACGGTGATGTCGGAAAGGTCGGTGATTATATGACTAAAGAGGTTGATTACTGCGATTTACACGCTGACTTAGTCGACATTGCTGATGATATGGTGAAAAAAGGTCATCGTCGTCGTCCGGTACTGGATCATGGCAAGCTGGTTGGTCAGGTGACGTGTCGACAGCTATTGCGAGTGGTCAGTGAGTTCAATCAAAATGCGGTGGTAGTCTAAGGTTATCGGTTAGTCGTTTGAATTTAATTGATCGTAGCGGGTGATGGCCCGGTTCTCATTCAATTGGTATAAATAATCTATTCCCTCCGGCATGCTAGTTAAACACTGCTCAGTGATACGCTGAAAGTAATTAACAAAGTGTCGAACATCATTCTCATCCATTATATCTGAAGGTAGCGGATCTTTAATGTTGAGCCGTAAACGCTCTGCTAGCTTTTGTTCTTGCTCTAGTCGCCACTTAAAAACGCTATCAAAGGAGGGCGCTCTAAGCATCACGCGGCGATCGGCCATGTTAAATAAAGATTGATAATCGCCTGCCAACGCATCATTAACGTAGCGCCGCCATATGCTGCTGGCATCAGACTTTTTCTCAAGTTCGTTAACCGGTGTCGCTAGTTTTTCTTGTGACTCTGGTGTGGCACCAAAGCACCAGCCTTCAAGGACTATAAGACCAATGGGACCATTCATGATTACAGAGTCTTCAGCTTTAGTTCTATCATCAGTGCTTTTATCAAACCGAGTCAGTAGGGTTCTTTTGCCGGCTTTAAGGCTATTTACGGTATCGATGGCCAGTGCAATATCATGAGTGCCGGGCACCCCGCGGACGGCTAATAGCGGATGCACGTCATGTGCAAGTGCAGTTCGTTCTGCCTTGGTTAGATAGAAATCATCTAATGACAATGACACTGTGGCTGCCCCATATTGGAGTTTCACTTGGGTGCAAAGGTAATCAGCTAGCGTTGACTTGCCTGACCCCTGACAGCCATTAATCCCTATAATTTGGATACTTTTCTCGCGTCCATAATGCTCCCCAAACTCAGATAGAATCGGAGAAAACCATTTTTCAGCCATCGACAGATAGGACTCGGGCAACCGATGACGACTAATAAAACTTTGTAAGGCTGGAGTAATCATAAAATTAGGGCTTTAAAAAAACGATAAAAGCTAAAATACCAGTATAATTGCAGTATAGTTTGAAATGCGTTACTTCATGCAATATTCCTTGGAAATTACGAGCACAATGGGTAAAAGTTGCATTCAAATATAATTTTTTAATTGGACTAAATTCCATGAATTATCCTTCAAGTAAGCGTTTTAAAGCAGCCTTAATGGCTGTGCTATCTGCAGCCCTATGTTCGATTTCTGTGCCGAGCTTTGCCGGTAATGTGATCCTGATCATCGGTGATGGCATGGATAATCATCAAATTACGATAGCTCGAAACTATCTTGTCGGCAGTCGCGGTAAACTCACGCTTGATCAACTCCCTCACAGAAGCACGGCACAGGTGTTGACTGTCGATGACGAAAATCCAGACCAAGCGATCTATGTAGCTGACTCGGCAAACACCGCAACCTCAATTGCCAGTGGCGTTGTAACTAGTATAGGGCGAGTGGGTACTAACGCAGGTGACGACAAAGACTTAGTAAATATTGTCGAGTTGGCTCACCAACAGGGAATTAAAACGGGGATAGTGAGTACGGCCAGTATCACGGATGCTACACCGTCCGCCTTTTACGCGCATGTCAACACACGCGACTGTGAAAATCCCGAGATGATGGTGCAAGCAGAAACCTACTATAAAACTATTGCTGATTGCTCTCCAGATCTTAAAAGTAATGGTGGCCTGGGTTCTATTTCAGAGCAGTTAGTTGATTCTGGCATTCATGTAGCCCTTGGTGGTGGTATGCAGCACTTTGTTCAAGTGGCAGAGGGTTCAGACCAAACCGTCCTGCAATTGGCAGAAAAGGCAGATTATCAGGTGGTGACGCGAGTGACAGAGTTGAATGATAATGGCTCAGGTAGACTTCTCGGACTGTTTTCACCCAGCACTATGCCTGTCAAGTGGCGTGGCGAAGATGACCGAGTGGCGGAAAAACCCATACCCAGTCTGCTGAACAAATTGCACTGGGCGCTGGGGTCAGTTACCTACCCTGAACCCATGCACTGTGAAGAGAATCCTGAACATATAGGCATGCCAAGCCTTGCGTCGATGACTGCAGTAGCGTTGTCACGATTGGCAGGAGAGGGTGCTGGAGACGATACGTTTTTCTTGATGATCGAATCCGCATCAATAGATAAGCAAGCACATGAGCGAAAAGCCTGTGGCAGTATTGGAGAGTTAGAGCAACTGGAGGAATCGCTTGACCTCGCGTTAGCATTCGCCGATAGCCATCCCGACACCCTTGTTTTAGTTACAGCTGATCATGGTCAAGCCGCGCAATTGGTTCCCGAGCGGACTCTTTACATAGATATTCCTGTGCCCGTCTATAGTCCTGGGTACCTAATCCGCATCCATACCCCTGAAGGCTCTATTATGGGTGTCAATTACGCCACTAATGATTTTTTTAGTGAAGAACATACTGGTGTTAACGTACCCTTGCTCAGCAATGCAGTGGGACAAGGGCTAGTGCCGGCTATGGTCACTCAACCTGAAATTTTTGATATTATTAAAAACCATTTATTGAAATAAAAACAATCACACCCAACAAACAGGATCTAGGCTTATGTTGACAGTACATCATCTTAATAATTCTCGCTCGCAACGTATTATTTGGTTACTTGAAGAGCTCGGGGTCGATTACCAAATCAAGAGCTATCAGCGCGACCCTGTCACGTCCTTGGCGCCATCAGAACTTGAAGCTGTGCATCCCTTGGGTAAATCACCAGTGCTCACCGATGGAGAGGTCACTGTTATAGAATCGGGCGCTATTATCGACTTTCTGTTGCGCCATCATGGTGGCGGTCAGTTATTACCTGAGACGGGTAGTGATGACCATGAGCAATATTTGCAGTGGTTACATTACGGTGAGAGTGGTGCGGTATTACCGTTGATGCTTAAACTCTACACCTCTATGCTCCCTGACGGGGGCGAGGCATTGAAACCTCGTATTAGCGATGAGTTAGCACGGCACTTGGGTTATATAGAGCAAGCATTAGACGGTGTTAACTGGTTTGTCGGGAATGCCTTTAGCGGTGCAGATATTCAATTGTCCTTTATTGCTGAAATTGCCCCCATGATGTATTCAGCTGATAAACTGCCTAATTTAATGGCATTTCGTGACCGTTGTCATGAGCGACCTGCCTATCAGCGCGGCATAGCTAAAACTGACTTTTATGCCTATGGACCCAAGTAGCAGAGAGACACTATGAACAAATCATCGGTTAGAGTTTACTTAGGTGTTTTTTGCCTAGCCCTTTTAACAGCCTGCAGTGAAGACAAGTTACCCTTGGTGTGTCTGCCTGAGAGTGAGGTCAATCAAACGGTTGATGTTAGTGGCGGTGATTTTAAATTTGGCGATAATCGTTATTACCCGGATGAAGGGCCGGTTAAGGTCACCAGGGTAGCAGGCTTTAATATTGATAAAACTGAAGTAACCAACGGCCAATTCAAAGCCTTTGTTGATGATACTGGTTATGTCACCGCTGCCGAGCATGGATTGTCCGACGTTGATTTCCCAGAAATACCACCGGAGTTTAGAGTGCCAGGCTCTATGGTGTTTGTGGCCCCTGATTTAGACAAGCCAAGTTCACCGGCGACTTGGTGGCAGTTTGTGTCTGGCGCAAATTGGCAACATCCTGAGGGCCCTGACAGCTCAATTGTGGGCAAAGAAGCCCATCCAGTGGTCCAGATTACCCATGCTGATGCTATAGCCTACGCTCAGTGGCTGGGTCGAAGACTACCCACTGAGGCGGAGTGGGAATATGCCTCTCGCGGTGGGCTAGAGGGTGCTTCTTTTTCCTGGGGAGAAGAGAGTCCCAATGTCGGTGCATCAAAAGCCAATACTTGGCAGGGACGCTTTCCGTATAACAACATGAACGAAGACGGTTTTATTGGTAGTTCCCCTGTAGGCTGTTTTGCAGCCAACGGACTGGGGTTGTACGACACTACTGGCAATGTCTGGGAGTGGACTGATACGGCTTATGGACCTGACCGCAAGCGCGATTATGGTGCAGAGGGGTATGATCCTCAGCAACCTGGCGTGACGGTTAAAACGCTAAAGGGCGGCTCATTCTTGTGCTCGGACAACTATTGTCAGCGCTTTCGGCCAGCGGCACGACAAGCTCAAGACACGACCCTAGCTTCATCACACATTGGTTTTCGTACGGCGGCTGATATCACTGCCTACCTTGATCTATAGCGTCTAGTTTATGAGGTAATATCACATACTTTTAATCGGAGCATGTGACCGATCGTTTAGTGTGTTTTTTTCTGATAAATGCGCAGGTAAAAATGTATTGGAGTAGTTAGTTGATCCAATGAAGAGAGCTTGCTTTGTTGCTCAGCACTGGCGTGCCAGTAATAGGGGGTCATGGTGAGCAAATCAAAAATATCGGCGCCCTTGACGGTGATAGTTGCCTTTATTTCGATTTGCTCTTGGAGCGCAAAGGCAGGATGGTCATCCAGCGCCTTAAAATTGCCCGCATGGGGCTGATGTTGGTCATAAATGTGTGCGGTAAGGCCGGTGAGGTGCTCCTCTCCGGGGCCCACCATAATCAGGTATCCATCTGTTTTTAAAACTCGCGCGGTCTCGTCAGGGGATATTGGTGAGAATACCGATAAGACTGTGTCGACACTATGATCAAACAGCGGTATTTTATAGGCGCTATCTACGATCAGTAGAGCATTCAACTTCCGTTTGGCTGCCAGTCGCACCCCGGCCTTAGAAACATCCAAACCCAGTAGCTCTAAATGTGCATTGGAGCGTTCAGCAATATTTCGCAACTGTTGTAAGTAGTATCCCTCGCCACAACCAATATCTAGCAATTTTTGTTCAAAACTAAGTGGGCACTTATTAATAGTGCTTGAGATTGCATCCGATAGGAGTTGGTAATAGCCGCCATTTAAGAATCTTTGGCGGCTTCTGATCATGGTATCGCTGTCACCGGGACTTTTACTGCGTTTGTGCTGAGCTAGGTGCAGATTGAGGTAGCCCTCGCGAGCGACATCAAAACTATGATTGTTGATGCAGCGATAGATTTTGGTCTCGCTATCAGCGACGGCAATTAGTTCACCGTCGCAGCTCGGACATTTGAGTGCGGAGACTGAGCCCCGAACGGTATCTAGAATAATCCGACTACCTCACCATTTCCGTCAATATCAATATTGTTTGCTGCTGGCACTCTGGGTAAACCAGGCATGGTCATAATATCACCACAGACCACTACAATAAAGCCGGCCCCGGCTGACAGGCGTACTTCACGGATCGCCATTACATGATTATTTGGCGCACCTTTGAGATTGGGGTCGGTGGAGAAACTGTACTGACTCTTAGCAATGCATACAGGGAAGTGGCCATAGCCAGAATCCTGTAGGCTTTGGATTTGGTCACGAATCTTTTGGTCGGCAATAACGTCATCCGCACGATAGAGGCGTGTGGCAATGGTTTTAACCTTATCCCAAATCGGCATTTCATCCGCATAAAGAGGCGCAAAGTTAGCGTGACCACCATCGACTAGCCCCACTACTTCATGGGCAAGTTCCTCAGTGCCGGCACCACCATCTGACCAATGGGTGCATTCAACGGCTTTGACGCCGTTGGCTTCCGCCACTTTTTTGATCATAGCAATTTCAGCATCAGTGTCAGTAACAAAGCGGTTGATCGCTACTACTACGGGGACACCAAAAGATTTGACGTTTTCAATGTGCCGCACTAGATTACTACAGCCTTCATGCACAGCCTCAACATTTTCGTCACTAAGAGCATCTTTACCAACATGACCGTGCATTTTAAGGGCTCGCACAGTGGCTACGATGACGGCGGCATCTGGATGCAAGCCGGCGCTGCGGCATTTAATGTTAAAGAATTTTTCAGCACCTAAGTCAGCGCCAAAACCGGCTTCGGTGACCACATAGTCGGCCATCTTAAGGCCTGCTTTAGTGGCTATAACTGAGTTGCAACCGTGAGCAATATTGGCAAAAGGGCCACCGTGAATAATTGCCGGGTTGTTTTCCAAAGTCTGTACCAAGTTTGGAGCCAGTGCATCTTTTAACAGCACTGCCATAGCGCCAATGCCTTTAATTTCACTGGCTAAAATGGGCTGATGATCTCGAGTGTATGCGACTACAATCTTGTTCAAGCGGGCTTTTAAGTCTTCTAGGTCATTAGCCAGACAGAAAATCGCCATAATTTCTGATGCCACAGTGATATCGTAGCCATCTTGACGCGGGAACCCATTACCGGGGCCGCCAAGGCCACAGCTAATATTGCGCAGAGCGCGATCATTCATATCGATGACACGCTTCCATTGAATGCGGCGGGCGTCAATCTCTAAGCTGTTGCCCCAGTGAATGTGATTGTCCAGCAGCGCTGATAATAAATTGTGCGCGGCGCCAATTGCATGGAAATCACCTGTGAAATGCAGATTAATATCTTCCATTGGTACTACCTGGGCGTAACCACCGCCGGCAGCGCCGCCTTTCATGCCAAAACAGGGCCCAAGGCTTGGTTCACGCAGGCAAACAATTGACTTCTTGCCTATTCTGCTTAGTCCGTCGGTTAAGCCTACAGACGTAGTTGTTTTGCCTTCACCCGCTGGGGTCGGCGTAATCGCCGTGACCAGAATCAATTTGCCATTGGGCCGATCACTGAGAGTGGAAAGATACTCGGGGTCGATTTTGGCTTTGGTCTTGCCATAGGCAATAATGGCTGACTCCGGAATAAGCAGCTTTTCAGCTACTTCACTGATGGGTTTCATTGTCGCTTTACGGGCAATTTCAATATCACTCATTATTGCAGCTCTCTCTTTTAATCGGCTCTAATGTCTAGGTGCTTCATCTTCCGCAAACCCCATGTTACGGGGATTCCTAAGACCGTCAATGGCTGTCTCAAAAGCGACCCGAAATGGTTGACGTTTTCAGGTATGAAGCAGTCGTAACTGTACGCTGTCTATGCTGGCTCGCCAGTTACACTTCGCAATAATCATAGCCTTAAATAATAGTCTAAATTGAGAAGTTTCTATGAAGAAAAGTGCACAGGTGGTAGTTGTTGGTGGGGGTGTTGTGGGGGTTAGCACGCTCTACCATTTGGCCAAAAAAGGTTGGACCGATGTGGTACTGGTGGAGCGAAAAGAGTTGACCTCGGGATCCACCTGGCATGCTGCAGGCCTACTGCCGTTGTTTAATATGAGTTATTCAGTGGGTAAGTTGCATCAATATTCGGTGAAGTTTTATCACGAATTACAAGAAGAAACTGGCCAAAATGTCGGGTTTAGTGTGGTATCTAATATACGTTTAGCCTCCACTGAAGATCGTATGGATGAGTACAAGTATTACTCTGGTGTGGCCCAAACAGTGGGTGTCGAGGTCAATTTCTTAACGCCAGAAGAAGTCAAAGAAGTTTGGCCGCTGTGTAATACAGAGGGTGTTATAGGCGCCATTCAGCACCCCGATGATGGCTATATTCAGCCGGCGGATCTTACTCAGGCCCTAGCGAAGGGCGCCCGGGCTCGTGGTGCAGAGATCTATCGCAATACAACTGTTTTAGATCTTGAGCAGCAATCAGATGATAGCTGGATAGTAAAGACTGATCAGGGCGAGATCCACTGTCAGCATGTTGTTTCCTGCACGGGTAATTTTGCTCGTAAGACTGGCGAGATGGTGGGCCTTGATATTCCAGTCATTCCAGTAGAGCATCAATACATTGTTACTGACCCTCACCCCGACATTCTTGCCCGAAAAGCTGCAGGTTTACCAGAGCAGCCAGTGTTGCGTGAATCTGACGCTGGTTATTACCTTAGAGAAGAGGCTGGTGGCTTTATCTTAGGGCCTTACGAAGAGGGAGCGCCCTGCTGTTATGTCGATGGTCCGAGTGATCAGTCTGAGTATGAGTTATTTAACGGCGACCTTGATCGGCTAATGCCTCATATTGAAGCGTGCATGAGTCGAGTTCCGGCGTTTGCTGAAGTCGGCGTCAAAACCGTTTACAACGGCGCTATTGCCTACACGCCAGATGGCAATCCTATCGTTGGTCCGGCGTGGGGATTAAAGAACTTCTGGCTCAATGAAGGGCACAGTTTCGGTATCACCGCTGCTGGTGGCGCGGGCTGGCAATTAGCTGAATGGATTGTGGATGGCGAACCTACAGTCGACATGATGGGTGTTGATCCTAGGCGTTTTGGACCTTATGCCACTCGAGGCTATCTGCGCTCTAAAAACGAGGAAGCCTATGACCACGTGTTTAAGACCCATTATCCCGACGAAGAGCGGGGTGCAGCACGGCCATTGAAGACATCCCCCTGTTACGATCGGATGAAAAATTTGGGTGCAGTGTTCGGCTCAGTGTATGGGTGGGAGCGACCTAATTGGTTTGCACCTTTAGATTACTCGCTGTCCGACCAATATTTGGATAAAGGCGATACCCTGTGGAATAAAAACCATTCTAAAGCTTTGGATGATGGCCGTATTGTGGAGAAGAATTCGTTCCGTCGGTCTAATTACTTTGATTTTGTAGGTAACGAGTGCCGCCATGTCAGTGAGAAAGTCGGTGTGCTGGATATGTCCGCATTCTCTAAAGCAACGGTATCTGGGCATGGCTCTGAAGCGTGGCTAAATAGCATTGTCGCTAACAACGTTCCCAAAGGAATTGGCCGTATTGGACTCTGCCATATGCTGTCTTTAAATGGTGGTGTGCGCGCAGAATTTACTATCTATAAGCGCGCAAAAAATAGCTATTATCTCGTTTTCGCTGGCTCTAACGAACGTCACGATTGGGATTATTTAAGTAAACTTGCGCCTAATGACGGCTCTGTCAAATTACAAAAAATCACCACTCAAATGGGCGTGTTGGTGGTTGCTGGGCCAAAATCTCGTGAAGTGCTACAAAAACTTACCGACACTGATCTGTCAAATGACAACTTTAAGTGGCTGACCGGAAGGTCTATTAACGTGGGTTATGCTCAAGCTGAGGCGTTGCGGGTTAACTTTGTTGGTGAGTTGGGTTGGGAATTACACCATCCCATTGAGATGCAAAACTATATCTTTGATCAGTTAATGATAGCCGGTGCTGAGTTTGAGATAAAACCTTTTGGTATTCGAGCCATGGACTCTATGCGTCTGGAAAAATCATACCGGCTGATTCCCCGCGAAATGTCGATTGAATATTCAGCGCTTGAATCCGGGCTAGATCGGTTTGTTAAATTAGACAAAGACGGCGACTTTGTTGGCAAACAAGGCCTGCTGGATTGGCAGCGCCGTGGATTTGAAAACTGTTTTGCAACGCTTGAAATTCACGATGTTGTGGATGCCGACGCCCGAGGCTCTGAGGGGCTTTATAAAGATGGGCAACTAGTGGGTCGAGCGACATCGGGTGGTTTTGGGTTTCGGGTCAACAAGTCTTTAGCTCTGGGCTTAGTTAAGACAGCGTACGGAGCCATTGGCACCGAGTTAGAGATTGAAATTTTAGGTGCACGTTATCGTGCCACGGTAATTGAAGAATCACCATTTGATGGCGACAATGCTGTGCTTAGGGGTTAAGTAAAAAGGCTTTAAAAGACGCCATTTAATAGCGTCGCAGACGGGTACTCCCGTGTCGTATCGCCACATGCGGTCTGACCTAAACAGGAACAGACTTCTGGCGATAATAGATCCATTATATGAGAGCAATATGCTCTCCAACGGAAGCATTATTATGACTGAACCAACAGGGCGTAGAAGAGCAGGTAGAGAGGGTGGTGGCCGTGAAGGGCGGCGCGAAGCCCGTGCCAATGCAGTGGTTGCAACCACTCCGTTTATTGAGCGCAAAATCCCGTATTTTGAATATCTGACTGAAGAGAATTTACAGCTGATAGAAGATAACGCTGACATCCTTTTGGAAGAGATCGGTATTGATTTTCTGGATGACCCAGAAGCTCTGGAAATGTGGAAAGAAGCCGGAGCCGATGTTCGGGGAAATCGCGTGCATTTCCCCAAAGGCCTTTGTCGTTCTCTGATTCAAGCGACGGCCCCAAAAGAGTATGTACAGCACGCTAGAAATCCTGAGCGCAACGTTATTATCGGTGGTAAGCGCACTGTGCTAGTGCCCGCGTATGGCTCACCTTTTGTTCATGATATTGACAAAGGCCGGCGCTACGCGACTATTAATGACTTTGAAAACTTTGTCAAATTAGCCTACATGGCACCAGATTTACACCACTCAGGCGGCACTATCTGTGAACCGGTGGATTTGCCGGTGAATAAACGTCATTTCGACATGGTATACACCCATTTTAAGCTCAGTGATAAACCATTAATGGGTTCAGTAACCCATCATGAGCGTGCCCAAGATACGGTGGACATGGCTAAGTTAGTATTTGGTGAAGAGTTTGTTGATCAAAATTGTGTATTGACCAGTCTTATTAACGTGAATTCGCCAATGACCTATGACGCTACTATGCTTGGTTCATTAAAGGTTTATGCGCGCAATAATCAGGCGACAGTGGTATCACCCTTTATTCTTGCGGGAGCCATGTCACCAGTGACTACGGCAGGTACAGTTACCCAAATTTTAGCCGAAGCATTAGCGGGCATTGCTTTTACCCAGCTTTGTCGGCCTGGGGCACCCGTTATTTTTGGGACATTTGCTGCCGCGGTATCCATGGCGACAGGTGCACCTACCTTTGGTACACCAGAGCCCAGCCAAGTTATTTATGCTGCGGCATCATTAGCTCGGCGTCTTGGGGTTCCATTCCGTAGTGGTGGGGGCCTTTGTGGCTCTAAATTACCTGATGCTCAGGCGGCTTATGAGGCGGCTAATACTCTGCAGACGTCTGCTCTAGCCGGAGTTAACTTTATGTTACATACCGCGGGTTGGTTAGAAGGCGGCTTGGCGATGGGTTATGAGAAATTTGTTATGGATTGTGATCAGGCCAGCATGATATCTGTCCTCCTCGGTGGTATGGATATGTCTGAAAATGGTCAGGCCCTTGATGCGGTGCGAGAAGTGGGTCCGGGCAAGCATTACCTAGGTTCTGCCCATACCCTGAAAAACTTCGAAACTGCCTTCTATCGCTCAACGGTGGCTGATAACAACAGCTATGAGCAATGGACCTCGGATGGCGCTTTGGATACGGCTCAACGCGCCAATATCCTATGGAAGAAAATGCTTAATGAATATCAGGCGCCGGCGATAGATCCAGCGATTGATGAAGCACTGTTGGACTTTATGGCGCGGCGCAAAGGCTCGTTTGCCGATCGTGATTATTAAAAAAACCTATTTGAGGGTTACAACACATGTCTGATGAAGACGATATCGTACTAGCAGAACTATCCGACAAAGATTTGGTTTTACAGATGCATGATGATCTGTATGACGGACTAAAAGAAGAAATTATAGAGGGAACAGACATCCTTCTGGCTCGGGGCTGGTCTGCTGAAAAGGTCTTGGGAGAGGCCTTGGTTGATGGCATGACTATTGTTGGTATTGATTTCCGTGATGGTATTTTGTTTGTCCCAGAAGTTCTGCTGTCTGCCAACGCGATGAAAGGCGGGATGTCGATTTTAAAGCCATTGTTGGCTGAGACAGGCGCCAAGCCTGTCGGCACCATGGTTATCGGTACGGTTAAGGGTGATATCCATGATATCGGTAAGAACCTAGTAGCGATGATGATGGAGGGGGCTGGTTTTGATGTTTACGATATAGGCATCAACAACTCTGTCGAAGATTATCTTGCGGCGCTAGAACGGCACAAACCGGATATTCTGGGGATGTCGGCACTTTTAACCACGACCATGCCTTACATGAAAGTGGTTGTCGATGCGCTGAAAGACCACAATATGCGTGACAAGTACATCGTTATGGTCGGCGGTGCACCGCTTAATGAAGAGTTTGGTATCGCGGTGGGTGCCGATGCTTACTGTCGCGATGCGGCGGACGCGTCGACCACAGCAATTCGGTTGGTGTCTGAGCGTCGAGCATTAGAGACGGCTTAATGAAAAGGGTCAGTGAGCAGACAAAGGCAAAGCTTTTAGTGATTGCCTGCGGCGCACTAGCTCATGAAATAGTGTGGCTCCAGAGACTGAACAATTGGAATCAAATTGAGTTGCAATGTTTGGACGCAGAGTTACACAATCGCCCAAAACTGATCCCTCAGAAGCTACGCGACAAGATTAAAGAGAACCTCGGTCAGTACCAAAGCATTTTTGTTGCCTACGCTGACTGCGGCACCGGTGGTGAGATTGATCGTGTTTTAGAGGAAGAGAATATAGAGCGTCTGCCAGGTGCTCACTGTTATTCGTTTTATGCCACTGAAGAGCGATTTTCTGAATTGGCCGAACAGGAATTGGGCACCTTTTATCTGACGGACTTTTTGGTTGAGCATTTTGACCGCATTATGATTAAAGGGCTAAAGCTCGACAGGCACCCAGAGTTGCGTGATCAATACTTTGCTCATTATACCCGTGTGATTTACCTGTCCCAGCGCCAAGATACTGAGTTGGAGGCAAAGGCAAAAGTAGCGGCTGAATTTTTAGGCCTTGAGTTTCGTCATTTGCATACGGGTTATGGTGATTTAGACAGCAGCCTGCAACAGCAGATTTTAAAATTTAGTTGATAGCCGCTTACATAGAGAGTGAAGGTATGCAAAAGATTGAAGTATTTTGGCGCGACATCCCAGCTCAGATACTAGTTAAAAGCGGGCGTGTGCGGGGCAAATCCATGCTTAGTCATCGATTTCAGGCCGCTATTGACCGTGCGGCAATGAAAGCAGGAAAGGGTGGCAGCGCAGAGTATTTGGATGACTGGCGTCGAGTGACCAGCCCACTTGAGGCGCAGGGGAGTCCTCAGGAATTGGCCCAGCAGTTTGCCGATGTCATTGAGGCAGAATACTCTAATGCCGATATAGCCGCTTTAGTGGCTAATAAAGGCCTTAAGGTCGAGCCTGCATGAAGCGGCTTCGCTATTGGTCGGTTAGAAATGCCCGTGGGTTGCATTGGGCCTATCAGGGTCTCGAGGCCTGTCTCGTCGTTCTTCATCCCATTTTTAAGCGGCTGGGTTATCGTCGTTTGGACCAAGGATTTGCCGCGGTAGAAAAGTTACTTAAGGGCTTTCTGTTTGACTCTCAATCATGCGGACAATGCACACTAAGTGAAACTGGGATGGCCTGCCCCATGAATTGTCCCAAAAGTTTACGCAACGGCCCTTGCGGGGGTGTGCGAGCTAATGGTAACTGCGAAATTGAACCAGATATGGTTTGTGTTTGGGTTACTTCTTGGCAAGGTAGTCAGCGAATCGGCACTTCGGTGTCTGCTATCCAGGTCATTCAGACTCCGGTCGATGTTCGTTTAAAAGGCTCTAGCGCTTGGTTACGTGCGGTAAGAAAAAGGATGGGGGCTAGTGAAATATGATCTTTGATGATGAGCCCATAGCCGGAGAGAACTTACCCATACTGCCAGGTCATTGTTCTCCTGGTCGATTTGAGAGAGTACTGCGTGCGGGATACTTTGCGGTTACGGCTGAAATAGCGCCACCAGATTCTGCCGACCCCCATGATGTATACGAGCGGGCAGCTTTATTTGATGGTTATGTTGATGCTATTAACGCGACTGATGGTTCTGGCGCTAACTGTCATATGTCTAGTGTTGGTATGTGTGCCTTGCTGACGCGGCGTGGCTACTCGATGATCATGCAAATCTCTTGTCGTGACCGGAATCGTATTGCCATTCAGGGTGATGTGTTGGGTGCGTCGGCCATGGGTGTGTCCAATGTTCTCTGCCTCACGGGCGATGGAGTGCAGTCAGGCGATCACCCTCAGGCTAAGCCTGTGTTTGATATGGACTGCATGACTAGCTTGCAAATGATTGGCGGTATGCGGGATAAAGGCGAGTTTTTGAGTGGTCGTAAAATCAGCTCGCGACCTCAGGTGTTTTTAGGGGCTGCCGCTAATCCATTTGCGCCTCCGCTGGATTATAGGCCGCTGCGATTGGCTAAAAAGGTAGCTGCTGGCGCCCAGTTTATTCAGACTCAGTATTGTTTTGATATTGACAGATTAAAGGCGTATATGTCTGAGATAAGAGATATGGGCTTAGATAAAAAAGTGTTTATTTTGGCGGGTGTAGGCCCGCTAGCGTCAGCCAAATCGGCCGAGTGGATTCGTAATAATGTGGCTGGTGTGCATATCCCCGATGATATTATTAAACGGCTTGCTGGTGCTAATGATCAACGTCAGGAAGGTGTCAACATTTGTATTGATATGGTCAATCAAGTTAAAGAAATAGACGGTGTGAGTGGCGTGCATATTATGGCTTATCGCCAAGAAGAGCGGATCGCTGAGATCGTAAAAAAAACTAAAGTGTTGGGCGATAGAAAGCCTTGGCACTTGAATCGTTAATTTTAGGAGAAAAACATGACTGTAACCACCCTCAGTTCAGCCACTAAAGAAGTCAAAATAGGCTTTAACCAACCCTTTGTTATCATTGGAGAGCGCATTAACCCTACAGGCCGCAAGATTTTGGCCGAAGAGATGAAAGTGGGTGATTATAGTCGTGTTGAATCTGACGCGCTGGCGCAGGTTGCGGCAGGTGCCCATATGCTGGATGTAAATGCGGGTATTCCCTTGGCTGATGAGCCGCGCATCCTGGCCGAGGCTATTCGATTGGTGCAATCGATAACCGACGTACCGTTAAGTATCGATTCTTCTATTATTGCTGCTTTGGAGGCAGGGCTGTCAGTTTATCAAGGCAAGGCGCTGGTTAATTCCGTTACCGGTGAAGATGAAGTATTAGAAAGAGTGCTTCCTTTGGTAAAGAAATATGGTGCTGCTGTTGTCGCAATATCCAATGATGAAACGGGTATTTCTGAAGACCCCGACGAACGTTTCGCAGTTGCTAAGAAAATTGTGGAGCGTGCGGCTGATTACGGCATTCATTACAGTGATGTTATTGTTGACCCTTTGGTGATGCCGATTGGCGCAATTAACACTGCTGGTTTACAGGTGATGCATGTGGTGCGACGTTTACGCGAAGAATTGAAAGTTAACACTACCTGTGGAGCTTCCAACGTGAGCTTTGGGTTACCTAATCGAAATGGTATCAATAGTGCATTTTTGACTATGGCAATGGGAGCCGGTATGACATCAGCAATCACAAGTCCACTGCATCCAGAAGTAATGCAAGCTGTGAGGGGTGGCGATGTGATGATGGGTAATGATCCTAACTGTGCCAATTGGATTAAGGCTTACCGCCAGCCTCAGGCCGCCGGAACTGAACGTGTGCGCGGTGGTCGCCGTCGGAGAGCATAAATACTCTATAGTGTTTAAATAAAATGTAGCAATTGTAGGTAGACTGATCTAATGGCAGATAAGCAAGTCAAAGTTGTGTTCACTCCTTCTGGTCGGCGTGGTAGCTTTCCGGTTAATACCCCGCTGCTTCATGCGGCACGGGTCTTGGGGGTGGATATAGACTCGGTTTGTGGTGGTCGAGGCCTTTGCGGTCGTTGCCAAATCACCTGTGCTGAAGGTGCCTTTCCCAAGCATCAAATTAACTCCGATAGCAGCCATCTCTCTGCTGTCTGTGCCACAGAAATTAAATATGGTGAGCGTAAAACACCACTAGCCCAGGGGCGACGTTTGAGTTGCCATACCTTGCTACTTGATGACGTCGTCATTGACGTACCGCCTGAAAGTCAGGTGCACCGACAAATCGTGCGCAAAGACGCAGAGCACCGCGATATTATCCTCGACCCTTCAACCAAGCTTTACTATGTTCACGTAGAAGAGCCTGACATGCATGTACCTAAAGGAGATTTACAGCGACTAATAGAGGCTTTAGAGCAAGAGTGGCAACTCTCGGGTCTTAATTGTGACAACCGTCTGCTGAAAACTTTACAACCAGTATTAGCGGCAGGAAAGAGAGGGGTCACCGTTGCGATGCACAAAAACCAACAGATTATTGCTCTCTGGCCTGGATTTCACGAGAAGGCTTACGGCGTGGCGGTGGATGTTGGCTCGACTACTATAGCGGCTCATCTGTGTGATCTAGCAAGTGGTGAGGTGCTGGCAAGTGCCAGTACCATGAATCCGCAAATACGCTTTGGTGAAGATCTAATGAGCCGTGTTTCCTATGTGATGATGCACCCTGAAGGCGCCGATGAGATGACTGTTGTCATTCGGCAGGGCCTCAACGAACTATTTCTCGAAGCGGTTGAAGAGATAGGTGCCGAAATCGAGGATATTTTGGAAGTTTCCTTAGTCGCTAACCCGATCATGCATCATATTTTGCTCGGGATTAGTCCTGTGGAGTTGGGGGGAGCGCCTTTTGCCTTAACCACAGACGCTGCTGTGGAAATGCCCGCCGCCGAGTTAGATTTAAAGATTAATGGTGGTGGCCGTATCTATATATTGCCTTGTATTGCCGGACATGTGGGCGCTGATACGGCCGGTATGATCCTGTCTGAAGAACCTCAACTGCAAGATAAGATGACACTATTGGTGGATGTGGGTACCAATGCTGAAATAGTGTTGGGCAATAGCCAGCGCTTATTGGCGTGCTCCAGTCCCACTGGTCCCGCCTTTGAGGGAGCCCAAATTAGTTGTGGTCAACGCGCGGCCACAGGTGCCATCGAACGAGTGAGGATTAATTCTGAAACTCTGGAGCCGCGTTTTAAGGTTATTGGTTCAGAGCTTTGGTCTGATGAAGAAGGTTTTGCTGATGCTATTGCAAACCATGGTGTCACAGGTATTTGCGGTTCTGGAATTATTGAAGTAGTCGCTGAGATGTACTTGGCAGGGATAGTTACGGTGGATGGGATTGTCGATGGCGATTTGATTGGTAGAACCTCAAGAATTATAAAAAATGACCGTACTTGGTCATATGTACTGCATACCCCAGACTCCGATGAAACTCAGATTGTGGTGACACAAAATGATATTCGTCAAATTCAGTTGGCCAAGGCAGCACTTTATGCCGGGGTAAAATTGCTCATGGACCATATAGGCACTGACCATATTGAGCGCATTCGTTTGGCCGGCGCCTTTGGTAGTCATATCAACGTGCAACACGCGATGGTTTTAGGTTTGATCCCTGATTGTGTCCTAGAGCAAGTGTCTTCTGCGGGCAATGCGGCCGGTACGGGTGCTCGTATCGCTCTTCTAAATGCTGAGTCCCGTAATGTGATCGAGACCCTGGTTAAAAATATTGAGAAAATAGAGACGGCTTTGGAACCTAAATTTCAGGATTATTTTGTTGATGCCATGGCCTTTCCCAATAAAAAAGATCCGTTCCCCAACCTCTTTTCGGTGGTTGATAAACCCAAGGAAAAAGTCGGGCAAGATTCGGCTGGCGGAAGAAAACGCCGACGGCGATAAAAAGTCTTTAATAAAAACTGTTTCTTAGCCTATAATCCGATCAAGAGCCTTGTTTAAAGGGCCGTTTGAGCATGGCCCCCTGTAGGGTCAGCAGCCGAAAGGTGAGGGATTAAAAATGTCTGAAAATGTCGATACTATTGCAGTTGAAGCTGTAACTCTGCACATCGGATTCATATTACTCCCCGAATATACCCTGAGTACCTTCTCAAATGCAGTTGGCATATTACGTATGGCTAACCGGCTTTCGGGGCAAAAATTATACCGTTGGTCGTTACATAGTTTTGATGGTCAACCATTGCTATCCAGTGCCGGATTGGAGCTTGCTCTAGACGGTAGTCTTGATGATGCTAGTGGAGCTAATATAATGCTCGTTTGTGGAGGTTACTCCGTTAAGCGCTATTGCGACAAAGCTCTATTGGAAGGGCTACGCAAGGTGGCAAAACGTAAGATCCCTATGGGCGGCATCTGCACCGGTAGCTATGCTCTTGCGGCGGCAGGCCTATTAGATGGTTATCGCTGTACCATTCATTGGGAAAATTTAGCTAGCCTGCGAGAAGAGTTCCCTAAGCTTGATATATCCTCTAGCTTGTTTGTCATTGATCGTGACCGATACACCTGTTCCGGCGGCATTAGCTCGATTGACCTAATGCTTAATCTGGTGGCTAGTATTCACGGGCACCAATTAGTGCAGCAGATTTCTGAACAATTTACCTGCGATCGAGTCCGCACTGAAAAAGACGCTCAACGTGCCCCGTTAAAGTACCTCATTGGCGCTAGTCAACCGCGCCTAGTGGAGGCTGTTACACTAATGGAATCCAATATTGAAGAGCCTCTAACTCTGGATGAGATAGCGGCTTATGTTGGTATTTCTCGTCGTCAGTTGGAACGTCTGTTTAACCGTTACCTTCACTGCGCACCCTCGCGCTATTACCTTGAATTGCGGCTTTCTCGAGCACGATTACTGCTTTTACAGACATCGATTCCCGTCATTGACGTTGCGATTAGCTGTGGCTTCT
>CAWKZU010000005.1:0-134358 GCA_963854585.1 Gammaproteobacteria bacterium | reverse complement strand
TGGTGTCAATCTTTGGCGGTAGTATCGAAGAGTTTGTAGAAGTGGCTAAGATTATGGCGCCTGTGGCCGATGGTCTAGAACTCAATCTCTCCTGCCCGCATGCAAAAGGTTATGGCATGGCGATGGGTCAGGATCCAGATATGGTTCGAGAAGTGACCGCTGCGGTCAAAGCTGTTGTTGATATCCCTGTGATCCCAAAATTAACGCCCAATACATCGAATACTAGTGAGATAGCACTCGCCGCAGTGGCTGGTGGGGCAGATGGTCTTTGCGCAATTAATACGGTAGGGCCTGGTTATACGTCTTCTCATGGTCAGCCTGTATTAAGTAACGGTGCAGGAGGGATGTCGGGTAAAGGTGTTTTGCCTATCGCGCTTAAGTGTATTCGTGAAATTGCCGCGGTGACTGATGTCCCTATTGTTGGTTGTGGTGGGGTAAGTAGTGCCTCTGACGTGCGAGAATTCATTGACGCTGGGTCTACTATTGTTGGGGTGGGATCTGCGCTTACGGGCATGACTACCGATGATATTGGAAGTTATTTTAGTCAGCTTGAATCTGATATCTGCTTTGATAGTAACAAAGCGGAGGCACATATCCGCTACGATATCGATATGGACTTTCAGCCTGTTGTGCTGGTGGAAAACAAGCGTGTGTGTGAGGATATTTGTGTTCTGACCTTTGATCGAAAGATCAACATTCAGGCTGGTGAATTTGTTTTTCTCTGGATACCCGGGGTAGGCGAAAAGCCTTTTTCAGCTCTCTCAGATGACCCTTTTCAATTAGCGGTTATTGATGTAGGTCTCTTTACTCACGAATTAATGGATTTAGCCGTTGGAACTGAAGTCTACGTGCGTGGCCCACACGGCATTCCAGTATTGCCACCTGAAGATGCCAAGATTATGGCTGTTGCGGGTGGAACCGGTTTAGCGGCTGTGTATCAGCTGGCTAGAGATTTTGGTGACGCTGAAATATTTACGGGTGCTCGTACTGCAGAGCGCCTCTACTATCTTGAGGAGTGTCAGAGAATTGCTACTGTACATGTGGCTACCGACGACGGTAGTGAGGGTTTTAAGGGGGTTGTCACGGAGCTGTTGCGCTCCCGTTTGGAGGAGATGACCCAGCCTGAGCTGGATAACTTAGTGTTCTATAACTGTGGTCCTTCGGCTATGGTACATGCGGCTGCTGCAGTGCAGCGTGAGTTTTGCCATGATGATCAGATTTTTAGTGCCATTGACTACTTAACAAAGTGTGGCGTGGGTATCTGTGGAGCCTGTGCAGCACCCGATGGCCAACGTATTTGTGTTGATGGCCCTTTTTTACAAGGCTCACCAGCAAGGCCTGCTAGTCTTTAATTCTATTTCCAATGTATTATTTTGGCGTCGTGCTGATTTAAACCTACCAGGCTTTATCGACTAAGTTTCAGCGTAGGTAAAAGAAATAGTACGTCATTAAATAATGGAATAGTTAATGAGCCATCAATGGGGTCGCTTTATGTCAGTTGGGAAAAATCATTTTGGCCCCTTAAAAATCAGTAAGCGATACCATCCACAAAATGCCCTTTCATTGGCCGTTGCCTGCCAGCTGTCCTATAAAAGCGAGAAAAGTATTATCGCGAGGGCGTCAGATTGGGGTTTCTCTCAGGTGCAGTTTTTAGAAGTTACCGAAGGTCATCGTATTGATATGCAGTGCTATGTAATGGCTGACCAGGATAATATCGTGGTTGTTTTTCGTGGTAATGACGATTTAAAGGATTGGTTGGCCAATTTCACGGCAATTACTGAGACTGGCCCATTCACTGACAGTAGTGTTCATAAAGGATTTCAAGATGCTCTGGAGTCAGCGGCCCAAGGTCTCACCGAAATAGTTAAAAAATTTGGATCAGAAAGTAAAAAAATATGGATTACTGGCCATAGTTTTGGGGGAGCGCTGGCCTCACTCTATGGTGGCGTATTAACAAGGGAGCATCATCAGGTCTATGGTATTTATACCTTTGGTAGCCCTCGCCCTGGTGACGAGAATTTTACTGCCAGTCTCAATAGTGCTGTCATCGGCCCCCATTATCGAATAGCCAATGAAGGCGATATTGTCGTTCATCTTCCTCCAGAACCGTTCTACAGTCACGCTGGTAAACGTATAATTTTAAAACGAGACAAGCGAGAGACCTCTAAAGAGTCGTGGTTGCAGCTGCAAATTACGACCGTCAAAGCATTTTTTCGTCATGTCGCTGATGTTATTGATATTACTGACAACCATCGACTTAATGGAGGTGATGAAAGCTATATTCCACGGTTAATAAAGGATGCTGAGCGGACACATAGGGCTATATTTAAATAATGTAGTCACAAACACCAACTAAGAGTTTTACCCCTAGAATCAACATCCCTTAGGCGGTGGACATCTGCTCAGAGTTGAGTTGGCTTGCCTCCCAATTTTCCAGCAAAGACCGAGTGTCCCGCTGCCAGGGATGAAAGTCTTCTTTAAAGTACTCTTTGTAGGCTGGCCATGAAGAGCGGATATAGCCTTGTTTACCCAATAAAAACTGTATCCCTTCAACCCAAACTTTGATATTCCACAGCTTCTTATCTTTGCTTAGCATGTAAACCATACCTACAGCAATATCAAGAATCAGGAAGAATGTAGCAAGTTTCAGCGAAGACTTTCGCATCTTTTCGCTATTAGGTCTATTTTTAGTAACCGAGCGATAAACATCGAAGGCAACCGCTTTATGTTCCATTTCCTCTGCCGCATGCCAAGTCCAAAGCTCTTTCATAGGCCCTTCAATGACACCATTCGCGTCAACTTGATCACCTAACATTCTCTCCGCTAAAACAGCTGTAATGTGCTCGAGTGCGACCGTCACAGATAGACGTTGAATCGAGCTAAGCTTAGTGTCGGACTCTTTGATTTTTCGGGCTATTCGCCCTTCGAGGTAATTAAGGTCATAGCCGCGCTCTTTGCACAGCGTTATATTATAGAGTTCATGCTCGCGGCGATGAATGCCTTCTTGGCCACAAAAATGTTTAATTTCACTCTGTAACTTAGGATCAGTAATCTTGTCTGCATAGTGCCGCACACTGTCAATGAACGATTTTTCACCGAGTGGAAAAGTAATTGACATGGCGTTAAACCAAGCCGTTTTAAACGGATGATTATCATACCAATCTCTGCCAAGGCAGTCGGCCAACTCATGCTTTTTGTTGCGCAGTTGGATAGAGATATCTTCTGGCGTGTATGACTCTTGCTTCATTTCTTTTCCCAGAGCTTATCGCTCCACTATGATTTAAGTTCAACTAAATATTGGTAGCATACATATAAATACATACTCAGCACTGTAGTCTACAGTGGTTTATTGGCTATTTATCATTTCTTTTGCTCGCTGGCGGAGCGCAAATTTTTGTACTTTGCCTGTGGAGGTTTTAGGGATGACTTCAAAGACATAATGGTGGGGAACTTTAAAGCCTGCCAAATGTTGGCGGCACCAGTCTTCGATGTCTGCTTCTGAAGCTTGACTATTTGGGTCTAGTTCGACAAAGGCACAAGGTGTTTCACCCCACTTCTCATCCGGCATTGCCACCACGGCGGCAGTGACTACGTCACTATATTTATGTAATACCTCTTCTATTTCAATGGATGAGATGTTTTCTCCACCTGAGATAATAATGTCTTTTGAGCGATCTTTGAGTTGAATATAACCATCGGGATGAATAACGGCCAAATCCCCTGAATGAAACCACCCTCCTGAAAAAGATGCTTCATTCGCCGCTTTGTTTTTTAAATACCCCTTCATCACTACATTGCCCCTAAACATTACCTCACCGAGAGTTTCACCATCTCGAGGTACGGGTGACATCGTGTTAGGGTCTAAGACGTCAAGATATTCTAGGCCATGGTAGCGCACACCCTGTCGAGCTTTTAACCTAGCCTGTTCAGGGCCGGGAAGCTCATCCCATCGTTGATGCCAGTCATTAACTACTGCAGGGCCATACACTTCGGTAAGGCCGTAGAGGTGGGTGACATTAAATCCAGCATCACGCATATCAGACAAAACTCTTTCAGGAGGTGGAGCAGCAGCGGTAAAGAAATCTACACTACTTGGCAACTGAGGGCGCTCACTCGGGTCTGTTGCTAATATCGTCGACATCACCACCGGCGCACCGCATAGAAGAGTCACATCATGCTGTTTTAGAGCCGCCCAGATAGCATCGGCGCGGACTTCTCGTAAACAGACTTGAGTGCCGCTAACAGCTGTTATCGCCCAAGGGAAACACCACCCGTTGCAGTGAAACATGGGCAAGGTCCAGAGGTACACGCAGTGCTTTGCAAGAGACGTGGTGAGGATACTGCTTTGAGCTAGCAAGGACGCGCCACGATGATGATAGACGACGCCTTTGGGATCGCCCGTCGTCCCTGAAGTGTAGTTGATACTAATGGCATCCCACTCATCAGTCGGCATTAGCCAACTAAAAGCAGGATCACCTCGTGTGAGAAGCTCTTCGTAATCAATTTCGCCGAGAGGATCACCTGTTTGAGGAAATTCCGGATCATCGTAATCAATAGTTAGTGGTTTTACGCTGCATAGTTTGAGAGCATCCTTAATGGTGTCAGAGAAAGCTAAGTCGGTAATCAGCACCTTGCATTCCGCATGATCTAGCTGCATGGCAATAACGCGCGAATCTAGCCGAGTGTTCATAGAGTGCAATACTGCGCCGCACATAGGCACTGCATAGTGAGCTTCAATCATGGCTGGTGTATTGGCCAGCATTACTGACACAGTATCACCGCGTCTAATACCTTGATCAGTAAGAGCCGAGGCAAGCTGTCGACAACGCGAGTAAAAACAACGGTAGTCAATTTGAGCATTACCATGAATTACGGCGATATGCTCAGGAAAGACCGTGGCAGCCCGCTCTAAGAAAGTTAATGGGGATAATGGCTGAAAATTGGCTTGATTGCGGTCTAAATCCTGATCGTAAATGTTGGACATTTTCGGGCTACCTGTCTTGCCATTTTGGGTGGCGTTTTTCGATGAAAGCAGAAATACCTTCTTTAGCATCAAGCTTGAGCATATTGTCCACCATAATCTCAGAGGTATAGGCGTAGGCGCTGTTCAGATTCATATTTTGTTGCTCATAAAATGCAGTTTTACCCATTGCTACAGTCATGGTTGATTTGCTAGCAATTGTTGCAGCAATCCCCATCGTCACTTCGGTCAATTGAGGTGCCTCAACAACACGATTGATTAAGCCAATTTGCTCGGCTCTAGTGGCGCTGACCATATCGCCTGTGAGTAACATCTCCATAGCGTGCTTGTTTGACATATTACGTGATAGTGCGACCATTGGCGTAGAGCAAAACAGACCGATATTAACTCCCGGTGTGGCAAATTTTGCAGTGTCGGCGGCAACAGCTAGATCGCAGCTCGCAACCAACTGGCAACCTGCCGCGGTGGCAACCCCAGCTATTTCAGCGATGACTGGTTTAGGATTATTGACGATGGCTTGCATTACATCAGCGCAGCTAGAAAATAGGGCAGTAAAATAAGCCTGCCCGCCGTCTGCCGTGCTGCGCTTGGCACTAATCTCCTTTAGATCATGGCCGGCGCAAAAAGCTGGACCTATTGCGGCTAATACGATGACTCTCACATCGGGGTTATTAGCAGTCTCACCTAGCACGGCACTTAGAGTTTTAAGCATTGTTTCGGACAGTGCATTACGGCGCTTCTCGTCACACAATGTTAATCGTAAAACACCTTGATTATTGAGCTCGCTAAGTAAAATATCTTTTGTCGCAGTCATCGATTTACCGTTTTAGTGTTGTTAGGACAGAGCATTTGTCCAATAGGGTTTTGCTAATTCTAGCTTTGGACAGCGGTTCATGACAACCTTCAGATTAGCTTTAATAGCGTTATCCCTAGCCTCTAGATTAATGACGCCAAGTTGCATCCAAATCACTTGAGCGCCAATGGCGATTGCGTCGTCGGTAATGGCGAGCACAAATTCTGATGAACGGAAGATATCCACCATGTCAATTTTATGGGGAATTTCTGTCACCGACGCGTAACAGGGTTGCCCTAAAATACTATTACCCACTTCGAAAGGATTGACCGGGAATACTGTGTAACCGGCTTTCAAAAGAGCTTCCATTGTTAAATAACTATCGCGTTCAGGTTTTGGGCTGGCACCGATCAAGGCGATATTTTTAACATCAGTGAGTATCTGTTTTAGATAGGCCTCTTCGTAATCGTCGCTGTATAAAACTGCGTCGCTTTTATCGGGCATTTCTATCCCCTGTGTATGTCCTGTCGCCAATCTTATCACGGCAGTAAAACTGTCTTTTGAAAATTTCAATCGGTAGAAGTATGCCTACTTTACTCCTCGTCTCGTATTTTTTCCGATTTAGGTCTGTGGTTCTATCGGGTTTATCTGAGTAACCTTAAGAGACGCTTCTGATTAAAGATATTGTTTCGATCTGTGACGCAGTTATACAAATTTTGCATTTTAATACATTAGTATTAGCATCAGGATGAAATATGCCATGGAACAAGGATGTTCTGGAGTGGTTCACCAGTGGCCGTAACGAACCCTATTAAACCGTGCATCAAAAAACCCTTTTTAGCTTTGGCTGCGTTACTACATGCGCGCTCTATAATAGCCATTCTTTTATCTATCTATCGTTTTCGCGGTTATAATTAGTGCCTTATATAAGGTGAGCTCCAATACTCGGGTATTTTGTATTCTCGAATGATTTAATGGATCACCAGTAAAAGTAACTAGCCTCGGATTAATATAATGACTTATGCGGTAAAAGAAATTTTTTACTCGTTGCAAGGTGAGGGCGCCCACGCCGGCCGCCCAGCGATATTTTGCCGTTTCTCAGGGTGTAATCTTTGGAGTGGGCAGGAGAAACATCGAGCCGAAGCAGTATGCCAATTTTGTGATACAGACTTTGTTGGGACCGATGGTGAGGGAGGCGGTAGTTTTACGCTACCTGAGGCATTGGCCTCACAAGTTAAATCGCATTGGCCCCAGAGTATCTCAGATCAGACTCACCCTTACGTAGTCTGTACGGGTGGAGAACCATTGTTGCAGTTAGATGAGGATCTAATTGACGCTTTTCATGCTGAGGGCATGGAGGTGGCGATTGAAACTAATGGCACCTTACCTGTGCCTAAGGGTGTCGATTGGGTTTGTGTCAGTCCTAAGTCGGGCTCGACCTTGGTGGTAGAGGAAGGTGACGAGATTAAATTAGTTTACCCCCAACACGGACAGCATCCATCTGACTTTAAGCATTTAAAATTCAACCACTTCTTCTTACAGCCTATGTTTGATAATCAAGAAAATACTAATATCCAAACGACGGTTAAATACTGCCTAGCCCATCCCCGTTGGAGTTTGAGTTTGCAGACTCATAAATTGTTAGGCTTGCCGTAACCACAGATCACTATTCCTAACGCTGACCCACTAAAGACCAATAGTTTAGATTTGTTGGAAGACTTGGTAGCTAATTGCCAAAGTACCTACGATAAAACAATAGTAAGAAAAGTAAACTAACTGGGCATTGCGAACTAGCTTAATCATCCATTGGCAGGCGAGTATTCCGGTAAGAAAGGCAGCTAGAAAGCCAGCGATGAGAATACCTATTTGACTCTCAGATACATGGATGCCCCCATCCATTAGGTCTTTGGCTATTTTCCCCAGGATCAAAGGCACTACCATCAAAAAGGAAAAACTCGCCGCTTTACTGCGATCAACACCTAATAATACTGAGGTTGAAATGGTAGCGCCAGAACGAGAGATGCCGGGAAGGATAGCAATAGCTTGGGAGACTCCGATGATGGCGGCATGAAAAAAGCTAACATCTTTACTGGTGTTTTTCGATCGGTCCGCAACCATAAGTAGCAACCCTGTAACCCAAAGCATTAGGCCAACCAGTAAAATTTGTCGGTTAAAAAGGCTTTCTATTTCATTGGCAAACAATACACCAACGGCTGCGGCTGGAATCATGCTTAGTAATATTTTGACTGAAAACTTAAACTCATCATTATTTTCTCGTCGCCAAAGCCCTGAAGCGATGCGACTGACCTCGCTTCGGTAAACGACTAGTGTGGCTAGCGCCGTAGCGAAGTGCACTACCACCGTAAACATCATGCTCTCTTGGGGAACGCTCGTATCGCCCAGGATCGCTTTACCTAACTCTAAGTGACCACTGCTGCTGACCGGCAAAAACTCAGTGAGTCCTTGGACAATACCAAGAATAATCGCTTCTAAAAGGGACAATTACTTACTCCAACAATATATTTGATGATTTTGACGTTTTGTTCTCAGCGGCACCATAATAAACCGTAGTTAATGACTATGCCACAGCGACTAGCGCAGCATTACTCATAGCGAAGAGCATCAATAGGGTCAAGGTTTGCGGCCTTGGCGGCAGGAATAATACCGAAAATCAGACCAATTCCAGCACTAAAGCCGAAGGACAAAATGATAGCCCACGCGGGAACTGTTGCCGAGGGTAGGCCAGTTAAATTACTGATTAACGATCCTGCACCGAAACCTAATATCAAACCGATTAGACCGCCCAGTAAACACAGGAAAACAGCTTCAATTAAAAACTGTAGCAAAATATCGAACCGTGTTGCGCCTAAAGCTTTTTGAATACCGATCTCTCGAGTACGTTCGGTTACTGATACCAGCATAATATTCATGATACCGATGCCGCCCACTAACAACGAGATCCCAACGATACCACCTAAGACCAGAGTAGTACTGCCGATAATAGCATCAAAGGTATCGAGCATTTGATCAGCTGTCGCGATCTCAAAATCATCATCAGTACCTTTACTTAGTTTGTGATTGCGGCGCAATAAATTTTTAATATGCTGCTTTACTTGCTCCAACTGTGACGGCTCGTCAACTTGAAGACTAATTGTGATATCCGGTTCTTCTGCACCGCCTAAGAGAGCGCGTGTGGTGCTAAATGGCAGTAAAATAAAGTCATCTTGGTCAAAACCAAACAACTTTCCCCGTTTTTCGGCAATACCAATGACTTTAAACCACTCACCAGAAACGGCAACATGCTGCCCGATAGGGTCACCTTTAATGTCTAGCTTGGACATTATAGAGGGACCAAGCACAGCAACACGCCTTCGGCTTTTGTCATCACTAAGATTAAAGAATCGACCGCGTTCAGGATATACAGTATTTAACTTTTGATAGGTCGATGCTGTGCCGACTATCATCGAGCTAGACGATTGCCCTCGGTAAGTAATAACCGCATTAGAGCCCCACATTCTAACAGTGGGGGTAACATTGCTAACACCAGGCACTCTATACTTGATTTCAAGATAATCATCATAGGTTAATTTTGCACGCACACCCTGGAGTCGTTCCTTTCTTGGCGTATATGATTCGACGTTGAGGACATTAGTGCCCATGCCATCAAACTGCTGGGTTATGTTGGCACTAAAACCCTGCACTACAGACACCACCGCAATGACTGAGGCTACGCCGATTATGATACCTAAGGTTGTCAAAAAGCTTCGAAAACCATGGGCGAAAATAGACAGTGCGGCTGAACGTGTTCCTTCAATTATCTTAAACTTGAGATTAGACATGAGCAGCCACTCCCGAAACGAGCGGTTTAACAGGTACTTCATTGGCATGATCAGACATTAAGCGGCCATCTTTTAAGGTGATTACTCTGTGGCAACGCTCGGCAATTTCCTGCTCATGGGTAACCACAATCAACGTTTGCCCATCACTGTGTAACTGATCAAATAGCGCCATAATCTCAACGGTAGTCGACGAGTCTAGATTGCCGGTAGGTTCATCAGCTAACAATATAGCCGGCTCAGTGACCAGCGCTCGTGCGATGGCAACTCGCTGACGTTGGCCGCCAGACAGTTGGTTGGGGACATGAGTCATACGATCTTGCAAGCCGACCATGGCCAATGCGTCTTGAGCGCGTTGTTTGCGCTCGGCCAGTGCTAGACCACGATAAATCAATGGCTGCATTACATTTTGTAAAGCCGTTGCTCTGGGCAGTAAATTAAAATTTTGAAAAATAAAACCAATTTCTCGATTACGAATACCCGCCAGACTGGTTTCATCAAGAGTTGCTACGTCAGTGCCCTTGAGTTTGTATGCACCCGCAGTAGGGTAGTCAAGGCAACCCAAAAGGTTCATTAAGGTTGATTTCCCTGATCCCGACGATCCAACAACGGCCATATAGTCATTTAGATAAATATCTAGATCAATGCCATCTAGGGCGTAAAAACCCTCGCTACCCATCATGTAGTATTTGGCAATCCCTCTGAGCTCAATAATAGTTTGCTTAGACATTACTCAGCCTTTTTCTCGATCTCTTTGACAGAATCACCTTCTTTAAGTTTGCTCAGAGCTCTGGCAGGTCCGACGACCACTGTTTCATCCACCGCTAATCCGGAGGTGATTTCCTGCAAGCGGTCATTGGATATACCTAACTCAACATCCCGTTTGACGGCTTTACCATCAATCAGCAAGAAAACATGGCTGGCCGAGCTTATGTTGTTTGCGACACGAACGCTCATAGAGTCAGAGTCTTGTTCTGTATCGACATCAGAGGATTCATCGTCGCCGTCTTCGAACACAATAGCTTCAATGGGCACAGCAATGGTGTCACCTTTTATTTTAGTAAAGATCTCTGCCCTACAACTCATTCCGGGACGAACGTCAATATCGGCCGTTGTGTCGAGGAGAATTTTCACCGTAAAACTCAGCCCCTGACGATAGCTAGATCGCTTTGCAGAGGTAGCTATATTCTGCACGTGTCCTTTTAATGCTTGGTCAGGATAGGCCACGGCAAAAACATCAGCGCTTTGATTAATCTCGATATTAGCAATATCGGCTTCATCTACAAGAACTTCAACTAATATAGAGGATGGATCAGCAACAGTAATAATATTAGATCCGGCAATATTGGTAGAACCACTAATAGCCGTTTCCCCAAGTTTTATATCCACCGAGGTAGCAATGCCGTCAATAGGAGATCGAAATACTGTTTTCTCAAGGCGCTCCAATGCTTTGTCTAAGGTTGCCTGCGCTTGCGTTAAGGCTTCTTCACGAGAGCGTAAGTCAATCTTGGCCAAAGCATATTGGTTGTCGACTAATTCGAAAGCATCTTGCCCAATTATCTTGCGCTCGAATAGATTTTTATTACGCTGCCATTTCGAGGTTATATTTTTCAACTCTTGCTTTTGGCGCTCGATAGCGATGGTTTGAATACGCACATAGGCCTGTTGTTGTTCGACATCGGCATTAAAAGTACGGGGGTCTAGCCGCATTAAAACCTGATCTTTGCTCACTTTGTCGCCTTCTTCTACGAGCATCTCACTGACCTGTCCGATCACCTCTGACCGCAGCTCTATCTGCTCTTTGTAGATGAGCGTGCCAGAGGCTAAAATTGAACTCTTAATTTCCTCAATTTTGGCAAGCTCTACATTCACCGAGACTACAGCTGAACTGCCGGTTTGCTTGAAATAAGCGATAGCCACCAGAGTAACAACCACTCCAACAATAATTAGATTCTTTTTCATAGAACGGTTATTTCTCCTAGCTAGCGTTATTACCCATTTTGTTGTGTTAAGACGTTATGAATCGGAATTTAGATTCAGCTCATATGACAATAGAAGACTTATTTTATCCTGAAAAACCAATATACAGAGCCCAGCAAGTATAGATTATCAGTGATGGGGTCACTGCAATAAAAAATGCTTTTCTAGATGAAAGACCTAACCAGGATGAAAGTCCAATAGCACCTAAGGCGATACTCCAAAGACTAAATAAATTAATGCCACTAAAAAAACCAAACCAAGAACTAGAACGATCGGCCAAAAAGCCGAGACTGGTGGGTGATAAATCTTCTAGTGAAACCATACCTGCACTGGAAAATATAATGACTAGACCAGCAAGCAAAGAAGATACCACCATGGGCATGCTGATCCACCAGCTAAACCCATACCAGGCGGAGAACGTCATCTCATTGGGGCTAGAGACTTTGGTTATTAAATTAAAGTAGACTGCCATGATGGCATTGATAACGATAATGCCAATTGCACCACCCAGTGTGGTACTCCATGTCATAGAAGTCTTGGTCATAAATTCTTGTGCAGCTTGGAGTTCTTCTCCAGACATTTCATCGAGCATCTGATCCATCATCCATTCAAAATCTACAGCTGAAAAGTAGTAAAGAAATAAAGCGATGGACGAGGCGATTACTAGTCCAAAAGGTACCCATGACCAGTTTTCCTTATCTTTCAGGGCGTCAAAGGTTTCTCGAGGTGATGTTAAAATATCCACGCAGGCTTGAAGGGGATTAGATGACATGCTTAAAGCTCCTTTTTTAGTAAGTAACATCCGTCCAAATATTTGTGTTGCGTTTTGGGTGCAGTAAAACACGCACCGTGAACGCCTAGCTTAGCGTCCAATTGATTGAAGTCAATCAAAGATGGGTGCTGCAGTGCCAATTTGCGACTGGGCCCTCAACACTTAGACTAAATAGTATTCGACAAGATCTCTAATGACAGGCGACATAGATCCGACCAGCAACGTTGCCATCACAATATTGAATATACGGTAGTGTAGAGGGTCATCTAAATAACGTTTTAGACCAGCGCCAAACACCAACCATATACCTACTGATATTCCTGCGGTGATGGAAAAAGCAAAGGCAATAAATAATATTTGCCCTAGCATATCTGCATCGGTCGAGGTGTACGCAGAAATTGCGCCAGTGGCCATCACCCATGCTTTAGGATTCACCCACTGAAATAATACAGCCTGTTTGAAACTGAGTGGTTTCGTAAAATTGGCATTAATGTCCGCGCTTTGGGCGGTTGCAATCTGCCAGGCAAGGTACAGCAAATAAATGATTCCAATTATCTTAATAGCTTCGTGCAGTACCGGATATGCGTGAAAGACGGCACTAAACCCAAGCCCTATAGCGATGACCATAACGGGGAAGCCTAAACAGATACCGAACAGGTGCGGAAAACTTTTTTGAATACCAAAATTAACCCCCGACGCCATAATCATTATGTTGTTAGGTCCGGGGGTGATACTGGCGGTTGCTGTGAACAACAGTATCGCTAGATAAAACTCCATTGCTTATCTATTCCTTTTCGGGATGAGTCAGGCACTTCGTGATCCTTATCTTAGTCACCTCAAGCATTACGTCAAAGCTTTTTACCTAACCTTTTTTCAATTTGTTTTTTCTCCCAGTCAGGGCCCAAAAAGTTAAATATTTCGAATACGGACAGTGCATGGGACACAATACCTATACCCCATCCAAAGGCGGGCCAGATTACCCAGAAATGCTCTGGAGTTGTTAAAAAATTGAAAATAAACAACCCTGACATAACAATGACATAGCTAAAAAGGTGGCCGTAAAAACCTTTTAAATCACGGACATATTCAATCGCGCTGGCTTCTTCTAAAGATATATTTTGTTCGGTCATCATAACAGTCTCCTGCTGCAAATTATGAATTTCAGTTTCAAAAACTGCAGCAAGGGATTTTAATGATTCAAAGCTTGGAGTTTGACCTCGTTCAATCCGCTGAATAGTGCGAATATTAAGGCCACTCATTTGAGCAAGTTGATCTTGCGACCAACCACGTTGAATCCTCAATTTGCGAACAATCATATTTCATCCTTTTGCTGGTGGAGAGATTATTAACCAATAATCTTGTTGCTACTAACGACATTTAAACGACTTTTTTATGACAGTCTATTTAGAAAACACTGATAACCCCAATAAGCTTTACATAATCACTTAAAATTTATCATTCAGAGTAGTTTACGTTAAAACCTGTTGACACCCCTGCGCGACGGCTGCTTTTTGGCTTTGTTCTTTAGGGTCTTGGTAATTTACTCGGACGCATGCATCAGTCTTTGCCGCTAAAGTCGATCAATTAACTCATTATTGGGATTGAAAAGGCTTTCTCTAGAGTAAATAGGTTGCATGAATATCTATGCCCATTTATGCTCCGGAGGTGAAAAATTCTAATAAATAATAATACACTTTTTGGGGATACAGATGGCGGGTTCAAATAACGATAGTACTGCAACAACAGTCGCCGGCGGCGAGCAAAAAGAAACGCAGATGTTCGCGTTTGTCGCAATGACATGCCTGTTCTTTTTCTGGGGCTTTATTACAGTTCTTAATGATATTTTAATTCCGTTTTTGAAAGAGTCATTTGATCTTAATTACACCCAAGCCATGTTAGTGCAGTTTTGTTTCTTTGGCGCTTACTTCATCGTGTCACCATTGGCTAATCGCCTGATTGACAGGATAGGATTCCAAATGGGCATTGTCATTGGCCTGCTAACCACTGCAACGGGGTGCTTACTGTTTTACCCTTCGGCAGAGTTGAATGTTTATGTCTTGTTTTTGGTTTCATTCTTTGTTTTGGCCAGCGGCATTACGATTCTTCAGGTGGCGGCTAATCCTTATGTCGCAGCATTAGGGCCAGAGACAACAGCGGCCAGTCGACTTAACTTAGCCCAAGCGGCTAACTCTTTGGGTACGACAGTAGGCCCCATTGTGGGTTCTATGCTCATTTTGGGGGCGGTTGCAGCGGATGCCTCTGCAGTGCAAATGCCTTACTTAATGATTGGTGCGGTGCTTGTAGTTGCGGCCTTTTTGTTTAGAAAGATCAATTTACCTACGTTGGCGCATGTTGAATCTGATACTGCTAATGATCAAGGTAGCCTTCTGAGTCACCTTTTATTCTCAGGTGCCATTGTGTTGGCTATGGTGCTCGGATATACGGTAGTTGCAGGTCTGATTGTGGTGATTGCGTTAGCTTATAATTTTTATGGATTACGGCACTATCGTTCCATGGTACTAGGTGCTCTTGCAATTTTCCTCTATGTCGGTGGTGAGGTATCTATTGGCAGTTTTTTGGTGAACTATTTTGCTGAAAGCTCGATCGCAGGTATGGAAATCGCAGAAGCCGGAGAAATGGTTGGCTATTACTGGGGAGCAGCAATGATTGGCCGTTTGGTTGGTGCATTACTAATGAATTATATCGCCTCCACTAAGTATCTAGCGGTCAATGCGGTGATCGCAATTGTGATGATAATTGTCAGTATGAATACTTCTGGTGATGTGGCGATGTGGTCTATTTTGGCTGTTGGCTTCTTTAATTCGATTATGTTCCCAACCATATTTACTTTAGCAGTAAAGGGCTTAGGCACTATGACAAGCAAGGGTTCAGGACTAGTATGCCAGGGCATTGTCGGTGGTGCATTAATCCCAGTAATTCAAGGTATGGCTGCTGACAGCATAGGTATTCAGTTGAGTTTCATTGTGCCGATGATGTGTTATATCTATATCGGTTGGTACGCCCTTAGAGGCGCTGATCAGTCTTAAATTTCAGCTACACCGTTTGAGTTCAGAAAAGGCAACTTTCGTATGCCGAGAGTTGCCTTTGATAAATTTTTTGAGTCATGTGCCTTTGGTGTTAATGCTCAAAGTCACAGGTCATATTGTCCATACCAATCGGCGAACCATCAGGTACCTTTACGGGATTCTGAGGATTGATTTCCAGTGGTAAAGACATAAACGACTGGATTTTATCGGCTAAATATTGCGCATGCATGCCAGACACCGAACTTTTTCTCCCAAGACCTATTAATCCCCTAGAACCCGTGCTTTTACCGCCCTCTCTGAGTGCTTTTAAATGACCTCTTACTATTGCACGCACTGAATTTGAAATCTCTTGATCATTGGCCAGCACAATCAAATGATCTACTAGTTTGGCCTGGGTCATCATCTTTATTTCGCCGGATATGCCTTTGAATGATGCACCTGAAAAAACCGCGCCACTAATCTGTTGTAGTAGTTCATTCAATCCAAACAGGCTATTGTCTTGAAGGCTTTGTATGTAAACACGGTTAGCTCGGCCACCTTCAAGCAGGAACTTAAAAGCGACATCTACAACATTTTCAGCGGGTGCTATAGGGTCAAAAACAGGGCCCATTCTCGATGCGAAAGTCTCCCTATTACGCGGATAACCAAAGGGTCGTGGAGGAATTAATGCCAAAATATGGGCCGGCACTTCTAGTTGGCTAGGCTCTAGAGCGAACAGCAGAGCATTCAAAGATTCCTGTTGAACAACTGCGGCAACCCAGCCTTGGTTTGGTTGGTTGTCGCCTTTAATCTTGTAGTTATAGTCCAGTCCGCCGATGAGTTTAGTGGCGGCTTCTAATTGATATCGATGCATCAGATAGAGCGGCACAAAGACTTCTTCTAAAGCAGCTTCAGGCTGGCCAAAGGGGATTGCATTTAGACTAAAGCTAGCCATTTTGGTTTCACGCACCGCTAGCATTCGTTTCAACTCGCCGGCCGCTGAAGCTCCATTATCCCAGAGGTGCGCTCTAGGGTGCGCCCCACTGGAGTTTCGAGCATCTGCATCTGTAATAAATTCATAGCCCGCGGTATAGGTATCTTTCAATGATTTTGCTAAATACGAGGCTTCATCGACGCCCTCAGGTGGATAGCCATAACCATAGCTGATTGCCCGCTTATCCCATGCGCCGATCTCATTATCATAGGCATTACTTAAACTAAGATTCCCATCAACATCCTGATTAATAAGGGGATAGGGGTAGTCCATAACCGAGGCCCGACCAATCGTTGATGATGCAAAATTATGTGCTAGCCCTATGGTGTGCCCAATTTCATGAGCAGACAATTGCTTTAGTCTTGCTACGGCTAGTTCGAGCATTCGTTTGTCAGTAGGTTTACCCTCTCCAAAGGGCTGTAAGAGCCCTTGGGCAATCAGATAGTCCTGTCTAACGCGCAGCGATCCCAGTGATACATGACCCTTTAGAATTTCGCCAGTCCTAGGATCTTTCACGCTAGCGCCATAAGACCAACCGCGCGTTGAACGATGCACCCACTGAATAACGTTGTAGCGAACATCGAGAAAATCCATATCTGGCGGAGCGATCTCGACGCGAAATGCATTTTTAAATCCGGCGGCCTCAAATGCTTGATTCCACCAGTTTCCCCCTTCCAGCAAGGCGGACTTAACCGGTTCGGGTGTGCCTCGGTCAAGATAATAAACAATCGGTTCTACTGCCTCAGAGAGAGCTGCCTTGGGATTTTTTTTGATTAACCTGTGACGAGTGATATAACGTTTATTAATAGGCTCAGTGATAGGTGTTGCAAAATCCATAAACGCCACTCGGTTAAATCCTGCTCGAGGATCAAACGCTCTCGGTGTGTACTTGTCATCAGGAAGTTGTACGAAAGAATGACGTTGACGCACTGTAACTGCATTTGGGGTTGGTACCACCGATTTGATCGAGGCCCCTGTGGCCTTTCCTGTGAGGGTGATAGTAGCTTCAACCTCGGTATTTTGAGGAAAGTTTTTGACCATTGGAAAGTGCAATCCGGATCGGCTCGAATCGGTCTTATAGCTCCCTTGATCTCCGCGACTTAATCGTTGGGCTACGCCATGAGTGTCCTGTAAGTAAAACTTTGTTGCCTCAACGATTAGACTCTCGCCATCTTTTTGCAAGATATCAAAACCCCATAGAATAGACTCTGCAAAAGCATCTTGTATTGATTGCACCTCATCGGGATTGTCAGAGGAGGCGCGAAAAGCCATATTTTTGTGTACCAAAAATACTTTATTGCCGCTTTTTCTAAATGCCACGACTCTAGTGCCACCTAACTGACCGCGGTCTAATCCAATATCATTAGACCCAATACCTGATGTGAGGGCACTTAAATACAGAAAGTCTTGGTTAAGTTTGTCAATTGCTAGATAGAGCTTGCCTTGATTCTCGTCCACATAAAAATCAATGAAACCTTCTTTTTTAACGAGTTCATCAAGGTCTATTTTATCGCCATAGGCAATGTTGGAAAAACTTAGACAAAGTACAAGAGTAAAAAGAAGATGATTCATAGAGTGCATATCCATGGTTTAGGTGTTTTACAGCTAGGCATTGCGGCATTTTTTAGCGCGCAACGCAAGAATAAACAAAACTAAGTGCAGTGGGAAGCACCATTGCGTTAGGTTACTAGTGGGCTCACAATTTTGCATTGCCAGACCAACGGCTTACACTAGATCTATAGGTAAAAATTAGGTTTTAAAAAGGAGTCATGGTTATGCCCGATTTAAATGCTAAGGCTGTTCATCTTTTGGGAAAGACTAAGCATATCTGTACAAGGGTTTTTCTGGGAAGCTCATTGCTCATATTGTTAGCTAATGGGGCCGGTTCAGAGGCTCACCCAAGTGATGATTCAACCAAGACATTGGTTGATCGATTAACGCTTGATAGTTATAAAACTACACTTAAAGGTCTTACTCAATTTGGCGATCGTCGACAGGGTACCGCTCGCAATCGCAGCGCGATAGCTTGGATAGAGCAACAGTTGCGCGAGGTTGGTTGTGACAATATTGAACGCATAACCTATACCTTTAACTCTGAGCCTTTAGCACCTAGGGCCCGCAAACCCGTTGTGAATGACCCGGCACAACTCCAGACATCAACCGGTGGTGCTGTGGGTCGCAATGGCAGTGGTCCTGGCGGTGCATCGGTTTATGGTTATCGATCTGAAACCGGTGTTAACCGAGATTTGACGGCTCAACCCTATCAGCGGATACAGGCGCTTAATGCGGAGGAACCAGTCAATGGTGAACGACAGCAAGTGTATTGCACTAAGGTTGGGACTACCCACCCCGAAGAAATGTATATAGTTGGTGCTCACATGGACGGACATGGAGTGAACGAGGGCGTTAATGATGATGGTTCCGGTACCGCCTTGGTGATGGAACTAGCGCGTATATTCAATGCGCCTGATGTCACTACGGAGCGTTCTATTCGGTTTGCGCTTTGGAATAATGAAGAGACAGGGCTTAATGGGTCTAAGGCGTACGTTGAGCAGCGCCAACAACTGCAGGGTATTGAAAGTCCCGTTGGTTCGGGTATTTATCCCGAGCCTCGATGGTTGGGGATGATTCAGCACGACATGATGCTATGGGACCATGGTGCACCCCGAGCTGATGGGTCAGTCAGTGCAGAACAGCGACCAGAGGCCGATGTAAACATTGAGTTTCAATCTAATTCAGACCTGGCAGAGCAGTCAATGGTATTAGCCTTTGTATTCAAAGCAGCGGCTGATGCCTACAACACAGATTACCCAGCCACAGTGGGACCACACATGACCAATACTGATTCCACACCCTTTATGAATATCGTTCCGTCTATTAGCCTGAGAGAAAATGAACGTGGAGCGCATACAGGTGCCGGGTGGAATCCAACCTGGCACACGCCTCTAGATGTTTGGACAACCTTTAGCGACAAAGACTTTAGATTAGGTCTAAATGCCGCTCAAACCACGCTGTCTGCGGTTGCTCAGTTGACTGGGGCTAAGGTCAAGGAATAGCTCTGAGCAGGTTTTGATAACAAAATAGCAGAGATAGGTTAGTCCTCAATTTTCGCCATATCAGTATTGAAAATTCCAAAGGCTAGCGTCACCAAAGAGCAGCAGTCTTGTTGTTAATTTCTCAACGACTGCCGTGGAATTTTCTTCTCTGGATCGATAAATGGAAGAGAGGTAACGCTTAAATTGCGACGACCCTCTGGTGTTTCTACCTCTAGTTCCGCACCGATTTTGTCGTAGGTTATATCCAGTAACGCAAAACCGATGTTCCGCTCTAGTCTCGGTGAATACACCGCTGAGGTGACTTCACCCACTTTCTTAGCGTGGTCAAAAACGGGCCAGCGATGTTCATTGTTTTTCTGGAAAATTTCTCCGTCCATAAAGACACCTACCATCTTGCGTTTAACACCTTCATCGCGGATCTTCTCCAAGGCGGCCTTGCCAATAAAGTCTGCCTTATCGAAATCGATCAGACGGTCCATACCTAATTCAAGTGGGTTGTTGTCGACCAAAATATCAGATCCGTAGTCCAATACACCACCTTCAATACGACGAATACGGTTGGGCGACCCTGGCGCGAGCTCAAAGGGTTTACCTGCTTGCATAATAGCTTCGTAGAGCTCATCACCGCGCTCGTAACCTAGTATGTAGATCTCAAAACCAACTTCAGAGCTATAGCCAGTACGTGAAATAATAACGTTAATACCGTTAATTTCAGCCTTCATCCAATCGTAGTATTTAAGGTCGAGAACCTCGTCACCAAAGAGGCTAGCGACAATAAGATGAGATCGTGGCCCCTGAATTTGCAGGGGATAAACCGCAGGCGTATCGATGTCTACATTGTGACCGGAATAGCAGGCAACGCCCTTGGTCCAAAGATACATATCGCTATCGGCAGTTGAAAGCCAAAATTTGTCCTCTGCCATGCGCATCATTACAGGATCATTGAGCACTCCGCCCTCTTGATTAGTCATAACAATGTAGCGGCATTGACCAACTTTAATGTTACTGATGTTACGGGGAGTCAGCATGCTCATAAATTTTTCGGCTTCAGGGCCCGATATTTGAACGCAGCGCTGCACCCCAACATCCCAAAGGCCGGCGCGCTCGATAGTGTTCCAATATTCATTAATCGGCGTGTCATAGCCAACCGGCATCCACATACCGTTATACGGGTGGAACTCAGTTGCACCATATTTTAGCGTCGATTTAAAATAGGGAGATTTGCGAATACGAGGATTGAGGCCGTGTGCTTTCATAGTTTAGCTTCCCAGATTAATGTAGATATTGCCACGCTGGAGCTGCACCGGCCAGCTTTTTAAATTCACTTGCATAGGCACTATGAGATGGCGTGTTTGCCACAATCCCAGTTTGGTTTAAGGCGAAATCATTATGCCTTTAAATTTTACAGAAAAGTTAAACAATCTTATGTGCCGTTCGGCAGCTTTAATTTTAAATCTGAATAGACTCAGAGTCTAAAGATAAAACAGTAGGCGGTTTATAGTGCTGAGTTTTAAGGTGGATATGAGACGTTATGTAAATCTTAGATTTGTATGGTAGCTACGGGTGGACTTGAACCACCGACCCCAGCATTATGAATGCTGTGCTCTAACCAGCTGAGCTACGTAGCTATCGATTTTAACTGGTCATATTGACCTAGTCTTTGGGAGGCGAGAATTTACACTTGCAGTCGCTTTGAGTCAAGTCTGGAAAGTACCTTTTTTAGTATAATTCGTTGCTCTCTCTTTATCACTGCAATAGGATGTAGCTTCAGTTTTGCTTGGTCATCCTGATATTCGACATAAGAGGGGCATCTTTTATAGTCAGGTTAGACTGCATAAAATTATAAAAGTGGCAACAGACACCGTAAGTGATTAAAGAGGAGAGCATATTTTGGGCCAGCTAGAGTCGAACGATAATCAACCAGCCGTTGCGATTACCACCGAAAAATCTGGATTTTATGAGGGTTTTAATCGGGTCGTTGCCATGGTGCCCAAGTTACTTATCGGAGCACTCGTTATATGGGTAGGTTTGTCACCGTCTGTTGCGGGTGAAGTGCTGTTGGCTGCACAGAACTGGTCGACGGCCAACTTTGGTGGCTGGTATGTTTACGTCACCGCTTTTTATACGGTTGTCTGCTTAGCCTTGGGTATATGGCCTCGCACGGCTCATGTAAGGTTGGGTAAGCCGGATGAAAAACCGGAATTTTCAATGTTCACCTGGTTGTCCATGATGTTTGGTGCCGGCATTGGCATTGGTATGTTGACCTATTCTACCGCCGAACCTATTTTCCACTTCGCTAATAATCCCGATACTATTAAAGGTATTACCAGTAGTCTGGATGAAGACAATGTCCGCAATGCGTACAAGTGGGCAATGCTGCATTATGGCTTTACCCCTTGGGCCTGTTATGGAGTGGTAGGTATTTCTTTAGGTTATCTCTCGTACAACCGCGGCTTACCGCTGACGATCCGCAGTGCTCTACAACCGCTCTTTGGTCGAGCCATGTCAGGCAGCGCGGGGCATGTGGTGGATATAGTCGCTATTTTAGCCACCATTGTAGGATTAAGTGTCACCATTGGTTATGGCGTATCACAGTTTGCCTCAGGCTTATTCAATATTAGTGGCGCAGACTGGCTGGTGGGTGACAATGGTAAACCGACTCTAGCGGCTCAATTGTTTGGTCTAATCCTTATTATTAGTGCTTCGTGCTTGTCGGCAATGTCCGGTCTTAAAAAAGGCATCAAGTGGCTATCAAATATCAACATGGGTTTATCTGTGTTTTTGATTGCCTTCTTTGTGCTATTTGGCGCAACCTTCTTTGCGTTACAAACCTTTTTCTATGCTATTTGGGACTATCTCATTGCGTTGCCTGCGATGTCGTCGACGGTATGGACAGACAGCGGCGATGCCACTTCTGCAGCTCTACAGGGCTGGCAGGGTACTTGGACTATTTTCTATTGGGCTTGGTGGATAGCCTTTGCGCCTTTTGTAGGACTGTTTTTAGCCCGCGTATCTCGCGGCCGAACCATTCGTGAATATGTCATTGGAGCGATGGTTATTCCCTCATTGATTTGTTTGGTGTGGTTTGCCTTTATAGGCGCCACGGCCATAGATCTTGAGCTGTCTGGTGTTGCGCAAGGCTCTATTGTTAATGCGGACATTTCAGCACAGTTGTTTAAAACCATTAACTTAATCCTATCCCCTGAGCTAGCCGTTGCACTTTCAGTGGTCATCGTAACTTTACTATTGACCTTTTTAGTCACCTCAGCAGATTCGGGGATCTTGATCATCAATACGCTTGCGTCTGGCGGTAACCAGGGCCAGAAACATACGAAGCATGTAGTGATCTGGGGTGTAATTTTTGCACTTTTGATAGGGGTGCTATTGTCCGCCGGTGGGATGGATGCATTAAGGTCGGTGATGATTATTGGTGCATTGCCGTTTTCAGTGGTGATGGCTCTGATGGCAATTTCGTTAGTGAAAACGTTATTGAGTGAAGAAAAGCAACCTAATTAGACGGCGCTTTATCGCCTAATTAGGTTAATCGGTGTCAGTGCACAGTTGCTTTTTCGGGCACTTTATATCAATCGTTAGCTGTTTCTACAATACGCTTCATGTCTGTCATGTAGCCGCGCAGTTCATGACCGATAATCTCTACATCATGATCACGAATGGCATCGTTGACTTCAATTAAGCGAATGTTATCCACGGCATTTGAGGGGTCGGTTAGACCGCCGCCTAGGTCCTCTAAGGTCAGTACATCAGCGTGTGCTTGCAGTAGTGGCACAGCAGCATGGGTAAACAAATAGTTACCGTATTCAGCGGTATCCGATATAACCACATTCATCTCATAGAGTTTGTTGCGGGCAATACAGTTGGCAATTAATGGGGTTTCGTGCAGTGACTCATAATAGGCAGACTCTTCGATAATGCCTGAGGCAACCATGGTGTCAAACGCTAGCTCAACGCCCGCTTTGATCATGGCAACCAGATAGATACCCTTGTCATAGTACTCTTGCTCTGTAATTTCAATATCACAATCTGCAGCTTGCTCAAAGCTGGTGTCTGCGGTTTGGGCGCGCCACTTTAAAAGGTTAGCGTCATCGTTATTCCAGTCAACCATCATGGTGCGTGAAAATTCACCTTCAATAATGTCGTCCATATGTTTTTGGAATAATGGCGCTAACATCACTTTTAACTCTTCTGCCATATCAAAAGCTTTGATTTTTGCAGGATTACTTAGACGATCCATCATATTGGTAATGCCACCGTGCTTGAGGCCTTCAGTGACTGTTTCCCAACCGTACTGAATTAACTTACGAGCATAGGCTGCATCAACACCAAGGTTTAGTAACTGTTGGTGGCCCAATATTGCGCCGGTCTGCAACATCCCGCAAAGGATAGTTTGCTCGCCCATTAAGTCGGACTTAACTTCGGCGATAAAGGATGATTCCAGTACGCCGGCACGGTCACCACCGGTGGCTGAGGCATAGGCCTTAGCAATGGCGTGGCCGTTGCCTCTAGGGTCATTTTCTGGGTGCACAGCAATGAGTGTTGGCACGCCAAAGCCGCGCTTGTACTCTTCGCGTACTTCAGTGCCGGGACACTTGGGCGCAACCATAATAACGGTCAAGTCAGGACGGATCTGCATGCCTTCTTCTACAATATTAAAGCCGTGAGAGTAGGCCAGAGTAGCGTCTTGCTTCATTAGTGGCATTACAGCAGTAACCGCGGCGGTATGCTGCTTGTCTGGGGTTAAGTTAAGCACCAAGTCAGCGGCAGGGACGAGTTCTTCGGCGGTGCCTACGGTAAATCCGTTCTCAGAGGCCCAAAGATACGACTGACGTTTCTCAGCAATGGCTTGGGCGCGTAGTGCATAGGAAATATTGAGTCCTGAGTCGCGCATATTTAGACCTTGATTAAGGCCTTGGGCGCCGCAACCAATAATAACGATGTTCCAGTCTTTAATGAGGTCGCAACCATCGGTAAATTCGCTGCGATCCATAAAGCGACATTTGCCCAGCTGACTCAGCTTGTTGCTGAGGCTGAGAGTATTGAAATAGTTAGCCATTGCGTTCTCCGGTAACCGCTGTGCGGTTGGTTATTCAAGTATGGTCATACCAAGCGGTTTGGCCTTGGGCTGCGCAGTGTAACTAAAAAATGTCGTTGCTTAAAACGATATGTAAACAACATAACGTTTCATATTTTGCAATAACGATAGGTATTGAGTACTATTCGGTATGGATATTCGATCAATGAGTCTGTTTCAACATCTTGCTGGTAGTTTGCACTTCGGTAAAACCGCGGCTGCCAATCACGTCAGCCCGTCCACCTTGAGCCGAGCCATTCAGAGGTTGGAAGAGCAGTTGAGTAGCCAGCTGTTGATTCGCGATAATCGATCGGTTGTCCTGACCAGGGAGGGTCAGCAGTTTTTAAACTATGTTGAGCAGCAAATAGATCAGCTTGAATTGCTCAAGCAATCCCTTAACCAGACGCAGAAAAAGTTGTCGGGGTCACTAAATATTTATTGTTCTGTGACCGCATCCTATGCCTATTTACCACCGTTATTAGAGAAGTTTAGGCAAGCCCACCCCAATGTTGATATTTATCTTGATACCGGAGATGCGGCGGATGGTATTGACCAAATTAAGAATCAAGGCGTTGACCTTGCTATAGCGGCGAAACCGGATGATCTCTCCAGCAGCATTCATTTCCAGAGTATAGCGACTGTGCCCTTAGGCATTGCAACGCCAAAGATAAACGGTGCGGTAAAAAAGTCGCTCCAAGCGGATAGCGTCGAGTGGGCGAATGTGCCCATTATTCTGCCCGAACATGGGGTTGCCAGAAAGCGTTTTGAACAATGGTTTCGACACAAACATGCGGGGCGGCCAAATGTGTATGCTCAGGTGTCGGGGCAAGAGGCTCTGGTGAGTATGGTGGCATTAGGCTTTGGCATAGGCTTGTCGCCAATTGTGGTGGCCGACAACAGTCCGGTAAAAGATCTTGTGGACCTGTTACCTGATACGCAAATTGTCCCCTTTGATTTGGGACTTTGCTGTTTTAAGCGGAATTTAGAGGATCCAGTGGTTGCCGCATTTTTATCGATGGCACCCAATAACTAGCCTTAAAAACTAGGCTTTAATTCTGCCAGTTGCGGTGATTATTGATCCGCCGACAACGCAGAGAGCTCCGATTATAGAAACCAGAAAGAGAGGCTCTGCAATAATGCCAGGTATTGGAATAAGCTGGACAATAGAGACGGTCACTAATGGTGTTATCGCGATTACTGCGCTCACTCTAGAGGCCTCGATATGCACCATCGATTCAGAGAAACAGCCGTAAGCTATAAGCGTATTAAAGCCACAAAGAATCAATAGTAGCCATTGAAATGAGGTTAACTGATCTAAGCTATCAAAACTTGAGAAAGGCAAAAACACAATGGCGCCAATCCAGTAGAACACTAACATCGTTTCTTCGGCATTAAATTCCCGCAGCAACACTTTTTGAATAATCGCGTAACCCACCCAGCTCACTGCGGCGCCCATAAGCATTAATAACCCGATACCGTAGTCGCTAAGTGAGATAAAAACATCATTAAATCGAGGGCTAAAAAACATAATTAGCCCACTGGAAAATATAATAAAGCCAGACCATTGTAGAGGAGAAAACTGTTCTTTAAAGACCCAAACACCCGCTAGCAAAAGCAGTATCGGGGATATCTGCATCATTACCTGAGACGCTTCTGCAGACGTTTTTTGAAGACCAAGAATATAAAGAGCGTAGTTAATGGTCAGGAATAATCCGGCGAATAAAAATTGTCTCACCAACTTAAAGGAGGCTATTTTGTGGCGGTTGACCAGTTTTCCCCGAAGAATAAGATAGGGAGTAATAAAAATAGCTGCCACAAAAAACCGAAAGAAGGTGGTGGTAATAGGATCTAGAGTGTTCAATAACCCCGACAACATAACGGGCAGCACGCCCCACATCAATGCGGTGCTTGTGGCCAATAATAAGCCAAGCTTCCAGCGGCCTGAGAGCTGGCTCACTTAAAAGTGGCCACGGGACTAAACATTGAACCGAAAATGGATTACATCACCATCTTGGACGATATAATCTTTTCCCTCAAGGCGCCATTTTCCAGCATCTTTGGCACCTTGCTCACCGTTACCAGCAATGTAGTCATCGTAGCCAACGATTTCAGCGCGAATAAAACCTTTTTCAAAATCCGTGTGAATCTTACCTGCAGCCTGAGGGGCGCTAGCACCTACAGGGATAGTCCAAGCACGCACTTCTTTAACACCTGCGGTAAAGTAGGTTTGCAGGCCTAATAGACTGTAACCAGCCCTAATAACGCGATTAAGGCCAGGTTCTTCCATGCCTAGCTCTGCAAGGAATTCGTCACGCTCGTCATCTTCAAGCTCACCAATTTCCGCTTCGAGTTTATTACATATAGGAACTACCACGGCACCTTCTTGTTCAGCGATCACTCTAACCGCATCAAGATGAGGATTATTTTCAAAGCCTTCTTCGTCAACATTAGCAATATACATGGTTGGCTTTAGTGTTAACGGACTTAGAGGCTTAAGTAACTTTAGTTCATCCTCAGTGAGGCCGAAAGATCGTAGTGGTTTTGCTTCGTTAAGGTGCGGCAAAATCCGCTCTAGGAGTTCTTGCAGAGCAACTGAGTCTTTGTCCTTTCCTTTAGCTGCTTTGGCTACTCTTAATAAGGATTTTTCGACACTCTCAAGATCTGCTAGGGCGAGTTCAGTGTTTATAACTTCGATATCATCGGGTGGGCTGATTTTACCTTCCACATGAATGACATTTTCATCTTCAAAACAACGCACAACATGTGCAATAGCATCGGTCTCGCGAATATTAGCAAGAAATTGATTGCCTAGCCCTTCGCCTTTGGATGCTCCGGCAACTAATCCAGCAATATCCACAAATTCCATACTGGTGGGGACTACCCGTTCGGGATTAACGATCACAGAAATTTTATCTTGCCGTGCATCTGGGATGGGAACCACGCCAGTATTGGGCTCGATTGTGCAAAAGGGAAAATTTTCCGCACTGATACCCGCCTTGGTTAGCGCGTTAAACAGGGTTGACTTACCAACGTTGGGTAGGCCGACAATGCCGCAGTTAAAACCCATATTAAAATCCTTGTGCTTGTTTGGTTTATTCGATGCAACTCGGGTACGATTTAATCAGCAGAGTGAAGATCATTCATGGCTTTTTCCCATTGGCCTGTTACTGCCAGCGGTAGAGAACGAATAGCATCATCCATACTGTTATTGATTAGATCTTGGTCCTTCGGAGCAGCCTTTTTTAACACATAGTCTGCAACTTGTCTGGCATTTCCTGGGTGACCTATACCTATTCTAAGGCGAGCAAAGTCACTATTATTTCCAAGACACTTGATGGTATCTCGTAATCCATTATGCCCGCCATGCCCGCCAGATTTTTTAAACCGAGCAATGCCAGGTGGCAGGTCTAGCTCGTCATGGACGATTAGGATACGTTCACAAGGAATCTGATAAAACCGAGATAATGCTGTCACTGATTGACCGCTGCGGTTCATAAAAGTACTTGGAATAAGGAGTCTTAGCGATTGTCCATTCAGGGTAACTTTAGCTGTATCACCAAAGAACTTTGACTCTATTTTAAGTTCCACATTAAGCGATTTTGCCAAATCCAGAACCAAGTCGGCCCCAGCATTGTGACGCGTTCGTTCGTAGGTAGGACCGGGGTTTCCCAGTCCTACAATTAACTCAACGGGTGTATCCAATGTCAGGGCCTCATGGTGGGCAAGACGGAAGCTTACTCTTCGCTTGTACCCTCATCACTATCATCACTGCCTTCGGTAGCATCAGCATCAGCATCAACTGCCGGAGCATCTTCGTCAACTGGAGCTGCTTTGGGCTTATTAATTGTAGCAACTGACAGATCATGGTCAGAACCGTGGCTCAATGCAACACTCTCAACACCTTTAGGTAGCTTAATGTCTGAGATGTGAACAATCTGGCCAAGATCAATATCTGCCATATCAACTTCGATATATTCAGGTAGATCTTTTGGCAGACACATAATGTCGAGTTCGGTCATCGTATGCGCAACAATACCACCGCCGGTTTTAACACCAATACTGCTATCTTCATTGATGAAGTGCAGGGGAACTTTCGTATGCAATTTAGTTGTTTTATTAACGCGAAAGAAATCCAAATGTAGAATTTGCTTCTTAGCAGGATGACGTTGCACGTCTTTTAAAATAACATCTTCAGATGAGCCATCAATATCCAATGTGACGATGTGTGAGTAAAAGGCTTCGTTTTCCAAGGCCTTAGCCACATCTTTATGTAGCAGAGTCAACATTGCTGGATCTTTCTTTCCGCCATAGACAATAGCGGGTATTTCTCCGGCCAGACGACGCAGGCGGCGGCTCGCACCTTTCCCTGTATCCTCGCGACCTTTCGCGTGTAGAGTAAAATCAGTAGACATAATAGTCTCCAAAGTTATGCCATTACAGACCGCGACCAGACCTGTGATGGAGTTTAAAAGCCTCTTTATGAGGCGGTTACATCAAGCCCTGTTATAAAAACATGGCACTGATAGATTCTTTATTACTAATGCGACGTATCGACTCCGCGAGCAGCGGACCTATAGCAAGCACTTTAATTTTACTGCACTGCTTGGCTTCCTCGCTGAGAGGAACACTATTAGTGACAATTAATTCGTCTAGTTCTGAATTTGTAATGTTATCAATTGCAGCACCTGATAATACGGCATGTGTTGCATAGGCTACGACTTTACTCGCGCCTTTTTCTTTAAGTGCTTGGGCTGCTTTACATAGCGTGCCCGCAGTATCGACCATATCATCAACTAGCACACAGGTACGGTCAGCAACCTCACCGATGAGGTTCATCACTTCGCTTTCATTGGCTGAAGGACGTCGTTTATCGATAATAGCTAAGTCGCAACCTAATTGTTTGGCGACAGCACGAGCTCGAACAACGCCACCAATATCGGGTGAAACAACCTGTAAATTTTTATGATTTTGACGCTCAATATGGTCCAGCAGAACTGGAGCACCATAAATATTATCGACGGTACAGTTAAAGAATCCTTGTATTTGCTCTGCATGCAAATCCACAGTAAGGACATGGTCCACTCCTGCATTTGAAAGCATATCAGCCACTACCTTAGCGCTAATAGGGACTCGGACTGATCTTACCCGGCGATCTTGACGAGCATAACCAAAGTAGGGCACTACTGCAGTTATTCGCCCTGCTGACGCGCGTCGAAGAGCGTCAATCATAAGCACCAATTCCATTAGATTTCTGTTGGTCGGCGCACAGATAGGTTGCACAATAAACACATCGTGTCCGCGAACATTCTCTCGAATTTCCACATTGATTTCCCCGTCTGAGAAGAGACCAACAAGTGCATTACTTGGAGTCACTCCCAGCGATCGGGCAATTTCATTTCCTAACTCCGGATTTGCGTTTCCGGTAAACACCATTAATCTAGCCACGTCGGTATTCCTATTGCTCGTGATAGTTAAAAATGGCTGGGGCGGGAGGGATCGAACCTCCGATGACGGGATCAAAACCCGTTGCCTTAACCGCTTGGCCACGCCCCAGTAAAAAGCTTCCTCATTTGTTGATGCAGTGGAGAGTGATTTACCCCCTGAGCTGTAAATGCCTTCCATTGCTTTGGTACCTGACCAAGGGCCTCTTTGGCCTCTAGTTGGTTGTCAAAGCTACAAAATACGCTAGCACCAGTTCCTGTCATCAAAGGGGTAGCAAAGTTTTCCATCCATTTTAGCACTTGTTTAACTGCTGGATAGAGTTCTAAAACCACACTTTGGCAGTCATTCCTGTACTGCTCCCCTGCGAGGGCGCGTATTTTGATCGGTGAAGAGTTCCTTGTCAATTGAGGATTTGAAAAAATTTCAGCGGTTGGGACATGACAATCGGGAGTTACCACTAAAAACCAACGCTTAGGCAGTTTTGTTGGCGTTAATAGATCGCCAATTCCTTCGCCAAAGGCGCTTTCACCGAGAACAAAAACGGGGACATCAGCGCCCAATTTACGTCCTAATTTTGCTAGCTCAATCAAGGGAACACCGCATTGCCAAAGGGAATTTAAGCCAACGAGCGTAGTTGCTGCGTTGCTACTCCCACCGCCTAAACCTGCACCCATGGGCAGTTTTTTGTTGAGCGCAATAGTACAGCCGTGCTTGGTCCCGACATGCTGTTGCAATATAAGTGCCGCACGAAAAATTAAATTATCTTTTGTAGCAATACCGTCTATTTCTGAGTCGATCGCAATTTCCTCCGATGAATTAGAGGTAAAACTCAGAGTGTCTCCGAAATCCAGCAGCTGAAATAGCGTTTGAAGATTATGATAGCCGTCTGGGCGCTGGCTGGTGATTCGCAAAAACAAATTGATTTTTGCCGGTGAAGGTAAGATCAGAGTCGACATGGTTTTCACGGTAATTATCTTGGCTCTTGTGTTAGTTACTTGGAAAACGCCAGCTTGATATGACTAGTGTAAAGCTTTGCTGCCCTCGTTGACCGATTATTTTTCTAGGCAGGTTGCCTTGACTGGTAACTTGGTATCTGGAAAAAATGAGTTGCCAACCATTTTGGTCGAACTTCGTTGCAACACCATTTGCTGTAAGGTTTAAATTATTAATTAAAGCCTGATGCGGTGAAGGTATTCCCTTAGCCCACCAAACAAGGTCATTTACTGAAAGTGAGAGACCGGTTAGCTGCAAAGCGAGGCCCTGCGGAGTGTCACTATAGTGTTGTTTTCCGCGTTGCATATGGGCGATCCGCTTATCACCCTTAATAGTCGCACGACCAGCGGCAAGGGGGCCGCTCATGGAGATTTGATATTGCTCTTCGCGTTGTAGCCAATCGATACTGGCACTGCCTCCTTGATTAGAAGACTTAAATCCTAACTTACCTTTAATGTGCCAGTTTACTATTTCCTGGGCTTTCAGCTGGTGTTCTTGCCATGTCTGTCTGGTTGAATCACTATTTGGGATAATGGAGCAGCCACTGACAAATAACAAAATACAAAATCCTGGCCCTAGCCAACGACTCGAACTCAAGCATGAGTTCATTGCTCGATCGACTCAGGAACGCTGAGGCGTAGCATGGTATTAATGATACCTTTGTGATCCGGTATCGATTGCAAGCCCTGCTGCCATATTATGGATGCGTCTTTGCGGTTATCTAGAGTCCAATGGACCTCTCCTAAATGCGCAGCAATTTCGGGATCAGGCATTATCTCAAAAGCTTGCTTGAGGAAGTCTAGGGCCTGTTCCGTTTTGCCCAATTTAAATAACGCCCAGCCCATGCTGTCAATAATGGAGGGGTCCTTAGGCTCTAATTGATAGGCTTTAGAGATTAGTTCGAACGCCTCTTCGCGACGATCCGTATGTAAAATCATCGTGTAACCTAGGGCGTTTAAAACTGTGGCATTGTTTTGGTCTTGCGCTAATATCGCACGCAAGTCCTGTTCGGCTAGAACAAAATCATCCTGTTGCTCAGCGACCATGGAGCGCGCATAAAGCAGTTGCGGATCATTAGGGAAATAATCCAGCCCTGAGGATAGAACCACTAACGCTTGAGATGGTTTTTGAGCGTTGAGAAGCAAGTTGGATTCGACTTGGAAAAGTATCACCGCCTGTGTGGGTTGGCTCGAACGCATGCGTTGCAGGTACTGCTGTGCTTGGCTCATGCTTCGATGTTTAGCCAGCAGAGCACTCAAGCGCGAGGCCGCAGCAATGTAGTTGCGACCAAAGCGAACCTGAGTGTAACGGCTCATTGCGCCAGATATATCGCCTTTTTGCTCAGAGATAGCTCCCAAATGATATTGCGCATCGGAACGTAAACTTGGCTTCGCAGATGCTTGTTCAAATAAGTTTTCAGCAGCTGCAATGTCACCGTGGCTAAGCTGCATTAATGCGAGTAGAAAGTTTACTTCTTGATCTTTCGGATTGTCATCGCGCAAAATTTCAAATTGCGTGATAGCTTTTTTGGGTGTATTGGTAGCCAAAAAGCGTGCATATTGAAGACGTAGCGGCCTATTGTTGGGCTTATCTTTTAGTGCATCGATTAGTAACTCGATGCTTTCATCGCTGCGGTTTTGTTGATGTAGTAGTTGAGACAGCAACAGTAGTCCGCGTTGATCGGCGGGCACTGCGGCTAAAAATGCTCTAGCATTGCGCTCTGCGTCCTTGAGTTGGCCGAGTTTCTGCTCAAGTACAGCGGTTAAAAGGTGAGTGATAGCTTGTTTTTCCCGACTAAAAGGCAACTTTTTCACGGAATCAATCAGGCTAGCTATTTGGCTCGGTGAGTCAAAGGTGGTGGTCACTAATAGTAAGGAATCTAGATCATTGTGATATTGATAGAGCCAGCTAGCATGCGTGAGTGCAGTCAGCGCATCACCTTGGTTTAAATAAGCTTGAAGAGCCGCTTTATGCGCCTCAGGGTCATCCGGAGAAGTGTCTACCCATAGAAGAGCCATCTCCAGCTGAACAGCTTGGTCACGTACATATTCGGCAATTCGATGGGCTAGCGCAATGACCTCTTTGTCAGCGGTTAGTCGTGCCTGACGGCTATAATTATCAAGTGCTATCTTAAATTGATTACGGCCTAGAGCAACATCGCCGACTAGGAGGTCGTAAAGAGTATCAATGGCAATAGGCTTGATCTGTTGATCGATGGGTTCAGACTGGGTTTCATTCGACGCCACACTAACAGTCTTTAAAGTGTCGTCGATGGCCTGGGTCGTTGCAACGCAGCTTGCGATTCCAAAGGATAGCAGTAGTAAGGTGACTCTAGATAAGTTATTCATTCTGCTATTCTCGTAGATAACAGCGTCTAAGACAATTGCTAGTGTCAAAGTTTCTTTAATTTAGCCTATTGTTGATAAAACATTGGTCTATAAATGCCTATCCAACGAAATAGTCGTGTAAAATTAGCATCTCGCAACGATAATGGGCGTTAACAAGCCTTACGCGTGCAAAAAAAGGAACGTTTTCTGACTGCTATGGGTATTTTGGCTTTCGGTATCAATCATAAATCGGCATCTGTGGACCTCCGCGGTCGGATTGCATTCGCCCCTGAAATAGTGGTTTCGTCCTTGCAAGATGCTCGTTCTATATTAGACGTTCAGGAAATAGCACTTTTATCGACCTGTAATCGTACTGAGGTTTATCTTCAAGGCGATTGCAGCGATGAGCAGCTACTGGATTGGCTTGCGGTCACAAAGGGTGTTGAGTTAAATCAACTCCAAGATTGCTATTACTGTCATAGAGATAACCAGGCCATCAGCCATATGATGCGTGTCGCTAGTGGGCTGGACTCACTTGTGATGGGTGAACCGCAAATATTTGGGCAGATAAAATCGGCTTATGCCGTAGGGCGTGAAGCGGGAACCGTATCGACATCACTTAATCAGGCCTTTCAGCAATCTTTTTTAGCGGCCAAACGAGTGCGATCTGAAACTGCCATTGGGAAGAACCCTGTTTCTGTCGCTTATGCCTCGGTTAGTTTGGCCGCGCAAATATTTAGTAACCTAAGTGATGCCCATGCGTTGCTGATCGGTGCCGGAGAAACCATCGATCTTGTTGCAAAACACCTTAAAGAAAAGAATATTGGGCGTATAACGGTGGCTAATAGAACGTTAAGTCGAGCCCAACAACTGGGCGAAGATTATTCCGCCGACGTTATTTTGTTGTCTGACATTCATGACTTTTTACCCAACGCCGATATTATTATTTCTTCCACCGCTAGCCAGCTACCTATACTGGGCAAAGGCGCGGTGGAGTCGGCCCTTAAAAAACGCAAACATAAACCGATGTTTCTAGTGGATATAGCGGTGCCAAGAGACATAGAGCCTGAAGTCGAAGAGCTTTCAGATGTTTACCTTTATACGGTGGATGATTTGGAAGAGGTTGTTCAAGATAATATTCGTGCCAGAAGTTCTGCTGCCGATATGGCCCAGCAGATTATTGACGAAGAGGTGGAAAGTTGGTCTAGGCAGAATCGTGCATTGGCTGCAGTGGATACGATCCGGGCTTTTCGTAGCAGTGTCGAAACTATTCGTGATGAGGAGGTCGAAAGAGCACTTGCCTCACTGAAACGAGGCCAGGATTCAGTGGACGTGATTAATACGCTGGCGCGTAATTTGACCAATAAGTTACTGCATAAGCCCACTAAGAGACTTACGCAGGCGGGTGAGGAGGGTCGTGAAGATGCCATTCATGCGACCAATGAACTGTTTGATTTAAACAAGAAGAAACATTGAGACGTCATCATCGACGTTCAACCCATTAATCATAAACTAGGCTTTAAAACCGAATGAAAGCATCAATTTTAGGTAAGCTAGATCTGCTTGCTGAGCGACATGAAGAAGTTGGTGCGCTGTTAAGCGATGCTGAAACTATTGCAAATCAGGACAAGTATCGAGAACTGTCTAAAGAATACGCTGAGCTTGAACCTGTGGTAAAAGCCTACCTCAGTTTTCAGCAGGTTCTGTCCGACATCAACGAGGCCAAGAACTTTTTTAAAGATGCCGACCCTGATATTCGAGAGATGGCGAACGAAGAAGTGCGTGAAGGGCAAGCGCAGTTGGACTTGATAGAGCTCGATTTACAGCGTCTGTTATTACCTAAGGACCCCAACGACGGTAAAAATGTCTTTTTGGAAATTAGAGCCGGCACCGGTGGTGATGAGGCGGCTATTTTTTCTGGCGATTTGTTTCGCATGTATAGCAAGTTCGCAGAATCCAATCGTTGGAAGGTTGAGCTGATTAGTGAGAATCAGGGCGATCATGGTGGCTATAAAGAAATTATTGTAAGAGTCGTGGGTCAGGGCGTTTACTCAAAGCTCAAGTTTGAATCTGGAGCCCATCGCGTGCAGCGCGTGCCAGACACAGAGTCGCAGGGTCGAATCCATACCTCAGCCTGTACCGTAGCGATTATGGCGGAAGCAGATGAGAAAGATGCGATTGAGATCAACAAAGGTGACCTGCGTGTTGATACTTTTCGAGCGTCTGGCTCTGGTGGACAGCATGTTAACAAAACCGACTCAGCCATCCGCTTAACCCACTTACCAACTGGGTTGGTAGTTGAGTGCCAGGATGAGCGGTCACAACATAAAAATCGAGCAAAAGCGATGGCAGTACTGCAAGCTCGGTTAACCGCAGCACAGGATGATGCGACTGCTCAAGAACAGTCAGATCAGCGCAAAAACTTGGTCGGCAGTGGTGATCGGTCAGAGAGAATTCGAACCTATAACTTCCCTCAAGGTCGAGTTACGGACCATCGTATAAACCTTACTTTATATAAGCTGAATGAGATCATGGAAGGCTCTCTTATCGAGATTATCGAGCCTCTGGTTAATGAATTTCAGGCAGAGCAGTTAGCCCAATTGGCCCAGTAATGGTGGATCAATGTATCTTATAAAATCTGTTGCTGAACTTTTACAGTACAGCGAACAATTACAAAGTATGAGTGACACCGCTCTGTTGGATACTGAATTATTGCTTTGTTTTACGATGGATGTTGATCGAGCATGGCTTAAAACTTGGCCTGACCATCAACTCGAAACTGCTCAGATCAAACAGTTCGAAACCCTTTTTGCACAGCGGCTGAAAGGCGAGCCCGTTGCCTTCATTATTGGTCGCCAAGGGTTTTGGACATTAGACTTAAAAGTCTCAGCAGATACTTTAATTCCCAGGCCGGAAACTGAGTTATTAGTTGAAATAGCCTTAGGGTTGGATGCACCTAAAGCTGCTCGCGTTCTTGATTTAGGCACGGGCACGGGCGCAATAGCTCTGGCATTGGCTAGCGAGCGTATTGATTGGCAGCTGACTGCGGTAGATTCTCAGATGGCAGCCGTCAATTTAGCCGAGATTAATCGTCAGCATTGTCAGCTAGACAATGTCAGCATCTATCAGAGTGATTGGTTTAGCCGGGTGCCCGGGTCGGGCGCCGCGGCACAATACCATTTGATTGTTAGCAATCCGCCCTACATCGAAATTAATGATCCGCATCTGTCAGAAGGAGACGTGCGTTTTGAACCTACCACGGCACTGGTTTCTGGCCAAGATGGTTTAGATGATTTGAAAATAGTGATTGGGCAAAGCCCGATGTACTTGGGGCCTAATGGCCATCTTTTGGTAGAACATGGTTATCAGCAAGGAACCGCAGTACGCAGTTTATTTACTACCGCGGGATTTACAGCCATAGCCACTCATGCCGACTACAACGGCCTTGAGCGTGTCACGCTGGGACGTTTTCCAGAGACTGAGTAAGTTTTCTTATTTCATTTTTCGACACGAGGTTCCACCTATAAATCAAACAGGTGGCAGCAATAGATGCCGCAATAACTGTGCCGATCCAAAAGCCATACACGCCTAAGGGTGGGCCCCAAAAGTCGGTTAAGGCAATACTGTAAGCGATAGGAAAGGCAATCACCCAGAAGGCAATAACTTGAATGACAAGAGGTATCCTCGCGTCTTTATAACCCCGCAGTGCGCCACTACATGCCATTTGTAGGCAGTCAACTAAGCCCAGCATAGCGGCAAAGAAAAATAAGTTGGCTGCGATAATTTGCACGCCTGGGTCTGCGCTAAAAAGTGAGGCTATATCGTTGCGCAGCAGAACCTTTAAAGAACTGGTCATAAGGGCAAGTATTAAAACCAGTTTAAATCCTACTAAACATATCATCCTCGCTTCATGAGGATTTCCTCTTCCTTGTGCATGAGCAATTTTAATAGTCAGTGCTTGGGCAACACCTAGCGGCACCATAAAGACGAGTGAGTCGATATTGATCGCGATAGCATGAGCTGCCAACATCTCCGAACCCAGATGAGCGATCATAAACGGAATAACAGCAAAAAAACTAAATTCTGCTGCTATGTTTAGGGCAATAGGAATGCCTAGACGCAGCGTTTCTGCCATAGCTTTAAGGTTGGGTGCGGCAAATTTATGGTAGAGATTGAGACTTTCTAAGGTTGCCGAATGGCGAGCATAGAGGGCCATGCAGGTGACTAAAAAAGTCATGACGACGACCGTCGCCCAAGCTGCACCTATACCGCCTAAGGCGGGCAGGCCAAACTTACCAAAGACTAGAGCATAATCAAGAATACCATTTAAAACAAAAGCGGCGCCATTAAACACAAGCACAGGTCTGGTATCGCCTATACCCTCGAAGGTGGTGCGAAAGGCAAAGAATGCAGGAAACATAAAACCGGTGATTAAAAAGGGATAAAGATAACCAACGGTTATGCGGTACACATTTGCTGAAATATCTAGCTGGCCGACAAGGTGGATACCCAATAACACTGCGCTAATGACCACTACACCCAATGGCAGAGCCAGCCAGAGGACCTGCTGAAACTGAAAGCGGATTTTTCCTGGTTGGCCAGCACCCCAAAAGTTTCCAACGATCGGGCTATTGGCAATCATGATACCAATCACCATTAAATTTATCATTGACCAGACACTACCACCGAGTTGCAATGCGGCTAAGGTATCTGCATCAACCTGGCCACCCATATAGATGTCGGTAACGGTCATTCCAACCACCGCAATTTGGCCAATAATTAAAGGCGCTGCCAGTCGCAATAGCGTGCGCGCATTCTCTATAAACCTTGGCTGAGATGTTTCTGGGTGAGTCGCTGGAATGGACATCAAGGTATCTTTTTCTATGTAGGTGGCTATCTTCCTTGAATGAGCAATTCAAGGAAAGGTAAATATCGTCGATTATTATAATTAGGCGACTCGTCGCGAGCCTGTACAGGGTTAATATTTATTATCAGCGAGTAAATAACAATTCTGGTACACTCCGCGACCTCGATAGGCTGAATTACTCATGGCCCAATAAATTTCTGTAAATTACTGTGTAAATAACCTTGACTGAACAAAAATTAGAAACATCTGCCTCTGAAACATATGATGTTGCTGTTGAGCAGAAAATGAAACCAACTACTCGATCTCCAAGTCGTGACAACAAGCCTTGGGATCTTTCGCAGTTTAAAGTTTCACCGGAAAAGGGTAAGGCTCGATTTCACGATTTTGACTTGCCACTAGAATTGATGCGTGGCATTCAAGATGCGGGTTTTGAATACTGCACGCCTATCCAAGCCGCCTCGCTGCCGCATACGCTTAATGGCCACGATATTGTTGGTAAAGCACAAACGGGTACCGGTAAAACGGCTGCATTTCTAATCAATATGATTACGGACTTACTTAATCATCCTGTGGAAGACCAGCGTTTTCTAGGTGAAGCCAGAACTCTAATTTTAGCGCCAACACGAGAACTCGCCATCCAAATTGGCGATGACGCTACCCAGCTGTTAAAGCATACCAAGCTAACCGCACACACACTGGTTGGTGGCATGGACTATGGAAAGCAACTGCAAAAAATGCAGAAGTATGACTGTGATATTTTAGTGGGCACACCCGGTCGGTTGTTGGACTTTGCTAATAACCGAGATATTTATCTTGATCGCGTTGAAGTACTCGTGATCGACGAAGCTGACCGTATGCTTGATATGGGCTTTATTCCGCAGGTCCGTCGTCTAGTCAATTTAACGCCTAAGCGCGAAGACCGTCAGTCGCTGCTGTTTTCGGCAACCTTTACACCTGAAGTACTGCGACTGTCTGAAACCTGGACAGACAAACCAGTGACCGTTGAAGTTGGTGCTGAGCGAGTTGCAACCGACACTGTTGACCAGCAGGTATTAATTACCACTGCAAAAGAAAAATTTACTGTGTTAAATAACATACTACTGGGTGACAACGTTGACAGTGTCATGGTGTTTGCCAATCGCCGAGATATTTGCCGCACCCTGCATGAAAAGCTTAGAAAACAGGGTTTCAAAGTAGGTATTTTGTCCGGTGATGTGCCTCAAAATCGTCGCATGAGAGCACTTGATTCCTTCAAGTCTGGTGCGTTAAAAGTCATGGTAGCAACGGATGTTGCGGGCCGTGGTATCCATGTCGATGGCGTTAGCCACGTGATTAACTATACCCTGCCCGAAGAACCCGAAGATTATGTACACCGCATTGGCCGGACAGGCCGGGCTGGTAAAACAGGTATCTCTATTAGCTTTGCCTGCGAAGATGATGCTTTTCTGTTAGAGCCTATAGAAAAACTATTGGATATGAAGCTGAAATGCACCATGCCTGAAGAAAACCTTATTCGGCCAGTGGTAGCACCTAGGCCCCCAGCCAAGAAAAAGCCTGCTAGCGATCCTAAAGTAGATGTGCCGAAAGTTGAAGCATCTAAATTAAAAGCGCAGACAGAAACTACACCCAAAGCACCCAAAGAAACTAAATCTAAAGTAGACGCACCTGTAAAAGACGCGCTCTAACCAATATCACGATGTTGTCGGCACCATAATAGGCTGCCGGCAACCACTGATGCTGGCAACATCACCAGATTTACCACAGGCACCGCCGACGCTACCATGGTGGCAAACCCAAAACCCATTGAATTTAGCCGATTTGCGCTAACCTTATTACGTAAATCCACAAAGGATACGCCTTCAGTGTCCGCAGCATAATCTAAGTACTGTAAACACAAGCACCAAGCCGCCCAGCTTGCCGCAATTATTGGCGCCAGTAAATTCACGACTGGGATAAAACTCAGTATTAAAACAATAGCCCCAACACCCAGTGTCCGCGGCACAAAATAAATAATCAACTGCACCTCTCTAACCAAACTTTGGCAGGCCGACTCGGCAACATTGGTTGCCCTTGGGGTAGTATGAGTTTCTGCAGCAATCACCCTTTGGGCAATCACACCATAAAATGGCGACCCAATAAGGTTTGCAAAAATAGTAAAGGTAAACGCATAAATAGCCAGCGCCAAAATCGCAAACAAAAACCAAATTATCCATGAGAGCCACTGCAACCATTCGGGGACTGACGTGGTGATTGTGGTGATCCAGTTTTGTAGCCAACTGGCAGCAAAACATGTCGCCGAGGCAAAGAGGATAATGTTGATCAATAGCGGAATGATAACCAACCAGCGGATATCCCGCCGCCATAACAGCTTGAAGCCCTCAAAGATGAGAGTGGGGCCATGAGTTACTGCAGGTATCACAATGGGAACCTTAATAAACTTGTTAGATGGAGCAATTGCCTCTCCCCGGAATTTTACTTGGACATGAGCCGGTAGATCGTTGAGCCAAAGGCGGCTCCACAACAGATGCCCATAGAGACCCAAAATCTCAAATCACCTTTAATAGCGCCAATTGTGGCACCGATGATAATACCTAAAGACGTACCAAGGGCAATGATAGTGGGTTTAGGTTTAATGCTGGGTCGTTTGCCATTATCAAACATGTCACTTAGTTCCAGTCGCTAACCCATAATATTTATGGATTACGTGTTTGTTGTATTTTATTCTTAGAATCTAAGCGTTAGTAACGATGCATACTATCAGGAATGACGCATTAAGCGCTGTTTTTGGCGATTCCAGTCACGCTCTTTATCGTCCATGCGTTTGTCATAGGATGCCTTGCCCTTGGCAAGAGCGATCTCACACTTAATAAGGTGATTTTTCCAATACAGCGCGGTGCAAACGGCGGTGTGGCCTTTTTGGTTAACGCCCTCTTCAAGTTTTTGCAGCTCACGATGATTAAGTAGTAATTTGCGTGTTCGCTTAGCATCAGTAACAAAGTGGGTAGAGGCTGACAAAAGTGGTGTGATGTTTGTGCCAATTAACCAGGCTTCGCCATTACGAACAAATACGTAGGTGTCGGTGAGGTTAACTTTACTTTCACGTAGGCTTTTGACTTCCCAACCGAGCAGCACTAGACCGGCCTCGAATTTCTCTTCGATAAAATAGTCGTGCTTCACTTTTCTGTTTAGCGCGATGGTAGTTGATTGTTGCTTGGGCGATTTTTTACTCATGGAGTGAATTATACGTTTCACCTGTCGTTTGTCATGAATTATTGTTAATTGTTCCTAAATACCAAATAGATGAGCCAATGATTAGGTTAGTTGGTGGCGAGTGAGTACAATTTCGTCTGGTTTAATGGAGATACTCTTATGGGATTGCAGCAAAAAGGCATGCATGGGGCTTGGGCTAGCCGTTGGACGTTCATCATGGCAGCTACCGGATCTGCGGTTGGACTTGGAAACATGTGGAAATTTCCCTATGTTGCTGGCAGTAATGGCGGTGGCGCATTTGTTTTGGTTTACCTGGGCTGTATCTTATTGATTGGCGTCCCCGTGATGATGGCAGAGGTTCTAATTGGACGCCATGGTAGGCAGAGCCCCATTAACTCTATGCGTGAGGCGGTGACTGATAGTGGTGCCAATACTAAGTGGCAAGTTGTCGGATGGCTTGGCGTGATCGCGGGTATGCTCATCTTGTCATTCTATTCTGTTATTGCTGGTTGGGCTTTAGATTACATCTTCCTTATCTCCTCTGGTGACTTACAGGGTATTAATGGTGCTGCGGCCAGCGCTAAATTCTCAGAACTGCTATCGGACCCTAGTCGATTGATCATGTGGCAATCAGTCTTTATGATTCTTTGCGTGGCGGTCGTTGTAGGTGGTGTCAAAAAGGGTCTTGGAATCGCCGTTGAGACTTTGATGCCGTTGTTGTTTGTCATGCTCTTATTACTGTTGGTGTTTAGTATTTTAAAGGGCAATTTTAGTGCCGCCGTGAACTTTCTATTTAGCTTTGACTTAGATGCATTGACCTGGCGCGGTGTTTTAGAGGCGATGGGCCAAGCTTTCTTTACGCTAAGTATCGGTATGGGGGCAATTATGGCCTATGGTGCTTATATGCCACAGGATGCCAATATTGGTAAGACTATTTTGATTGTTGCTTTGTTCGACAGTTCGGTCGCTATTATTTCCGGATTGATCATCTTTTCCATTGTTTTTGCTACACCTGGAATTGAGCCTACCGAAGGTCCTGGTCTGATGTTTATTAGTTTGCCGGTCGCCTTTGGCAGCATGCCTGGCGGTCTTTTGATTGGGGCGATTTTCTTTGTCTTAGTATCAATCGCAGCATGGAGCTCGGCTATATCGTTGCTAGAGCCCTGTGTCGCTTGGTTAATGGAAGCAAAAAATATAGGACGAGCTCGCGCTAATATCGTCATCGCGGGTACTGCCTGGGTGTTGGGTTTAGGGAGTGTGTTTTCGTTTAATATTTGGGCAGACTACAAGGTAGCTGGGTTTAACTTTTTTGATTTTCTAGACTTTCTTACCGCCAATATTATGCTGCCGATAAGTGGGTTACTCATTACCCTGTTTGTGGGTTATGTGCTTAGAAAGGATGTGATTAACGTTGAAATGGAGGGTACGTCACCGCAATTATTAGCGTTGTGGCAGATGACCATCAAGTATATTGCTCCATCTGCCATTGCGGTAGTATTTATCATGGGCGTTTACGACAAATTTTTCGTCTGATAGGTGATATTTTGTGACTAGAATTAAACGCTCGGCATTAGTATCTCACTCTGATCGCTCAATGTATGATTTGGTCAATGATGTGTCTAATTACCCCTCGTTTATGGAGGGCTGTTGCGGAGTAGAGGTTTTTGAACATACTTGCCAAACGATGCTTGCGCGGCTGGATTTAAAAAAAGCAGGGGTGAGTCTTAGCCTACTGACACGTAATCACTTACAGGCGCCATCAAAAATAAAAATGACGCTGGAAGATGGCCCTTTCAAAACCTTTCGAGGCGACTGGGTATTTACGGCGCTAACAGAAAGTGCCTGTAAAGTGGAGCTAGATTTAGAATTTGACTTCAAGAATAGGGGGTTAAGCTTTGCGGCATCCAATCTTTTTTCGGGGGTTGCAAACAATTTGGTAGATTCTTTGTGTCAGCGAGCTAACCAAGTTTATGGGTCTAAAAATGACTAAAGATTCGCCCATGATCACTGTCGAAGTTGCTTATGCGTTGCCTGACAGGCAAATTTTACTTGAGGTTGTAGTGTCTCAGGGCACCACGGCTATGGACGCTATAAGTCAATCTGGTGTGTTGGATGAATTCTCTGAAATCGACCTGACGATCAGTAAGGTGGGCATATTTTCGCAGGTATTAGGAGCCAAAGGGCTCGCCAGTGCAGACGTATATGAGCTTAAGGCATTAGATAGAGTAGAGATCTACCGACCGTTACTGTTAGATCCAAAGGAAATTCGTCGCCGCCGAGCCGAGCAAGCTAAAAACAAAAATAAAGATTGAGCTTTTATTGAAATACTATTTTTTGGCGGTCATTCTAACGATGATTGTGCGGGTGCATAGTCGCCAGTAAGGCGTTCCAGGTTACCTTCGTTGTCGAAGTAAATAGTCGCGTTTTCTTCGGTTTTCTCTCCAGATGGAGAGACTCGGCGATAAATATAATCCCATCGACCTTGATTAAATGTATCCGAAATTAAAGGCGTGCCTAGGACAAACCTGACCTGCGATTTAGTCATACCTGGCAAGAGCTTATCAATCATGCCTTGGTCGAGAATATTACCTTGCTGAATATCTACTTTATGCACGCCAGGAAATTTAATCCAACTACAGCCAGAGCTAAGTGCAGACAATAAGATTAGGCTGAGGGTAAGTTTTCGCATTGACGGGCTTCCAGTTAGTGTCGGGAAGGGTGATAATAACCAATTAGCGCACTATAAAGAAGAGCAAACATGAATCAAAAAGATCAAGAACTAAAAAAGGTTGGGCTCAAGGTTACATTGCCGCGAATAAAGATCTTACAAATTTTAGAGGACTGCCCTGAATGGCATATGACCGCCGAGGATATTTACCAAACTTTGCGTGATGCCCAGGAAGATGTTGGCATAGCGACGGTATATCGTGTCTTAACTCAGTTTGAAGCGGCTGGACTCATTACACGACATAATTTCGATAGTGGCCCTGCCATTTATGAGCTCGATAAGGGTGATGGCCATGATCATATGGTTTGCACAGAAACGGGGAAAGTTGTCGAGTTTCATGACGCTGAAATCCACAAGAGGCAAGAGCAAATTGCCCTGGAAAATGGATTTGAAGTAATAGGCCATAGCTTAGTATTGTACGTGAAGCCGCTTAAGCAAGACTAATTCTGAATAACAAAAATGCAAATGGATGAGCTAAATTCACGCTTATGGTAACTCTGCAGAAGCTAGAAGACTTTTTGAACGCGTGGGCCGATATGATGTGGAGTACGCCATTGGTGGTGTTACTTGTCGGCGGCGGTTTATTCTTTATGGTCTATTCGCGCTTTCAACCGTACCGTTACTTCGGTCATGCGATTGATCTTTTGCGTGGCAAATACAGTGATCCCAATGATCCTGGGCACATTCCTCATTCTCAAGCGCTTTCCACTGCACTATCAGGCACCTTGGGGCTAGGTAATATTGCTGGCGTAGCTATTGCTATCAGTATCGGTGGTCCGGGCGCTGTATTTTGGATGTGGGTAACCGCTATTGTGGGTGTAGCGACAAAGTTTTATACCGCGTCTCTTGCCGTAATGTATCGGGGAAAAGATTCATCAGGAATATTACATGGCGGGCCCATGTACGTCATCATGGAGGGCATGGGTAAACGCTGGTACCCCTTGGCAGCCTTGTTTGCAGGGGCCTGTCTCATTGGCGCGTTGCCTATTTTCCAAGCTAATCAATTTATTCAATTATTGCGCGACGTCGTTGCAATTCCAGCTGGCTGGGCGAGCCCTGACCAACATTTCACGTTTGACCTTGTGGCCAGTTCACTGGTGGCAATTTTGGTCAGTCTAGTGATTACTGGTCGTATTGAGCGAATTGGTCGTCTAACCGTGCGTCTCGTGCCCTCAATGGTGCTGTTGTATCTCTTTATGACCGTTTCTGTCTTGTACACCTTTGCGGCTGATATTCCAGCAACACTATTATTAATCGTGACTGATGCCTTTACCGGCGAGGCGGCAGCCGGAGGCTCTATAGGTGCAGTTATTTTGATTGGTGTGCGCCGTGGTGCATTCTCCAATGAGGCAGGCATTGGCACTGAGTCACTGGCTCATGGTGCGGCCAAGACAACTGAGCCTATTCGTGAAGGAATCGTTGCGATGGTTGGGCCAGTTATTGATACACTGCTGGTCTGCACCTGCACTGCTTTAATTATTTTACTTACCGGCGTGTGGGAAACCGACGCTGGGGTTCAGGGCGTAACGCTAACGGCCCGAGCGATTGAGCAGGTCTTTCCAGTGACGGGCATGTACCTGTTGCTGGTCATGGTCGGTTTACTGAGTTTTAGCACCATGGTTACCATGTGGTTTTATGGGGTGAAATGCATGGGTTTCTTGTTTGGAACGAAACGCCAGTATTGGTATTCCCCTATCTATATAGCATTGCTGTTGGGTGGTGCGGTGGTGTCTATGGATATAGTTAATGGTTTGATCTTGGCGACCTACGCTACTATGGCAATCCCCACCATGATCTCTGCGCTTTATTTGTCACCTAAGGTTAATCGTGCGGCAAAAGCCTACTTCGCTAAATTAGATAATCTAGATAAGTAAGATTTTAGGGGTTTACTCAAGTAAATTCTCGATGTGCTTTTCAATGGATTCAGGTTTGGTTAGCGGTGCAAACCGTTCTTTGACATTGCCCTCTCGGTCTACGAGAAATTTGGTGAAATTCCATTTAATACTGTCAGTTATTAACCCTCCAGCCTGTTTCGTTAGGTAACGGTAAAGAGGGTGCTGGTCGCTGCCGTTTACATCAACTTTTGCCATGACAGGAAAGCTCAGCCCGTAGTTAACGTGGCAGAATTCTTGAATGGTTGCGTCACTGCCCGGTTCCTGAGCGCCAAATTGATTGCAGGGCATGGCAATGGTCACTAGGCCTTGCTCTTGGTATTTGTCATGAAGCGCCTGCAAGCCTTCATATTGCGGCGTAAACCCGCATTTACTCGCGGTATTAACGATAAGTAATACTTTTCCGCGATAGTCTTCTAGTGCTTTTATGTCTCCAGTGCTGGTATTAACACTGAAATCATAGATTGAATCATTTTGGCTCATATTGAACGTCCTTAAAGACTGTATTATTTAAAGCAATGATCTTTTGACGGGAAAGTCCCCTCTCTGACTTCATTGCCATAGGCGGTGATGGCTTCTTGAATACTATTATTGCCATCAAGAAAGTTTTTGGTAAAGCGAGGGAGTCGCTGAGAAATACCCAACATATCATGTAATACCAGCACCTGTCCGTCGGTGTCTGGACCTGCACCAATACCAATCACTGGAATAGATAGTGCTGCAGATAGGTCACCACCGAGTTTGGAGGGCACACATTCGACAACTATTAAATCAGCGCCGGCTTCCTCTAGTATTTTTGCTTCTTCAATCATCCGACTAGCGGCTTGATCTTCTTTGCCCTGTACTTTGTAGCCACCTAATTTATGCACTGACTGAGGAGTTAGCCCTACATGGCCACAAACAGGGATTCCTCTTTCGCTTAATAAGTAAACTGTATCAGCGAGCCATTCTCCTCCCTCTACTTTAACCATCTGGGCTCCAGCTTGCATCAATATAGCAGCGTTATCCAGCGCCTTAACTTCGGTGGAATACGACATGAAAGGCATGTCGGTAATGAGCAGAGATCGATTATTGCCCCGTTTCACAGCTGCCGTGTGATAAGCCATTTCATCAACGGTTACAGGGATTGTGCTATCTCTCCCTTGGATGACGTTACCCAATGAATCGCCCACCAGAGATACTTCAATGCTTGAGTTTTCGATGAGTCGCGAAAAGGTATAGTCGTAAGCTGTAATGGCGGCGAACTTTTCGCCACTGATTTTCATTCCATTTAAACTGCTTATGGAGATCGTTTTCATTACTTACTAACTCCTCTGGATTGGTAGGGTCGGCAACAGTACTTAGTTTCGACTAGGATGACAAGGCGAGTTTCCCTTCGAGGGAATGCGGGTTGTAGTAGTGTCGGCCTGATTTAGTCTGCAATATATATCTCACCAGATTTTGGTAGTCATCTTCGCCCGTGGATAAGTTGATTAAGGAGGTATTAACTATTAATAAGGGGGTATCATCATAATGATAGAAAAATTGCGTGTAGGCGTCATTAAGCTGTTGTAAATAGGATTGCTCAATGGGCTTCTCAATGGCATTGCCGCGTTTTTGCAGGCGTTCGTAAAGTGTCGAGGTGGGAGCTTGTAAGTAAATGACTAGGTCTGGTTTTGGGAGGTCAGTAATAATATTATCGTAGACTGTTTGATAAAGACGATATTCATCGTCATCTAACGTCACTCTAGCAAATAAAGGGTCTTTTTCGATTAAGAAATCTGACACACGAACTTGCTGAAATATATCACCTTGCCGGAGGGCCTGCAGTTTTTGCATTCTTTGAAATAAAAAATGTAGCTGAACCGGCAGCGCATGGGTGCTACGGTCTCTGTAAAACCGTTCGAGAAATGGATTTGTTTCCGCCTCTTCAAGCAATGTCTCATAATTAAAGGAAGTGGCTAGGCGTTTTGCTAAAGTGGTTTTGCCAACACCGATAGGCCCTTCAACGGCTATGTAATTGGGTAGCGATGCAGTAGAAATTTCAATATCTAAATTCTTAAATAGACTTTCTTCCACGGTTAACCTCGGTTGCTCTTAGGGTAAACACCTAAAGCTTAAAGATACCCTGCTCAGGACAGTTTGCCAATAGCTTGGCGACACTTTGGCCATTAGGGAGCAATAAATCTGGATTAAGGTCTAAAAGTGGTGCCAAGACAAAGGCGCGCTCTTTTATTCTGGGGTGGGGGACCGTGAGTCTTGGGGTTTCAATTGTGAGGGTGCCGTACATCAGGATGTCTAAATCAAGGGTTCTAGCGCCCCAGTGAATTGTCCGTTCTCGCTCGTGTTTTTGCTCGATGAACTGCAAATGGTCGAGCAAGATTAGAGGTTCAAGTGCCGTCTGTATAAGCGCCACTGCATTGATATAGTCAGGTTGCGACCCGGGGCCAACGGCTTTAGTTTTGTAGTTAGAGGAAACGTCCATCAATGCTATTTGGCTATGACTTGCTAAGGCCTTGAGAGCGCGTTCTAGCTGTTCTTTTGGCTCACCCATCGCACCACTAAGGTTACTGCCCAAGCCAATATAGACCACTTTCATTAGTCTTGGGGATCCTTTTTATGTCGGGGACCTCTACTACGAGGCCTCTTGTTACCAGTGTTGCTTAGTAACTCGGACATTTTCAGTTTCTGCTCTTCGTCAGCCTCCTGATACTGAGTCCACCAATCACCAAGCCCGGCCAAATCTTCCCCGGCCTGTTCACGCAACAAAATAAAGTCGTAGGCTGCACGAAAACGTGGATTTTCTGATAAGCGTTTGGCGCGATGTCCGCCACGACGAGGCAGCTGTAACTGCAAATCCCATATTTCTCGCATCGGCATAGTAAAACGGCGAGGAATAGCAGTCACTGTAATTTGCTTAGCGATCACTTCACCTGCGGCTTTACTGAGGGCGTAAGTCGGGGAATTACCTCGCTCAGTGTAATGTGCAGCGAGTTTTTCAACGGCTGGCCACAGTAAGGCAGCATAGATGAAAGCAGGGGTTACTCTTTTATTCGAACTAATACGAATATCAGTGTTGATAAATGCTTGTTCTATTAATCTGGCAGCATTATTACTGCCGTCTTTGATCAAATGAGCGACTTGTGGAACCAGTTGATCGAACAGTTCGTGCTCACAAAGTAGTCTATAAGTTGAAGCCCCGTTACCACTCATAAATAGTTTAAGTGTTTCGTCAAAAAATCGTGGTGGCGAAACATGAGCGAGGTCGCGAGCGAGTTTACTCATTGGTTTAGCGGTACGTGGTTCGATCTTAAATCCAAGTTTTGCGGTAAATCTCGCTACACGAAGAAGGCGCACAGGATCTTCCCTAAAGCGTGTTGCGGGATCGCCAATCATTCGTATTGTGCGTTTATCTATATCCTGCAGTCCATCAGTGAAATCGTGAATAGTATTGTCACTGGGATCGTAATAAAGCGCATTAACGGTAAGGTCTCTTCGTTCTGCATCATCGGTGACTGAGCCAAATACGTTGTCTCGCGTTAACATACCACTCTTACTTTGTTGTCGCAGAGGTGTGTTCTTTTTTGATTTTTTAACATCGCTATCTTGATTTGAACGAAAGGTTGTCACCTCGATTAGCTCGCGACTGAATTGGACGTGAACTATTTGGAATCGTCGGCCGATGATTCTGGAGCGCCGAAATAGTGCTTTGACCTCCGTTGGTTCTGCATTGGTGGCCACATCAAAATCTTTTGGTTTTAACCCTAACAGAAGATCGCGGACAGAGCCGCCGACAACATAAGCCTCAAACCCAGCATTCTGAAGTGTTTCCACCACTTGATGCGCATTGCGACTAATCATTTTAGACGTGAGACCATATTGTCCGGCGTCGAAGACAGTTCGATCTGAAAAATCAGATTGAGATCGCTTTTTGTCAAAAAACTTAATAATGCGTTCAAGCATTTATGGATTACCAGTGGGTCAATTTGAAACGAGAGTTTAGCAGATGATGGCAAGGTAGACGCGACTTATTGGAAAGAGGGCCCACCTCTACGGCTTTCCAATTGCTTGATCCTATAGTAAAAAGGGAATGCCTTTCGACATTCCCTTTCAATGAGCCTTAAGACCGGAGCCTATCGAACCCTCGCAATCAAACATTATTATTATTGTTTATTGTTATTATTATCCAGACATTTAATCTGGAACGGTCCATTTTAAGTAAAAATAGGCTTACATCAAGCAATTAATGAACTATTTACTTTTTAACGGGTATCCAGCGATTATAACGTGAAGTCAAACTTAAAATTTAGTCGTCAAAAATAACGCGCTCAATCATATCTTGCTTCTACTAATGCCTAATTTATTTCGGCGTTGCCATAGGCTCTTACGGCTAATACCTAATTTTTTGGCTAGCGCTGTTTCGCTCATATGTGCCTGATTGTCTACTACGAAGTTAGTAAAATAATCTTCCAGAGATAAATCAGCACCGACCGGTATGTCGGAGCTATTGTTAGTTAAGGACTGAGTGTCAGTGTGGTTTTCAGAGGCCAAGCCTAGCAGGGTCTCTGAAATCAGTGTCTCAGGGTCAGCCAATATAGACGCTTGATAGAGTACATTTTTAAGTTCGCGAACATTTCCAGGCCAATCGTAATGTATCAGTGCACTCATACCCTCAGGGGAGATCGCGACCTGAATCCCAAGTTCTGCTGAAAACCGGTCCAGAAAATAGTCTGTAAGTTGAGGGATATCAGAGCTATGCTCACGAAGAGCAGGCACCTTAATGGTGACGACGCTGATGGCGAAGAAAAGGTCTTCACAGAATTCTCCTTGCTCGCAACGCTCTTTTAAACCAGGCTTGGCCGAGGCAAGGCAGCGCAATGATTTGTCTTTAACTAAGTTGCACATTGTTTTTTGAAAAACCATAGGTAGGTCGCCAATGTTACTTAGAAACAAACTACCGATGTTGCCCTCTTTGGCCAGGCGATAAGTTGTTTTGAGTTGATCTTCATCAATAGTGGCACAGTTAATGGTGATAAAAGATTTATCTGATGTTGCACCAGCATTATGGATGGTCTTGGCAATGACCTGTTTTCCAACGCCGCTGGCACCTAAAATAAGTATTGGGGCAGCAGTAGGGGCCGACTTACGGATTGTTTGAATAATATGAAGAATCTCAGGACTATTGCCGAGCAAAGGCTGGTCATCATCAATATTGGCCAATTTTCTTTGTTGATGATCACCGATAATACGACTGATCGATTGTATTAATTCTTCGTGATCAAAAGGTTTGGAAATGTAATCTACGGCCCCTTGCCGCATGATGTCAACGGCGGAGCGCAGACTTGCATAGCTCGTCATGATAAGAACAGGAACTACTCCCGCCAGGCTAATAAGCTCGGCACCAGAACCTCCCGGCAATCTAAGATCACTAATAATTAAGTCAAATTCGTTGAGATTAAATCTAGTGATTGCCGCCTTTACGCTGACCGCGTCGGCAACTTCATACTCATGCCTTTCTAGTAATTTAGTCAATGAACCGCGGATGATGGCTTCATCTTCGACCACCAAGATTCTTTTACTCATCGTTGTCATGAGACATCCTCAACCGCGTCAGAAGTGTAGGCTTTGAAGTTGAGGGCTACGGTTGTGCCGCATGTGCTATTTTCGGCTGGGCTTGATATTGAGATATCAGCGCCAAGACCCTTAACGAGTTTAAATACTATCCAGAGACCTAGGCCTGTGCCTTGCCCTGGTTCCTTGGTGGTTACGAAGGGCTCGTATAACTGTGATTGAAGCTCTTGATCTATGCCTGTTCCTGAATCGTTGACGGTAACTCTAATATTCTGAGAGTCACGCTTGGCTAAAATGGTTACTTGGCCACTTAAGGATGACGCATCGCGACTATTGCTGAGTAAGTTAAGAAAGATTTGCACTAGTTGGTGGTAATCACCCAAGACGTTCATGTCAGAGTTAATGTCAGCAATAAAGATGACCTTAGGCTCTATATCCCCAAGAGTTAAAAGTTGGATAGCCTCTTCGATGACTTGGCGTAAGTTAACCCGATAAAATAACCCTTGCTTTGATTTATCACCTTTGGAAAAATTAATTAGGGATTCTACGATCCGATTAATACGATCAGTTTGAGATAAAATATGTTGCGCAGACTCAAGGATTTGGCTGGGCTCACTTTCATGCTGTAAGTTCTGAGCAAGACATGCAATACCAGTAACGGGATTTCCTATTTCATGGGCTACACCCGCGGCCAAGCGCCCGATAGAGGCCAATCTTTCGTTGTCGATCGACTTTTGTGTCAGCAATACAGCTTGAGTTTGTTCTTCTATGAGTAATATAACGTCGTTATTCAGATCTTCAAGCGTCCCTTCAGTTGATTTCTGAAAACTAAACCACCTGACACTATTTGCGCTTTCTAAGCGGACACTATCTCTAGCTTTGTCGTCACTAGTTAGGAACTCTCTAATATTAGATTTCCACGGTTCAGGGAAATCTGTAATCGAACTTCCTAGTGCAGCGTCTTTATCAATACCTGTGTATCGAGATATGGCAGTATTCCATTTTAATATTTCACCATTTTGATCGAGAGAAATAATCCCTATGGGCAACTTATCCAACATTTCGCGATGATGCACCCTCAATTTATTTAATTCACTTGCGATGCCAGTCAATTGATCTCCGTGGACAGCAAGGACTGACTCAAGAAGGTAAATATCCTCAGGATCTGAGTGATTCGAAATTGTCCTTGGCAGAGAGTGGCTCATAATCCGTTCTGCGGCGAGAATACCAAAGCGTAAATTTAAAGACGCATTAATGGCGTCTCGCAACTGTCGCAAAGAAGCGGGCCTAATTTCTCGGCTATCAAGTCCTAATAACGTTAGGGCCGATTCAATTTCGACGTGGGCCTCGTCTCCCAAGGATAACATGAGTCTCTCGGTTAACTCGGCAACGGTTTTTTGGTCAATCTCGACACGAATAGGAATATAGACATTGTCGGCCATACAAATAGACGCAAAGGTTTTTTGCTGCTCATCCATTTTGCCAAAAAGGGAAATAAGAGTGCAAAGTGTAATATTGAAAAGCAGTGCTTCAATAGACCAAACTTCCCAGGCCTGCATGCCAAAAAGAAGTGTTTTGTCCATCAGGGGTATATACCAACTCCAATCACCAAATAGCATCGGCAACGCTAAGGTCACCAACCAAATAAGTAGACCGCCAGCGAGTCCTGTGATGAAGGCATGGCGTGATACTTTGGGTAAATACATTGCCGCAATTATACCTGGCGTTAGTTGTGCCAAGCCGGTAAAGCCGACTAAATACAGATCGGTTACGCTGCGGCTTTTGATGTTCAAGCAAAGTACCATGCTGAACAAAATCAGCGCGAGTGAGATGATAAAAGTACGCTGATTAATCCACTGGGTTAGGTTTTTTTGTTGGTATAGATTTTTATCGGGCAATACAACACTGTTAAGAACCATTTTTGCCGACAAGATGATCAAGCCACTACACAACGTAATGCCTAATAAGAGGATACTGGCGGCCCCTAGACTTGAGACTAGAGGGTGCCCGGCCATCATTGGCATGCTATATAGATACTGCTGCAGTGAAGACGACGGTTGAAGCGCTAGGCCACTCCATAGGAGGGGAATTAGGGGGATGCTGACGAGTAGTATTAAAAGAGGATAAACCCAAGATGACATACTTGCTTGACGATCGGATATGTTTTCGGATATCAGTGTATTGAAATTTACAGGATAAGAAAGACTGGCAGCAAGAAATACAATAAATAGGCTGTAGGATGAGTTAAACCTCTTAATAATGTTTTGCTGATTGCTGTCAACAGACCATTGATTCATTTCGCTGACGCCACCAAAGACCACGTCTGTGACAATCCATGCGGATAAGCCCATAGCGCAAAGTAATAAAAGTCCTGCCGCTGCTAACAACCACCTAGGGTGGATACTCACTCCAGATTGTATAGAATTCCAAGATATTAGGCTGATGATTAAAAGTGTTACCAGCATGCCGGCAGTTGTGTTGTTTTCACCAAAGATGAAATGGACCACCGACCCTATAGATAACAGCTGTGCCACTAGCAGCGGAATGACCGCTAAAATGGTCGCGCTACAGGCCCAAACGGCAACATTTTTACCGCGATAACGAAAGGTCAAGAAGTCCACAGAGGTGGCTAATCTAACCACGCCACTGAGACGCCGGATAGGAAACAAAATCAATGGTGCAATGACAAACACTAACGAGAAAGCGAACAACGCAAAAATGGCACTATAGCCATAGCGTCCGGTCATTTCGATGGCGCCCGTGGCAAGTAAAACTCCGGTACTAGCAAGCAACGCCAGAGATAATATTACATTTTGACTCAAGCGATCAGTACGAGACGCTAAAGTTCTGGATAGAGCGCACGCTGTGATCAGCGCTAAAAGAGTCAAAATGCCTATATTACTGCTCATCAGTCGTCCGATCGCGCTGTAATATGTACGTGGTAAATATGAGTAATGCCCATACCAAGAAAGGCCTGAACCAGCTACCGTCAAGTTCCAGTGCCCACTGAGTAGCGAGAGGGAACACTACAATGGAAAGTAAAAGTAGCGTTGCGACTAATCTATAATTAAACATAAGCAATGCATTCTAAAATTTGGGCCTGAAAGTGACAGAACTGGTGATGTTATGCAAGGTAGCTTGGTAAAGCAAACTACCCATCGCGATATAAAGAGACAACATGATTAAAACCCTTTTGGCGCTGGCATGGTTAAAGTGCGCTTAATATTAGTAGAGTCCCAGTGGGCAATAGCCCAAGCTAGGATTTCACTAACCGACCATTTTCGTAAGTCGTTGGGCGGAGATTGATTCAGCCAGTTTAGTGCCGACCAAAGATTAAGTGCCTCCTGGCCAGAGATCAGGCTCAAAGCGAGGTTTTGCTTACTTAATTTTTGACCTAAGGGGCTGGTAGCTACTGGCAAATGAGCATATTGTGGCTGAGTGAAGCCTAGGCAATGTTGTAAATAAATTTGTCGTGGCGTGGAATCTAAGAGATCTGAACCTCGCATCACGTGAGTTATATTTTGGTATTGATCATCAACGGTTACAGCAAACTGATAAGAAAATAAATTATCTCTACGGCGAATAATAAAATCACCGACATCTTTAACTAATGATTGAACATATCGGCCAGCGATCTTATCGACGAATTCGACTAATTCATGAGGCTGATTCAACTGCAAACGGGTGGCATTGTCTGTTGACGGTAGATGCGATAGTCGGCAATGATTATCATAAATACCCTCTAGTGAATTGACACGCTGGCGTGAACATTCACAATGATAGGCTAGGTTATTTTGTTTGAGAATATCTAATGAGTCTTGGTATGCGTCTAGGCGAGTACTTTGAAATAGCTCTTTATCATCCCAGCACAACCCGTGGGCTTCTAGCTGGCCTAAGATCTGGCTGCTCGATCCTTTAATCTCGCGAGGAGGGTCTATGTCTTCAATTCGAACCAACCATTTACCACCAAGATTTTTGACATCTAAATAGCTCGCTAAGGCACACGATAAAGACCCGAAATGGAGTGGTCCGGTAGGAGAGGGCGCAAAGCGGCCTACTATCTTTTCTGTTGACATAGTCTAGGCCTGCTAGCCTTAGTTCAGGAGGGCTTGCACTGAGCGCTAGACTGCCCAGTATTAATGCCCGGTTAGCTGCTTTTCTTTAATTTCATCAAGGGTTTTACAGTCAACGCAAAGGTCTGCTGTTGGTCGAGCTTCGAGTCTTCGAATGCCTATATCGATACCACACTGGTCACAAAATCCGTAATCGTCGTCTGCGACTCTTATCAAAGTCTTATCGATTTTCTTGATGAGTTTGCGCTCCCTATCTCTGGTTCGAAGCTCTAGACTAAACTCCTCTTCCTGGGTTGCGCGATCGGCAGGATCAGGAAAATTGGCAGCTTCGTCCTTCATGTGCGTCACGGTGCGGTCTACTTCTTCCATTAATTCATGACGCCATGCTTTCAATATAAGCTTGAAATGCTCACGTTGATTTTGATTCATAAATTCTTCGTTTTTCTTTTCCACATAGGGGCTCAATCCGTGAAGAGTTACTGATCCCGGAGCTTTTCCCTTAGACTTATTAGTGTTCTTTGTAGTAACTTTTACTTTTGCCGTAGCCATGAATTAAATCCGCTGTTGAAATTCACGTAAATTCGCGAGCCGCGTTTATAGAGAAATTTACGTCATTTATCAAGGAAAACTTTCCTTTTATGTATATATTTTGATTAAAAAGTACTTATTGGAACTTTAGTCATAGTAGACCATCATGGTGATAACAGTTTAATTATCCGCTCTTCACCATTATCCTGTGGTTGGAGTATGACCACATTTGACAAAAGAGCCTAGACTTGATGCAAACATTCCCGACGTTATTCCCTGCAACTTTTGTGAAGCGCTACAAACGTTTCTTTACCGACGTTATTGATGTTCAGGGTAATCTTATGACAGTGCATTGTCCAAACACTGGGTCAATGAAGTATTGTCAGGTCGAGGGGTCATCTTGCTGGTTTTCGCTATCTGATAATCCCAAGCGGAAATTACCAGGAACCTTAGAGATAGTAACCACTAGCCATGGTAATTTAGCGGGTGTGAACACTGTGCGCGCGAATCATTTAGTGCGTCATGCCATAGATAGTGGGATCATCGAGGAATTAGCGTGCTATGACCAAGTGACAGCAGAGGTGCCCTATGGTGAAGAAAAAAGCCGTATTGATTTTTTGCTCAAGGATAGTGCCAGCGGTCTTCGAGATTGCTATGTGGAGGTTAAGAATGTGACTATGGATAGAGGCAAGGGTCTTGCAAGCTTTCCTGATTCAGTCACTAGTCGCGGTACAAAGCACCTACGTGAATTAATTTCAATGGTAGAGTCAGGACATCGCGCCATCTTGTTTTTCTGTGCCCAGTTAACCAATGTTGAACGAATAGAGGTGGCGGCAGATATTGATCCGGTCTATGCACAGACGCTGACGCTTGCAATATCTAGAGGTGTTGAAGTAATGGCTTGGGGTGCCAAGATAAGTGCAGAGGAAATTATATTACATAAGTCGATTAACTGTCTTCAAGATCTGCCAGCGCTTGAGCGCGAAGATTAATCGGTGGCTTGGGTAGGCGTTGGTCTGCCGCGACATAAAAGCCAGTATCTTTTTGTTTTAATACAACGGGACTTAGGTGATCACCCACGCAGGGGCCCGAAACACATTTACCGCTGTCAATTCCAAATATCGCCCCGTGGGATGAACATTGAATAAAAGTTTTGTCTATGTCCAGAAATTTACCGGGCATCCAGTTCAGCGGCACACCTACATGCGGGCAGCTGTTCCAGTAGGCATAAAGGTTATCGTTATGGCGCACGGCAAATAGGGGGCAATGCTCAACGCTGAGCTCTACGGCCTCTTGTTCGGCAAGGTCGTCCAAATTACAAAGAAAAATATCTTGTTTAAGCATAAACTTTAATGTTCATCCTGTGTTTCTCGCATCATGCGGCATAGCGCCTTCGTGTAAAAGTCTTTATTTACGTAAAGATTGACGGCGAGCAGCAACATTAGTGTCACTAATCGATCGATTTTGACACAGATTTTGATTATTTATGCCTATAGAGGTATAAACTCAGGCTTCAATCACTTTATCCATAAGGTCTACTCCTAATATGGCTGAGTTAGAGAAAATTGCTGCTGATATTTTGACCGGCCTCACCGATCGGCATTTGGTGGATGTTGCACTTAGTCAGAATTCACGGGCCCAAAACAGTATTTTGGTTCATCAAAAGGCACTTACACCTTTTTTAGACTTAAAGACCGAAGCGGCAAAGCAAGGCTTTGATATGTGTATTTGCAGCGGATTTCGGTCCTTTGAGAGACAAATGTTGATTTGGAATCAAAAACTATTGGGCGAAAGACCGGTTATAGATGAGTTTGGCGATGCAATTAACATATCTCAGCTCGATCCGTGGCAACAAATTCAGGCAGTTCTGCGATGGTCAGCCTTGCCGGGTACATCGCGTCATCATTGGGGTAGTGACTTTGATATTTATGACGCTAACGCCATGCCTCAGGGGTACCAGATTCAGCTGACAACAGATGAGTGTGAGGGCGAGGGGGTGTTTGCACCGATGCATGAATGGCTAAGCGGCGTGTTTATTAAGGGGCAAGAGCACTCCAAGGGCTTCTATCGCCCCTACGCCGTTGACCGCGGCGGAGTATCCCCAGAGCCTTGGCATATTAGCTATGCCCCTATCTCAAATAGTTACGCTCAGCAGCTAACGACGAATCTTGTTAAGCATCAATTATTAAATAATTTGGAATTGGTCAATCTTGATACCGTGTTAAAATACCTTGATGAGATTATTCACCGATTTGTGGACGTCTCAGTTGACGACAATGTATAGGTAGTTTATTTATGATATCTGATGATCCAGTTTGGTTGCTTATTACCGAAGAAGCTAAGGTATCAATTGCCGAAGAGCCATTGTTATCCGAGTTTTATCAGAGTGCTATTATTGACCACTCAGATCTCGATTCTGCTCTTAGCTATAATCTAGCCAATCAACTTAACAGCTCTGCGATACCTTCTACCGCTATTGAAAAACTTATTCTTGAAGTGCTTAAGGCTGATCCGAGCATTACAGCTAGTGCACGACTGGATATTATGGCGAGCTTTGAACGTGATCCAGCATGCGACAAGTATCTTATACCACTCCTTTATTTTAAGGGCTTTCAGGCGATGCAGCTCCACCGAGTGGCGCATTGGTACTGGTGTAATAATCGCACAGCTCTGGCACTTTTCCTGCAAAATCAAGTAGCCGAAGTGTTTGCAGTAGATATCCATCCTGGGGCTCGAATAGGCTCTGGCATTATGATTGACCATGCAACCGGTTTGGTCGTTGGGGAGACAGCCATTATCGGAGAGAATGTCTCCATTTTGCATTCGGTGACTCTTGGAGGCATCGGTCGCGGAGAAGGCGACCGTCATCCTGAAGTGGGCAGTGGCGTTATGATTTCAGCGGGAGCAAAAATTATGGGCAACGTTAAGATCGGGGATGGGGTCAAAGTAGGTGCAGGGAGTTTAGTCATCGAGTCTATCCCTCCGCACACAACGGTTGTTGGTGTTCCAGCAAGAGTAGTTGGTGCCCCACTTGAGGGTAGTCCTAGCTTTGAAATGAATCAAAATTTAGACGTTTAGGGGTAATAAATAATGTTTGGAAAAGGTGTTTTAGGGCTCCTCCACAGGCGGTTAGTGCTAACGACGAAACATTCCATTCAGGGCTTGGAGTCTGCCTTAAGAACCCAGGAAGCATTCCGGTGTGAATTGCTGGCTTCGGTGATTTTAATACCTCTGGCGTTCTATGTGGCTAATAATTATTTGCAGCTAATATTGTTGATCGGCGTGCTGTTAATAGTATTAATTGTTGAATTGCTCAACACCGGAATTGAGGTGGTTGTAGATCGAATTGGGCTTGAGTTTCATGAGTTGTCTGGTCGCGCAAAAGATGCTGGCTCTGCCGCTGTTCTTATATCACTCATCTTATTTTTAGCAGTGTGGGGTCTAATTATTAACGAGAATTATTGCAACTAATAACTATGTAATTAATGGTTATAGGCATACCGAGGCCAAGTGTAGTATTTGCTTTTCAAGCAAAGCCTGCCGTTGTTCAGGGAAGCCATGGAAAATATGGCAATTTTCTTCGAAAGGGTTAAATCGAGCAATAGTAGCCAGCTGTTCTATGTCATATTCAGTGACGTAGAGAGCTATCACGCCTTTATCTATTCTTTCGCTTATCGATTTTGATTTATTTTTTAGCGCAGACATTTTTTCGTGATAACGAATCACAGGAAGTGCGGATAGCGTGTCGCTGCAGAGTGTCCAGTTAATCTCGAGGTCAATACCCAATTTAGCTGACAGGCGATCCAGAAGTTTTTGTAATGAATAAACAGCCATAAGACAGACAAGCAAATGCTGTTTGGAACACTGAGTAGAGCGAATATAAAAACAAATTCTACTCTCACTACCTTCTGTGCGCTGCGCACCATAAAGTTCAAGTGTGCGATCAATACAGTGATCGATGTTTTCAAATAATAATTCAAGATTTTCGTGATTAAGCTGGTCGTTTAAACTTTTCCGGTTTTTAATCGTGGCAGTTATGAGCGAGCAATAATAACCATTTTCGGTGTCGTTCGAAAACTGCCCAGATGTTGCAAGTAGAGGCTGTATTCTCGTTTCTAGAGCAAGAATTTCATCGATCATAGGATCGCTACTGCCAGGCAAGCGGTTGGTTAATGCTCTCAATCGACGCGATAACTGCCCGGCGAACTGGTAGCAAACATAAGTGCAACCGATGCTAAATAGGAGCCAGATTACAGCCCATATTAAAAAGACATTAGAATACTTTGCGTAGATGGGCTGGCTTATAACTGATATTAGCAGGGTGCCTACCTGGGTATCTTCAAGCGCAATATCCTGTCTAAACTGTGTTAAGTTCGTGGGCAATTTGCTAGCCTGCGAGCTTTGGGCAATCAGATTATCGTCTACATCATATAAGCTTGCGCTAAAAATAGACTGATCCGTCGTCGCTTTGCGCAGGGCGAACTGCAGTCCTACGGTATCATTGCTAAATAGGGGTGCGCGCACTAGCTCAGCGAGTTGATTAAGCGTGGCGGTGCTTTTATCTTCAACCGCTTGCTTAGCCAGCATTGAAGTTTGAGATACGATGACGGCCCAACTCAAAAAACCAAATAATAAGCACGCAGAGGCAATTATTACGGGCAATTTTATGGCCATCGAATATTGACGACGCATTCTCAGTTCCTTGGTAAAATAAATGCTTTGCATTCTATCCTATTCTCTCAACTTTTATATAATGGGAGCCTAAACTCCAATGGGGTCTCTACCTGTGAAAGAAGTTTTAATGATTAATGTGTCTGGGAAAGATAGGCCTGGGGTTACCAGTGCGGTAACTAAAGTGTTGTCCCAGTTTGACGGTACCCTGCTGGACATAGGGCAGGCAGTGATCCACGACCAGTTGAATATGGGTATTTTGGCGGCGGTCCCATCAGATATCCAAACTTCGCAGGTGGTCAAAGAAGTTTCTGCGACGCTTAAGAGTATGGACATGCAGGTCAAGTTCTTACCCATATCCCATGAACGTTATGATAATTGGGTCGCGCAACAGGGGAAGCAACGACATATTGTAACTCTGCTCGCGCGAAATATTGAAGCTTCTCATTTAGCCGCTATAACCGACGTCACAAGTCAGCAAGGTCTTAATATCGACAAAATAGTGCGCTTGTCTGGCCGTTTAGGTCTCAATCAAAGTGAGCAGCTTGGACGTGCCTGTATTGAGTTATCTGCTCGAGGTGAACCGGAAGATAGTGAAGATTTCCGTAATTCATTGCTAGAGTTAGCGGTGCATTACAATATTGATATTGCATGCCAAGAGGATAATATTTTCCGTCGTAGTCGACAGTTGGTCGTTTTTGATATGGACTCGACATTGATCGATGCAGAGGTCATTGATGAATTAGCTATAGAGGCTGGAGTCGGAAATCAGGTGGCCATGATTACTGAGTCGGCAATGCGAGGTGAAATAGATTTTAAGGATAGCTTTAGGCAGCGAATGGCTTTATTAGAGGGGCTAAGTTCAGATGTCTTACAGTCTGTTGCTGAAAGGTTAGTTTTAAATGAGGGGGCTGAGCACTTAATTAAAACCCTCAAAAAACTGGGGTTCACAACGGCCATTATATCAGGCGGATTTACCTATTTTGGGCGCTACTTGCAGTCTATTTTAGGCGTTGATCAAGTGTATGCTAATGAGCTTGATATTGTTGATGGAAAGGTTACCGGAAAAGTGATGGGTGATATCATTGATGGGCAACGCAAGGCTGAAATACTACGAAATATAGCTAAAGAGCAAGGGCTCAATCTTGAGCAGGTGATCGCTGTTGGGGATGGCGCCAACGATCTACCAATGCTAAAGATTGCTGGTTTAGGCATAGCTTTTAGGGCGAAGCCTATGGTAAAAGCGTCGGCCAAACAGGCAATCTCTAATGTTGGGTTGGACGGTATTTTGTATTTGCTCGGTTACAGTGACAAAGATATTTATGCGTTAGATTGATCTATGATCGGTTAAATAAACAGTTAACCCGCAAAACTAATTAAATAGACTGATACTTCGGTTATCATGCATTCTTTACAAACTTTCGGACACAACGATCATGGCTAATTACTCTACTAACGAATTTCGCTCTGGGCTCAAGGTAATGCTGGATAATGATCCATGTTCAATCCTCGAAAACGAATTTGTTAAACCTGGTAAAGGACAGGCGTTTAATCGCGTTAAGTTACGTAATTTAAAAACGGGCCGTGTGTTGGACAAAACGTTTAAGTCAGGAGAGTCATTGGAAGGCGCTGATGTTATGGATATGGACATGCAGTATCTCTATAGTGACGGCGACTTTTGGTGTTTTATGGAGCCCGATACATTTGAGCAACATCAAGCGACGGAGAGTGCCGTTAGTGATGCCTTGATTTGGCTTAGTGAACAAGATATTTGCGTCGTTACCTTATACAACGGGATACCCCTTTCGGTTACGCCACCAAATCATGTCGAACTCGAAATTGTTGAGACCGATCCAGGTTTGCGTGGTGATACTGCGCAGGGCGGGAGTAAGCCTGCTAGGCTGGCTACAGGGGCAGTGGTTAAGGTGCCTCTATTCTTGGATCAAGGTGATGTGATTAAGGTGGACACCAGAACGGGTGAATATCAAGGCCGCGTTAAATAATGAAAGTTGATCATTCTCGCAAAATTAAAGCCTATTTGTGGTGAGTGATTGGCAGCCAGGAGCTAGTATTCGTAACCTGCAACGGCGTGCCCAGGTGATGTCGCTGGTCCGAAATTTCTTCGCTAATGAATCGGTGATGGAGGTTGATGTCCCTGTTTTGTCTAGGTCTGGGGTAACCGATCTCAACATCGATGGTATCTGTGCAACTCTGGCGGGCGCACCGGCCTACCTGCAAACTTCTCCCGAATATTTCATGAAGCGATTACTGGCTTCAGGCAGTGGCGATATCTACTGTTTGGGCAAAGCTTTTCGTGATAGTGAAATTGGGCATAAACATAATCCAGAATTCGCCTTACTTGAATGGTATCGATGCGGTTGGGATGAGCACCAGTTAATGTCTGAGTTAGGCGATTTAGTCTCCCAGTTGATGAATAAGCCTGGAGTATCAGATTTAAGGGTAACTAAGGTTAGTTATGCTGATTGTTTTAAGGATAAATTTGGCCTTAATCCCCATCAGGCTAGCTTAAGTGATTTGCAGGGCTTAGCCGCTAAAGCAGGTTCTTTGAGCTGGGCTGGAGAAACTCGAGCTAACTGTTTGGATTTAATATTTAGCCTCAAAATCGAGCCTCAATTACCAGAGGGGCTGGTTTTTATTTACGACTACCCAGAGTGCCAGGCTGCATTAGCGGCAATAACTACTATCGAACAAGGCTATAAAGTGAGTAGGCGATTTGAGGGGTTTTTAGATGGCCTAGAAATTGCTAATGGCTACTTTGAATTATGTGATCCAGTAGAGCAACGTTGCCGATTTGATCAAGACAATATTGCTCGCCAAGCCGCAGGTAAGCCAATATGGGATATTGATACTAAGTTGTTAGACGCAATGCGATCTGGGTTGCCAGCTTGTTCAGGTGTTGCTCTTGGTTTAGATCGGTTGTTGATGAGCGATTTAGAGGTTCAGTCAATTGATCAGGTCATGCCTTTCAGTTGGATGCGATGCTAACTAAGCTGAGCCTTTGTGCAATTCAGTCCAATTTGAAGTAATGATCCATTATTTTTGAGGGTTGGTCGAAATCGACCTGTCCCACTCGCTTAGCGGGTACTCCGGCAACTATATCATGAGCATGAACGTCCTTAAGTACTACGCTAGCTGCAGCCACCATAGCGCCTTCCCCGACTTCGATGTTACCTAATATTTTAGCGCCAGGGCCAATGAGTACACCCTTACGAATCTTTGGATGGCGATCGCCAGCTTCCTTCCCAGTGCCGCCCAAGGTGACCGACTGCATAATCGATACAGAGTCTTCAACTACTGCGGTTTCTCCAATCACTAAACCTGTTGCATGATCAATCATGAGTCCGCTGCCGATTTTTGCCCCAGGGTGAATATCTACTGCAAAGGTCATTGAGATCCTATGCTGGAGCAATAATGCGAGAGACGTTCTGCCTTGATTCCAAAGTTGGTGGGCTACACGATATGCTTGAAGCGATAGAAAGCCTTTAAAGTATAAAAAAGGTGAGCTATATAATTTGCAGGCAGAATCTCGATCCACAGTGGCCTGTATATCTCGTGCTGCTTGCTCGACAATAGCAGGATTTTTAAACGCATCATCCATAATATCCCTAAGCATCATTGCGGGGAACGATGTACTAGCTAGCTTTTGTGACAGGTGAAAGCTGAGCGCGCTACCTAAGTTTCCGTGGTTCATAATCGTGGATTTTAAATAGTTTTCCATCACAGGCTCGGCATGTGCGGTCGCTTGCGCCTCAGCAAGAATATTGTGCCAAACTTTAGCGGCTAATAGAATAGTTTCAGGTTTCATGGCGCCATTTTCCGTTAGTCGGACATAATATGCCAGCCCGTTTTAGCAATACACCAAATATCAACATGTTTAGCATCCGCTTTAATTAATGTCGATGCTAGCGATCCGGCAGTAGCGCCACTAGTCACCACATCATCAACAATAGCGACAGAGTTACCTCTGATAGGATTGTTTGTACGATTAGCTTTTATGTCGGACTCATCGTCGATATTGTTGCGCATCCTGAATGCATTGCGCATGCCCCGTAGTCTTTCACTTCTGGACTTTAGGTGTTGGGGTGATGACGAGGCACGGCGAAGACAAGTATTATCAAGAATGACAGTATTGTTGAGTTTGCGGGATAAGCTTGAGGCGATGTTAGTACTTTGGTTAAAGCCACGCATAAGCAGTTTTCGCCAGTGCAGTGGCACTGGAATCATAATAGTTGGCATAGCTGAATTTTGATACGCTCGAGAGATAACATCAGATAATAAATTGGATAATTGGGTAGCTTCAGGGCTATGTGGATTGGTTTTAATATCCAGGATTAGCTTGTCAATTGCACCTTTTTGATACTCAAAAGCAGCAATACAACGCCTAAAAGGAGGGGGGTTCTGCTGACAGTCTGGGCAAAGGTTGTTGTGGTTTAAAGGTGTAGCGCATCGCTGACATTGTGTTTTTAGCCAAGGAAGCTCACTTATGCAGAAATTACATAGACAGTTATTCTGCGGTTGGATAGGTTGCAGGCACAGCGAGCAGTTGCCAGGCAGTAATGTTAGTGGGGATATGGTAGATATGGCACCTGAAAACAGCTCCAAAACAAACCTCCTTGTTTGTACTCGGGCATTTAACTCTTAGTCTGGCCAGTGATTCAGCTTATTATTTCAGTAGGATCTCTGGACTCTTGATCTTTTGAATCTAAGCCCTCAGCGAAATCGTCAGCTTCGTCATCAACCAAGCCATAAGCTTCACTGAGAATCCCTCCCGGCACCTTGGGAGCATAGTCGCGCGGTGCTTCAAGATCTTCAGCGCTAACGAGAGGGTTGCCATCTGCATCGACAAGCGACAAGGATGAGCCTCCCGATTTTAGCAGTTGCCGGCCTATTTCCGGACTAGCCAACCGAATTGCGCTGGTTGCCAAATGCTCATGAATTTGACGATAACTTTGTGCCACATTTGTTGTTAAGTGAGATACGGTTATAAAGTGCTCAGACACTTCCTGTTGGTATCGCTTTAATTTTTGATCACTTTTTTCCAGTCTTCTTTGTAAGTCACCGGTGCCCGACTCGATATCCTCAATATGTCGAAGATAGAAAAAAGTCGCGCCAGCTCCCGCCAAAAAGGCGATGACAGTGATAATTAGTGTGGTCAATAATGCCAACTTTAAAACCTCAATTGAATTAAACTTCACTTAACTGGGAAGAACATTAGAGCCAAGTTACCTGTGGTGCAAGCTCTATTCACTCCAATCCCTTCACTATTATAACGTAGATTTTAAATTTATGGCGCTGGAGAATTTTTGTTGTAACAAATTGCTTTGCTCGTTAAAGTTAATTCTTAATCATGGACGCCTAAATAATGTCATCCCCTAGAGCGCGCTATCAAACTGACCTTGAACAGGATGGGTTTCTTGCTGACTCCTCTCAAGAGTTAGCGGTGACTGCATTTGAAGATCTCTATCAGCTTTTGTTAGTAAAGGAGAAACTCTCAGGTGAGCGGGTATGGCGCCGTGCGACTAGAAGGATGTTGCAAGCTTCACCAGCATCACCTAAAGGGTTGTATCTCTGGGGAGGTGTGGGGCGAGGAAAGACCTATCTTATGGATATTTTTTTTGAAAGCCTTCCGTTCGATAATAAAATGCGGGTCCACTTTCATCGCTTTATGCGCAGGGTCCATAAAGATCTTACGGCGCTAAAAGGTGAGATTAACCCACTTCGGAAAGTTGCGGCGAAGATTGCTGATGAAACCTGCGTTATTTGTTTTGATGAGTTTTTCGTCAGTGATATTGCAGATGCAATGATTCTCGCTGGCTTGTTGGAGGAGTTATTTCGCCTTGAGGTCTGTTTGGTTACGACTTCAAATATAGTGCCTGACTTACTCTATCGCGATGGGCTTCAACGGCAACGTTTCTTGCCTGCTATTGCCCTACTTAAACAGCACTGTCAGGTGATCAACGTTGACGGAGGCACAGACTACCGTCTTCGAGCGCTTGAAAAGGCACCGCTTTATTGTAGTCCTCTTGGTTTAACGGCAGATGCTGATATCGAGGCAATTTTTAATCGGTTAGTCCCGGTGGAAGGTGAGATTAAAATAGCGGTTAATTTAGAAGTGGAAGGTAGATCCATACCGGTAGTCAAACTTTCGGAAGATATCGTTTGGTTTCAATTTGCCTCTCTCTGTGAGGGACCTCGCAGCCAAAACGACTATATCGATATTGCCAGAGAGTTTCATGCAGTGATCATATCGAATATTCCAATGATGGGTGATGATAACAATGATGCGACACGACGGTTCATTAACTTGGTCGATGAGTTTTATGATCGCAATGTCAAAGTCGCGATATCGGCTGCTGAAGGCCTGCCAAACCTCTATTCTGGGGGGCGTTTAGCCTTTGAATTTGAGCGAACTCAGAGTCGATTATTAGAGATGCAGAGCCATGAATATTTAGCTCGACCCCATTGTCCATAGATTCTAATATAAAAAAGTTAAACTTTGGAGTAAACAGGCCTTGTATTAGGGCACGCTGATCATTACAATTCGCACCCTTTTTGGGGATGTCCCAATTCCAGGTAGAAAATAATGAAAACATTTAGTGCAAAAGCAGAAACAGTAGAACGCGATTGGTTTGTGGTTGACGCGGATGGAAAAACTCTAGGGCGCTTGGCGACCGAAGTTGCTTCACGTCTTCGAGGAAAGCATAAACCAGAATTTACCCCTCATGTTGATACTGGCGATTATATTGTCATCGTGAACGCTGAGAAAATCACCGTTACCGGTAACAAGGCTAAGGGTAAGATTTATTATTCTCACACTGGTTACCCAGGCGGAATTAAAGACATCACTTTTGAAAAGTTGATTGAGAAGGCGCCTGAGCGTGTTCTTGAGAAAGCAGTTAAGGGCATGTTGCCCCGCGGCCCGCTGGGTCGGGAAATGTTTAGAAAGTTGAAGGTCTATGTAGGCGCGGATCATCCGCATTCTGCACAGCAACCTCAAACACTCGACCTGTAACGGAAAGCGATTATGGCAGACACTCAATTTTATGGTACTGGACGTCGAAAGACATCCGCAGCGCGCGTTTTCATGACTTCTGGAAATGGCAATATTAAAATCAATGATCGCAGCATCGACGTCTACTTTGGTCGTGAAGTGGCCCGGATGATTATCCGGCAGCCGTTTGAAGTTGTCGATATGGTTGAAAAGTTTGACTTAAACATCACCGTTGCCGGTGGTGGGAACTTTGGGCAAGCTGGGGCAATTCGCCATGGTATTGCTCGAGCCTTGGTTAGCTATGATGAAAACCTGCGTTCACCATTGCGTAAAGCAGGGTTCTTGACGCGAGATGCGAGACAGGTTGAGCGTAAGAAAGTCGGCTTGCACAAAGCACGTAAGCGCCCGCAGTTCTCTAAGCGCTAATTAATAGTTTTATTAAAAAGCCCGACTCATTGGTCGGGCTTTTTTTTGCCCAATAAAATCAATAACTTAGCCCCACATCTATCTGCTGTCGGTTGCGTAAAAAACCGATTTCATTTACTATAGCGGCGTGAAAATTTGAGTGTCTATTTTCTGGTTTTTTCTAATCATTAATCTATTTCTATCTGGGGGAGCGCCATGAGTGGTGACGTTGTGAATGAGAGCCGCCGAAAATTTTTATTGGGTGCAACCTCTGTAATTGGTGGAGCTGGAGTCGTAGGTGCCGCCGTACCTTTTGTAGCCTCTTGGCAGCCCAGCGCTAAAGCTAAAGCCGCAGGAGCGCCTGTAAGAGTTAATATCTCAAAGCTTGAAGTCGGGGCGCGTATGGTTGTTGAGTGGAGAGGCAAGCCGGTTTATATCGTTCGGCGAACGCCAGAATCTCTTGCAGCAATTAATGCTATTGATAGTGATATTTTGAGAGATGTTGATTCTGAAGAGGCATCACAGCCTGGCTATGTTAAGGGCAGCGCTCGCACCTTAGCCGGTAAAGAAGAGTATTTGATTTTGGTCGGACTTTGCACTCACTTAGGTTGTGCGCCTTTGTATCGGCCTGATGTTGGCGCCGCAGATCTTGGGGGTGACTCTTGGTTAGGCGGATTCTTCTGTCCCTGTCACGGATCTAAGTTCGATCTTTCTGGTAGAGTCTTTGCGGGTGTTCCAGCCCCTACAAATCTAGAAGTCCCACCCCACAGTTACGAGTCAGACAGCATTGTTATCATTGGCATTGACACGGAGGTTGCTTAGTTATGAGTGAAGAAAAAGGTTTTGCAGCTTGGTTAGATTCAAGAATGCCTACGCTCAAACGTGAGTGGAATCGTCATATGGCGGAGTACTATGCGCCTAAAAACTTTAATTTCTGGTATTACTTTGGTGTACTGGCAATGGTCGTGTTGGTGATTCAGCTAGTTACCGGTGTCTGGTTATTAATGAGTTACCAAGGCTCAGCAGAGCAGGCTTTTGCATCTGTCGAATACATCATGCGTGATGTTGAACTTGGCTGGATCATTCGCTATGCGCATAGTACGGGGGCCTCTGCCTTCTTTATTGTGGTCTATATGCACATGTTCCGTGGTCTTATGTATGGGTCTTATAAGCCGCCTCGCGAGCTTGTATGGATCTTTGGTATGACCATATACGTAGCGCTTATGGCTGAAGCTTTCTTAGGCTATGTGTTGCCTTGGGGACAGATGTCTTATTGGGGCGCACAGGTCATTATCTCTCTGTTTGGTGCCATTCCAGTGGTGGGCGAAGATCTAGTCCAGTGGATCCGTGGCGATTACCTTATTTCTGGTATCACCCTAAACCGCTTTATGTCATTGCACGTGGTCGCTATTCCAATTATTCTTTTAGCACTTGTCGTGATGCATATTATTGCGCTGCACGATGTTGGGTCCAATAACCCTGACGGTGTCAGTATCAAAAAGTATAAAGATGCCAAAGGGAATCCCATTGATGGCATCCCGTTCTTCCCTTATTTTGTTATTCATGATCTGGTGCCGATTGTGGTGTTCCTTTTTGTCTTTTGTGTAATTCTCTTTTTCATGCCTGAGATGGGTGGCTTTTTCTTAGAGTATGCTAATTTTGAAATAGCTAATAACTTGAAGACGCCAGAGCATATTGCGCCGGTTTGGTATTTCACGCCATTTTATTCAATGTTGCGCGCTGTTCCCGACAAGTTGGGTGGCTTTATTGTGATGGCTGCGGCTATAGCTATTTTGTTCGTGTTGCCTTGGTTAGATCGAAGCCCAGTACGATCTATACGATATAAGGGTATGTTCAGTCGCGTCGCTATTTTGATGTTAGCTGCGGTGTTTATTATTCTTGGCTATCTTGGTGTTAAAGCGCCTACCGCTGCGCGAACAGTTCTTACCCAAATCTGTACAATATTGTATTTCTCTTACTTTATCGGGATCTATTTCTGGACCAGAATTGAAAGCACTAAGCCAGAGCCTGATCGCATCACTATGGATGGCGGTATAGGGGCTTGGAAGACCATCGGAGCAATCTTGGTGGTTGCGACTATGGTTATCTTACCTATTAAGGCCGTTGGCTCAGAAGGTAAATCCTGTGGCACTATCAACTGTGACCCATTTGAGCCACAGCTTAATAATGATGCCTCGCTACAACGCGGTGCGCAATTAGCGGTGAATTATTGTATGGGTTGTCATTCGTTTAAGTATTCTCGATGGGAGAGGGTCGCTGATGACCTTAATATCCCTCATCAGATGATGCTGGACAATATGATTTTTAGTGGCCAAAAGATTGGTGAACTAATGGATATCGCCATGCCTTCGGATAAAGCTAAGGAATGGTTTGGTGCTACTCCACCTGATTTAACTCTAGTAGCAAGATCTCGCTCGCCAGAGTGGGTGTATACTTATCTACGCCATTTTTACGCGGATCCATCTCGACCGCTAGGCGTCAACAACAAAGTCTATAAAGATGTGGGCATGCCCCATGCGCTTCTTGATCTACAGGGATTAACCGAGTGTATTCCAGGTTCCAGTTTAGCGACTAATGGTGGTATTAAGCGTGATTTACTCACTGGTGAAGACGTTTTAGATAACCCTTGCGGTGGTTATGAAATCATTAAAGCAGGCAGTTTGTCGCCTGAGGAATACGATGCAGCCGTTTTTGACTTAGTTAATTTTCTAACCTATGTTGCAGAACCTATGGCGGAACAACGGAAACATATAGGCAAGATGGTGTTGTTGTTCCTTTTGTTATTGATGGTGCCAGTCATGCTTTTAAATCGAGAATATTGGAAGGGCATCCACTAGTCTTTGCCGCTATTTTTTTGTGGTAAATAGATGTCTATTTACCGCTTAAATGAGGAATAGATAAGTCCTCAATTAACTAATAATCATAAAATGAGAGGTGTTCGTGCGTAGATCTTCAATGACATTATTTTCAGACCCAACAAGTCAGTACAGTCATCGTGTGCGGATTGTTCTTGCGGAAAAGGGTGTAACGGTTGATATCGAAGATATTGATCCAAAATCAGTGACTGAAGAGATTCTAGAGGCCAACCCCTATGGCACACTTCCCACATTGGTTGACCGTGATTTGGCTCTTTATGAGTCGAAAGTGGTCATGGAATATTTGGACGAGCGCTTTCCTCATCCGCCTCTTCTACCTGTGTATCCAGTGGCTCGAGCTGAGAGCCGTCTTTGGATATACCGTGTTGAGCGGGACTGGTGTGGCCTTGTTGATAAGATTATCGCTAGTCCAGACAGTAAAGCGGCTGAAGCTGCTCGGAAAGAATTCCGAGAATCCTTAATGACCGTTGCTAGTATTTTCGAAGAAGTACCGTACTTCATGAGCGAAGAATTTACCTTGGTAGATTGTTGTTTGGCGCCCATGCTATGGCGATTGCCAGAGTTGGGGATCACTCTGCCAACTAACCGCCAGATAAAGCCTCTTCTTGACTATATGGACCGATTATTTGAACGACCATCCTTTCAAGAGAGCTTAACGGATCTAGAGCGAGAAATTCGCGAGTGATCAATTGAGATAAAATGACCCCTAATCGACCTTACCTTTTGCGAGCTTTCTTCGACTGGATAGTCGATAACGACTGCACCCCACACATTATCGTTGATGCACATCATCCTATGGTTGCAGTGCCGCAAGAGTTTGTGAAAGACGGACAAATTGTATTGAACATCGCTCCGAGGGCAGTGACCAATTTAAGTTTGGATGGTGATGATGTCCAGTTCTCGGCTAGATTCAATGGTATGCCCGTAGATATTTATGTTCCGATTGCCGGTGTTCTTGGGATTTATGCCCAAGAAAATGGTCAGGGGATGGTGTTCGACAAAGAAGATAGCCCCGAGCCGCCCCCCCCTGCACCTCCGCCCTCTGCACCAAAGATGGTTAGAAGCTCTGACGCTAAAGATAAATCTATTAAGCCTAAACCCTCGCTACGAGTGGTAAAATAGCTCAAGTATAAGCAATTCTGACCTTGAACTGCGGCCTTTTAGAAACTCCCAGTACTGGGAACTGTGCGCGCGCAATAACTTGATGAAAAGAGCGGGCAACTGATAGTTTAACCTTATTGATTAATATAAAATTACAACTTGTTAAAAACAATGTTTTCTTGCATTCTGCCCAATTATCACCAGAATAATTAATCGCAAAGGCACAAAAGGAATTTAGTATGTCGAAACCTATCGCAATATTATCCGCTGTTCGCACTCCAATCGGCGGAATGCTGGGTTCATTGTCTTCATTGTCAGCTCCCGACCTTGGTGCCCTTGCAATTGCCGCAGCTATCGAACGGTCTGGCGCAGACCCTTCTAAAATTGATGAAGTGTTGATGGGCTCTGTGTTGACAGCTGGACAGGGACAGGCACCGGCTCGACAAGCTGCGCTAGCGGCTGGCTTGGCTCAATCCACGTCATGTACCACAATAAACAAAGTGTGTGGTTCGGCCATGAAATCAGTCATGGTGGCTGGCAATACATTGCGCTCTGGGCAGTCTGAAATTATCGTTGCCGGTGGCATGGAAAGTATGAGTCGAGCACCATATCTTATACCCCAGGGGCGGCAAGGCTATCGGTTTGGGCATGCTCAAATATTAGATCACATGCAGTACGATGGTTTACAGGATGCCTATCAGGGCGTTGCGATGGGGCAGTTTGCAGAGAACTGTGCAGCCAAATATCAATTTAGTCGTGAGATGCAAGACGCCTTTGCTATTGAATCTTTACGTCGTGCAAATTCGGCTATTGATCAGGGTTTTTTCAAGGCTGAAATCGTTCCGGTAACTATTTCCAGTCGCCGTGGTGACGTTATTGTCGATACTGATGAGCAGCCTGGTAACGCGAAACCTGATAAAATTCCACAACTCAAACCCGCCTTTCAAAAAGACGGTACCGTCACCGCAGCCAACGCTAGTTCTATATCAGATGGTGCAGCAGCATTGACCTTGATGGCGGCAGATGAAGCTCAAGCAAGAGGGCTTCAGCCCATTGCGCTGATTCATGGTTATGATGAATCATCTCAAGCACCTGAATGGTTTACGACAGCTCCTGTCACCGCGATTAATAATACTTTAAAGCGAGTGGGGTGGGCTGTAGATCAAGTTGATTTATGGGAAATCAACGAAGCTTTTGCTGTGGTGGCTATGGCCGCCATGCAGGAATTAGGTATTCCTCATGAAAAGCTTAATATTCATGGAGGAGCCTGCGCATTAGGCCATCCGATTGGTGCCAGTGGTGCACGAATTCTGGTTACTTTAATTCATGCATTACAGCTTACGGGTGGCAAAAAGGGCGTCGCTAGCCTCTGTATTGGCGGAGGAGAGGCTACAGCGATGGCTATCGAGTTGATCTAGTCTGTGGGCTCTGATTTTTCAACATACTCAAAGCATTTAACAACCTTACTTACACCTCGAGTGTTGCGAGCAACTTCAGCTGCTATATCACCCATATCTTCGTAGAGAGTGCCAAGTAGATACACCACGCTGTCTTCAGTGACAATCTTCATGTCAGAAAAATCGATACCTTTGGTAAAGGCTAGTTTGGTTTTAATTTTACCACTGATCAATGAATCATTAGTTCTTGATACGATAGAGGTTTTACCTCTCAGCTGCAGCTCGTTATACACTTTACGTTGCCCGTGGTAATCACGAGCAGTGTCACCGGCAAGGGCTTTCATCTCTTGATTAGGTGCTTCTCCTGTAATGAGCACTAATCCGTTATATACGGTTACCTTCACATGAGCCCTAGCTAATGCTGGATCTGCTTTTCTAATATTAACCCCAATAAAGGTTTCCATTTTACTATCATCATAATTCTTACCCGCGCTTTTACCCGTAGGATCTGGCCGGAAAGGTTCGTCGGTCACCTTATCTACAATCGCAGTACACCCAGATAACATAATAAGAAGAGAAAGAACTGTGGCTAAGCGAAACATTTATGAACCTCCAAAAATTTTATTTTCAACCAACGCGCCAAGGCATTGTACTATTTGAAATTGAGCCTGAGTCACTAACTGACCTGAAAACTGACCAGCGCTAATATTAACATCATTATAACCAATGCTGGCGCTCAATCGATCATCGTTAACTGCCGACAATAGCACTACCACCATACCCTTTTCAATGGCAGATTCCACCGCGTGAACCATAGACGGACTATTATCACCGGCGCTAATAACAACGAGTACGTCGGAGCTCCTAGCATGAGTCTCAATCACAATAGCAAAACGATTTTGCGTCGTTATTTCTGCGCACATTTTATTCATATTTAGTGCGGGGAAAGCCGGTCGCTCAATTTCAAAGCCGAGTGATAAATGGTCAGTCAATAATTGAGCCATCAGACTACCTGATTTTTCGCCACAACTAAAAACACTATGCCCATTAAGAAGACCGGTGGTAATAATTTCTGCAGCATTGGCAATCGAGCCTGAACATATATCGCCCACAACCATCGTCGTCTCAATTACATTTTGGAAGTGATTAAATATATCTTGATTCATTATGTGTACTCGCTGCCTTGAATCTATTTTTGTCTTTAGTAACGTTTTTTGGAACCGAATATTGGTGCTAGTTTAATCAGTCAGGATATTTTTAATCCAGTTTACACTATAGCCTGATGGTCTATTTGTATCAGGTCTTACCGCTAATGCATCAAACCTTGCTTGAACCCGATTGGTTAATTTATTCGCCTGCATATAGCCTTGTGCTGCGGCTGTTAGGCGCCTACACTTTTGTTGAGTAATCGACTCCTCAGCACTACCAAAGGCAGACGATCGACGAAATCGCACTTCGACAAACACTAAGTAATCCCCATCATTCATGATGAGGTCAATTTCGCCGCGACGAGTACCAAAATTCCTGGTTTGAAGTACAAGGCCTTTTTCTACTAAATATTCTAAGGCTATCTGCTCTGCTTGAGAGCCCTTAAGAGACGGTAGTGTACTTTTCCCTAGACCGCCAGTAACATAATTATAATACGACATATTTATACTCATTCCTTTGAGTAAAACGGCTAGGGGGTGACCTCGGTTACCTTTCCCTGATTAAACTCTCCCCATCGGCCAGTTCGCTTTATCACCCCTTGGCTTAGCGACAGAACTCCCATAGCCCCAAAAAGAGGCGATTGCGTTACTGAACTTAATTTATCTAGATTTCGATGGACTAAAAATGTGTCGTAGCCAAGGGCGTAAAGCTGTCTATAGGCGGTATGCATTGTCTCATCAGAGTGTAATTCTTTGGCTAGCTGCCCCGGCAGAGTCCAGGGCATAGCGGTGAACTGTATTCCTGACAGATCTCTGTCAAGTCCGGCTTGTTCGACGCCATTGTAGATTTTTGAAATAGAGTAAACAGGTAGATCAGCAGCATACAGAAATTCTAGTGCTGGTTTGATTTGTCTAGCATTCAACGGATACCCCAGAGCCACAATGAAGTCGATATCTTGGCGACGCCTGGGTGTGTAAATTAGCCGGCTATTTACAAAGCGCTTAAGCTCAACACCGCGGTCTTCGCTCAAGTCAATCTGTAATGATGGCTTGAGAAATTGCGTGAAGTCTTTGATTGTCATGGGATAGCTCACCTGACCCAAGAGTTGGCCGCCTTTTTGTCTCCAATAAGTATCGAAAGAACGTGCCGCCTGAACACCCCAGTTGTTATCTGGCGCTATTACTATGGCATTACGATGACCTTTACGCCATGCCAGATCGGCGATTTGAGTCATCTCATCCTCTGGTGAATTACCAAACTGAACCAGGTTTACGGGTTGCTGAGTATCAACGCGATCTAGGCGATTTAAGCTAATAGTTGGCACAGGCATTATGGGCAGTTGCATGAGGCTTTGAGCTTCTGATTCTCGTAAGCCTCCGATCACCATCTCGGCTCCTTCAGCAATAGCGTTTTCGTAGGCTTGTTGTATAGTTTGGTTTGATGTGTCGTGGAGCCTTATGTTTGGTGGTTCCGTATTGCTTTGCTCAAAGAGCTGGTAATAGGCAGCCATAAAACCATCTAAAAATGTCTGACTAGGAATTCTATAATCATATTGAAGTGGCAGTAACAGAGCCACCTGTGATGAGGAGGTATTTTTCCGATTTTGCTTGAGCCCAGTTGGTGGTGTTCGAGCCGCGGGATGAGAAAGATTGACAGTCTTCCAGTTACTAAATTGTATTAGTTGGCCAGGGTAGTTACTTTGAAGCAACCGCATGTCGGCTGCTAAGTTGCACCACTGTCCGAGAATAGGTTCGGCTTGGTTAAAACATCGTTGCAAAAAATTGTAGGGCTGTGCAGATAGCTGTCGCCAAATCTTATTGTGTACATTGAGCACGTCACTTTTTTTGTTCAGTAATTGAGCCAGCCGTATAGACGCGTTAATGCTTGATTCTATGTTGCCAAGTTTGGCATTAATATCTGACTCAAGACTTAGCGCGTGCAGGACATCTTGGCGTTTAAAGGATGATTTCAGTGCGATAAAACGTGTAGCTTGTAATTTTAGCAGTGCTTCAGCCAGAGAGGCGGACTGTAAATTTAGCTCGATGCCGAGGAGGGTGTAGTTGATAAAGTCGACATTTTCCAGCTCATCTGGATCTATTAGCGCCAGCGATTCACCCGTCCTGTTCTTGTCGCCACTTTTGGCAAATAAAATTGCTGCTTGCAACAAGATTTCGCCTGGCACCTCGACTGATTGCGCTCTGGCAAATAAGATTTCAGCTTGCTCGTAAAGAGAAGCATTTTCGGTGGTAGCAATAAAAGCAACGGGTACACTCCCACTCTGTGTCGTTGTAGTTGGCGTACAACCGCTAATAAAGGCTAAGATGCAACCTAAACCAACAATCTGCAGAAGAAACTTTTTGTCCATGAATTCAAATCAATCCGGTACGTTGTATGTTGTTGCCACGCCTATTGGCAATCTAGGGGATATGGTACCTCGCGCGGTCACCACTCTCCAGTCTGTTAGTCTAATTGCTTGTGAAGATACACGTCACAGCAAAAAGTTGCTCGATCATTTTAGGATCACAACGACCTGTGTTGCTTATCACGATCACAGCGATAAACGCAGCACCGATAACATACTAAAAAGACTTAGCGCTGGCGACGATATTGCCCTAATTTCCGATGCGGGTACACCGTTGATATCTGATCCGGGGTATAGATTAGTGCATGAGGCACGCTTAAAAGGCTTCTCCGTTGTGCCCATTCCCGGTGCTAGCGCGGTCATAGCCGCTTTGAGTGTCTCGGGGCTACCGACTGATAAATTTCGATTTATTGGTTTTCTACCCTCAAAGTCAACTCAGCGGAGGACGGCTATTGAAGCATTAAAAGCAGTGACAGACACTATCGTTTGTTACGAAGCACCGCATCGTATAGCCAATACTATCGCAGATTTTAGCGACATTTTTGGCCCTCAGCGTTTAGCCTTTATAGCGCGTGAAATTACTAAAAAGTTCGAAACTTACTTGCATGGTAATCTTAGTGATCTATTAGAGCATGTGACAGAGGACAGTAATCAGCAACGAGGGGAGATTGTGTTGGTTGTTGCTGGTCAAGAGAAAATGGGCGAGATCATGCCTGCGGATTCAGAGAAGTTATTAGGACTTTTGATCAAAGAATTGCCATTGACTAAAGCGGCCTCCATCGCCGCCAAAATCACTGGCGGCGACAAGAAACAGCTTTATCAGTTGGCGCTATCCCTGCAAAACAAATAACAAGCTAAGGTTGCCTTAGCGTCCGGCGTGTATGTCGGCGACAGTTAACGCCGTCATATTGAAAATTCCCCGAGAAGATACTGACGGAATGACGATATGCGCCGGTTTACTAAATCCAGTAATGAAAGGCCCGATCAATAATGCGTCTGTTAATGATCGGATGAGACCCATCGCAATATTAGCCGAGTCTAAGTTAGGCATTACTAGCACATTGGCACGACCTTGCAGGTTGGCTTGGGCGTAAACAGTATCCCGAAGCATCGGATTCAGAGCACTTAATACATGCATCTCGCCATCCAGTTGTAAATCTGGGTGTTTGTTGCGTAGTAATTCTGATGCCTCACGAACTTTTTTCGCGGAGGCAGTGTTGGAGGTGCCAAAGTTTGAATGTGACAATAACGCCACCTTAGGTTCAATCCCGAAACGAGCTACAAGATCGATACTTGCTTCCGTTATTTTAACCAATTCCTCTGCGGTAGGATCCATATTCATAGTCGTATCAGCTAAAAATAACGGCCCATCAGGCATTAACAAGACGGCCGCAGACGAGACTAACTGGTCCTTATCCGCCGGGCCCAGCAAATGCATGATTTCTCTAAGATGAAAGTCAAATCTACCAACTTTGCCACAAATTAGGCCATCAGCATCGTTGTTGGCGACCATGACTGCAGCAATAGCCGTATTGTCATCGCGCATAATCTTGCGCGCAGCCGCCACAGAAACTCCTTGGCGGCCGACCATCTGGTGATAGAGTGAGGTGTATTCTTCATATTTCTCGTGATCATCTGGGTTGACTATATCAACCTCGTTATCAAGGTCGATACGCAAGCCTAGGCGGTCAACTTTAATCTCGATTTTATGGCGCGCGCCGATTAAAACGGGTCGCGCGATTTTTTCGTCAATAACGGCCTGCACTGCCAGCAGTACATCGTCATTTTCGCCTTCCGCATAGACAATTGTAGCGGGTGATTTTTTCGCCACTTCAATAATGGGCTGCATGAACAAACCGGCTTGGTTGATAAACTCGTGCAACGTTTGGCGGTAAGCCTCAAGGTCCTCTATTGGCCTTGTTGCTACGCCACTAGCCATTGCGGCCTTAACTACAGCCAAAGGTACTTCTTCGATCAAACGCGGGTCGAAGGGTTTTGGAATCAAATATTCAGGGCCAAACTTAAGTTTTTCATCAGCGTAGGCAGCAGCCACTACATCGGATGTTTCTTTCGTCGCAAGATCAGCTATGGCTTTTACCGCAGCCATCTTCATTTCTTCGTTAATCGTGGAGGCGCCGCAGTCTAATGCTCCACGGAAGATAAATGGAAAACACAGTACGTTATTTACCTGGTTAGGATAGTCAGACCGACCGGTTGCTAAAATAGCATCGGGGCGGGCGGCGATGGCATCTTCAGGCATGATTTCGGGAATGGGATTAGACATGGCTAAAATGATGGGCTTTTTGCCCATTTTCTTCAGAAGATCACCGTTTAATACGCCCGGCCCAGAGAGGCCCATAAACAGGTCAGCACCATCAATGGCGTCTTCTATGCTGCGATCAGTGGTCTCAATGGCATAACCTTCTTTCCATGGGTTCATGCCCTCTTTACGACCTGCATATATAACGCCAGTACGATCAATCATTCGGACGTTTTTCTTTTGCAATCCCATACTTACTAGAAGATCAACGCAAGCAATACTGGCAGCTCCAGCACCTGAGACAACTAGTTTTACGTCTTCGAATTTCTTTTCGACAATTTTTAATCCATTGTAAATGGCAGCTGCGGCAACAATAGCGGTGCCATGTTGGTCATCATGAAAAACGGGAATCTTCATTCTTTGTCGAAGTTTCTCTTCAACCATAAAGCATTCGGGTGCTTTAATATCTTCCAAATTAATACCACCAAAGGTGGGCTCTAAAGCGGCAATGATATCGACCAACTTATCGACATCTGTTTCGTTTATCTCGATATCAAAAACATCAATATTAGCGAATTTTTTAAACAATACGGCCTTGCCCTCCATGACCGGCTTGGATGCCAGCGGACCAATATTACCTAGTCCTAATACGGCCGTGCCATTGGTAATAACACCCACCAAATTTCCTCTTGCGGTAACCGAGGCCACCGAAGTGGAATTTTCTTGGATTAACTCACACGCATAAGCTACTCCCGGAGAGTAAGCTAGTGACAAGTCTCGCTTATTGGCCAAAGGTTTGGTGGGTCGGATTTCCAATTTTCCAGGTAATGGGTGCATGTGATATTTAAGCGCACTTTCTTTAAAGGAGTCGGTCATGAATTTATCCTATTGTGGCGGAGGAGCACGCGGGTTATCGTTGCGAACTGGAATTTGTGGTCGGCATTTTAACGTTGATGGTCTTAAAATAGCCAACGCGATCGCAGACAGGCTTGTAATCGTGACTATTTAGGAAAAGAATACGCATGGCTGAGCTACCAGGCTTTCATCAAACTTGGTCGAGGGTGACTTTTCTTCGAACAGTATTTTTATTTTATTATGTAAATTAATGGGTTTTGACTATTTATGACTACGCTACGCACTTTTCCCTTCAGCTCAAACCCTATCTCAATAACTCAGGATATGTGTGATCAAAATGGGCACATGAATGTTTTGTATTATTCACAAATATTTGGTGAGTCTATTGAAGATTTTTATGCTAAAAAACTCGGATTCTCACAAGAATACTTTGATTCTGGATTTTCTTCGTTCACCCTTGAAGATAACATTAAATATGTTAACGAATGTTTACTGGGTGACATTATCGTTTCTCGCTATAGACTGCATCGTGTGAACAAAAAGCTTATTCATCTGACAGCTGTTATGCTCAATGAGCGTAATCAGTTATGTGCCATCTATGAGACAGTGTTAGGGCATATAGATATGAGTACAAGGAAAACTGCTGAGATGACAGGTTCATTTTTCGATAATTTACAACGGATAATGCAAGAGCATACCCAGGCAGAAATTGATATTCCTCTTCGACTCGAGATTAAGTCTCTCTAAATTGAGCGATCACACAAATTTAATATTTGCTCATTGCCAACTGGACTGTACCATGGCCAAGGTAACTAATAATTAAAACGGAGAAAGATCTTGGAAGCATTTGTAAATTATTTAAACGGTATTATTTGGAGTTCGGCACTGATCTATCTGTGTCTGGGCACCGGTTTGTATTTTTCAGTTCGCACGCGATTTCTTCAAGTTCGACACTTCCGTCATATGATAAAGCTGATGTTTCAGGGTAAAAGTTCTGACTCTGGGGTGTCCTCGTTCCAAGCCCTGGCGATCTCTCTGTCTGGGCGTGTTGGTACAGGTAATATTGCTGGTGTTGCTACCGCGATTGCCATGGGCGGACCCGGAGCGGTGTTCTGGATGTGGTTGGTAGCCTTTTTGGGTGCTGCAACCGCCTATGTCGAAGCCACTCTAGCTCAAATCTACAAAGAAAAAGATGAGAAAGGTATGTATCGGGGCGGCCCAGCCTACTTTATCGAAAAGGCCATGGGACAAAAATGGTACGCCTGGTTGTTTGCTGTGTGCACCATTATTGCCGTTGGTTTCTGCCTTCCGGGAATTCAGGCCAATAGTATTGTCGCTGCCGTTGAAAATGCCTGGGGCGTTTCGCCAGTGGTAGCTTCCTCTGTTATTGCCGCCGGTGTTGCTGCAATTGTCTTTGGTGGTGTCCGGCGTATCGCCCGCTTTACGCAAGTTGTGGTGCCTGTTATGGCGCTGGGCTATATCCTGATTTCATTGATGGTGATGGCAGCCAACTATGAAAAAATCCCAGCGATGTTTAGCTTGATCATCGACAGCGCCTTTGGCTTTGATGCTGGTTACGGTGCGATTATTGGTATGGCTATTCAGTGGGGTGTTAAGCGCGGTATATACTCCAATGAAGCAGGGCAGGGTACAGCACCCCATGCCGCAGCGGCTGCAGAGGTTTCGCACCCGGCTAAGCAGGGTTTAGTGCAAGCCTTCTCCGTGTACATCGATACCCTATTCGTGTGTACCGCTACTGCGTTTATGATTTTGCTCACCGGTCTTTACAATGTTCAAGGGCCTGATGGCACCATGCTGTATACAGGTTTAGCCGGTGTGGAAGCGGGCCCGATTTACGTGCAAAGTGCTTTTGAAACCATATTGCCAGGCTTGGGTGCCAGTCTGTTGGCAATTTCGTTATTCTTCTTTGCCTTCACTACGATTTTGGCCTACTACTACATTGCCGAGACTAACGTCACCTATATTAACCGTGCGGCTCATCGTCCTTGGTTGATGATTTTTCTAAAATGGCTAGTACTCACCTCAGTTATGTACGGTGGTATTAAGTCTGCTGATCTTGCATGGGCACTGGGCGATGTTGGCGTAGGGGCCATGGCGTGGTTGAATATTGTGGCCATTTTAATTCTTCAGCGCCCTGCATTATTGGCGTTAAAAGACTACGAGGCGCAACTTAAAGAGGGTCTTGATCCGGTGTTTGATGCCGAGGCAGTGGGCATTGAAAATGCTGACTTTTGGGTTAAAAACAAAGCTGAATAATAGGTTCTATTTATCTAAAAGGCCGCCATTGGTGGTCTTTTTTTGGTTATTAGGTTAATAAGTGAAGTCTCAATCGCAGTCAGTTATTTGGTGGCCATCCACCTAATTCTTTCCATCGATTAACGATACTGCAGAAGAGCTCTGCTGTTTTCACCGTGTCATATAGAGCGCTGTGAGCATCACGATTATTAAAGTCGATTCCCGCGGCCTGGCAGGCTTTAGCGAGCACAGTTTGGCCATAGGCAAGCCCCGCTAGACCCGAGGTATCAAAGCAAGAAAATGGATGAAAGGGGTTACGTTTGATGCGACAACGGTCCACTGCGGCATTAATAAAACCAAGATCAAAGTGAGCGTTGTGAGCTACCATGACTGCGCGAGTGCATCCAGTAATAGAGACTTCACGGCGAATCGGTTGAAAAATTTCACGCAGGGCTTCGCCTTCTTCCTCGGGATCCCTCTCTGGGTCATAAAGATCAATACCGGTAAATTCTAATGCAGAATCTTCAACGATTGCACCAGGAAAGGGTTCGATATTTTTGCTGTAGCTTTCTTTAATTTGCAGATTTCCTTGGCTATCCATCTCCAACAACACCGCAGCAACCTCAAGCAGAGCATTACTGTGCGAATCAAAGCCACCAGTTTCAACATCAACCACCACGGGTAAAAATCCCCGAAAGCGTTTGGCCATCAATGCATCGGTACTTTCATCGAGAATATCCATTATTCCACCATCTTCCAGTTTAATGTGGTGCCTGCACCTAGGGGGATTATCTGGGTGTCTTCAAACGGGAGGCTATCAGGTAACTGCCATTGCTGTTTCTTCAGCACAATCGATGATGAATTGTGGGGCAGGCCATAAAAATCTGGTCCATTGGTGCTAGCAAAAGCTTCTAACTTATCCATGGCGCCGGCTTTGTCAAATACTTCAGCATATAGCTCGATAGCGCTATGGTGACTGAAACAGCCGGCACAACCACAGGCACTTTCTTTTGCGCCTTGCGCATGGGGCGCAGAGTCAGTGCCCAAGAAAAACTTGGTATTACCGCTGGTAGCCGCGTTAACAAGTGCTTGCTGATGAATATCTCGCTTTAAGATTGGCAAGCAAAATAGGTGAGGTCGAATCCCGCCAACCAGCATATGATTGCGGTTGTATAACAAGTGTTGAGGTGTGATTGAGGCAGCGACATTATCGTTAGCCTCGAGGACGAAGTCAGCCCCTTGTTGGGTAGTAATGTGCTCCAATACTATTTTAAGGTCGGAAAATTGTTGGACCATACCGCGAAGATAACGATCGATAAACACCGCTTCTCGATCGAAAATATCAACATCTGCAGATGTCACTTCACCGTGTAATTGCAACACCATGCCGACGTCCTGCATAGCTTCAAAAACAGGCGACATTTTATCTAGGTCGGTCACTCCCGAGGCAGAATTAGTGGTGGCGCCTGCAGGATAATATTTACAGCCATGGATGAATCCGCTGTCTTTAGCGGCACGAATTTCCTCAACAGTAGTATTGTCAGTGAGATAAAGCACCATCAGAGGTTGCCAGGTCGAGCCCTCGGGCCGCTGTGCCATAATCCGTTCGCGGTAGGCAACAGCATCAGCAACATGCGTTACTGGTGGGGTCAGGTTGGGCATAATAATACCGCGGCCAAAACCTCGGGCAGCAGCAGGTACGGTAGTTCCAAGAGCCTGATTATCACGCAGATGCAGATGCCAGTCGTCAGGTAGGATGATAGAAATTTGATCCATGAAAGATGGTTCCGCTGTTATGGGGTGAATGCTACCGCAAACCGTGGCTGCATAATAGTTTTTGTGGCAAAGAACGGCATACTGAATCAAAATAACATGAGTTTGAGGTGAATTTTAGGTCCCATTGTCGAGAGTTGCTATGCGTATTACCTTGCTAACAAACAGAGATTTACCCAGTCATCTGGCGCTCAGCCATCTAGTTCGGCAACTTGCCGACCATGAAATATCAATTTTTATCTCTGAAAAGGTGGGATCAGATTATCTTTTGCCGTCTCCATTGATGGCTTTGCAGAGCTATGAACTAGAACTATTACAAGACGGAAGACCTAGCTTTGAGCAGTTAGCCGTAAAGACGGGCGGTTCATTGCAGGGTTTTGTTGATATCGACAATAAGGTTAATGGTAGTGCGGGTCTCGAACGTATTAAAGCCACCTGGCCAGATTTAATCATCTCGGTGCGATTTGGTTTGATTATAGGGCAGGATATTATTGATATCCCTCGGTATGGTGTAATTAATTTACATTCTGGCGTGTTACCTAGCTATCGTGGGGTTATGGCAACTTTAAGGGCTATGCTCAATGGTGATAGCAATATAGGTTCGACCCTGCATTTTATTCAAGACTCAGGTATTGATACAGGCGATATTATTTCGGTGAAAACCATTCCCTTACAGAGGAAATCATCCTATTTATTTAATGTTCTATCGCTCTATAGTGGTGGTATTAGGCAGATCATAAATGCAGTCAGGTTTCTGTCAGATTTGCAGGCGCTAGAGGCTTTTACTCAGCAGGGAACTCCCCGTTACTTTACTTTTCCTACGACGGCCGAGTTAAACCATTTTTCCATCCAGGGTTATAGGCTTTTTGACCCTCAAGAACGAACAGCGATTACTCGACTGTATGCTTTAAATTAGACAAACAGTGAATCCCTCACTCGGTTCAGGTAAAATTCGCGGCTAATTCAAAAGTTAAGGGTTTATACAGTGTCATCAGTTAATAAAGTTGTTCTCGCTTATTCAGGAGGTTTAGATACCTCGGTTATCGTTAAGTGGCTTCAAGAAGAGTACCAATGCGAAGTAGTCACCTTTACCGCCGACATTGGTCAGGGTGAAGAAGTAGAGCCTGCTCGGGCAAAAGCTGAAGCTCTTGGGGTTAAAGAAATTTATATCGATGATCTTCGTGAAGAGTACGCGCGCGATTTCGTATTCCCTATGTTTAGAGCCAATGCTATCTATGAAGGCGAGTACCTGCTTGGCACCTCTATTGCTCGCCCATTGATTGCCAAGAGATTGATCGAAATTGCCAATGAAACCGGCGCCGAAGCTATTTCACACGGGGCCACAGGTAAAGGTAATGATCAGGTTCGTTTCGAATTGGGCGCTTATGCATTGAAGCCCGGCATCAACGTGATTGCACCTTGGCGTGAATGGGATCTTAATTCCCGCGACAAGCTTATGGAATACTGTGAAACCCACAACATTCCAGTGGAAATGAAGCGTGGTAAAAAGTCACCTTTTTCTATGGATGCCAATTTACTGCACATTTCTTATGAAGGCGGTAATCTCGAGGACCCTTGGTCTGAGGCCGAAGATGATATGTGGCGTTGGACAGTGTCTCCTGAGCAAGCACCCGACAAGCCAACTTACATGACGATTACCTATGAAAAAGGCGACATTGCTGCCATTGACGGCACCTTGATGTCGCCAGCCACTGTCATTGAGCACCTGAATGCTGTTGCTGGTGCTAATGGTATTGGTCGTTTGGATATTGTTGAGAATCGCTATGTGGGCATGAAGTCTCGTGGGTGTTATGAAACGCCTGCCGGCACGGTGATGATGAAGGCTCACCGTGCCATCGAGTCACTGACACTGGATCGTGAAGTGGCACATCTTAAAGATGAGTTAATGCCACGTTACGCCAAGCTTATTTATAACGGTTATTGGTGGGCTCCGGAGCGACTGATGCTACAGACCGCGATCGATCAAAGCCAGGATGTGGTTAACGGTGAAGTACGCATTAAGCTTTATAAGGGTAATGTGAGTGTGGTGGGCAGACAGTCTAACGACAGTTTGTTTGACGCCAATATAGCGACCTTTGACGATGACGGTGGAGCGTACAACCAATCAGACGCGGAAGGCTTTATTAAGCTTAATGCGCTGCGCTTGCGTATTGCCGCGAATGCTGGACGAAAAATATAACTATTTCTAAAGCTGAACATCTATCTGAGGAAATGTGATTTCGAATCCATGAGTGTCTAAATTGTTAAAAATCCCGATCAAGTAATCAGGTGGTTACTTGATCGGAACTCTTGACCAGATTTCCTTCTGTTTAAACTAAAACAGAGGTTAAATCGCTCATCAAAAGTCTATTTTAGGTTATGCTATAGCCAACGTAATTTCATTAAAGTAATTGCTCTATGACCGTAACCCTAGACGACATTAAGCAGGCACAACAGCGCATACAGCCTTATATTCACTGTACTCCAATACTGCAGAGCACACAGTTAAACAAGCTGTTCACTTGCGAGCTATTTTTTAAAGCAGACAACATGCAAAAAGTAGGCGCCTTTAAGGCTCGTGGTGCCTGCAACGCGTTGTTTTCTATGACTCAAGAGGTCCTCGCCAATGGGGTTATAACTCATTCTTCAGGTAACCATGGCGCAGCCTTAGCTTGGGCAGCGGCAATGCGTAAGGCATCTTGCACGGTCGTAATGCCAGAAAATGCTCCCCAAGCGAAAAAGGATGCAGTGCTTAGTTATGGCGCTACCGTGGTCTACTGTGAACCGACGATGACTGCGCGAGAAGGGACGGTGACACGTTTAATAGAGCAGCAGGGAGCCCGTTTAGTGCACCCTTACGACGATGACCTAATTATTGCTGGTCAGGGAACAGCGACGCTGGAAACTCTGGCGCAACTAGACAAGCCCGCCGACGTATTAATGACCCCAGTAGGGGGTGGTGGACTATTGGGAGGCTCGGCCATTGTTGTTAAGCAATCTCCCCATGCAGGCGTAACTCGGGTGATTGGCGCTGAACCAGAGGCTGCGAATGATGCTTGGTTAGGATTCCGGTCGGGTGCCAGATTGGCGGAATTTGTCCCCAACACCATCGCCGACGGATTGCGTGGCACGGTGGGGGTACGCAATTTTGAAATTATCACTCAACATGTGGACGATATCTTACTGGCATCAGAAGCCCGTATCGTAGAAGCTATGAAACTTATCTGGACTAGATTAAAAATCGTCGTAGAGCCCTCTGCGGCCGTTCCTTTGGCAGCCATTATGGATCAGCCAGAGCAGTTTAACGGTAAGAGAGTTGCCATTATTTTGAGTGGCGGCAACCTAGACCTAGACGCCTTGCCTTGGTGATCTTTAATTCATCTCTTGGACGAAAATTGTACCTATGACTTACCGATACTTTACTTGCGATGTATTTACCAACCAACGATTCAGCGGTAATCCTCTAGCAGTGCTGCCTGACGCTGAAGGATTAACAGACCTTCAAATGCAGCAGATCGCACGGGAGTTTAACTTTTCGGAGACAACGTTTGTTTTTCCACCGCGGCTCGGTCAGACCCGTCGAGTGCGTATTTTTACTCCAGCACGCGAGATTCCTTTTGCTGGCCACCCCAATATTGGAACAGCTTTTGCATTGGCCCAAGAGGGTGCCTTTGGCTGTATCGATGGTGGCCTTAACGTTGTATTTGAAGAGGCTGCTGGATTGGTACCAATTAGTATTAGCCGTGATCAGCAGGGTGATATCAGTTGCGAATTGAATGCACCAGAGTCTTTAAGGCTTGGTCAGGTCGTGTCTCCCGCTTTTATAGCAACTATTTTAAACCTAGATGAGTCCGATATCCGTATCGACACACATGTGCCGCAAGAGGCCTCTGTTGGGTTGGAGTTTTTATTTGTTGAATTAGATACCCATGCCGCCTTGCAAAAAGCTAGCATAAATTTGGAGCAACTAAGGGCGTTAGCTGATCAGGGTTTATCACCCCATATTCATCTGTACGTGATGAGTGACGGTGAATTTGACATCAAGGCGCGCATGTTTGCTCCTTTGGACGGTGTGCCTGAAGACCCCGCTACTGGAAGTGCAAACTGTGCGCTAATTGCCCTGCTGACTCATTATGACTCCGCTGGCGAGGGAGATTTTAGATGGCGGATTTCTCAAGGTGTTGAAATGGGTCGCCCCAGTGTCCTCCATGGACGTACTGAAAAGAGGAATGGGAAGCTCACCGGAGTTTGGATGGCGGGTAATAGTGTATTGGTTAGTGCAGGGCAGATAGAGCTATAAGTCTTATCCATCAGTTGAATTTTAAAGCTTCGCTCATTGCTATCGTTCGAAATAAAAGAGATTATATTTAATAGTTAGGACACAAAATCAAAAGCCAACCCTATTAGGGTTATTTAATATGAAGTTTTACTAGGAGTTAGTATGTTTAGTCACATTATGATCGGTGCAAACAATATCGAAGAGTCAAAAAAATTCTACGATGCCATTCTCGGAGAGCTAGGTATTAAGCCTGGTATTATAGACCCCAAGGGTCGCTGCTTTTATTTTACTGAATCGGGTGTTCTTGGCTTAAGCGTGCCGATTAACGGTGAGCCAGCCTGTCATGGTAATGGCAGCACTATTGGTTTTAATGTCACCGATACTGCCCAGGGCGATGCCTGGCATGCTGCAGGCGTTGCCAATGGCGGTACTACCTGTGAAGAGACCCCCGGTGTGCGCGCTGGCGGCGATATGGGCGATATGTATCTAGCATATCTGCGCGATCCTGCGGATAATAAGATCTGTGCGTTGTTGCGTATTGCCTAAGAGTTAACTAACTAATATATTAAGACAGCAAGAAAAATCATCTTGGTCGGTTCCGTTCTTGGGGCAGACCAAGTGTGATAACCTAATCCAAAGAGCCCTTAAAAGTCACTATGAGTAAAGTCAGCCAGCCACGTTTCCATCTTGCCTTTCCTGTTACCGATCTTGAACAGGCGCGGAGCTTTTATTGTGACGTTATAGGCTGTTCCACAGGCCGTGAGTCAGAACGCTGGATCGACTTTGATTTCTTCGGTCACCAACTGGTCGCCCATTTGGTGGACCCAGCAGATCACCCCTTCGCTGCGACTAATGCAGTAGACGGACACGCGGTGCCAGCGTCTCATTTTGGCGTGATTTTAGATTGGTCCCAGCATGAAATATTTGTCGCTAGGCTGAAAGCCGCAGCAGTTGAATTTGTGATCAAACCCTATCTGCGCTTTGAAGGGCGCAAAGGCGAGCAAGTGACCCTCTTTGTTCGTGATCCCAGCAACAACTATTTAGAATTCAAAGCCTTTCGCGACATTGAGATGCTGTTTGACAAAGACATCGATAATTATTAACTAATATGACCCGTCGTGCGTACTCGTTTTGCTCCCTTAATGGGCTTATTGCGGGACTTGTCAGCGCGGGCTTTAAGTACATTGTCGATAACGTTTTTGAGTGCGATTAAAAGCCCTGTAACTAAGAATGCACCGGGCGGTAGTACAATAATTAAAAAGCTGTAATTTGGGCCAAAGGGCTGGATCAGCCAGTTGAGGGCAATGGGTCCAAACAATAGATGCATATCCACAAACAAAGTACCTTGGCCGAGCAATTCTCTAATGGCACCTAGCGCCACTAACACTAATAAAAATCCCATTCCCATCATGACGCCATCGAGGGCAGCAAGACCCACATTGTTTTTACTGGCAAACGCTTCTGCGCGGCCCAAAATAGCACAGTTGGTTACAATGAGCGGTACAAATATACCGAGTATTTGATACAGATCATACGTGTAAGCTTTCATCAGTAATTCAGCGCAGGTGACAAAGGCGGCAATAATGATCACGAACACAGGTAATCGAACGGCGTCATTAACGTGATTACGGATTAAAGACACGATAGTGTTGGATCCAATAAGCACCATCATCGTGGCCAAGCCTAAGCCTAAAGCGTTAGCCACTGTCGAACTGACCGCCAAAAGAGGACATAGGCCTAACAACTGAACGAGTGCTGGGTTGTTATGCCAAAGACCATTTCCGGCGACTTCCCTTACGGTTGCCTCGCTCATTGTTCCACCTGTCCAGTGCTATTCGTGTCTTTTTTCTGCGGTTGGTTAAATAGTCTGTCACTGTCTTGATTAAAATAATCTAAAGTTGCCACAATCTGATTAATTACTGCCCTGGGTGTAATAGTAGCCCCGGTAAACTGGTCGAATTGACCACCGTCTTTTTTAACAGCCCATTGCGAGCGTGCCATATTGGATAGAGACTTACCATTAAAGGCGAGAATCCAATCGTTCTTTTTAAGGTCAATTTTATCACCTAGGCCAGGTGTTTCCTTATGCTGTACTACGCGCACACCGGCAATGGTGCCTTCGCTGTTAATCCCAATAATCATGGCAATATCACCACTGTAACCATCGGCAGTTACTGAGGGAACAATTGCAGCTACAGGCTCACCGTTATAGCGTGCGATATGGATATTGCCGCCTTTAATAAGGCCCAAGATCGACCAAAAGGCTTCTGGCACAGGTTGGGTATCTAAAAGTAAATCATTGTTGTGACGTTCTGGTGGGACTATTTCTAGTAGTGCTCGCTGGGCAGCTAAACGTTCGGCATAGTCGATCTTATCGCGAGTGAGGTCGTCTACCGATGACAATACTAGTGCGGTCGCTAAAGCGAAGAGAGCCAAGGCAATACTGTTGGAGCGAATCGACTTAATGATCATTCTTCCTCCTGCTTTTCAGTCGCCTTGCGCCGGTCAGTATGACCATAGGTACGTGGCAATGTGTAGTTGTCGATAAAGGGCGCGGCAAAGTTAGCTAGGAGTACTGCAAAAGCTATGGCATCGGGGTAATTACCCCAAGCGCGAATAACATAAACTAACAACCCAATCAGCGCACCGTAAATAAGTCGACCACGATTACTGACCGCTGAGGAAACGGGGTCGGTCAGGATAAAGAATGCGCCCATCATCGATGCGCCGCTGAACAGATGCATAATCGGTGAACCGGGACTGTCTGAGCTGCCACCATCCCAAAATAAGATCGACATTAATGCTAGGGTGCCGAGCATCGCCAGAGGGCCATGCCACGTAAAAATACGTGTTTTAAGTAAGATTAGACCGCCGATTAAAAATCCAACATTGACCCATTCCCAGCCAACACCGGCAAAGCTTGCTTGGCTGAATAAGGCTTCATTCTGATAAATTTGGTCGACTACCAGCCCGTTACTGTGTTTGAAAAGGTCGAGCGGTGTTGGGCCAGTGACGCCATCAACGGGGGTGTTGCCTGCAAACACAATGCTAAGTGATTCCCATAGGCCCGGATGGGTTACTCCTTCAGGCAAAAGAGATATCGGCGTAACCCAGCTAGTCATTTCAATGGGAAAACTAATAAGTAGTACTACATAGCCAACCATGGCCGGATTAAAGGGGTTATAGCCAATCCCACCATAGAGCTGCTTGGCGACCACAATGGCGAATAGAGACCCCACAACCACCACCCACCACGGTGCCAGAGGCGGTAGAGCTAGGGCAAGGAGAACAGCAGTTACGGCTGCACTGTAGTCTTTTAGATAAAAAGTAATGGGTCTATTTCTAAGTGCAAGGATCGCTGATTCGGCTATTAGCGAGGTCACCACTGCGATGATTAAATTAATGAAGGTGCCCCAGCCGAATTGATAACTCAGCGCCAGAAATCCAGGCAAGGTAGAAAGCAGTACGAGTTGCATAATCCAACTAGTACTTTGAGGGTTGTGCCCGTGAGGTGAGCTTATTTGCTTAAATGCCATTATTCAGTTAGTTCCCTCAGCCGATATTGTGCTTGATCAACTTTTTGTCTCGCGCTTTCGACACTTGCACTGCATATAGTTTGCTGTTGTTTACTGCCATTTGTGGTGGCTTCTATCAATCGTTTTTCGGCCTCTTGCAGTCTAGACTGTGCCGCCAATAGAGCGCGTTCGAACTTGGCTTTTTGCTGCTCAGGAGATGCTTGTTTGGTTATGACTCGTTGTTGCGCTGCGGCGATAATATCGGCTGCAGAGGATCCGGGTTGTGATGTATTGCTAGTCGCTCTCGCTTGTTCGGTTACCAATCGTCGTGCTTCACGTTTAGCTTGCCGTTGCTCATCAGCTTGCTCTAGACGCAATTTGCGAAATTCAAAACGTTGTCTCGCGTTGTCGGCGTCAATTTTATCGATATTGGCTTTGCGAATCTCACCTTTACTATTTCTGTAGTGCTGAACCAGAGGAATATTGCTCGGACACACGTAAGAGCAGGCACCACATTCTATACAGTCGAACAGATTATGTGCTTCTAAACGCTCTTGGTCTTTAGCCTGTGCATACCAGAACAGTTGCTGGGGTAAGAGCGAAACCGGACAGGCTTCAGCGCACAGTCCACAACGTATACAGGCTTGAGCAGGCGTATCAGCTGGAATTTCAGAATGACCGGGCGCCAGTATACAGTTGGTTGTTTTAACCACGGGAACATCGGTAGAGGTTAAGCTAAAGCCCATCATGGGGCCGCCCATAATGAGTCGACTGCAGTTGTGTTCATCAAACTCATTGTGCGTCAGAAGATGGCTTATTGGCGTGCCAATAAGAACCTCATAATTACGGTTAACTCCGCAGGCTTCGCCAGTGACGGTGGTGATTCGTGAAATGAGTGGTTCGCCATCAATGACAGCTCGTTTGATCGCTATAAGCGTTCCGATATTTAAACAAACCATACCTAAATCGATAGGCAAGCCACCACTAGGAACCTCACGGCCGGTAAGTATATAAATTAATTGTTTTTCGCCTCCAGAGGGGTACTTAGTAGGAAAGGGTACTATTTCAATAGAGCTCTCTTGGATATATGGTCGCAGCGCTTTGATAGCCTGAGGTTTGTTATCTTCGATGCCAATCACAACTCTCTTTGGGTCGTTCAAAATGTGGCAGGCGATCTCTATCCCTTGAATCAGATCTTGAGGTTTTTCGCGCATAGCGGCATCATCGGCGGTGATATAGGGCTCACATTCTGTCGCATTAATAATGAGGGTGTCGATGGCTTTGTCTTTACTAGGACTTAGTTTGATGGCGGATGGAAAACCTGCTCCGCCCATCCCAGCAATACCGGCATCGGTAATTATCTGTAATAAATCTAGGGGGCTACATCGTCGGAAATGTGTAATACCGACATGCTCGATCCATTGGTCTCTACCATCGCTAGCGATGGTTACGCAGGGGGCAGTTAAGCCTGAAGGATGTGCGACTGGCTGATCATCGATAGCAATCACAGTCCCTGAGGTCGATGCATGTACTGGTAAATTATTTGAATGGGTTGCCGTTGTTAATGTCTGACCTTTGAGTACAGTCTGCCCAATGGTGACATCGATTTTTGATGGAGAGCCTATATGTTGATGCAGTGGAATCACTAGAGTACCCGGGATGGGTAAGTGCCCAATACTCTGAGTCATTGACTGTGATTTATTTTCTGGCGGGTGAACGCCGCCGGGAGTCTCCCAGGTGCGACTCATGCGACATCCTCTTGAGATGACATTTTGCTGGTCGCTATAAGGTCAATAGTAGTGGGAGGCGTCGGCCAGTGCCATTGCACGATACCTTGGACAACTGGCAGCATATCGATACAGTCCACTGGACAGGGCTCAATGCAGAGGTCGCACCCTGTGCATTCCGACACGATAACAGTATGCATGAGCTTGGCTGCACCCAATATTGCATCTACTGGGCAGGCCTGTATGCATTTGGTACAACCGATACATTCGTCTTCTCGGATGTAGGCAATAGTTTTAATCTCTTCCTCTTCACCGTGTTCTTCGTCTAATGCTGGGGCTGGCACATCAAGCAGGTTAGCAATAGCGTTAATGGTGTTTTGGCCTCCCGGAGGACACTTGTTAATCGCATCGCCATCGGCAATAGATTGAGCGTAGGGACGGCAGCCGGGAAATCCACATTGACCACATTGGGTTTGTGGTAGCAGATTATCAATTTGCTCAACAATCGGGTCGCCCTGTACTTTGAACTTTTCAGCGGCGAACCCCAGCAGGGCTCCAAAAATAATCCCTAGGCTCACTAGGGCTATGAGGGCGGCAAGCATTGGTTGTTGGGCTATGCTATCAATCATTCACACTAACCCACTAAATCCCATGAATGCCAATGACATTAGACCGGCGGTAATCATGGCGATGGCGGCCCCTTCAAACGGTTGGGGGATGTCAGCAGCGGCCAAACGTTCGCGCATTGCCGAGAATAAGATTAATACCAGTGAAAAACCGGCACCTGCACCAAAGCCATATAGAGACGATTGCATAAAATTGAGGTCTTTGCTGGCATTTTGTAGTGCCACGCCGAGTACTGCACAATTGGTAGTTATCAGGGGCAAGAAGACGCCCAATACTCGATACAGAAGTGGGCTAGTTTTTTCGATAAACATCTTGGTAAATTGAACCACTGCGGCGATGACTAAAATAAATGCAATAGTGCGGAGGTAAATAAGCCCTAGTGGCATTAACACGAGCTCATTGACGATATAACTGGCCATGGCGGTGAGGGTTAATACAAAGGTTGTAGCCGCTGACATACCAATGGCTGACTCAAGCTTTTTTGACACGCCCATGAAAGGACAGAGCCCGAGGAACTGAACGAGTACATAATTGTTGATCAGAATAGAGCTGACCAGGATGATGGCGAATTCTTGCATGAGCTCAGTATAATAGATGTAGCGGATAACTAGTATGTTGCAATCTGGCGGTGCTATTCAATAACTAAAATACACCTATAGGCAGTTTTTTTACTATCATGACCACCCCATAATTTGGCGGTCAAATAAATATGAGTAATTCACTATCGGCATCATTATCAGGTGATTCTTTGACCTGGTTGAGCCCCGCTATCAGGCTCTAAGAGATAAATACCCTGTTTGTCTGCTGCTGCCAAAACCATCCCTTGGGACATGCCAAAACGCATTTTTCGTGGTGCTAAGTTAGCCACCATTACGGTAAGTCTGCCTTCTAGGTCTGCTGGGTCATAGGATGATTTAATTCCTGAAAATACCTGACGCATTTCACCACCAATATCTAGATTAAGTTGCAGTAGCTTGTCTGCTCCTTCGACATGACTCGCACTCACAATTCGAGCGACACGCAGGTCTACCTTAATGAAGTCATCAAAGCTAATTTCATCGGCTAGGGGCTCATCTGCTAAGGCACCGCTGATGAGTTTCGGGATTTCATTAGCAAGATCCTGTTTACTGGCTTCAACCATGGCATCGACCCTCTCTTTTTCGATTCGCTGCATAAGTGGCTTAAACTGATTAATCTTATGTTCGACTAAGGGATGCTTTACGCTGTCCCACGTTAAGGTGTCATTTAGGAATGACTCGCCCGCTTCAGCCATTGCAGGAAGGACTGGTTTTAGATAGGTGAGCAACACGCGGAATAGGTTAATACCCAGCGAGCAAATGTCCTGAACACTTTGTTGCTGTGATTCATCTTTATTGAGTTTCCATGGCTCTTTGAGGGCGATATATTCATTCGCCGCATCCGCTTGCGCCATAATTTCTCGAATAGCCTTACCGTAATCTCGATTTTCATAGTGGTTAGCAATTGTATCGGCAGCGCCACTGACCTGTGCCCATAGTTCAGGATTATCAATAGCCGATGAAAGGACCCCATCGTTGCCGTTGGCAATAAACTTGGCACAACGGCTGGCGATATTGACAACCTTGCCGACTAAATCACTGTTTACTTTTTGTGTAAAGTCTTCCAAATTGAGATCAATATCTTCGATCGTGCCAGATAATTTAGAGGCATAGTAGTACCTAAGATACTCAGGATGTAGATGATCTAGATAGCAACGTGCATTGATAAAGGTGCCCCGAGACTTAGACATCTTTTTACCATTGACAGTCACAAAACCATGCACGCAAATTTTGGTCGGTGTGCGATATTCAGCGCTTTTAAGCATCGCGGGCCAAAATAGGGCATGGAAATTAACGATATCTTTGCCGATAAAATGATATAGCTCGGTTGGGCTGTCTTTTTTCCAAAAATGATCAAAATCTAACCCATCTCGATCACAGAGGTTTTTGAAACTTGCCATGTAACCAATGGGCGCATCTAGCCAGACATAAAAGTACTTGCCGGGAGCGTCAGGAATTTCAAAGCCAAAATAGGGTGCGTCGCGGCTGATGTCCCATTCTTGTAAACCGCTGTCTAGCCATTCACTTAGCTTATTAGCGACTTCTTTTTGCACGGTGCCGCTGCCGACCCAGTCTTTTAAGAATGCGGTAAATTCAGGTAATTTGAAAAAGTAATGCTCTGACTCTTTTTCAACAGGCGTGGCACCTGAAATGACGGATATGGGATTAATAAGATCGACCGGCGAGTAGGTGGCACCGCAGGCTTCACAGTTATCGCCATATTGATCATCAGCTTTACATTTGGGGCAGGTGCCTTTGACGTAGCGATCTGCGAGAAAAAGGTTCTTCTCTGGATCAAATGCTTGAGTAATGGACCGCTGCGCGATATGCCCATTTGCCTTCAGTCGATTGTATATTAGCTCAGAAAATTCACGGTTTTCATCAGAATGAGTGGAGTGATAGTTATCAACACCAATCAAAAAATCTTTAAAATCTGCTTCATGAATAGCACGCATGTTTGCAATATGTTCTTCGGCGCTAATACCTTTCTCGTCCGCTTTTAACATAATTGCAGTGCCGTGAGCATCATCTGCGGAAACGTAGTAACATTCGTGGCCGCGCATCTTTTGAAAGCGCACCCAGACATCGGTTTGGGTGTACTCTAAGATATGGCCCAGATGCAAAGCGGCATTAGCATAAGGCAAGGCGTTGGTAACCAGAATTTGACGTTTTGACGGCATGTTAGAAATCTTTTTCGGCAGCTTGGTAGAGATGCGAGTATAGCGATTTTATAGTAACTTTTCATGGGCTATTGAGCGAAATAGCAGAGCTAAGTTGTCGTAGTAATTAAATAGAGTATAGGTTGGGGTGATTTAGTGTTAACTCAGGTGAAAAATATTATTGCAGTTGCATCAGGCAAAGGCGGCGTAGGTAAGTCAACAACGGCGGTAAATTTGGCGCTGGCATTACATCAGGAAGGCTATCGAGTGGGGCTTCTAGATGCAGATATCTATGGTCCAAGTGTTGGTATGATGCTTGGTGTCGAAGAAAACACTCGCCCTGAAGCCGTAGATGAAAAATATCTTAAGCCTATTGAGGTTCATGGTGTTGCTACTATGTCTATGGCCTATTTGGTGACAGATAAGACACCGATGGCATGGCGTGGTCCTATGGCAGCTGGCGCGCTACAACAATTATTACAGCAAACCCAGTGGGGTGAGCTCGATATACTGGTGGTGGATATGCCTCCTGGTACGGGTGACATTCAGCTTACGTTGTCGCAAAAGGCTCAGGTAGCAGGAGCCATTATTGTAACGACGCCTCAGGATATTGCGTTGCTTGATGCCCAAAAAGGTATTGAGATGTTCCTTAAAGTGAAAATACCCGTGTTAGGCATTGTAGAGAACATGGCAGTCCATGTTTGCACTGAATGCGGTCATGCGGAGCATATTTTTGGCGACGGTGGGGGTCAGAGAGTGGCAGCTGATTACGGTACTGCGCTGTTGGGTAGTCTTCCTTTAGACCTTTCGATTAGGCAGCAGGGCGATAAAGGGCTGCCTTTGGCGGCGGCTTTTCCAGACCAGCCTATTGCACAACAGTATCGAGAAATTGCTCGATCTGTGATGGCAGCCCTAGAATCAGTACATGCCGATAGTGGTCCCGACATAGAGTTCGAATAACAGAGGCTAATCCGTCGGTGGTGGGTCTTGCTGAAAAGCTATAAATGCGTATCATACCGTTGGCGTTTTTAAGTCGACGTTTATCGAGTATTTTGCGCGCAATAATCTAACTAAGAGAAGTTAATTCATGAGCATTAAATCAGACAATTGGATACGCCGTATGGCCGAGCAACATAAAATGATCGAGCCCTATGAAGCAGAGCAGGTTCGCTATAATGGAGAGCAGAGAGTTATCTCTTACGGTGTTTCTAGTTATGGATACGATGTTCGTTGCGCCAATGAGTTTAAAATATTCACTAATGTCCACTCAAAAACCGTGGACCCAAAGAATTTTGATGATGACTCCTTTGTTAATATCAGTGGAGATTATTGCATCATTCCACCTAACTCTTTTGCTCTAGCTAGAACGATTGAATATTTCAGGATTCCACGTTCGGTCTTGACTATTTGTTTAGGCAAATCGACCTATGCTCGATGTGGCATTATTGTCAATGTGACGCCGCTTGAGCCAGAATGGGAAGGGCATGTAACACTCGAGTTTTCTAACACCACTAACCTTCCGGCAAAGATCTATGCCAACGAAGGTGTGGCCCAAATGTTATTTTTTGAATCCGATGAAGTTTGCGCCACATCCTATGCGGATAGAGGTGGTAAATATCAGGGGCAAACTGGTGTGACTTTACCTAAGGCGTAATTTAAGGCTATCTTTAAATGTTGATATGACTATTGACTGCCATTTGGATTAAGCAAAGCGTTCTTCAATAAAAGCGCCTGCTGTTGCAATCTTTGAGTATTTTCAGGACCCGTGCGTATAAGTTGCTTTTGCAGTGGTGTTAAAGATTCTAGCGACATGTCGGCATATTTGTAGGCCACAGAATCCCGAGTTAGGCTAATAGGCTCGACTATAATGGGCGTATTGAGAACCTGATCTATTGCGGTTAACAATATTCCGTCCATCTGACGGGGCTTATACCCCATCTCAAGAAATGCGCTTTCTAGCAATGGACGGGCAAAGTGGAACATTTGCGCCATGGATTCCATGTCTAGCGATGCGAGCACCGCAACCGTAGTGTTATATCGCTCATAGTTACCGGCATTCAGCCAAATCACATCGCCGTCGTTATGCGTTGCGAAGCTACTTTGGGGAGAACTTAGCGGGAAAATCTTACCCAGCATTATGCCTCTTGAGAGTCCGTCGAGATAACTAGCAGTTCGTCGAACAAGGTCATCGGCCGCCAGCCAGCTATTTATTTCAGTCTTGCTACTCATTAATACAATGCGTTCTCGCACGAACTCATCACTCGCATCTAACGACGGTAACGGCGTTTTTATGGGCTCTGACGGAGTCTTGGATGCACTATCTGGCTGATTAAGCGCTTCTGGTATGGTGGCTTCTGGAACTATTGCAGAGATAATGACAGCTTCGACGACTTGTTCAGGTATTGAGAGAAGTTCAGGGTCATTAGGTAGGTTTTTTTGAGCTTGGTAGAGTACACCTCCCACGATAATGAGCGAGGCGAGAGTGCCGAGAGTAAGAATGAATTTACTCTTATTGGTTGCATCTCGTTCAGTCATATCTTTTTCTCTCCAATAGGCTCTAAGGGTAAAATATCACGCTCGTTCACCCTTCCTTGGATAATTTTTAGTTGGTGGCTGTCGCCCTTCTCAGTATGACTTAATTGTACCACTAAGAAGTTCCAGTCAGTCGCTAGCCAAATAACAGTTTCACGAGTATTACTGTTATTGATTCTACGAATCTTAGTTGTATTTAGGAGTCCGATCTCAGTGGTTAGAACCTCTAACGCTACAACCTCATAATCATACTGCTTTCGCTTATCACGCGCCATGACAGGATAGGAAAGTATCGTTTTTCCTTCTTGCAGGTCATGCCGTAATTGTAACTTGTGAGTAACAATATCAAGCGCACCCGGCTCGAGATTAACAACCTGGATTTTATCGTTCTTAGCATATCTAAGTTGTTTCTTGGGCCAATCAAAAACTTGACTCTCTACTCGGGATATACCGACCAGTGAACGTTTGTAGTTGTATTGATAAGGAAGAATTTTCTGGTGATCATCGATTATAAATTTAGCGCTTTCTTTAATTTTGCCAAGAATACTTTTAGCGTTCAAGATTTCTATGTATGACCCATCCTCTAACTGACGAAGTTGGTGGTGAGCCTTGATGGCTAATCCATTATAATTAGCGCTGTATTGCGCGCTATAAGTGGCTATTTCGTTATTGGTAATCGATGCTGCGGCCAATGAGGGGCTTAGCAGTGAGACTGCAGCCGAAATCGTGATGAACCCGATGACTAGAGTGAATCTCTTCAGTGTTGCTGATCTATTCATTTCTACCTATAAAAGTTTTTAAGCAAGTCGATTAGGCTTTAGAGTGACAAAAACGATTAGCGTTCATTATTAACATCAAATAATATTCCGTTTTTTCCAATCACTACACCGTCCAAGAAGGCTTTGCCATTTTGCGAGGTTAAACGACCGTCACAAAACCATTGAGCAGCTGCTGGATATATTTTATGTTCCATCGTTAAGACCCGCGCGGCTAAATCTTGAGGGCCATCTGTGGGACTAATGGCGACTTCAGCCTGAAGCACTGGAGGCCCGCCATCTAGTTCTGGAGTCACAAAGTGTACGGTTGCGCCCGCTTTTGAATCACCCGCATCTATTGCCCGCTGATGCGTATCTAGGCCCTGGTAGGCGGGTAACAAAGAGGGATGTATGTTGAGTAGCTTGCCTTCAAACTGACTAACAAAGTTAGAGGTTAGGATCCTCATAAAGCCAGCCAAGATGACTAGGTTGGGTGAGAAGTTTTGGATGGCCTCTAAAAGGTGTTGGTCAAATTCCTGCCTAGAACTAAAGTCACGATGATCAATAACAAGTGTTGGAATGTTGGCTGCAGTTGCCCGGTCTAATCCTTTAACGCTAGGCTTATTGCTAATCACCGCAGTGATCTGAGCTTTTACTTGATTATTATCGCAAGCATCAATGAGTGACTGTAGATTAGAACCGCTTCCTGAAATAAGGACGACTATGCGAAAAGTTGGCTTTTGGCCAGTACTCATTGAGCAAGCCCTAATAGTTGGACTTGATCGTCGCCAGCTTTCATCTCATCAATCGAGCCGAGGATAAAGGCAGTTTCACCGCTATCAGCCAAAATAGTCAATGTATTCTGTGCACTTGATGCGGGCACACAGATAACCATGCCGACACCACAATTAAGGGTGCGATGCATTTCATGTTCGTCAATATTGCCACCTTGCTGTAACCAATCGAAAATAGATGGTCGTACCCAAGAGTTGGTATCAATAATTGCTTTAGCATTTTCCGGCAGTACACGTGGGATATTTTCGAGTAAACCACCACCTGTAATATGGGCTAGGGCGTTTACAGGAGATTGTGCAATCAGACCAAGTAGTGACTTTACATAGATTTTTGTAGGGGTCATAAGTAAATCAATGATCGGGACCCCATCAAGCTTTGTGTTTGCGGGGTCTGTGTTGGTAACCTCAAGTACTTTGCGTATCAGAGAATAGCCATTGGAATGGGGGCCGCTGGAGGCCAAGCCAATTAATGTATCACCTATTGCAACTTGGCTACCGTCGATGATTTTGGACTTTTCGGCAATACCGACACAAAAACCAGCAAGATCATAGTCTTTATCTTCATACATCCCAGGCATTTCAGCGGTTTCACCGCCAATCAAAGAACAACCGGAAAGTTCACATCCGTCAGCTATACCATTAACGACAGCTGCGGCAGTGTCTATGTCGAGCTTTCCTGTTGCGTAATAGTCTAAGAAGAAGAGAGGTTCTGCGCCACATACAATGAGGTCGTTCACGCACATGGCTACCAGGTCAATACCAACAGTGTCATGCTTGTTATGATCCAGTGCGAGCCGAAGTTTGGTGCCTACACCGTCAGTACCAGACACCAATACGGGTTCTTTGTACCCTGTGGGTAGCTCGAAAAGTGCGCCAAAACCACCCAGGCCTGCCATGACTTCAGAGCGGCGAGTACGCTTTGCGGCACCTTTTATTTTTTCGATCAGGGCGTTACCTGCATCAATATCGACACCAGCATCTTTGTAGCTCAAAGATTGATTTTTTTCGGACATGGGAGGGTTCCTTTGGAAAACCGCTATTTTAGCGCGGCTGATAGGCGGGCGCTATTTTTTAATTAATCTTATTTTACGCTGTGTATTTCTCAGTACAGGAGTCTAATCTTGATTAACCACTGGTACAATGTCAGACATTAGTTTGGAGTAGATATGTTACGGCATCTTTTGATTCTAGTATTGTTCTTTGTTAGCCCGTATTGTGCGGCTGAAGAGGTTAATGATTTATATAGCGCCATAGTGCCTATAGCAGATCAAGGCTCTTCTGCACGCGAACAAGGAGTCTTAGATGCCTTGCAAAATGTGCTCATAAAATTAACGGGCAATAGTCAAACCTTCCAGTCAACTCGCCTCGCGCCATATTTGAGTGATGCTAATGGTTACGTCGATGCCTTAAGCTTTGAGGACCTGCCCCTTAATATAAGCGAAAAGGATGCTCAGTCTGATAAGCCGAGTTTTGGCTTGAGAGTTAAATTTTCACGCTCGGCAATAGATCTATTGATCCGACAGGCACAATTACCGATCTTACCCTCAAATAGGCCCAAGTTCTTAGTTTGGATTATCCGTGATGACCCCACTGTGGGTCGTGGATTTATCGGAGAAGAGATGTCGGCAAAGAGCACTAGAGATTCTGGTGACACAGATTTTTTGATGCGTTTTGACCGGGCTATGGGATCCCGTGGGATTCCTTACATACTCCCCACTTTTGACCTAGAGGATCAATTAGCCTTACCGATAGAGCAAGCTTGGAATCTAAAAGCTGATGCCCTTGCGCTGGCTTCCCAACGCTACCAAACAGACGGTTGGATTGCTTTACGGTTTTATCGTACATCCACTGGGGAGATTCGTGGTTCGTGGTTATCTCAGGCAGGGGGGCGGCGACAGTTGAACGATTTTCGATCTGAGGGGGACGAGCATTTTTTAGCCATGACCGTTGATAATTTGCTCGATCGTATGACTCGGTCTTTTAGTTATATACCTCGATCAGACACCAATGAATTATTGCTAGAAATTTATAATATTAATTCATACAGCGCTTATCAATCGGTACTTAAGCAACTCAAAAAATTAGAGATTATAGACTCGGTTGATCTGTTTTCTGCAAGAGGAAATCAGATTATAATGTCAGTAGAGGCTGAAGGTGGCCAAGAATTACTGAGTAATGCCCTTGTGCGCAGTGGCCGATTTCGCGATCGGAATGCTGATATAGAGACAGAAAGTCAGCAGCTTACATTCGATTGGATTAAATAATGCAAAATTTTCAGCAACTTAGTTTGCCAGTTGCCCTGGACGACCAGGCGACCTTTGATAACTTTTATGCGCCCAATGGCACGCCGCAGCACATGGCAACCTTTTTACTAAAAGATGATGGCAGGCGTTTCGCTTATTTGTCTGGCGCTAGTGGTGTGGGCTTGTCGCACCTTCTTCAGGCGAGCTGTCAGACCACTGCACTTGGGCATAATTCTGGCGCGATTTATTTACCCTTAAAGGAATTGTGTAGCTACCCCCCGGAGCAGATTTTTGAAGCCCTTGAATTGGCCCCAATAGTCTGTATTGACGACCTGCAATTGGTCGCGCATCTTGAGGAGTGGCAAGTGCCACTTTTTAACTTATTTAATCGATGCCGTGATAGTGGTTGCCGTCTCATCATCTCTGCGCACAGCAGTCCAGATCATCTGGGCTTGAAATTACAAGATTTGCTGTCCAGGTTGAAATCCGGCGTATCGCTGCATCTACCGGCCTATAAAGACGAAGATCAAAGGCGGCTTTTACAGTATCGCGCTAATAGCCGTGGTTTATATTTGTCCGATGAAGTGGCTAATTTCTTGCTGAATCGGTTACCTAGAAACAGTCATTCCATGATGCAGGCTTTAGAGGTACTGGATAAGGCTTCACTGCGAGAACAGCGAAGATTAACATTACCTTTTGTGAAAGAGTTTCTTGATTTGTGACAGAAAACCTCTCGAATTTCGAGATTTTCTGCTGACTGAGAGTTTTGTGTGAGTTGTCTACAGAGAGCAGTCTTCGCAGTATAAATAAAGTCCTCTGGGATCATTAAGATTGTCGATCATTATCAGGGGGCCAAAGATTTTCTGGGCATAACGCTGAAGGCTTTGAGGAATACCTGTTTTAATATTAGAACCTAATCCTAAGTAGTGCAGCGATTCGGTGACATTACCGTTGATTTCAGTTAACAGGGTTTCGATAGGTGACATCTGTTTGCGACGGTAGTCAATCTCATAGTCCTCTAGATTTGCAAGTTCAGCGGCTACTTCGATAGCATCGTTGAGGTCTCCTAACTCATCAATTAAACCATTCGCTAATGCTTGATTACCGGTCCAAACGCGGCCTTGAGCAATTTTGTGGACATCAGCAGGTGTTGAGCCACGACCGTTAGCGACAAGTTCAAGAAAGCGAGTGTAGGTATGATCGACACCAGATTGGAAAATAGCTTTTGTTTGTAGGGATAAGGGCCGATCAATTTCCATCATAGCCGAGATATCGGTGGTACCAACGCCATCTGAATAGACACCCAAATTCGCGAGGGATTGGTCGATAGTTGGGAATACCCCCCAGACACCAATCGAGCCAGTTATACTCGTCGACATGGCCAAGACTCGGTCAGTTTCTGCCGCAATCCAATAACCTCCAGAAGCGGCGACACCGCTCATTGAAACGACCACTGGGATTCCTTTCTTGCGTGTAGCATTAATGGAATCGCGAATAATCTCTGAGGCAAAAGCACTACCTCCACCACTATCAATACGCAATACAACCGCCTTCACGGACTCATCTTCACGTAATTCCGTAAAAATACCTGCAAGCGTATCTCCTCCAATACTTCCCTCAGGCTGCTGACCATCCATAATCGTACCGCTGGCTACGACCATAGCAATTTGGTTTTCTTTATCAGAAGATTGGAGAGTGTTGAGCCTGATATTTTCGAGGTAACTATCCATGTCGATACTGTCAAATTCGCCCTCTGAGCCTGGGATGCTATCGTTCAAATAATCGATGATCTCCGTGCGAGTAGCAATGACATCAATTAATCCAATTTCTTTGGCAAGTGCTGCGAAGTCGCCACCATTATCTACCAGTGTGAGATGAAGATTGTTGGCATATTCATTAATAGTGCCAGTTTCAAGGAATCTCAAATCTTCAACCTCTGCAATATAGAACTGCCACAGATCTCCAAGTAAATACTGTGTTTCATCACGCACCTGCGGAGACATGGTATTGCCCATTAACGGCTCTACTGCGCTTTTGTATTGTCCAGCACGAAAAATGTTTATTGTGATTTTCAGATTATCCAGTGCTTCTTTAAAGTAACTGCGATAAGAGCCAAAGCCCGTTATCATTACTCCACCAAGCGGATTTAGCATAATTTCATCGGCGTGAGCAGCAAGAAAATATTGTGATTGAGTGAAGTTATCGCCTATGGCAATAATCGTTTTTTGGGCACCAAAGCGCTTTAGTGCTGAGCCAATTTCTTCCAGTTTGCTCAGACTGCCGCCGGCCATATAGTCTGTATCAAGAAGTAGGTGTGTAATTCTTTCATCATCAAGAGCGGTGTCTATTGCTTCAACGACATCTCTGACGAGTGTTTCAGAGTTTTGCTGATCATCTTGAAAAAGAATTTGATTAAAAGGATCCGTATATGTTTTTTGATCAACAAGAAATCCTTGCGGGGCAAGGTAAAGAGCACCTTTCTCTGGTATGGGCTGCAGGTTCTCACCAAACATACCGCCAATAGCGAGGATAAAAAAGCCAAAAATCAAAAAACTAAAGACATTCCGAATAGTGGAAAAAATGCGTCCAAGTACACTAAAGGCACGCTTGAAAAGGCCTGGTTTTTTCTCGGTCATCTAAAGATCCTTTGAAGTCTTATGGGTTATCACAGGTTATGTTTTTGTTTTATGCGCGCTGTTACAGAGGCTGAACTAAACAGTATAACAGTCAACGCTAGCTCCATCATATCTAAAGCTAATGGTTCTGGCTTACTCATCTTGGCGATGGCTATAGCAAAGTATAGCAAGAGCACAAAGCCTAGCCAGATTAGAGTGCGTGTTTCACCCCTAATAATTCCCGGAATAAAGATTATCAGCGGCAGTAGGTATAAAAAGTAAATCACACCTGGTGCATGTTGCTGCCAAAGATTTACTGTCAGCGTGAGGAGTAAGGAAAAAAAGCTCCCGCGGGTGGTAAGTTGTGCGGTAGATAATATTGATTCAATTTTCAAGATGGAATGCCTTGTCATTATTTAATGTTACGGTTCGTACAATGTATTTTATAAGGTTAATTTTTTTGCCAGTATGGCGACGCGATGGCCTTGAGCCCTCGCGATTTGAATTTCAGCATCACTTAGAGTGGCTGCTTCTAAATGGCTGGCGCCATAGGGGGTTCCACCACTCTTGGTTTTCGCCAGTGCAGGCTCTGAATAGGGCACACCAGCAATCACCATGCCATGATGTAACAATGGAATCATCATGGATAACAAGGTTGATTCTTGGCCCCCATGTAGGCTTGATGTTGAGGTAAAGGCGCCTGCAGGTTTGTTAGTTAGTGCGCCGCTCAGCCAAAGGCCAGATGTGCCATCAATAAAATACTTTAGTGGCGCCGCCATATTGCCAAATCGAGTTGGGCTGCCGATCAGTAATCCGGCGCAATTAGCCAGATCTTCTTCGCTGCAATAAATATCGCCCTCATTTGGAATATCATCTTCAATGGCTTCACACACTGTTGATACCGAGGGCACAGTGCGAAGCATGGCTTCTACTCCGGCATTTTCAACGCCAAGAGCTATCTGCTCTGCTAGCATTTTCACATGACCGTTACGACTGTAATAAAGGACCAAGATATAAGGCGTAGTTATTTTAGTAGTCATTACATTATCTCTCTGACATTTTCAGGAGGTCGCCCAATTACTGCTTTGTTATCGGACACTACAATCGGACGTTCGATCAATTTTGGGTATTGAATCATGGCGTTGATTAGTTGCTCGTCAGTCACTTCCGGCGCACCTAGTTTGTTTTCCTTGAACTCACTTTCTGTCCGTCTAATTATCTCTCTAGGCGCCATGTTAAGTTTAGCCAATAATTTAGTCAGTGTTGGCTTATCGATGGGTGTTTCTAGATAGAGGACAATATTTAAGTCGACCTTTTCAGCTTGCAAAATTTCTAATGTCTGTCGTGACTTGGAACATCGTGGATTATGATAAATAGTGATCATGGCATTTAATAGGATTGCGAATTTACGCTCATTGTAAGGCCAATCAAGAAAAACCAAAAGACATGCCCACAAAACCTGTTGATAGACGCACTGATCCCACATGATTCTCGCTACTTCAAATAAATCATATGGTGTAAACTGTGGTGTCTTAATGAGTATGTGCTCGACGCCGAGATACAGTTATAAATGCCTTAGCGGTGTAATGAACTATTTTTCGTTACGGGTAACCTGCTGCCATTATATTGATAATAAGTGGAAAGAAAATTTTATGTTAAAAAGAATAATGCTGGCGACTTGTTTGCTATTTGGCTGTTCAAGCGATGCCAGTTACCCTTTAGTACAAGGTGGCAGTCTCAACCTGACAAACCCTGAGAAACTAATAGTGATTAATTATTGGGCAGTCTGGTGTGCACCGTGCCGCAAAGAAATCCCTGAACTTAACGAGTTAGCATCTCATTATGCTGAAACAGTCACTGTGGTGGGCGTTAATTTTGATGGTTCGCAGGGTCAAGAATTATTGGGTGAAATAGAAAAGTTGGGTATTGAGTTTCCTAGTCTAGTTGGAGATCCGCGGGATGTTTGGGGTCTTGAGCCTGTTACTATACTTCCGGAGACGCTAATTATCAGTCCCGAGGGTGAGTTATTGCATCGGTTGATCGGCCCTCAGACACTAGCCTCTATCGAGGCGCTTTTAGAATAGAGACCCCCGATAGGGTATATGGGTAATCGATCTTATTGGTTTAAAGTGTAGTTATGTTGGTTTTCTGAAATAGTTAATGAGAGGTGTTTATGAAGGACTTACGCAAGTTTTATATTAATGGCGAGTGGGTTGATCCAACTCACAGTAATGATCTGGAGGTTGAAAACCCAGCCAATGAGGAAATGGTTGCAACCATTTCTCTTGGGGGCGAGACTGATGTTAATTTGGCGGTTGCTGCAGCTAAGCGCGCGTTCGCAAGTTACTCCCAGACTAGTATCGAGGAGCGGGTTGCCTTAATGGAGAAACTACTACAAATTTACATGGATCGCTACGACGAGATGTCGGTCGCTATTTCTGTAGAGATGGGCGCGCCGATTTCCTTTGCTACTGCCGCCCAGGCAGACACTGGCCGCGGTCATATAAATACTGCATTGGAAGCATTAAAACAATTTGAATTTGAGCGTCAAGTGGGCAACACACGAATTGTGAAAGAGCCGATTGGCGTTTGCGGTTTTATTACCCCTTGGAATTGGCCTATTAATCAGATCAGTTGCAAGGTTGCGCCCGCCCTGGCGACTGGATGCACTATGGTTCTTAAACCCAGCGAAATTGCGCCAATATCGGGCTATCTGTTCACCGAAATAATGCACCAAGCTGGGTTTCCCGCAGGTGTTTACAATATGGTTAATGGCGATGGACCCAATGTGGGCGCGGTCATTGCCAGTCATCCTGATGTTGATATGGTTTCTTTTACAGGCTCCACGCGAGCTGGAGTCTTGGTGGCTCAAGCTGCGGCTCCAACGGTCAAAAGAGTAACTCAAGAACTGGGCGGCAAGTCACCTAACATTATTTTTGATGATGCGGACCTTGAGAGTGCAGTCAGTGGCGGTGTTATAAGGATGATGAGTAACACTGGACAGTCCTGCAATGCGCCTTCGCGTATGTTAGTCCAGTCTTCGGTTTATGATCAGGCTGTTGAGATTGCCAAACAGGCAGCTCAGAGTGTGGTGGTTGATCAACCGACTAGTCAAGGTGGGCATATAGGGCCATTGTCTAGTCGAGTGCAGTTTGAAAAAGTGCAGGGATTAATTGAAAAAGGTATTTCAGAAGGCGCGACGTTGGTGGCCGGAGGTTTAGGTAAGCCAGAAGGATTTAATTCTGGTTATTTCGTAAAGCCAACGGTTTTTGCTGGGGTTAACAATCAAATGACGATTGCGCAGGAGGAAATATTTGGGCCTGTGCTGGCTATGATTCCGTTTGATACAGAGGAGCAAGCCATAGAGATCGCTAATGACACACCTTATGGGTTGGCGGCCTATTTTAGCACTTCTAGTGCAGAACGAGCTCGGCGAGTGGGGAGTCAATTGCGGGCTGGTATGGTAAGTGTCAACAGTGCATCTCAAGATTATGCGGCGCCTTTTGGTGGTTACAAGCAATCAGGTAATGGCAGGGAGTGGGGTGAGTTTGGTTTTGATGATTATCTGGAAATAAAAGGGATCACTAGCTAACAGGTCTATTCTGAGGCCGGATTCCCAAGCGTGAATGCACTGCTTGACTGGTCAGAGAGGGTTGATGTTGTTCGATTGTTGGAGCCGATAAAGACAGTGGCTTCAACAACTGCGGCATTATCGACCCGAATCTTGCTCTTTGTTTGCAGTGACTGCATAGATAAGGCCGCCCGCAATAATAATAGCCAATCCAATCAAACCCTCTTGTGGACGTGAAATTAAAACGTAGGCAAGAGTCCATAAAGTGACCGCTAGATAAATCAAAGGAACCACAGGGTAGCCAAATGTGCGGTATGCGCCTTTCACATTAAGTTTTTTATAGCGCAGCACAAAAACACCGATCACTGAAAATAACGTATTAATACCTAGCACGAAGCTGGAAAAAATTAGCACCGACTCGAAGGTTGCGCTAACAATAAAGATGATTGCCAGCAGGCATTGAAAGACAATTGCAGTCGCAGGTATTCCGTCGCCATTGACGCGGCTGAGTTTATTGAACAGCGTAAAGTCCTCGCCAATGACCTGTAATACGCGTGGGCCGGCCATCGTCATAGCACTGACGGTTGAGATAAGCAGTAAGGCTAGAACGCCTCCCATGATTTTTCCGGCATTGCCGCCTAGAGCATATTCAGCAGCGATCAATCCGATCTCTAACTTACCCTCTAATATGTTAATCGGAGCTGAGTTTAAGAAAGTGAAGTTCAGCAGCAAATAAAGAACCATAACGATGCCGGTTCCGAAAAATAAAACGATGGGTAGGTTGCGTTGTGGGTTGTCCAGTTCGCTGGTGACATAGGTGACTGCGTTCCAGCCAGTGTAAGCATAGTTCACATAGATTAGAGCCACTGCGAAAGCCCCGCCGAATAAAAGCGTCTCATCGCCTGCTTGAGGCATTAAATTGATGGCCTGCGGGCTGTTTCCCCAGACAAAAAGAATCAGGCAAAACAGCAAAATCAAGAGCACTTTTAACACCGTAAAAACCTGTTGTACCTTACTGCTTGCGCTATGGGAAAGGCAATGGACAATGGTGAGTAATGCAACTAGGGTCACTGCCGATAAGGTTCCAGATAGTCCAGGAAATACCGCCGACAGATAGGCGCCAAAGGTCATGGCGGCAAGTGCGACAGGAGCAGCAAAACCCACTGTCGCAGACACCCAGCCTGAAATAAAACCGGCGCAGGGGTGATAGAGGCGGCCCAGAAAATTATATTCACCGCCCGAACGCGGCAAATTCGCACCCAGTTCAGCGTAAGTGAGTGCCCCACAAAGTGCAGTTAAGCCGCCAATTAACCACAGCATCATCAGTGCAAAGTAAGACTGAATACCCAGTAACTGAAACCCCAGGCTGGTAAAAACGCCGGTCCCTATCATATTGGCAACGACCACCGAGATACCGGTCATTTTAGAAAACTTTTGCATAGTAGCCTTAGGCAGTAAGATTATTTTTCAAGCACTTTACCCCAGCGCTTAGTATTGTGCAGTAAATTCTCAAAACCTTTGAATCGGCAGTTAGTATGACATAATCTGGTTTTGTGAGTTGTGAGTTGTGAGCAAGCAATCGTGCCATGAGATGGCAATTGGTTCCATCGAGATATAACTATTCGAGGTGTTTGCTTTACAATACTAAAAATAAAATATTATAAATGAGGTTGGAGGGAGCTGTAATAATGAAGACAATTATCATCATGCTATGTGCAATGGCGAGCGCAATGGCCGGTGCAGAGGCAACCAAAAATGTCTATTTTGGTGACACGCACCTACATAGTTCTTACTCCTTTGACGCTTTTTTAAATAATAATCATAGTGCGGACCCAGATGCAGCGTACCGCTGGGCGAAAGGCCAACCTGTTATACACCCTTATAATCGAACCAGAGTCCAGATAGGCACGCCGTTAGACTTTCTTGTGGTATCAGATCATGCTGAGATGCTCGGTGTTATGAAGGCAGTGCGAGAAGGTACCATGATAAAAGAAGATCTTGGCTGGATCGGAAACATCAAGAGATGGTATGCCTTTCGACTGATGAATGAAGCGATCGATACTGACACAGGATTACAGTTTTTTGGACAATTCTTACCCAAGATTGCCACGGATAAAGATCATAGCGACCCGGTTCAGAATCCCAGTAATAACATTTCACGGGTGAATATTTTTGGTGATATGACACAAACATCAAAAAGGGCTTGGGATGATATTGTTGAGAGTGCAGAACGGCACAATGATCCAGGAACCTTTACTAGTTTAATCGGTTGGGAGTGGAGCTCGATTCCTATGGGAGCCAATTTACATCGCATTGTTATAACTCCAGATGGTGCCGATAAATCCAAGCAGTTCTTGCCTTATGGATCAGATCAAAGTCAGTATCCAGAGGATCTCTGGCAATGGTTAGATGAGACCCAGCAACGCACTGGAACTCGATTTATTGCCATTCCCCATAACTCGAACATCTCTAAAGGCTATATGTTTGATAATACTACTTTGCGTGGAGAACCTATCGATGCAGATTATGCTCGCCGTCGGATTAAATGGGAGCCGATTGTCGAAGTTACTCAGATCAAAGGCGATAGTGAAACGCGCAGCGATTTTTCTCCGGATGATGAGTTCGCAGATTTTGAGAACTACGATCACTATATCCAACAGGGAAAATCCGAATATAAGGGCTCTACCGCAGATTATATTCGACCGGCATTAAAAAAAGGGCTAGCGATTGAGCAAGATATCGGCGTCAATCCCTACAAATTCGGACTAATTGGGTCGACCGATGCTCACTCTGGCCTGTCCTCTGCCGAAGAAGGCAACTTTTTGGGGAAAATGGCTAAAGACTCAACGCCTGAAACGAAAGAACGCGTTGGAAGTGTCAGCTCTTCTAACGGTTGGAATATGTCTGCGTCTGGTTTGGCTGCCGTCTGGGCTGAAGAGAATACGCGTGAGGCAATCTATGCCGCCTTTAAGCGGAAGGAAGTTTATGCCACCTCAGGTCCTCGGTTACGCGTTCAAATGTTTGCTGGATGGGATTTCCCAGAAAATGCCGCGATAGCTGAGGATTTCGGTGCGATTGGTAACCAGTACGGCGTTCCAATGGGCGGTGATCTGATAGCTACTGGCGAGGATAATAAGGCGCCTAGTTTTCTCATCAGAGCGGTCAAAGGTCCTGTTGATGCCAACTTAGATCGGGTACAGGTCGTCAAGGGCTGGGTTGATAATAACGGTCAACAGCAAGAGAAAGTGTATAACGTCGCTTGGTCCGATAATCGAGAATTGAGTGCCGAAGGAGAGTTGCCAGATGTTGGCAATACGGTTGATTTAAGGTCTGGTCGTTATACCAACACCATTGGTCAAGCTGAACTGGCAGTGCTGTGGGTTGATCCTGATTTTAACTCTGGACATTCGGCTTTTTATTATACTCGCGTACTTCAAATTCCGACGCCTCGTAATGGGTTGTTGGATAGCTTAGCATTGGAGTTAGATAAGCCTCCAAGAGGGCCTAAAACGCTTCAAGAGCGCGCTTATACCTCACCCATTTGGTACCAATCACAATGATAAAAGGTGTAGTATCTGGGGTTAGTCTTATATGAATTTGTTTTCCAGGCAGGTCTTCAAAGAGCCGTTATTTCAATTTCTAATTATTGGTTTAGTATTGCTTGGCGGCGAGCGACTGATAAATGCTAAAGATTACAGCGACGATCAATATAGTATTTTTATTGATGATCAGTTACTCGCCCAATTTATGCAGCGTGAGGCTAAATCATTTAAACCAGAGGATGCCCTAAAGGCCATCCAAGGTCTCCCTCTTTCCGAACGCCAGCGTCTAATAGAGCGCTATGTGCAAAGTGAAGTCCTGTATAGAGAGGCTTTGGGCCTCAATTTAGAACGAGATGATCAGATCATCCGTCGAAGACTAATGCAGAAAATGGATTATTTAGCGCAGGGATTTTATGACGAAAAAGCACCACTCACTGAAGTTGATCTGCGTGCATACTACGATACTAATCGAGAGGATTATATAAGGGTTGCCACGGCAACTTTTACCCATGTGTTTGTTGCTTCAGGCAAGGATCTAAGCTGGGAGAAAGGCGAAACCCGAGCATTAAAGCTGCTAAAAGGTCTAAATGCAGGTCAAGTTCCGTTTGAGAACTCAGGTCTTTACGGAGAGCGGTTTCTTTATAATCGCAACTACGTCAATCGTGATGATGAGGAGATTGCTAGCCACTTCGGTTTAAACTTTAAACAAGAAATGTTCTCATTAGTGCTTTCAAATCCGCCAGATTCTTTAAAGTGGCAGGGCCCTCTTAAATCTAACTACGGTTGGCATTTAGTTTTGGTAACTAAAAAGACCCCTATGTATATTCCTGAGTTCCAAGATGTCAGTGCAGCAGTGCTAGCTGACGCGCAGCGCCAACAACAGAGAGAGATAAAGCAGTTGGCTATTGAGATGCTGATATCTAAATATCAGATTATCGATAAGACTGAGCCCAAGTGATGAGAGTTCTTTTCTTTCTGTTAGCTCTGATTTGCGTCGGCAATGTGATTGCAGATGAAGCTAGACCCGTTTATGTCGAGGTTAATCAGCAGTCAGAAAGTGAATACTTACTTAAGTGGAAAATACCGCCAGTTATGTCTTTTGGGCAAGAGCCTGGTATTAAATTGGATCATGAAAGTTGCCGTATAAAGGGTGGGTCCGCAGGAAATCAACCGGCTGGCCTACTGGGTCGTCGACGCTATGTTTGCGATCAGGCTAATCCAGCCTTTACGATTAATCTAAATTACCTTAATAGCAATCCGGGCCTCACTTCTTTGGTGGTCTATAAATCACTGTCAGGTGAAGTGGCACAGGTTTTTTCGGGACCAGAAGTCACCATTGTAGCGTTGCCCCTGGATGTCTCAGCTGCTGAGGTCGCGCATCAGTATCTGCTTGCGGGTACAGAGCATATCCTTGAGGGCTATGACCACCTACTTTTTGTACTTTGCTTAATAATCATTGCGGGAGGTCTTAAGCGGTTACTTTGGACGGTGACCGGATTTACACTCGCCCACTCCGTTACGCTAAGCCTTGCCACGCTCAATATTTTTAGAGTGCGCACCGAGTTGGTCGAAATACTTATCGCCTTAAGCATTCTGTTATTAGCGGTTGAAATTATCCGTCATCATGATGGGCGTGAACAAAATAGTTTCACTTGGCGTTATCCTGTGACTGTATCTTCAGGTTTTGGTCTGTTACATGGTTTTGGGTTTGCGGTGGTACTTCAGGAGTTAGGGTTGCCGCAGTCGATGAAGCTTGAGGCCCTATTGTTCTTTAATATAGGTGTTGAAATAGGTCAGATCCTATTTATTGTCGGTATTATTTTGATCGTGTTACTCGCAAGGCAGATTCCTGCCATTAAGCAAAAAGAACAAGCAATAAGAGATGTGGCGGTCTATGCCATTGGAACCTGCAGCGCTTATTGGCTGTTTGATCGCAGCGCGCTGTTGTTAGGCTAAGACCCAGGGTCTATTTAAGGTGACCCAAATGTTTCGCTAGTACTTTGAGGGTAGGTTTAAATAATTTTGGTGTGCAGGCCAAGATGTGACCTGTGTCCAAGAAGGATTCTCCACCTTGAAAGTCACTGACCATACCGCCTGCTTCTCGAACGATGAGTGCACCAGCTGCGATGTCCCAGGGTTTTAAATGCATTTCCCAAAAAACATCCATTCTGCCCGCAGCAATATAGGCCAAGTCTAGTGATGCGGCACCCATTCGACGTATACCCGATGAGTTATCAGCAAATTCATGCATGCAGGTCAGGTAGTTTTTCATTTCACTAAAAGAAGGATCGCTAAAAGGAATGCCCGTTGAGTAAAGCGCGCCGGCTTCTCCAATGCGTCCCGAGACGCGAATTCTACGTCCGTTCAGTTTTGCGCCGCTTCCTCTGCTAGCTGTAAATTCTTCACGTTTAAATGGCTCAAGAATAACGGCGTGCTCAAGACGTCCTTTGACTCTACACGCAATAGAAACACCCACATGAGGAATGCCTCGAACGAAGTTTGTGGTGCCGTCTAACGGATCAATGATCCACTCGACATCACTGTCGGGATTGCCGCTAGTGCCACCTTCCTCGCCAAGGAATCGATGATCTGGATAGGCTTTTTTAATTTGATAGATAATTGTTTCTTCGGAGCGGCGATCGACCTCAGTCACGAAATCATGCCGGCCCTTTTCATCTACTTTAACCAACTCTAGATTGTCGGCGGCTTTAACAATCATCTCGCCAGCCTGACGGGCTGCGCGCAGAGCGATATTGACCATCGGTTGCATAAGAGTTTTCCAAGTGATGATATGACGGCGCGCATTGTACCAGAGAACCTTGATTCTGCTACACTCGCGTCCCTATTTTTTAACTGAAGAAAATTAGGGACTAATTTAGGTAAGAGAGGAAGTTGATGTCTGCATCTGAACGGCAAGCAAAAATTAGAATTGTCTTGGTTAACACCTCCCATCCAGGAAATATTGGGGGTGCTGCTCGAGCAATGAAAAACATGGGGTTAGCGGAGTTGTATCTGGTTGAACCGCGAGAATATCCTGCGCCAAGGGCAGTCTGGCGAGCAGCAGGTGCCCGGGATGTCTTGGCTAATGCAAAAATTGTCGGTTCAGTAGATGAAGCGATTAAGGATTGTGGTTTGGTGATTGGAACCAGTGCCCGGGAACGCAGAATACCTTGGCCTCTAATAAACCCGCGCGAGTGCGGCGATAAAATTTGGCAAGAGGCTAAGTCTCATCACGTTGCGTTGCTGTTTGGGAGAGAAGATCGTGGGCTCACAAATAGTGAGCTACAAAAGTGCCATTATCATGTGCACATTCCGTCAAACCCAGATTATAGCTCTTTAAATTTAGCGACTGCAGTTCAAGTTTTGTCCTATGAGATCCGCATGGCTAGTCTGGCACGTAAAGATGGTAAATTACCGGAGATGAACGAGTGGGATCAGCCGCTAGCGACTGCTGACGAGTTGGAGTTATTCCACGACCACTTGGCTACTACCATGGCTGATTTGAAATTCTATGATCCGGATAATCCTAAGCAGCTTTTGACGAGGATGCGTCGGTTATTTAATAGAACCCGAATGGATAAGATGGAGGTTTCTATGCTGCGAGGCCTGCTATCTGCGGCACAACGGAAGCGGGGAAAATAGATAAATCGGAGTCGGCCTAATTACTTGACTACTTTAGTCAGGTATTAGATAATTAGGCTACTTTTATCGGGTTAATCTAGGTTAAAAATATGAGACTAACAACCAGAGGGCGTTATGCGGTAACGGCGATGCTGGATCTGGCTTTACATTCACAGAGCAGGCCCGTCTCTCTTGCCGAGATTTCGGAGCGACAAACCATTTCTTTGTCATATTTAGAGCAGCTTTTCTCAAGGCTACGAAAGGCGGGTTTAGTTGATAGTGTCCGTGGCCCTGGTGGAGGTTATCTTTTGGTCGGACAGGCTGATTTAGTGTGTGTGGCCGATATTATTAAGGCTGTCAACGAGTCGATCGATAGCACTAATTGCGGAGGGAAGGGAGACTGTCAGGGTGGCAGTATCTGCTTAACCCACAATCTATGGGATGATTTAAGTCGGCAGATTAATGATTTTTTAAGTGGAATTTCGCTAGCAGATTTGGTCGCTAAGCGCGATGTCCAGACTATAGCCCATCGTCAAGTAGATCAGTTACTGACCTTGGAAGATAATAATATGCGGGCAAATGCCTGCTGATTTGGAGTAGTAGATGAATCTACCGATATACTTAGATTACGCGTCAACCACACCGGTTGATCCAGTGGTTGCCGAGAAAATGATGGAGTTTTTGACCCCCGCTGGGCAGTTTGGTAATCCAGCATCGCGGTCGCACGTGTTCGGTTGGCAGGCAGAGGCCGCAGTGGAAGATGCGCGTCAAGATGTCGCCAATCTTATTGGTGCAGATCCTCGCGAGATTGTTTGGACTTCTGGTGCCACCGAAGCTAACAATCTTGCCATTAAAGGTTGTGCGCACTTCAATCAACGTAAAGGCAAGCACATTATCACCTCAAGAATTGAGCATAAGGCGGTTTTAGATACCTGTCGCCAACTCGAGCGTGAAGGCTTTGAGGTTACCTATCTTGATCCAGATTCTAATGGTTTGATCCAACCGGAGATGGTCGCTGATGCGATTCGAGAGGACACAACCGTGGTGTCGATAATGCATGTTAATAACGAGCTTGGCACACTTAATGATATAGCGGCTATCGGTAAAATTTGTCGTGAGCAAAAAGTATTTTTCCATGTTGATGCGGCTCAAAGCGCTGGTAAAACAGGGATCAACGTAGAAGAGATGTACGTTGATATGATGTCTTTTTCAGCCCATAAGATTTATGGTCCTAAGGGTATTGGTGCGCTTTTTGTGCGACGCAAACCTCGTGTTCGGATTGAAGCTCAGATGCATGGTGGTGGTCATGAGCGTGGCATGCGTTCTGGCACCTTACCAACGCATCAAATTGTGGGGATGGGAGAGGCATTTAAGGTTGGCTTTGCGAATTTAGCGGCAGAATCCGCTCGTATTGAAGCCCTTCGGACTCGATTGTGGCTTGGCGTTTCTGATATGGAAGAAGTCCACTTAAATGGTTCCGAAGATCAGCATGTACCTGGCATTGTGAATATTAGTTTTGCTTTTGTAGAGGGAGAGTCTCTCATTATGGCCTTGAGAGATCTGGCTGTTTCGTCTGGCTCAGCCTGCACCTCGGCTAGTTTGGAGCCTTCTTATGTTTTACGGGCTCTTGGCTTGAATGACGAGATGGCCCACAGCTCGATTCGATTTAGTATCGGTCGTTTCACCTCAGAGAAAGACATAGATACCGCTATTGAGAAAGTACGTCTTGCAGTGAACAAATTACGCGAATTATCGCCTTTATGGGATATGTTTAAAGCGGGAATAGATTTAAATACTGTACAATGGGCGGCGCACTAAAACGCGATTAGCGTCTTAGTCTTGAAGCGTCAATTTTAAACCGTTAACTAGGAGTCATTATTGTGGCTTACAGTGAAAAAGTTATAGATCATTATGAAAACCCAAGGAATGTGGGTCAATTAGATGAAACATCTAAAAATGTTGGTACAGGGATGGTGGGTGCACCGGCTTGTGGCGATGTTATGCGCCTGCAAATTCGGGTTAATGATGAAGGTATCATCGAAGATGCGAAATTTAAGACTTACGGTTGTGGGTCAGCTATAGCCTCGAGTTCACTTTTAACTGAATGGGTTAAAGGTAAGCATTTAGATGAAGCTGAGCAAATAAAAAACACGCATATCGCTGAAGAATTGGCGCTTCCTCCAGTTAAGATACATTGTTCAGTGCTTGCTGAAGATGCTATAAAAACTGCAGTGCGCGACGTTAGAGCGAAGCAAGGGAGATAATCGGTAAAATGGCAATCACCATGACCTCTGCTGCTGAGCAGCATGTACTCAAACATTTGGAACATCGCACTATGGGCGTAGGAATTCGCTTAGGTGTTCGTACTACCGGTTGTTCAGGGTTGTCTTATGTTCTGGAGTTTGTCGATGCAGCTGCTGAAGAGGATAAAATCTTTGAATTTGGTGATTTTAAATTACTGATCGATCCCAAAAGTTTGCTGTATCTCGATGGTACCGAGTTGGACTATGTTAAAGAGGGGTTAAATGAAGGGTTTGAATTTAAAAACCCTAATGTTAAGGACGAATGTGGTTGTGGAGAGAGCTTTCACGTTTAACCCTGTGCGCTTTTAGTTAAAAATAGTCAGAGTGATGGCCCATTGAATTTTTCTAGCGATTTCTTTGCAGTGTTCGCAATTTCTCCATCCTGGGATGTTGATATTGATGATTTGGGCGTTCGCTATCGTAAGCTTCAACAAGAATTTCATCCTGATCGGTACGCCACAAAATCAGATGCTGAAAAGCGTTTAGCTGTTCAGGCAGCGTCGTTTATCAATCAGGCCTTCGACACTTTAAAGTCTCCGCTAAAACGGGCGCAATATCTTTTGGCGCTAAAAGGCGTTGAAAGCGACCAAGAAACACATATCACCAGTGACACGGTGTTCTTAATGCGGCAAATAGAATTACGAGAGACCCTGTCTGAGATTTCTGTCAAAGAGGACTCTTGGAGCAATATTGAAGCGCTCAGGGCTGACGTTGAAAGCACATATTATGAGCTTCAAGCTGAATTCAAACATCAATATGAATCTAAGCTGTTTGATGATGCGTTTAACGCAGTGGCAAAGATGCAGTTTTTCACCAAATTATTGGTTGAAATTGGACAGCTAGAAGCTGAACTAGAGGACGCATAAAGGGTGGCTTTATTACAAATTTCTGAACCTGGACAATCCCCTCAGCCACATCAGCGTAGGCAGGCGGTAGGTATTGATCTTGGGACGACAAATTCATTAGTTGCTAGTGTTCGTAGTGGTATGGCTGAAACGTTGCCAGATGAGCAAGGCAGGCATTTATTACCGTCCATTGTTCATTATGCGTCGCAAGGAGCTAGTTGCGTAGGTAACGAAGCAGCAGAGCACAATATAAGTGATCCACTGAATACCATATTGTCGGTAAAGAGATTGCTTGGTCGCGGGTTAGAAGACGTCAAAATGCTTGGCGATCAACTGCCCTATGATTTTCAAACCGATCAAGGTGGCATGCCTAAAATAGCTACTTCTTGTGGGTTGGTAAGCCCGATTCAGGTATCTGCTGAAATTTTACGTAAATTAGTCAGTCGCGCTGAGGCATCCCTTGACGGTGCTTTAGATGGAGCGGTGATTACTGTGCCTGCTTATTTTGATGAAGCTCAACGCCAGGCCACCAAAGACGCAGCGACACTTGCAGGTGTCAAGGTGTTACGACTGCTTAATGAGCCCACGGCGGCGGCGATTGCCTATGGCTTAGATAATGAAAAAGAAGGTGTCATTGCGGTCTATGACCTGGGCGGCGGCACATTTGATGTTAGTATTTTACGCCTTTCCCGAGGTGTCTTTGAGGTGCTAGCAACTGGTGGTGATTCGGCTCTTGGTGGCGACGATTTTGACCATGCCATAGCTGAGTGGTTGCGGCAGCAGATGGGTATGAGCGAGTCTCTAAATCCAACTGAGCAGCGCATTCTTCTAGAGACAGCCAAGGCAGCGAAAGAAGAGCTAACCGATTCTGAGTCTGTAGACATTGAGATCTTGGATTGGAGTGGTGTGCTGAGTCGTGATGTGATGGATGCTTTAATTGAGGATTTACTTAATAAAACGATCCGAGCTTGCCGGCGCTCATTGCGCGATGCCGATATAGCGGTAGACAAGATAGACACCGTAGTGCTGGTTGGCGGGTCGACAAGAACAATGAGAGTCAGAGATAAGGTGACCGAATTTTTTGGTGTAGAGCCCTTAACTAATCTTGATCCTGATCGAGTGGTTGCCTTAGGCGCGGCTTTGCAAGCTGAGGTGTTGATTGGCAATAAGTCAGGCGATGAAATGTTGCTGCTTGATGTGATCCCGCTATCTCTAGGTATTGAAACAATGGGTGGTCTGATCGAAAAAATCATTCACCGTAATACGACTATTCCAGTTGCCAAGGCTCAAGAATTCACTACTTTCAAAGATGGACAGACAGCCATGGCAGTGCACATTTTGCAGGGCGAACGAGAACTGGTCGATGATTGTAGATCGCTGGCTCGATTTGAATTGAGAGGCATCCCTCCCATGGTTGCTGGGGCGGCGAAAATTCGTGTTACTTATCAGGTTGATGCTGATGGCTTGCTTAGCGTAACCGCTCGAGAATTAACTAGTAATGTAGAATCCAGAATTGAGGTTAAACCGTCTTACGGTTTAGCTGAAGATGAGATCACTCAGATGCTTCAAGATTCGTTTAGCCATGCACGGGATGATATGCAAGCAAGGGCGCTTCGTGAGCAGCAGGTTGACGCAGATAGAATGATCCAAGACCTTCTTGCAGCACTAAAAGAAGATGGCGATAAACTACTTGATGCAGAAGAAATTCAGTGCCTTCAAGTGGCCGTCAAAGAGCTCCAGAAGATACGGGCGGAAACGACCGAACATCGGGTTTTGGCCCGTCAAGTAGAGACGGTGGGTAAAACAAGCGAAACGTTTGCAGCCCGCCGTATGGACGCTTCAATTAAGAGTGCATTAGCAGGCCATAGCCTGGACGAAATTGAACAAGGTTAAAATAATACCTATCCTTAAAGGATTTTATTGATCATGGCTCGAATAGTATTTTTACCGCATAAAGAGATATGCCCGGAGGGTGCTGTTATTGAGGCTCAAAAGGGAGAATCTGTTTGCGAAGCCGCAGTGCGCAATGGTCTTGATATAGAGCATGCCTGTGAGATGTCCTGTGCCTGTACGACCTGTCATATCCATGTTCGGGAGGGTTATGATTTGCTCGCCGAAGCCGATGAACTCGAGGAAGACTATCTCGATAAGGCGTGGGGAGTCGACCCAGACTCACGGTTGAGTTGCCAAGTGATAGTGGAGGAGCAGGACTTGGTGGTTGAAATTCCTATGTACACCATCAATATGGTGTCGGAAAGGCATTAAATGGAGATAGCAATGCAACAGATCGCTACTCTCCGGGCTAAATTGCATTATAAATTACTGTTGTGCATGTTGTTGGTACTTTCTACTTCATGTGTCGTTTCTATAGACACAGTTGTTCTCTCGTTGGACGATCCGTTAATTCTAGAGCAAGTCTCTCCGATCAGGCACACCGTGATGTCTGATGATCATCCAATGGCGGTATGGGAGAAACCCCATGATGATGCAAAAGGAATTATTCTGTTTGTGCACGGCAGAACCTGGAGCGCTCTTCCAGACTTTGATCTGCAAGTTGATGGAGAAGAGCTTTCTCTGATGGATGGCATGCTGGTTCAGGGCTACGGAACTTATGCGATTGATTTGCGCGGTTATGGAGAGACTCCAAGAGACGCAACTCAATGGCTTTCGCCGACGAAGGCTGCTGCTGATGTAATCAACGTCACTCGCTGGATATCTGAGCGCCATCAAAACACCCCAATTCATGTATTTGGTTGGTCCTATGGTTCTGTGATTTCACTGCTGGCCACCCAGGCTGATCCGAGCAACATAGCAAGTTTGGTGTTGTTTGGCTTTTGGTTGGACTTAGACGCTGACATCGTCAAAGACCCCTCTAATAAGTCCCTGGAACGGCGAATAAATACGCCTGAAGCCGCTGCAAGTGACTTTATACTGCCAGGAAGCATAAGTCAGCGAGCTATTGACGGCTACGTCGAGGCTGCTTTAACGGCTGACCCAGTGCGGGTTGATTGGCGAAATGAATATGAATTTTTGTCTATCGATCCCAATCAAATCGACGTGCCTGTGCTGCTGATGCAGGGCGAATTTGATCCGATCGCGCCAACCGCGTTACAAATCAAGTTATTCTCCAGATTGAATACTGCCGATAAGAGCTGGGTCGTAGTGTCTGGGGGTGATCATGCCGCTTTTATGGAAACTCCAAGGCCTTATTTTATTCGTGCATTCAGCGACTTTATTGCCCGATTTAATCCATAATAAGAATTAATAGACGCCTAAAGTCATGGCGCAAAACGGAAGGTAGGCACAATGCTTAAATGGACCGATGTAAATGATATCGCCATAGAATTAATGGAAAGTCATCCTGATGTAGATCCGCAATACGTCCATTTTGTAGATTTACGGAATTGGGTGATGGCGCTGGAAGATTTCTCGGATGATCCCGATCGCTGTGGTGAAAAAATACTTGAAGCGATTCAGATGACATGGATCGAAGAGTTGGACTAGTCTGTTTGCTCGCTAAAATAAGGCAAACTTTTAGAGGGGGTGAATTGTGAAACGGATTTTTAACGTTCTAGCACTAAGTGCTCTGGCATTACTGTCTGTTATAGGGATTAGAGCGCTTCTTCATACGCCAGAAATCACCGACCAAGTAGAGCGCGTCGATTACGCTCTGGATGAAGGTCTCATTCTAGCGCACTTGTCGGAGTCTATTCAGTTTCAGACCATATCTCATCAAGGTTCGCTTGATTTAAATGCCGATGACTTTGATAATTTTCAGACTTGGGTGAGTCAAACATACAGCCAATTGCACCAGACCCTTGAGTTAAACATGTTTAATGGCACCATGCTTTATAAATGGGCCGGAACGGACTCTGCATTAAAACCGATTTTGGTGACAGGGCACTACGATGTAGTGCCGGTTATCCCCGGCACAGAGGATTTGTGGCAACAGCCGCCGTTTTCTGGAGTGATTAGTGATGGCTTTGTTTGGGGTCGTGGGGCGCTCGATCATAAAAGTGGTGTAATTGGTATATTAGAGGCAGTTAATTACTTGATGGCGAAAGGGTATCAGCCAAAAAGGACTATTTACCTCAGTTTTGGGCATGATGAAGAAATCGGTGGAGCCAAAGGCGCTGCTTTAGTCGCTGATTATTTAGAAGCCAGTGGTGTCCAGCTAGCCTGGTCATTAGACGAAGGCTCTTTTCTGCTCGATGGTTTTTTGCCGGGGGTCGATAAGTTGGTGGCATCGATCAACGTGGCGGAAAAAGGGTCGACTACCTTGCAGATAGTAGGTAAGGGTGTTGGTGGTCATTCGTCTATGCCTCCCAAGCAAACCGCAGTTGGCGTTCTAGCAGCTGCGATCACTAAGCTTGAAGAAAATCCGATACCAGGAGGGCTAGCGGGTTTGAGTCTGGCTCTATTTGATACAACCAGTCGAGAAATGCCCTTCACTCTAAAGTTGCTGTTTGCTAACAGATGGCTCTTTGGTAGTTTGATTGACGCTGAATTAGCCAAGAATCCAGGACTCAATGCAACGCTGCGCACCACTACTGCGCCAACAATGCTCTCGGCCAGTGTTAAAACTAATGTCTTGCCTATAGAGGCGATCGCGACAGTCAACTTTAGAGTGCACCCCAGAGACACTATTGAGAGTATCTTTGAGCATGTCAGGGAGGTAGTGGGAAGCGATAACATTGAGGTTAGGCCAATGAGGTGGGATGGTTTCGGTCTAGGTAAGCCAGCGTCTCAAGTCTCAAGCTGGAAATCAAGCGGCTTTAAAAATATTGAAGGTTCGGTCCGAAACATTTATGGAGATGTTATCGTCGTGCCGGGAATAACGGTGGCGGCGACTGATTCGAGGCATTATGAGCGAGTAGCGGATAATGCTTACCGATTTACTCCCGTTCCACTGACTAAGTCGCAGTTAGCTGGCTTTCATGGCACTAATGAGCGAATTGGGGTAGACGATTTTGTCCGTGGTGTTAAGGTTTACATACGTATTCTAGAGCTTGGCTCAAGTCAATAATTAATGACCAAAGTTAGCCGAATCTGCCGGCGTGGATGCTGCTCTATACGCGGATTTTCAGATTAATTTAACTCGGCACAAAGGTCTTTAGGACCTTCGTGTTGGCTATCCAACATTGTCTTACTTGCTTCACCTACAATGTCTAATAAAAAATGGTTACTAACTACTTGATAAACCTGTTGTGACTGCTCTCATTGATAGGTAAAATTCGCGCACTTTTTATACCCCATTTTTAAATGACTAAAATTTACTGACTTTGGAGAAGTTTCATGGTGACCGAACGCACACTATCTATTATTAAGCCTGACGCAGTGGCAAAAAATGTTGTTGGCCAAATCTTGGGCCGATTTGAAACCGCAGGACTTAGTATTGTTGCCTGTAAGATGATGCACTTAAGCCAAGAGCAAGCTGAGGGCTTTTATGCTGAGCACAGCGAGCGTGGGTTTTTTAATGATTTGGTTGGGTTTATGACGTCTGGTCCAGTCTCTGTGCAGGTGCTTGAAGGTGATAATGCTATTATGACCAATCGCGATCTAATGGGAGCAACTAACCCCAAAGAGGCCGCAGCTGGTACTATTCGTGCAGACTTTGCGGAATCTATCGATGCCAATGCGGCGCATGGTTCTGATTCAGCTACTTCTGCGGCGCGAGAAATCGCCTACTTTTTTGAAGATAGCGAGATTTGTCCTCGTTAGACAATGAGATATTAGGACTTTTATGTCCCCAAAATCAGCAGTAAATATAACAGACGATCAACCCCAACAAGTTAAAACTAACCTGCTGGGGTTTTCTGCGTCTCGTCTTGGCGACTTCATGGAAGGAATAGGTGAGAAGCGTTTTCGGGCGACTCAGGTTATTAAGTGGATTCATCAGATGGGTGAGTGTGATCTTAATGAGATGAGCAACCTATCTAAGGATCTGCGCGCGAAGCTTGCAGAAGTGTCGGAAGTAAAATTACCTGAGGTAGTGAGCTGTCAGGATTCTGTAGATGGAACGCGCAAATGGCTGATTCGAGTCGATGGCGGAAGTTGCATTGAAATGGTTTACATTCCTGAACGAGAGCGAGGCACTCTATGCGTATCATCTCAGATCGGTTGCGCTCTTGACTGCAGTTTTTGTGCCACCGGCAAGCAGGGTTTTAATAGAGATCTAACAGCCGCAGAAATTATTGGTCAGCTATGGATTGCTGCAAATTCCTTTGAGCAGTTCGCGCCCAAGGCTAAACGCCGTGTTACCAATGTGGTGATGATGGGGATGGGCGAACCCTTAATGAATTTTGACAATGTTGTTGACGCTATGAGCATTATGCTCGAAGACAACGCTTATGGCCTTTCAAAGCGTCGTGTGACCCTTAGCACTGCAGGTGTTGTTCCTCAGTTAGATAAGTTAGGTGATGTGAGCGACGTATCCTTGGCTATTTCATTGCATGCTCCAAACGATGAGTTGCGTAACCAGCTAGTGCCTATTAATCGTAAGTATCCATTAGCCCAGTTTATTGAAAGTGCCAAAAATTACATCGAAAAAATGCCCGATAATCGTCGAAAAGTAACCGTTGAATATACGCTGATGGATCAAATAAATGATCGATCAGTGCATGCCCGTGAATTAGCCGTGTTATTGAAAGATTTGCCCTGCAAGGTCAATCTAATTCCGTTCAATGCTTTTCCAGGATCAGACTATAAGCGCGTCACTAATACTGCGCTGGATCGGTTTAGAGATATTCTGATGGCGGAGGGTTACACTGTAACTGTGAGGACTACTCGGGGTGATGATATTGCAGCCGCCTGTGGCCAGCTTGCTGGTGAAGTTAATGACCGGACTAAGCGTCAGGCACGTTACAAAAAGCGCTTAAGTGAGGTTCAAACGCTAAATATTACTGAGTAGTGTTGAGGCGCGGATGTGCTTCTCTAAGTTGCTTTAGCAAGATAAAGTATGAAACGTGTAGCAAGAATGAGCTCCATTGCGGAGCGAAAAGTGAGTAAAATTTGAGTTTTAGTGAAACATCTATCGTGCGGCGCAAGTCGCGACAGATCATGGTCGGTAACGTACCTATCGGCGGTGATGCGCCTATTTCTGTCCAGAGTATGACTAACACTTTGACTTCAGATGTAGAGGCTACGGTAGCCCAAATAGAACGTATTCAAAAAGCTGGCGCGGATATAGTGCGAGTTTCTGTTCCTACGATAGAAGAAGCTGATGCCTTTGGTGAGATAAGAAAGCGAGTAAGCGTTCCTCTAGTGGCCGATATTCATTTTGACCATAAAATTGCACTTCGTGTTGCCGACTTAGGTGTTGATTGTCTGCGCATTAACCCCGGTAATATAAGCCGGGAAGATCGCTTGCGGGAGGTTATTGCCAAGGCAAAAGATCTCAATATACCCATCCGAATTGGCGTTAACGCAGGATCTTTGGGTAAAGACTTGCTCCGCAAGTATGCTGAACCAACGGCAGAGGCCATGGTCGAGTCAGCAATGCGCAATGTCGAGCTTTTAGATAAGTATGATTTCCAGAATTTCAAAGTAAGCGTCAAGGCATCTGATATCTTTATGGCTCAAGCGGCTTATCGAGATCTTGCTACACGCATTGAGCAACCGCTTCACCTTGGGATCACTGAGGCTGGAGGGCTGCGTGCTGGCACGGTTAAGTCAGCCATCGGACTTGGAGCGTTGCTGTTGGACGGAATAGGCGACACTGTAAGAATATCGCTGGCCGCTGAACCCGAAGAGGAGGTCAAAGTTGCTTGGTCGATGTTGCGAAGTTTAAGACTCCGATCCAAAGGCATTAATTTTATTGCTTGCCCCAGTTGTTCCCGTCAGAATTTTGACGTTATCAGCACCGTTAATGAGTTGGAAAATAGATTAGAAGATATTGAAGTGCCGATGGACGTATCAATTATTGGCTGCATTGTGAACGGTCCGGGCGAGGCCAAGGCGTCTGACTTTGGTTTAACGGGCGGCTCGCCAGCTAATTTAGTGTATCTTGACGGTGTACCTGACCACAAAATCAGCCAAGATAATTTGGTTGATCAGTTAGAAGCAGAAATTCGGGCTAAAGCTACCGCTAAAGAGGCTCAGTTGGCTTTGGCTGCCGAGCAAATAATCGCCAGAGGTTAAAAAGGAGACTCGTCATGAAAATACAATCTTTGCGCGGCATGCACGACCTTCTCCCAGGCAACTCTGAAATTTGGCAGTATCTTGAAAAAACAGTCGCCGATGTTTTGTCCCGTTATAGTTATCAAGAAATTCGTTTTCCCGTCCTCGAACAAACAGAATTATTTAAGCGTTCTGTAGGCGAAGCCACAGATATCGTCGAAAAAGAGATGTATAGCTTTGAAGACCGTAATGGCGACCAGCTCAGCTTGCGCCCTGAAGGCACTGCAGGGTGCGTTCGAGCCTGCACGGAGCATGGTCTTTTGCATAATCAAACGCAGCGATTATGGTATGCCGGACCGATGTTCCGTCATGAACGACCACAAAAAGGACGACAACGGCAGTTCCATCAAATTGGCGTAGAGGCTTTCGGGTTAAATGGACCGGATATTGATGCTGAGTTGCTACTATTGACGGCCAATTTATGGAAAACGTTAAAGATTGATAGTGTAGTCAAACTGCAGATTAATTCGTTAGGTACATCAACTGACAGAGCACATTATCGAGACAAATTAGTAAGTTATTTGATGACCCATCGTGATCATTTAGATGAAGACAGTCAGCGGCGTCTGGAGACTAACCCTATGCGCATACTGGATAGTAAGAATCCAGAGGTGCAGAAAATTGTCGATGGGGCGCCTCAACTTAATGACTTTATTGATGATGATTCAAGGCAACACTTTGAGCAACTTTGCGGCATATTAGACGCGGCTAAAGTTAGCTATGAAATTAACCCGCGGTTGGTCCGAGGGTTGGATTATTATTCAAAAACTGTGTTCGAGTGGGTTACCGATAGCCTTGGAGCCCAAGGTACGATCTGTGCGGGAGGGCGCTATGACGGGTTGGTTGAACAGCTTGGCGGGAAGCCTTGCCCTGGGGTCGGTTTTGCCATGGGTATCGAGCGATTAGTACTGTTACTTGACGAATTAAAGGTTGTCCCTGATAGTGTCGCCCAAACCGTTGATATTTACTTGCTGGCGGTTGGAGATGTAAGTAATGCTGCAGCCGTACTGGCTGATAATTTACGAAATGATTGCCCTAGCCTGCGTATTGAGAGTCATTGTGGTGGTGGCAGTTTTAAGTCGCAAATTAAGAAAGCGGATAAAAGTGGCGCCGCTGTGGCGCTTATTTTAGGTGAGCAAGAGGTTAGTTCATCTACTGTTGGGGTCAAGTACCTTCGGCAAGAACATATACAAGAAACGGTTGTCCAAGATAGCTTGGCAACTTTACTTAATGATTTTTTTACCAATTGAGGCAAACGCGTGGCAGATCACCTTACTGAAGAAGAACAAATTGAAGCATTAAAAGCATGGTGGGCAGAAAATGGCGTTAAGACTCTTGTGTCAATTGTGTTGATTGTGGGTGGGTATTTCTCATACCAATCTTGGGATCAAAACAAACAGCTTCAAGCAGAAATAGCCTCGGGCATTTGGCAAAATAGTATGGATATTGTTGCCAGTCAAGCGCCAGGCGAAAATTTGGATCCCTCGCAACAAAAAGCTATTAATGATGATGCAGACCAATTAAAAAATAATCATGCTGGCACGGGCTATGCTCATTTTGCAGCAATGCTCAAGGCAAAAGTAGCCGTGGAAGGTAATGATTTAGATGCTGCTGCTGCTGAATTGCAATGGTCACTGGATAATAACCCTGAACCCGCCACAGAAATGATTGTTCGGCTTCGATTAGCTCGCGTGGAAGCCGCTCGAGGTAACGTTGACCTCGCATTATCAATGGTCCAGGGAATAGATTCCGCTACCCATAAGTCGGCTTATGAAGAAGCTAAAGGAGATTTTTATCTGCAGTTAGATAACGCTGAGGCAGCTTATACTGCTTATGACGCGGCAATTGCATCTAATGACTCCAATGATCCTATTATTCGTAATATATTGGAGCTTAAAATAGGGCAGGTGCCCCCTGCGGTCGTACCTGACACCGAGATCGGAGATAGCCAATGAAAAAGCTGAGCCTTTTGCTTTGCGTATTACTCCTTTCGGGCTGTAGCTGGTTCGGCGGTGACGACGATGACGCTGCAATTGAACCCGCAGAGCTGGTTGATTTTCAAGAGGAAGTATCCGTCGTCCGTCAATGGTCGGTTAACGTGGGATCTGGCGCTAAAAATTACTTGATTAGCTTACGGCCAACGGCTAACAGCGACACGGTTTTTGCCGCAGACTATGAAGGTCAAATTACCGCACTGGATGTTGGTACTGGTAACGTGCTCTGGCAGGCTCAGTTGGATGTTCCGGTCACTGGTGGAGTTGGTTACGGAGCAGGATTGGTTATGGTAGGAACCGTCGAGGGTGAGGTCTTTACCTTGGATGCGAATGATGGTTCGGTCTTGTGGACTAGCCAGGTCAGTTCAGAGGTGCTCTCAAGCCCTAAATCGAATGGTGAAATTGTTGTAGTCCATAGTATCGATAATAAAATAGCTGTCCTGGATGCCAAGACGGGTGAAGAAATCTGGCAGCACGATGGCGATGCCCCTATTTTGAGTGTGCGTGGTACGAGCGAGTCTATAGTGACTAATAATATGGTTTTGTCAGGGTTTGATTCAGGTAAATTAATTGCTTTTAGTCCCGACAATGGGTCGATTATTTGGGAGACGCGATTGGCTTTGCCAACAGGTCGAACAGAGCTCGAACGCATGGTCGATATCGACGGTGAGCCTCTTTTGGTTGGAGATGTTATTTACTCTGTGACCTATCAAGGTCGTGTCGGAGCAGTAAGCCGTGGCACGGGAAGAAGCCTCTGGTCTCAGGACAGCTCCTCTCATCATGCCCCCGCCTACGGCGATGGGCAGATTTATGTGACTGGAGCCGAGGATTCGGTGCAGGCTTTTCAAGCAGGTAATGGGCAGTCGGTTTGGTCCAATGATCAGTTGTTTTTACGTCGTTTAACGGGGCCTGTTAAATTGTCTGGCACCATCGCTACGGCAGACGCTGAGGGCTATTTGCATCTACTAGACCCATCGGACGGACGATTCGTTGGTCGAGAAAAAATAGATGGCAGCGGTGTTAGTACACCTATGTTGAGTGTGGGTGAATCTCTTATTATTCAATCTAATAATGGCAAGATTAGCGCTTATAAAATTCAGTAGCGAAAACTATCCTTAATTAACGTAGAATGCCGCAGTTGAAACCTGCGGCATTTTTTATTCCATGATTCCTGTTATAGCCCTAGTGGGCCGGCCTAATGTAGGCAAATCTACTCTATTCAATCGACTCACCCGTAGTCGAGATGCGCTTGTGGCTAACTATTCTGGTTTAACCCGTGATCGTAAATATGGCGATGGAGAGATGTTTGATCGTCGCTTTATGGTTATTGATACCGGCGGGATCAGCGGAGAAGAAGAAGGCATTGACGCCGAGATGGCAGATCAGTCCCTCTTAGCAATGGATGAGGCTGACATTGTTTTGTTTATAGTCGACTGTCGGTCCGGTGTTACCTCCGCTGACTATATGATCGCTGACAAGTTACGACGTAAAAATCGCTTGGTTTACTTGGTTGCCAACAAAATAGACGGACTCGATCCTGCGGTGGCTTTGGCTGACTTTTATGAGATGGGTTTTGCTGGAATGTTTCCAACGACGGCAACTCATGGGCGCGGAGTCCGGTCAATGATGGAAGAGGTTTTAGAACCTTATCCAGAGTATGTTGAGCCCCAGCCTGATGGTTCAAATAGCATTAAGATAGGTGTTGTTGGTCGGCCGAATGTAGGCAAGTCAACGTTGGTCAATCGCCTCTTGGGTGAAGATCGAGTGGTTGTGTTCGATGAGCCAGGAACGACGCGAGACAGCATCTATATCGATTATGAACGCCACGGTCAAAAGTACACGCTTATAGATACAGCGGGAATTCGTAAGCGAAAAAATGTAAAGCTGGCGATTGAGAAATTTTCTATTGTGAAGACGTTGCAGGCTATTGATGATGCTAACGTTGTGGTATTGATGGTGGATGCTCATGAAGGGTTGGTCGACCAAGACTTACACTTAATGGGCTCTGTTATTGATGCCGGGCGCGGGTTAGTGCTTGGGATCAACAAGTGGGACGGACTTGACCCAGACAAACGTGAGCATATTAAAGTTGAGATTAAACGTCGGTTGCAATTTGCTGACTTTGCTGACGTACATTTTATTTCTGCGTTGCATGGCACTGGCGTTGGTAATCTCTACGACTCCATTGGTGCAGCCTATGCTGCTGCTACAGACACGTTAAGTGCATCTCGCCTCACAAAGGTGCTCGAAGGTGCAGTAGAAGAGCATCAGCCGCCGATGGTCCATGGTCGTCGGGTTAAATTGCGGTTTGCTCATGCAGGAGGCCGTAATCCACCGGTGATTATCATCCACGGCAACCAAACTGATTCGGTTCCTGCGCAATATACGCGCTATCTTGAGAAAATATTCCGTCGCGAATTAGGTTTGCATGGCACACCTGTGCGCGTGGAGTATCGCACGGGTGCCAATCCCTATAGCAGTAAGGCTAAGGCGGGCGAAAAGCCAGTGTCTAAGCGTAAAAAGGTTGTTAAATACAGTAAACGAAACGACTAGTTAGAGCCTTTACGTTGTTGTGAGGGGTCTTTTTTCGCAGTTTTGGTTACGGCAAACGATATCTCGCCATCAGTGATCTGACCTTTTAAATTGTCCCCGCGCTTCACGTCATTAATGGTTTTGATGACTGCCCCTTGACTGTCGCGGATAACAGAATATCCCCGCCCTAAGGTTTTTAAAGGACTGACAGTATCCAGTAAATGCATCGTTTGCTCGGTCTTTGTTCTCTTGTCATGAACCTGTTGACCGACCGTTTTGGCCAGTTGCTTAATGGTGTTAATAAGAACAAGATTTTGGCGTTTGATGGCTTGACCCGGATGCTGCCGCAGCAAGTTATCGCGCAAAGACTCAGAACGGTATCGTTGTTCTTGAAGCTTATTTTTCATTGCTCGGCCCAAGCGAATATCTAAGTGGTCAAGATGCTGCGATTGCTCTTGCAACTTGCGGCCTGGGTGTTGAAGCCTTTTTTGTAGATGTGCTATTTGCTGTCCAAATCCATTTATTTTTCGAACCTCAGCCTCAACTACCAATGCCTCTAAAGCCAAGAACTGATTGAGTATCTCATTGCCGTCAGGGCTAATGACTTCTGCCGCGGCAGATGGTGTAGGCGCGCGAAGGTCGGCGACTAAATCGGCAATTGTAAAATCAATCTCGTGACCTACGGCACTGATAATCGGTATATTGCTGTTAAAAATCGCGCGAGCAACTTTTTCTTCATTGAAAGGCCATAAATCTTCGAGGGACCCGCCACCACGACCGACAATTAAGGCATCACAGTGTCCGTGCCGGTTGGCATTCGCAATAGCCTCTATAATTTGCCCTGCTGCCTGTTCACCCTGAACAGAGGTCGGGAAAATACTCACTTTAATCGCGGGGAAGCGGCGCTGTAATACCGACAGTATGTCTTTTATGGCGGCCCCAGTCGCTGACGTAACAATACCTACTTGAGTGACAGATGCCGGCATCGTTTTTTTGTGCCGTTGGTCAAACAAGCCCTCACTATCAAGTTGAACTTTAAGTTGATCAAAGCGCCTTTGCAGTGCGCCAAAACCAGCTTCTTCCATGTGATCTATGATTAACTGGTATTCACCTCGGCCTTCATAAAGCCCTGCGCGACAGCGCACAAGCACCTGAGTGCCATTAGCTGGCTTAAAATTAACGCGCTGATTAGTGTTGCGAAACATAGCGCAGCGCACTTGAGCTTGCTCATCTTTAAGAGTGAGGTACCAGTGACCGGACCCCGGTTTGGCGAAATTTGAAATTTCTCCCTCTACCCACAGCAGGGGTAAATTCATCTCGAGTAGTTGCCTTACCGAGCGATTTAGTTCGCTAACCGAAAAAATTTGGCGGTGATTGGTATCTGTAGTCATTACTCTATTGTAGAGAAAGACGGATCTAATGGTAACTAATTTACGTTTTTTTAAGTATTAATAAATAAGGTCAAAATAAATAAAAAAAACATTAAAATCAGCTATTTAAGTGGTATATCTTGTAAATTTAGCGGGCTAAATAGTTGTTTACCTAATGGTACTCGTTAGCTTATAATGCGCCGCTTACTTTTTTAAACCCTAATGTGTAGTCTCTCTTTTGAGCATACCGAGGTAGGCGTTCTTTATGTTACGGATCTCTCACGAAGCACTGACCTTTGACGA